>JAUNWX010000004.1:75901-112206 GCA_030540075.1 Lachnospiraceae bacterium
GTGGGGGATGCGCTTCCTCAGCTTCCGGGAGAAAGTTAAAAGAAAAGCCTCCGCCCCCACAAAGTCCATAGACCCTGTAAGAGACGAAAGCTGTTACAATTTACCTTCCGCGGTACCACTCTTTTTGCTGTCTCTGATAGACAACCCCTTCGTGCAGACCCAACAGTCCACTGGCCCTGATAACGGTGCCTGCCGTCCGCACCTACTCTACTTTCCAACGGCACCTGATCGGGCCCTTTTCGGCACGGCTGCTCGCAAGGAGATAAACATCCGGCACACCGCACTGCCTCGCACCAGCCGGCAGCTCTCTGAGCGGGTAGACCGAAGGCCGATTGGCCTTGCTACAACGCATTTTTTTAATAAATTCACTAGATATGATAAGGGAAAAACGTCAGGTTTGTAAAGAATAACATGCCCGCTGAAGTATCGCAAAAATTCATAGGACATATTCACGAAGGGGCGGTTTCCGGCGCTGGATTTCCAACTGCAGGCATGGTAAGCGCTTTATAATTGAAATGTGCCTGCCGATGCTGCATGGATTTTACGAGTGCAGGTATGTTTCTCTATCTGACGAGTTCACTTCCCCTGCGAAATCAGTTCATCGGCCATCGAGAACATCTCGTCCGCGCCGAGGTCAGATTTCGTGATGAGGTCATAGCTGATGCCGTTCTGCATGAAGGTAATCTGCTTATAGAAGACCGTTTCTGCCTGGCTGCTGCCGTAGCTGACGAAGAAGTGCGCATCGCTTTCTTTTCGCGCAGCGATATCCGGATCGAGATGATCTTCATCGGACGGTGGCAGGAAGAGGTACTCGTCTTCGTTGTAGTCGACAGCTACATCCTGAAGTACCCGCCGCTCGCTTGCCGTGCGACCTCCATCGTCGATCGGGTGAAAGGACATGGTAAGGTTGATTTCACGCCCTGAAGCATCCTGATAACGGCCGCAGATGTCCTGCCAGCTGTCGACGGTGCCGCCGTCTGCATCCTCACCGCTCATATCGACGAGATTTCCTCCTTTCAGTGTGTAGATGCCACCCAGTGTTTCCGGGAATGCCGGCATCGCCATCGTGCGCGTGCCCTGAATTTTCTTCTGCGCTACACTCATCTCATCGACGGTATGAAGTTCGATGAAAGCAGCCGAACGTCCACGATAAGATGTGATGACGGTCGAAGCGACCGCTGTCACTCCGGTGATCATCAGACAGGCCGCTGCTACGATCAGTGCTTTTCTATATGTTTTATGCATCGTTTTTACCTCTCTTTTCTTACTTTCCGAAAGCTGCTGCACGAGACGTGCACGTAGCTGTTCTTTCGCTTCTCTGGAAAAATGAAGCGCATCCATAGACTTCTGAAACTCTGAATCAAACATCTGTGACATCATCTGATCTCCTTTCAGCTCCTGACGGGAGCAGCTGCAGTTTTAATTTCTTTCGTCCGCGCGACAGATACGCCGAGATTGCATTCTCTGATTTTCCAAGCATCGCTGCGATTTCCTTCACCGTGTAGCCTTCATAATAATAAAGGTAGATGCTGGCGCGGTAGTTTTTCGGAAGCTTCATCACTTCGTCAAGCAGCGCAGACTCCGGCACCGCCGGGGCTTCCAGCTCTGCAGATGCGTCGAGATCGACGGCACGTTTCCAGAAGTTCGTGCGGAGAAGATCTTTGCAGGCATTGATCGTCGCCCGGATGATCCAGGATTTTTCATGCTCGAATGAATCAAACACGATTTCATTTTTCAGGAGTTTCAGAAAGACATCCTGACATATATCTTCGGCATCCGCGGTGTTCTTCAGATAGATATAGCTGATGCGAAGAATCATATCGGCATAGGTATCCACCAGACGCTCCGCGTTCTGACTATCCATATACGGCATTAAGTTTTCCTCATTTCGTTACATTACTTTGAAAGGCCTTCACCTATTATACGAACAGGTGTCCGAATATCTGACACATAAAATAAAAACTTTCAGTTTCATGTTTTTACGCCATAATCTTCGTTATAAAGAGTCGACTATTCTTGCAAGCATCTACTTGATGTACATCAAGTAGATGATATAATTAAAGAAATAAAGATATCCAACTTGATTCTATAGAGAGGAGCAGAGAGAAAAAATGAGTACAACGATTATCCACGAAAAGCAGGACCTGCGTTATCTATCCTGGTCGCTGATTCGCTCATCCTCCGGTACCGCCGGTTCATTCCTGAAGGCGACCGATGATCTTCAGCAGCCGAAGCTGTATTATAAATTGTCAAACTATGATGGTATGCGTGGAATTATCGGTCACGAGTGTGTAAATGAACTGATCGTAGACCGACTTCTGAATATTTTAGGCATCGAGCATCTCCACTATGATCTGGTTCACGCAGAGATCGATGTCGATGGTAAAGCGATGGATACGTACCTGTGTGCCTCCAGAGACTTTAAAGAGCGCGGGGAACATAAAATCGCACTTGACGCATATTATCAGGCTGAGAGAGCAAATAATGAAACACCACTTGCATTCTGTATCCGCAACGGATGGTCAGCATATATCTATAAAATGCTGGTGGTGGATTTCCTGATTTTAAACCGCGATCGCCACGGAGCAAATATCGAAGTGCTTCGTAATGCACAGAAAAAATCTCTTCGACTGGCACCCATTTTCGATCATGGCCTATCATTCCTTTTCAACTGCTATACGGAAGAGGATATCGAAAAATTTGATGTGATGAAGGATCGAATGGTTCAGTGTTTCGTGGGCTCCCGTTCCGTACAAGAAAACCTGCTCCTGATTCCGAAAGAGGAACTTCCATCATTAAATCCGTTAAAAGAAAGTGACCGCAGTACATTACTTGCGGGATTAGAGAATATCATACCGGTATCTTTACAAGATAAAATCTGGAGTATGATCTGGCAGAGGTGGCTCTATTATGAAGATTTTTGCAATCAGAGATGAAGAAAATACAGCGGTGAAGAATGTAGCCTATCTTTTTTACTACGAAAAAGAAAAGCGTTTTTATATCGAACTCCCGGATGATGCAGACCCGTGGGAAACGCCACTTCTCCTGTCTTCTTTCTTAAAGAGAGGACAGAAAACGGTCAATGCCTACTGGAGCAGGCTATGGGTGCAGCAGCGCATCGTGCCGACGGATCGTCAGAACCTCGGCATGATTTTACGAGACAATGGACTCGACGAGTATGATGAGTATAAGCTCCTGACGATGACGGATGGCCGCTGTGCGCAGGACAGCTACTATCTGGTTCCGATTTCTGAAAAAGACCTTCCGAAGGAGTTTATCAAGCGAAACCAGCAGAAGGTGGAAGATGTCATCCCCCTGCCGGATACACAACTGCTTGTTTTCTTCCGGGACGGACGTGTGCGGAAGCACGATGTGGCGAATTTAGTCTCTGATGATAAGCGTTTTTACCCGATTCTCCATAATGATCAGATCTTTCGCACTGTGAATGTCGAAACCGATGGACATGGCATATGCTGGGGAGAAAATCTATGTATCGACTGCGCCCGGCTCTACGCAATGGGACGGGAAGTACCGCTGGAGCTCGATGAGTTCCGGTCTTTTGTGAAAGAACGAGTGATTGATTCTGCCGAAGCCGCTGAGGAACTCTCCTGCTCGATGCAGAACATCGACGATCTCGTCCGAAGAGGCAAGCTTCATCCGATAAAAGAAGGCACGAAATATCGGCTGTTTCTAAAGAGTGAAGTACTGCAGCGTAAGTGGAAATAATACCCCCTCGACCTTTTCATATTTTCGTGTATACTAGCTCAGAGTACATATATAAGGAATAAACACTATGAATGGTAATTTAACGAAGGGCCCGATCATGAAAACGCTGGTGAAGCTCGCGCTTCCGATCATGGCGTCGTCGTTCATCGGCACCCTGTACAACATCACGGATATGGCCTGGATCGGTATGCTCGGCTCGAAGGCGGTCGCCGGCGTCGGTGTCGGCGGCATGTTCACCTGGCTCTCACAGGGCCTCGCCTCCATGGCACGCATGGGCGGTCAGGTGCATGTGGCTCAATGCTTAGGGCGCGGCGATCATGACCGCGCGCATCGTTACGCGCAGACCGCCATACAGCTGTCCACGCTGATGGGCCTCCTCTACGCGCTCATCTGCGTCGCCTTCGTGCACCCGCTCGTGAACTTCTTCCAGCTGAGTGACGCCGAGTCCTACGCCGCCGCGATCTCCTACACCCGCATCGCCTGCGGCCTCGTGGTCTTCTCCTTCCTGAGCCTGACCCTCACCGGCCTCTATACCGCCCAGGGCGACTCGAAGACCCCGTTCATCGCGAACCTCATCGGCCTCGTCATCAACATGGTGCTCGATCCGGTGCTGATCCTCGGCCCGGGCCCGTTCCCTCGCCTCGGCGTCACCGGCGCCGCCATCGCGACCGTCACCGCCCAGGCCATCGTCATGCTGATCATGGTCCTCGGCGTCCTCCGCGGCCATAAGGACAACATCCTGAAGGGCACCCGCCTCCTCGCCCGGATGCCGCTCAGCATCCTCGAGGGCATCTTCCAGATCGGCGTCCCGACCGCCCTCCAGAGCATGGCCTACTGCGCGATCTCCATGGTCCTCACCCGCATGGTCTCCGGCTACGGTGCGGAAGCCGTCGCCACCCAGCGTGTCGGCGGACAGATCGAGTCCATCTCCTGGAACACAGCAGACGGCTTCGCCGCCGCGCTCAATGCCTTCGTCGCCCAGAACTATGGCGCTGCGAAGCATGACCGGATCCGGAAGGGCTACCTCATCTCCCTCCTCACCGTCGGACTCTGGGGCCTGCTCGTCACCGCGATCTTCATCTGCTTCCCGGGACCGCTCGCCGGCGTCTTCTTCCACGAGCCACAGGCCATCGCCACCGCGGTCAGCTACCTCGTCATCATCGGCTTCAGTGAAGCCTTCATGTGCGTCGAGCTCACCACCGTCGGTGCCCTCTCCGGCCTCGGAAAGACACGCCTGTGCAGCATCCTGAGCATCGCCTTCACCAGCGCCCGCATCCCGCTCGCGATCATCCTGAGCCGCCCGCTCGGCCTCGACGGCATCTGGTGGGCCCTCACCAGCACCTCCATCGTGAAAGGCATCCTCTTCACAGGCACCTTCCTGTGGATCACACGAAATAATAACTACTAAACACAGCATCCCCTCCGGACCGTGCCACCGCACGAACCGGAGGGGATTTTTATCGCTCTCAATATAAGGCAGATGCACAGAAAATGCACTAAACTTCTGGTTTAAATATCGTGGGCCAATGTCTCCGCCACCGCCCTAAACTCGAGCTTAGGAGGCTCGAGTTTAGCCCTTCGGGAGCAGAGCATAGCTCTGCTGGATATCGTTCCGGAGTCTGCTTTATGCAGACTCCTCCACTACGCGGCACCGCTTCCTGCAGAACGCGATCCCGTAAAGCATGATGTCGCTTCGTCCGTCATTCAGCAGATACTCCTGATAACGACGGTCCCGGATCTGCGTAAGTGCACGTTGACACGCCTGCTCCATCGCGCTGAAATCCTTCACATATTTCAGTTCCATGATGATGCCGGCGTCCGGATTTTCTGTCTCCACGATGATATCCGCGAAGCCATCACCAGCCTCCCGATTTGACTTCACCAGCCAGTCCGCATTCCCGGCGAGTATCCCCACCAGCAGATTGTGGTACGCACTCTCCTTCTCGCCATCCACCGCCTTCGTGTCAAATACACTGATGGAATTACTCAGCAGACGATTCAAGTAAGCTTCCATCTCGCTCGTGTCACCGCCCTCGATGGCTTTCCAGAATGCCGTCAGCTGCTCTGTGTTGCTGAACACCGCATTTTTAAACCACTCCTGAATCTGGAAACGGAACACCTCACGAATCTCATGATTCGGAATCACAAGCTTATAGTTTCCATCTTCCGTCCTGCCCGCCTGCGTCAGATATCCGGTCGTAAAAAGCACACTCCACAGATTTTCGATGCTGCGATCGATCTCATCATAGGTCAGATCCAGACGCAGCTGCTTCTCGATGGCTTCTCCGGCGATCAGACGCTCGATCTCGTCCCGCGTGGTTTTATTGGCCTTCGCAACGAAACGTTTTACGAGATCATTGCCACTGGTATTGGTCCAGTATGCCTCCGGACGCGCATCGATGTCATCCAGGACGCGGTCCACATGATTGATCACATCCCACGGGCAGTACACATCCACATTACCGAAGCGATAGCCGTCATACCACTCCTTCGTCTCCGCATATTTCGATTCCAGATGATAATCCGCAAGCAGCTTCCGCACTTCCGTATCCGTGAAACCAAACTGCTCATCGAAACGCGTATCCGTAATCGACAGAATCTTAAAATTATTTAATCCGGTAAAAATGCTCTCCTTCGAAACACGAAGACAGCCCGTCAGCACCGCGAAATCCAGCGCATCATTCGTTTTCAATGCTTTTCCGAACAGCGTGCGCATCAGCGCCACCATCTCCCGATAGTAGCCATGCTGAAATGCCTTATCGAGTGGCACATCGTACTCATCGATTAAGATGAGTACTCTCTGCCGATAATGTTTATACAGCAGCTCCGAAAGCGCCTGCAGCGAACCATACAGCACATCCTCCGCCATGACATACATACCGTCCTGCACCTGCGTCAATGCTGCATAAATTTTCTGATCATCCTCATCGAGCTTCGGGCTGTTCTCCAGCGCACGGTGTCTCCGCGCCTCCTTCGCAATCAGCTCTACCAGCTGATATCTCGCGCTCTCAAAGCTGAGACCCTCCACATTTTTCAGGGATAAAAAGATCACCGGATACTTCCCGAGGTGCGCCGAAACCAGCGCCTGATTTCCCGAGATATACAGCCCATCGAAAAGGGATGCATCCGTCCCGATCTCAAAGAAGTACCGCAGCATACTCATGTTCAGCGTCTTACCGAATCTCCGCGGACGCATAAAAACACGCACTTCCCCGGAATCATTCAGAAGCTGCTCTATGAATCTGGTCTTATCAATGTAGTAATAATCTTTCGTACGGATTTCTTCAAAGTTCTCGATTCCGATCGGTAGCTTTAAAACCTCGTTCATGTCATCCCCCTTCATACATAACGTCTTTAGAACTATCCGGCTTTTCTTCGTATATTTCTTTTCACTTGTCTTTTCCGTCGTTACTCCACCTGCATAATCGAATAATACATCGCCGTCTCCCTGTCATTTATTCTCCGATCCTCATGATGGTGTCCGAAGAACCACTCCCGGTACGTCACCGTCTGTCTGAGCTCTTCAAAATATTTATTTAAAGGGTCTGCGGTGATTCCGCCTCCCAGCAGGACGAGATCCGAAATCGGTCCATCGTGCGATACGATAAAATCCACCTGCATGTTATGCTTCTTAAGGTTCTCAAGACCGGCATCCATTTCGGCCTGCGTCGGCATCTCCGCCCGCCACCAGTCCTGATTCTCGATTCTCGCGGATGAGTAGTAATTCCGTACTAATTTCAGCTTTCCATAAAGGTGCGGATCATCCTTCTGTAGAATTCCGGCAGTGTAATCCCTTGCTAACTCCTCTTCACTCGCGAGACCGGCGATATCATGTGATCGTGCACCACCGAACGCGAACACTGAAATACCATTAAGATTGAAAATCTCTCCTCTCATCAGATGGATAATGTGTTCTCTTACGAAGTGCACATTTCCCCCATGCCAGGAACGGACCGGCAGCGCATTTAAGCGATCGAAATTTTCGTGGTTTCCATCAATGAATAAGGTTGTAAATCCCCTATCATTCAACCAGTCAAGCTGATCGTTTTCCTCTTTGTTTTCTTTCTGCGACCAGAGCATTCCGAAATCTCCACAGATGATCACATAGTCCTCTCTTGTCATTTCGTTCTGTACTGGAAATTCATCTACTGAAAATCGGGCGGGATCTCCATGGATATCCCCGGTAATAAAAATCATAAACTCACCCTATTAAATTTCTGAAACATTAAGAGTCATTGCCATTTGGCACAGTCTTCTCCGTATATTCCTGCCCCAGTTCCTCTGCCAGATACACATCGCTCATGCAATGCATAACAGAAACGCCGTCATTAATCAGCTGATAAACCTGAGAATGATAAAAGAAATCTAATGCCACTTCCGGGAATTCGACATCCTGGCCCGTAACTTCGGAAAACGTGGCCACGACACCAGCTGACGCGACGAGCTCGGCGCCCTCGAGAAGAGCCCCTACTACTGAAAGCACATCGGAAACATAGCCTGCTACCTCATGCTGTTTGAAAGGCTGAATGCAAGAACTGGAAATTGATCATACTCATGTCAGCATAATGTGATTCTACTACCTTCATAAGTCTCCTTACTCAACCCCCAACGCCTTAAACACTGCGTCCTCGGCACTCTGGTACGGTATCAATTGAAACGAACTCATTAGCTCTGGCGGCACCGTAACAAAATCTGTGAACGATGTCTGCGGAAGCAGCACCTTTTTCGCACCAGAATCCAGGCACACCTGCAACGTGTCAGCAAGATTCTCCACCTTCATCAGCGTGCCGCTGATACTAATCTCACCAAGAATTGCTGTTGAACTCTGTACTGGCCTTCCTAAAGCGATAGAACACAGCGCTACAAGCGTCGGCAGCGCGAGTGTCTTTGTCATCCCCAGTCCCTGCAGATCCTGATAGTTGATGATATAGTCCTTGTTCGTCGTGCTGATGGAACCGCTGATCCGCTTTCCATTTGCCTTCAGGAAGTTATATGCGGTATCCGCAGCTTCCTTACACTCACGGTCGGAGCCGATACCGGTTCTATCGAACTTACCGGATCCCGGCAGCATCTGGGATTCCAGACGGAATACACCGATCATGCCGTTCTTGCCACGAGACACAGTATAAATCTGCCCAGGGTTGCACAGGCCTTCCGGAATCAGCTTACCACCTCCCTGCTCCGGCACGGAGACATACTTCTCTTCGAAGGTTTCGTTGTCGATATAACTGAAGTTGACGTCATAGAACTCCATGCCGCCCAGCTTCTTCAGCTGCTCTTTTACGCGACGACGCATCTCCAGAGAAATCTGGAGAACTTCTTCTACCTCTTCCTTTGTAAATTCTCCGTCCGGATATAAGAGCTTCAGATAACCATCGGCCATTCTGCGAACCGCAATGGTATCTCTCTGATTCAAATTCTTGCCGAGGCGGAAGTAATGATCGATGGCATCCCCGTACTGTTCCTTCCGAAGCTCACGGATGAACTCCGCGAGATAGTCGCTGATGAAGCCATAATCATTTGTAAAATGCTCTGGACGAAACTTCGGAATCTCCCAGCCTGGAAGATAGCAATGTATACGGTCCAGAAATGCCGTGTCCGTCCCCATCTCTGGTGGAAACGGATCAAACAGCGACGAGGTCTTCAGCAGCACATCCACACTCTGGTTAATGTTTCCGACAAAAACCATCGATGCAGAAGCCGCCTTTTCTTCCTTCCCGCGCGCAAAGGAACCGGACGCCATGTAGTCCTTCATGATCTGCACGCCGTCCTTATCCTTAAATTTGATACCGGCGACCTCATCGAAGGCAACACAATCCCAGAGGCCGACCAGACCGACGGTTCGGCGTCCCATGTTATAGAACAGGTTCGCCACCGTCGTCTGTCCGCCCGATACCAGAATGCTGTTCGGAGAGATTTCCTTATACAGATGTGATTTACCGGTGCTTCTCGGTCCAAGCTCGCAGAGGTTAAAGTTATTCTCTACCAGCGGAATCATACGTGTTAGGAGCAGCCACTTTTCACGATATGTGAGCTCATCCGGTTCCATACCGATCGAACGCATCATGACATCCAGCCATTCGTCCTTTGTAAACGCCTTCCGCCCCTGTTTTAAATCGTCCATGTCGATGTGTGGCATCTGGATCGGCGTCAGCTTTCGAATACTGATCGGTGAGATGTCTTTCTGTTTTTTCTGTTTAGAGCGAAGCGGATTTCCATCGATATCCTCCAGACCGAACGTATTATCGCCTTCCGCATCATAATCGAGCTGCACGATACACCAGATTCCGCCGCAGAGCAGGCGATCAAACTTCTCCGGATATTCATCTGCTATTGGCACATCGTCAACGCCCAGATTAGAAAACGCTGCAAAGAAGCAGTCTTTTTTCATATCCAGACGGACGGTTACCATGTCAATAATCGTATGGCTTCCTTTTTTACGAAGCTGAGACAGGATCTTCTGTGCCTCATCCGGTCTTACGAAGTTATCTGCAAGGATGCGCTTTACATTCTGCACACCCTTTTCAATCACTGCTTCATCGTCGGAACAGCAATACTGACCCAGCAGAAACTCCAGGACATAGACCGGTACATTGGCACCTTCCTTGATTTTCTTCGTCAGGTCTTTCCGGACGATCTTTCCTTCAAAATGCTGGCGCAGTTTGTCTTTTATGATTTCACGGGGGCTTTCACCCATTCCAAATAAATCCTCCATGTGCACCCCTCCCGGTGACATCAACTGAAGAAGTCAAATTCATCCACCGCAAATGCGATGTCGATCTGGAACTCCTCCTTTTGCGGTATCTGCAGACCGCTTTCATCTGCGATGACCAGATAATAACTTGCGCGGTTATCATATTTCAGCGACTTCAGGTTAAAGCTGCAGCGGAAGGTGCGCTCCTGCCCATTTTCGCTTGTCTTATCTGCGATGATCTTTGCGGTATCACTGATCTGTTTTCCATTGGAATCGACAAAATACAGCAGATAGTTTTCTGCACTTCGGTTGTCGCCCACCGCCTCCTTCTGATAGAAGTTCAGCGAGAAGATCATATTACTGATCTTCCGGCTTGCAGAAAGAAGACCGACTTCAACCGGCCTGGTATCATACTTCGCCTTGTTGCGCTGATAAGCCTTAGAATCGTTCCGCAGATAATGGTACTCGATAATCGGAACCACCATCTCCTGAAGGCTGATACCACCATGCACGAAATTCAGGCCGCCACCCTTTTTCTTGATACGTACACTCGCGCGTGGCGCAAATGCATCATACCGGTCATCCATAAACTTCACCGGAAGCAGATAATCCGGCGTTGCGCCCTTTCGGGTGATCAGATAGCGACGATCGATCTCCACATCCTGCTCACTCGGTGTGGTCTTATCCACCTTGGCATCCTCCGACAGCGGACTGTAGGTATAAAGGAATCCGTGATCCGCCGTAATATAAACACGCGTACCACTGAACTCATTTCGGATGATCCGTACGATGTTTTTGATCTCCTCGATCGCATCATCGCATGCCGGGAATACCATGCTGTCCGAAGTATGGCTGGCTTCATCCACCTTATCATGATAGATACAGACCACATCCATCCCCTTTACGAGGGCACTTCTCTCTGCACGCTTCATCGGCGCGATATCCGTATATTTCAGCGCAACGCTGTTTCTGTTCGCCGTTTTCAGAACCTTATCCCGATTTCCGGCTTCCGTGGACATGCCGTCTGCAAGGATCTGCAGTCCACCATTGCTTCGCTCTTCCACCGTCAATTCTTTATGTGGAAGCAATGCCGCCATTCCAAACTTTGTGACCGTCGGGAAAATGCCGGCACATGCACGAAGCGCCACCTTACTCTGCGTTTCCCGGCGCAGCTGTTCTGCCAGCGACGCGGCCACTTCATAGCGGAAGGCATCGGAAATGATAACAAATATACGGTTATCCTCGTCCTTGATCTGTCCATAGAAATCCACCTGCTGCGGTACTTCCAGAATGCGTCCGTACTGCGCAAGTTCATCTGCACAGGCATCCGACCAGTTGTTGCCAAGCTCGCCCAGGAACCAGTGGGTATATAGTCCCTCGACCTTATCCGTCACCTGCTTAAAAAGGTCATCCAGATGGTCATTGCCCACCGTAAGGCTCTTTCCAAACGCCAGGTGGTACTGGCGGTAATAGGTATCCATGTGATAGTAATCTTCGGTATATTCCTTCCAGACCTTTCTCGCCTCTACGGTATGGAATCCGGCAGAATGCTCCAGGAAGAACGCCTGCATCTTCGCCACCTGAAGGATGCCTTCGTAATAGCACTTCACCTCGTCATACCAGGCTAAGGTTCTGCGCTTTTCTACCGTACTCGTAATCACATCCACGTTGATAATGTGATTACTGATTTCCGTCATCAACTGCGACAGGATGCACTCATTGACGCAAGGAAATACTTCCGTGCGCACTAAATCTTCCATCGGAATCTGCTGGAAACGTTTTCTCAGGTTCAGCTCCTCTTCTACGTTTCGCAGGATTTCGGTGAGTTCCGGCTTCTCCTCTTCCGCGATCCACTCCGACACGAAGTCGTAGCACCATGCCTGATGTGGCGTGGAGATAAAGCTGTCCAGCCCTGCCAGGTATTCTATACGAAGCGTTCTGGTGGTCGCGGTGAGCAGAATATGGGTGATCATCCGCTCGATCGAAGCATCCTCGCCCTCGCTATATCCGCTCGCCTGCTTTACCAGTGCCCAGAACGGTTCCTCGGCACCATAGCTTCGGAGGCTCTGAAACACTTCGTTTGATGCCATATCGGTGCCACCGCGGATGACCGCCTGGACAATGCTGCCGGGCTGCATGTCGGTGGTTCCGCAGATCGCCGCCATGACCGCAAGATGCATCTGAGACGCTGTCGTGATGCCTTTATTCAGCTTCGTAAATGTAGCTCTTCTCGGCTGCGCTCCGAAGAACTTCTTATAGACCTTCATGAGTCTTCGGAAGTCCGGCGTCGCCGGAAGCTCCATCTCATTCATCCAGATCGAAATCAGATCCGCTCGGAACTCCTCGCTGTACAACTCGATATTTAAAAGCCAATCATCTTCCAGCGACTCGTACGTGATCGGACTGTAGACCAGATAGTTGCTGGTGGTGTCATCCACATTCAGCAGCTTCTTGGCTGCAAAGTTGTTGGTACCCGTAAGTACCAGCAGCTTTGCATTTGCAATCTCAATATCCTCCAGCTTATCTTCGAACTCTCGATCCTCGTCATACCAGAAGATGATACGGCGCTTATAAAACTCCGGCAGCGGTGCAGCAAATCTCCGGTTTAAATCCTGTACTACTTTGTCTGTATCCATGTTTTATGCTTCCCTTCCGCTTCCTGATAATTTTGCGGTCATTGCTTTTCGATAATTTCCCAATAACCAAATCGTTTACCGCCGTTCCTGCGAATACGACCGGTTTCTTTTAAATGATTGATTGCCCTCTGAACTGTCTTGTATGAAATTCCCATTTGGTCAGCCATAACAGACATAGAAATGTCCTTTTGGGAAGCAATCATGTCCAATATGCGTTGTTCGGTCTCGTTTTCCTTTCGGCCATCCTTTTGGACATTCTTTTGGTCATTGTGTCCGTTTGGAATGGCGGCATTTGCTAAGGCAGTAAACTTAACCGTCAGATCATCGCCCAGAACTGTGTATTCCGGTGCGGAGGAACCCAGCTCCTTGCAGGATTCCAGCACTTTCTGAATACCGCGTCCCCATGCCTCATTATAACCAGCACGATAAAACGCATTGGCAATCGAGGGATTGAATGGAATGGACTTATGCGTTCCCATCAAGGTCTCTACGGTCCATCCACGTGGCAATATGCAGTTGTTACTGATATACATAGCATCGTCTTCAATTCGTATTTGAATCGGAACGCTTGCCGCATAATTGTTGTGTCCGAGTGCATTGTAAATTACCTCACGAACGCCTTCACGTGGGAATGGGTAGGTTTCCACACGCACATCGTGTTCATAGGTGATGGCAGCCTTAAGGTATTTCGTATAGATAAGGTCGATGACTTGATCTGCTATACGGAATAGTGAGCCTTCCACGGTATCCTGATATTGCAAGTCGGAACCTTTTCCAAACTTTCCAATCTTCACGTAACAGCCCGAAATGATGCGTCCGGGCTTTTTATAAAAGAGCATAACCGCGGCACGTTTGAGTTTGCCGTCCACTAAAAGGTCAAGATGATCAAGCAGCTCCTCATTGGAGATATTTAAGTCCTTCCTGGTCATGCGCCCTGTTCGGATTGCCTCTCTTCTGAAAATCTCAAAACTTTCGCTGTCAAGATCATCCACGCCAATATTATCTACTGGAACAGCATCCCAACGATAGCCGGTCTTTTCAACGAGAAATTCCGTCAGGGTAGCACCGCGAAGCTGCTGCTTCGTGCTACCGCTTCGGTAATGGTACTCACCCTTGTAACTGACCGGATAAGAGCTGGAGTTGACCTTGATTTCAATATAGTCCTTGCCATCCTTGGAAAGCAGATTAACATCCGCGATGATACCCATCGTATCCTTAATCTTGTTCGGAATATCCTCAAGGAGCTTCTTGCTGTCAGAGATGCCGACAACTTCTCCATCGTCACGGACGCCGATATAGATTTTGCCTCCGCGGGCATTGGCAAATCCGCATACCCATTTCAGGTATTCGTCTCGCCATGATTCCTTATATTCTCTGTTTTGGCTCTCTGCCATGGTCAAAGCCTCCCCTCTTATATATGGTTTCGTCACTTTATCTTCGCCAGCACGTCCTGGAACTTGGCATAGTTCACCTTCACTCCGTCATCGAGATCGATGGAAATCATCTGATCGGCGAGGTGATGGATCTTTTCCTCGTACGCATGAATTTCCGTTGCCTGGTCGTTCAGCGTCTTCAGCTGCTTATTCAGCTTCACGCGTTCACTCGTCGATGCGTTTGCAGCGCGTGCCTCCAGGTCCGCAATCGCGGTACGGTAACGCGCCTGCTGCTCATGCACATAATCGGTGCGGATACGGGCGATGGTGTCCGGCTGATAACGATGCATATAGATCAGCGCCTTAAATCCGTTCTTCTTGCCGCTGTCAAACAGCCAGTAGATCGGGCGCTTCTGATACATCCTGCAATGATCCGCATAGAAGTCATTCAGGAAGTAATTCCGAATCACATCCTTCGGCTGCCCCTTGCCGTCCAGTGCATCCGCGATGAATTTCAGATTTTCGTCCAATGTCTCTGCCCCGTACACCGTCTTTACGAATTCTATGAAACGATCGACGATATCATCCGCGAAGTACTCATCATCGCAGATCGGGATAATGTTGTCCTTATCCGCCGCAAACGAAACATACTTGCTGCTATCCCATTCGCCGCCCGCATAGGCAAGTCCGTCCATATCCAGGGAGTAACGACCGAACAT
Source organism: Lachnospiraceae bacterium (assembly GCA_030540075.1). Lineage (GTDB taxonomy): Bacteria > Bacillota > Clostridia > Lachnospirales > Lachnospiraceae > Oribacterium. The sequence goes on from JAUNWX010000004.1 coordinate 91,050, forward strand.
ACAGCCAACGGCATAGGAAATGAAGGAACGAATATCTCTGCCAAGATCCGCCTTGCGGACCGTAACATCCTTTTCCTCCACCTCCGGGGTCAGCTCATCCTGTAAACCATAAATGTCGATGAAGATGCGGTTTAGCTCTTCTTCGTTCGCTTTCAGCTGATTGAAGCGCTCATCGCATTCAGCCTGCCACTGGTCAAAGGCTTCGACAATGGTCGGAACGTTGCGAAGCAGCGGATGATGCTGGAAATCCCATGAGGTTTCAAAGGAATCCCAGTCTTGTTTTGATAACTGAATACACTCATTTGAAAGTCTTTGTATAATGACTGAATCTGTCGAATTTAATACAGGAAGCTTTTCAAAGTCGCCAGCTTGTAAGGATATTGACGGGTTCAAAATATTCAGTATTCTTTGAGTGACTTTAGAATTAAATAATCCCAATAAGAATAAACTTTTTTCGTAAGACTCTGGAAATACCATCGGCCCTTTGTTGCTATCGAACAATGTTCCCGCTGGCGAAAATCTGAACGTATTTCGGTTGCTTGCCAGACCGTTCCATGTAATACCCTCTTTAAAAAAAACATCTTGTGCCCCTAAAAAATAGAAGCATCCCGTTATTTGGGCATTTTCAACAATGTCTTTTCCGCCCTTGGCGAACCACACAACGAGCTCTCTATTTCCATACCAACACCGAGCACTTCCCCCTTTATTGTATGGATACCATTTTACTGTGGATGTTACTGATTCTTCATAATTATGAATGTCAAATTTTATATCTTTAATTGAAATTTCCCACCAATTTTTTATGAATCTCTCATTGTTTCCAGTAATGGCTCCGACTCTCGGTGTTGCTATATTTTTAAGTGGTGTCCCCTTTTCAAAAGCATCTAATTCACTTTGAGTGACCCAGTATGCTATCGGACTACCAGGAATATTCATAAATCGACTTTGTTTAGAATCAAAGGTATTTTTATTTTCGAAAAAGGATTTAGCTTTTTCTGCTTCTCCAGGATAGTCTACAAGTCTTAGGTATTTTCCGATATAATTATTAATATATCGAGATGCCATAACAAAAGATACAGTCTGAACGACTTCGCCACTTATTTCGTCAAAGGCTCTTGCTCCGAGATGGGCCATAGTTATAAACATCATATTAAATGTACTACGCATTTTTTCATATCTAGATAAGAACATCCATGTGTGTTGCGTTATCATAGAACAAAGTCCTATATCGTTTACCATCTTTGAGCATTTGGCAATAAACACCGCATACAAATCCGATTTACTATCTGCAAAGTTTTTCTTAACAAAAGATTGAAGTTTTACATTCATCCCCCCTGTGCTCATATACGGTGGGTTCGTCACTACCGCATCATATTTCTGTGCCAGTGCTTCTGCCACCTGGACCAGTGGCAGCAACTCTCTGAGTGCCGTTTCGCGTGACATATGGATATCTTCCGTGATCTCTGCGAAGCGGTCATACAGCATCGTCCAGTCCTGTGGTGTAACGGTCAGAATCGAACCATATTCCTTTGCGTCATGCAGCTCGCGGATGATGGTATCCATAGCCTCTGAGAGCTCTTCATCGCCCTTGCAGAAATACTCCAGTGCAAAGGAATCCACATGGTTGCTTTCTGCAATGGCATACACATGCGGCTGAATGTCACGGCTGAAGAAGCGACGGTCATACTGACGTGCTTTCATCATGACAGCGAAGTATGCGAGCTGTGCTGCACGGTCATCGATGTCGAGGCCGTACAGATTATTCGCAACGATGCTGGCGACCGCGTCACGAGTGGTGTATCCATAGGATTCATAAATCTGCATCAGCACGTCGAACATATACGCGAGGATATGACCGGAGCCGGCGCATGGATCGATAACCTTCAGCTGCTCTGGTGTCAGGGCAGCATAGTCCTTCCGAATCTCGGCGAGCTGCTGCTCAACCTCTGGCTCCTGCTTTGCTTCTTCCAGATAGTAGTGCCATTTCCGGTCTTCCGGATCACGATTTCCAGCCGCATAGGCAGACTGCTCTTCCGCTGTCGGCAGAAGCTGTTCCTTTACATCCGGGTGTCCTTCCATCCATAAACGCCCCAGACTGTTTTCCACCATGTAGCGGACAATCCAGTCCGGTGTGAACAGCTGCGTTGCCGCCGGGATGTTTTCCTTCGTGATTTTGACATTCTTTTTAAGGGCGGCGAAAACGTCGTCCTTTTTCTCGCTGTTATAGTATTGATACAGCCAGCCGATGATCTGCACCTGATCCTTCCAGTCCTCCTCCGGGATCAGCTCAATCATCTGCTGAATCACACTGCCCTCACGAAGCAGGTTATCCGGGAACAGCAGCTCGGTGTAATCCGCGATTTTCTGGAACATGCCCGGCAGCACGCTGTTCAGCGCATTGCACTGCGTGATCAGAAGGTACTTGTAGAGCTCGTCATTGTCGTTTGCTTCCTTATAGGCATAGACCTTCTCCATATCGAGGCCATCCAGCTCGAGATGAATCGCTTCTGTCAGGATCTGCGGTTTGAAAGCATTGTCCTCATCCGTGAATACGCGCACTCTGGTAGGAAGGTAGCTATTGACCTCCATGAAGCGAAGCGCGGAGAAGCGGTTAAACCATGTATAGGCGACCTCCTCCATCACCTGCTCGTATCCTTTTTCCTGGATCTGTTCGATCAGGGCTGCGCGCTGCTTCTTCTCTGTAGAAGACAGCAGATGGCCGTTCACACTGTCATCACTCGGGTTTCCGACTTCTTTCTCGGAGATCCCATATTTGAGCGCCCGCTGGCTTACACGAGCGATCAGCTCCCGCCGCGCTTCTGTGGCGAATTTTTTAATCGCGTTTTTATTCATTGTGTCTCCTAATTTGTCTCAAGTTCTCTATCCATTGACAAATTCTATGATCGGATAAGCTTTAATATTCTGATAACCTGCCGCATTGTATCTTTCTATTGCATCGTTTGTGATTTCGAGAAGTTCTTTATGTACCGCCCAGAGCTTTTCCATATCATTTTCCAAATTCCAGAAGAGCTTATATGCACTTCGATAGGACTCTGATTTATCCTTTAACTTCATTTTTTTACAGTCTGTAGCACATATACAGTCGTCTGTGAAAAAGGTATCTTCAGGATATATGCAGTGCCCACCATTTTTTCTAAGATATAGTTTGCAGAATTTCTCAAACGTTTTTGAAAAGGCCTTGTCTTCTTCCGTTTCAATCAATGATGATTCCTTATAGGGACGTATTCCGGAAATCATTTCATAATCCTGGTCGCTCTTAAACACCTCTATATTCTTATCCCTGCCAAAAGCGGTTATGAAATAGTATTCAGCGCATAAAATATTCCAGACAATTAAATGATGGTCATATTGTCTGGATAATCTTCTCAACGCAATATAAATATCACGGATGGATTTGTTTGCAGGTACGGTGTCCAGAATCACCACCACAGTTTCGTGCTGATTCAGCAGCTCCTCTGCACGCTTTACCAGATTCCCATTACCATCAGAGTATTCTATACTGGCCTTCACTCTATCCGGTAAAGAATATCGAAAAAGCCTTGATATGTCATCTTCCAGCTTATCTTCAAACAGATAGATCACAGGGATACCTCCAGTTTATTCTTTTGAAGGGTCACAAAGCAGGTATCATCGAAATCACAAAAGCTTCTTTCCGTCTTATAATCTACGAGCGTAACACACTCACTATGCTTTAATACTTCTAATTTTTCTGCTTCATGATCATATAAATCAAAGCGATCTAAAATTAAGAGCTGCGGCTTGCCTGCGATGATCTTTTCGAGGTCCAGCCCCATCAGCATATCATGGTATGTAATCGCGATTTTATCCTTTTCTCCGATGGATTTCACCATTTTTACAAGCAGGGTTTTTCCTGTGGCAGAATCCGGATGAAAATTATAAAGCCCTGGTTCCAAATCGATATTCACTTTGCGATTCATCGCCACAAACTCAATCATAGTACGTCCTCGTTAAAACGGTCTAATGTAAACAGCTTCCCTGCGTATTGAATCGGAGTTTTTCGTGTATGCTGGTCTACAACGGTTACGCCGAAGTCATGAAGCAGTACCTTCCCGTCTTCGCAGTAATTAAAAATCGCATCCCGCGCATTTAATCCACATTCCTGTAAATCGATCATCTGATCTGGCATGAGTGCCACACAAATCGCAGCCTTGCAGCCGGTACTCAATTCTGAAAGATACAAACGCACGCCGAAGCGGTCTTCAAACGTAGATTCATCAATCATATTTCCGGTATCCACTGCCTTAATGATATTTTTTACAGCATCGTTCACCACGATTTCGAGCTTCGAGAACGCCGCATCGATATCAACGATGTCAGCACGACAATTCTCAGCATCAAATACTTGTAGCATACAAACCCCTTTTTGATTCTTATCTCCATCCTTATAGACGCGTCTATGGTATCACATTATATTAATTTATCCTGATTTTCTAAACCACTATCGTATCTCTGATATTTGCCCGTAATGCAAACAATGGAACTGGTAGTATTCCTTTTACCTTTTTTTGATCAACACTATACGCTGTCACTTTACATTTATCAAAGTGCTCCTTTTGGCAATGCCATTCCAAAGCATTTGCTTCCTGTTCTGATAAAGTATATATGATATTATGAAAAGGTAATATAATTCTGTCACTTTCAGCTATATGGCAATCTACTAATAGTTTCTTCTTGTGGCAAATCACAAAGTTCTCCAAAATAAAAGGTTTCTCTCCCACATTAAAGATTTCTACTCCATATTCAGATGCACTTTCTTTTACACGGTATTTCTTTTCTGTCAGTTCATCATCTGGTGTAGACACCATTTGAAAGCAGAGCTTCGGTCTTTCCCTAAAAGTAGTAGTCAGTTCATTCAGTACCCAGCCAATGACAACTCCGATAACGCCAATCCCTGCACTAATTAGTTCTATCATGGTTTGTCTCTCCTGTTAATTTAGCTTGATTCCGTCGCAATCCTTCATCATCGCGCTGAGGTAGGACCGCATGCGCTCGACATAGGCGTCGATGTCCGCCTGGCTTTCCAGGATCTTCGACGGGAACTGCTGCCGATAGACGGTCTTGATGACCTTCTTCGGCTTCGCAGGTGCTGCCGGAGCGCCGCTTGCCGGCGTCACCACAGGCTTCACAGGCTCTACCGGCTTCTTCAGCGCCTCCATGCAATTCACAGTCTCATCCTTGTATGCCCACAGCTGCGGTACCAGACCATCCAGGAGCTGCAGACTTTCAAGCTCTGCCACTCTGCCCTTCTGCTGGCTGAAATAGGTGTCCGCTTTCCCCAGTAGATTGCTGCACTCGGCATTGTCAACTCCTGTGACATGAATCTCTTCCAGGCACTGACGGATGATTTCTGAAATTTCCGCACGCTTCGCGTCCAGCAGTCGTCCATGTCCTTCACGTACCGTATCCATCAGACCGTTAAGCTCCGGAATACGCTTGTATACGCTGCTCTTCTCTGCGTCAACAACGGTGATGAGACGAATCTGATTCAGTGCATTGTTTGCCGCCTCTTCCTTCTGCAGATATGACAGGTCGTTCTTCAGATTTCTCTCCATACGGACAGCCTCATCAAATACCTGTACCTGGTTCTTGAAGAAGCCTTCGACGTCCAGGAGGTCATCCATACTATCGAGAAGTGCACCCTCCTCCTTCAGAAGCCGGTCGATGAGCGCGATATTATCTTTCCGCTGCGAAAGCACGCTGTCCATGAGTCGGAGTGCTTCCCGTACCAGCGCATGATCCGGGTATTTATGCCCCTCATAGCGTTTATTCAGCTCCTCATAGTGCGCTTTCTGCACTTCAAATTTCTGAACGATGAAGCTTACCAGTCCGTCTTCATCATCCGGTACATCCATGACATCGAAGTACTCACGAAGCATTTCCTTGACCGAGCGCATCTTCGTCGCGGTGATCACCTGGCGCTTCGAAATGATGTTCTTTCCGATCTCGCTCTTCTTACGGAGCATATCCGGAAGTTTCGGATTGCCCGGCTGGATCGTTTCTCCGGCATACTTGATGGTCACCTTCTGGTCATAGATCAGCATCGCTGCCACGACAGCGATGTCGATTTCTTTCCATCCATACGGGATTGCCTGATAGCGGCTCTGCACATCGGCCATCGAGGTCGGAAGCTTCTTCGTATCCTGCATCTCCAGGTACTCTTCCATCCGGACGGCAGCATCATGGTTTTCTTCCATGCCCTCGATGACACCATTCAGGTGTTCACCACGAAGCACCGCCAGCACATCTGCATCGGTTTCAGCATTCTTCGTGATCAGTGAAAGCTCACTGTACACATGCGTAACCAGGTACTCGAGCGCCTGATCCAGCTTGTTCTTGGCATCGCCGCCCTTGATCTCGATATGCTCACCATCCACATAGAACTCCGCATCAATGATGGCCTTCTTCAGATCCTCCTCAGCAGATGCCTCATACTTGGTCGCTTCATCCTGATGATTACGAATGATGTCCTGTACGGACTTCGGGAGCTGTGACACATTGCGCTGCTTCACATACTTTCGTACCTTCATCGCCTTTTCCAGAGACTCATAGTACGGCGTCTCCGACAGCACCACGATGGCCTGATTCTTCGACTCGGTCATCAGGCGAAGCTCGCTCTTCTCTGCCACGTCCGCTGCGACGGTCAGGATATGAAGCCGCATACCGCCGGTGACGGCACCGATATTGGTTGTGTCTACCATCTGGTCAAACGGAAAGTCGTATTTCCCGTGACGATACTTCTTTGTGGTATAGATATCCGCAAAAATCATCTGGCCGATACGCTCCACGATGGCAGAGGTATCTACCTGTGTATTCTTATAAATATCCCGCTGAATATCCTGTTCCTCATCGGTCAGGAAATTATATGTATCACCGGTTCTTCCGATATAGTTCTGACTCAACAGACGGTCGAGGCTTGCGCCCACCGTCTTTCGCATCGTGATCTTATCGATGCGGATATCATCTGCCATGAGGATGACGATGTTGTCGAGGTTCCCCGGTATATCATCCACATAACGGATGAGGTACAGGAGTTTTAATACATTTACATCCTGCTGCTCGATGCCATCGCCGTTATCCGCCGCCTTCTGGCAGCGCTCGATCACGCGACGAATCGCACTGTCGAGGAAGCTGTGTACGGTATCATAGAAAAGATAGAACGGTGCCAGTGCATACTCGTCCTTCTCCTGAATCTTCTGTGCCGCCTCCTGGAATCCGGACAGCATGGAACGCTCTCCTCCGGAGAGATGCTTACCAGCATTTCCATGCTTTCGGATTTCTGCAAATACCTTCTGCATGATGATGAACTGGTACGGCACAAACGGGAAGTTCCGCACGAAGTCCTGCGGACCGGTATATCCCTTGATATCCAGCATTGCCCCTGTAAAACTGAAGAGGTTACGAAGAACAGAATCGTTCGCTGTATAGACCTCTTCCAGTGCCGGCTCTACCTCCGGCTTCTTCTTCAGAATACGCTTCTGAATGACTTCATCTGCGGAAGAAGAGGTCAGAGAAAGCCGGGTCTTGAAGCGGGCCTGAATACGAGAGAACTCATTCTCACGCGCTTTGATGATCTCATCGATGGCTTCCTGTCCGGTACATACGACCCAGATCTTACCGCCACACTCACTGCCGATTTTCTCGACCAGAGACTGCAGATTGATCAGCAGATCAGTATCACCGCCTACATATTGGCCGACTTCATCCACCATGAAGAGTAAACGGAAGTCATCCGGCTGCGTATCTACATACTCTTTCATCTCGGATACAAGCTGCGCGATGCTGGTTTCAACCGTCTCTGTTCCGTTAAACCAGTTACGCGCTGCATCCTCACTCATGCCGAGAACTTCTTTTAACGTTTCAACGATGTCATCCTCAAAGAAGGCAAACGCATCTCTGGATTCGGTCCAGGCACCACCGTTCTTTTCTTCAAATACACGACGAAATTCTTCGGTCTTCCCACGCTTCTCGATGAACTGCTCCAGCTTCGCAACCTTCAGATTCTCCCCATAGAATCCGAGGTAGTTGTAAAACATCTTGGCAAATACACGAAGTACGGCTGTCTTATCCTTGTTGATGGAGCCTTCGATATCGATATTAAAAAGAATCGTATCCGTATGGCCCTTCGTCACCGAATCGATCAGCATAAAGGTGGCCGGATCATCCGCGAACTTCTTACGGAACCGCTCTACGGTACGAATGTCTTTTACCTCTCGATTCGCGAGCAGGTAAGACAGCATCTTCAGGAAGTGTGATTTACCACTTCCGAAGAAACCGGAAATCCAGACACCGATGTCCGCAGTTTCTTCATGAAATGACTCTCCGTAATTATTGAAGAAGGTGATGAAATGCTTCTTCAGATCTCTCGTGATGACATATTCATCCAGTTCCTGTACGAGAACGTCGGTCGCATCCTGATCAACTTTTACGACACCGTTGATTTTACGATTTATATCTTCCTGGAATAACTGCTCAATAATCATAACTGCCCCCTTATCTTACGAGCTATGCTCCTAAGCACGCTCGTCGTTCGTCAAGAGTGAGCAAGCTCCCTCTTTTCTCTCTTGCACTCGCTAAATCACATTGAAAGCCCGGTAGTACGGATTCTTCTTCAGGCGATTAAACAGCTGCACATCGCGCCCATCATAATTGCCCGGATAGAACACGAGGATCGGAACATCCGGGAATTCCGGCTGCATCGCATTCAGCAGGTCATGTACCCGGATGAATGGAAATGCATCGCCTACCCCTGTGATGACGATGACGTCTCCAGCCTCATGTGGTTCGTATTTCATTTTATTTACAAAAGCCATATTGTTGGCCATACGGCTCATTTGTTCTCGGATGAAGTCCTTCCCCTTTTTATCTTCCATCGCCGGGATCGTTTTCGCGATGCGCTTATCTTCGCAGATGGAAAGGAACACCTTATACAGGTTGTACTCGATCAGGTGACAGCTCATGGACTGGTCCGTCATAATCTGCTCTATAAAATGCCGGACCATCATTTCTTCTGACGGGTCGTAGCAGAAGATCCGGATATTTACCTCGTTACTAAGGCCCTTCCCTTCAAGGAATTCCGGCTCCTGCATCAGGGCTCTTAGATTATCTAATCTTTCTTTTAATTCACTCATGTAGGCCTGTCTCCTTTACGAAAAGCAGTTAAAGGCTGGAAGAATCACTTCATCGTGATTACTTCGTATCACATTTTCAAGCAGCGGATTCAGCCATACGGGATTAAGATGATCCACTTTGAAATCATCGATATACTCTGTCTCTACGAGCAGTCGTCCGATTACCGATTTCAATTTTGAAATCGTAGAATCGCTCCAGGAAGCAATCACATCATTTTGCTCCTGCAGCCTCAAAAAGTAGTTATTTAAAACACTTCTTCCATACGAAAAATCCTGAACCCGATACTTTTCGCCGATGACGGTTGCCATGAATTCCCACACAAGCAGGTTATCCTTCATGATCGCATATAAAACGATCTGCTTTGCCGTTTCAAATGATTGATTCGCAATCGCCTCGATCAATGAACGATCTCCCAGAAGTGACAGACGTCGATAACACGCAGAAGCATTGTTCTTAATGGTTCTTTCTGTTGGATATTGGAAAAGATTGTCGCAGACTACTTCTTCTATGATTTCTATTTCGGATTTGCCCTGGAGCATCAGTCTGGCAACGGTTCTTGTCTCATAAAACAAAAACTGTTCCCGGGTAAGCGATGCCTTATATTTCAGTTCACCCATGTCAAATCTCGCTTTCGTCCTTTATATATTTTCCACTCTTAATACGCGCGTCTTTCGGCTTCTCCGCCTCTTCCGGAATTGCCCAGGTGTTGCCAATTCGAAAAACGCCCGGAATACGTCCTTCCGAGCATAAAATCTGAATTCTACGTGGAGATATCCCCCATTTTTTAGAAGCTTGTGTAGTTGATAAAAAGCCCATATCCTCACCTCTTCAAAAGGAAGTTCGTACCAAATTCTAACCTCCTTATTATAATCCGTTAGGCGAACAAAATCAATTTCAACAAGCTTACCAAGCAGAGCTTTCCGACACCGAAAAGCTCTACTTGTTGTGGGGTTTGTTTGATGCCTTATCTCTATACCCTGGTCTCTGTTTTCATCAAGTTCAACGCCCACGAGCGGTCGATGTACGGCCCGTCCTTTCGGATATCCGGTAACCTGTCTCTATACTCCTTATAGAGCTCGTCATAGACGCTCTTCTTCAGTTCTACGACGCCGTATGTTTTGCCGTCCGCGATGATCTGGATGAAGTCTTTTCCTTCTGTCGGCTCTTTGTAATACAGCATTTCGATATCCTTGCAATCCGGATCCTTCTCCTGGACGGTATGGAGGATAAATATCTTGTAGATCTCGATGATCCGGTCATCCATCCCCGCGTCGAAGATCGCGATTTTCTCACGAAGCTGATTCTGCGAGCGGACGATTCGGATCAGATAGTGATTCCTAAGCATGTCCTGCACCATATCCTCAGGGTCATCCTTCGTAAGCATCTGGTAGATTTCTGCCGCGCTCTCGTCCAGACGGGCATAGTGGATCATGATCCGGTCCTCCATCTGATGATACAGTAAATCATAATCGACATAGGTCTCCGCACCACAGTCCGGACACACAAAACGGAACGCAGAGCGGTCTTTCACAGCCTCTTTCATTTCCGGATCCAACGTGGTATTTATGCTGTTCCATATGATGAACGGATGCTCTCTTCCACACTTCGGACAGGTTAACGATATTTCTCTTCTTTGCGACATATACGGCTCCTCCTCTCGATGTTCGGCGATATACGCTCATGGCAGATATCAGGATGCGTCTACATAACGCGCGTATTCGCCTCCCGACAATTATGTTGTAACAGGGGCATCACGCAAAATATTGTACATGACTCGCAAATCGTGGTCGAAGCATGTTAAAATATGGAAAGCAATGATATTAAATCCAGTCCCCGACAAGAGGGTCGATGGAGTAAAGCTGTTTTAAGGAGAGTCAGGATGGATGAGAATAGTTTTTCCTTCGCGGTTTACATGATACACGCCTGTGCTAATCGCTGGAATATCGCGCCTTCACGGGTGTATCAGGCACTGAAAAAAAGCGGCTGTCTGGACCGGTACCTGATTCCATGCTATGACATCCTTCATACACAGAGTACAGATTATGTGGTGCAGGATATCGAGGAGTATCTGCATGAACGGGAAGTGGCTATATGAATGGAGATGTGCTCGAAAAATACTACAAAGAGGCACTGGAGGAGCGAATCATTTCGCATCTGACCAAAGTAAAAAATCTTACGCTGGAACAGGCGATGGATATTTATTACAACAGTCATCTCGCACAGAAGATCCATGAGGGAGCGAATGATGTGCAATATCTGGATTATAAGGTACTGGTACAGATTCTTCTGGATACGGAACCGGAACTGCTTGCATAAGTTGATTGCACTGGAGTTTAAAACCCAAAAAACCTGGCTTGAGATGAAGCTATGAAAGATTTTTGCGTATAACCGCAATAATCTTTCATAGGCGGCGCTATACATGAATGAAACCCGACCGGCAGAGAATTCCTGCCGGTCGGGTTTCATTCGATATTTTCTTATACATCTGATAGTCGTTTGAATAAAATACCACTTCGCGTAAAAAGTCCCTTGAAAAAGTTTATACTTTCACATCAAACTCCATTGGAAAAGTTGCACATTCAACTTATAATATAATTAACACGGAGGTGAAGTCATTATGTTAAAGCGAAAAATGGAGCAAAAACTGACGGACTGGAAAAACACGAAAAATCATAAACCATTAATAATTAAGGGCTGCCGGCAATGTGGGAAAACATTTTCTGTCCTTGATTTTGCAAAGAAAAATTATAAGCATGTCGTATACCTGAACTTTTTTGAAAATCCGGACTATGCTTCCGTTTTTTCCGGTTCCCTGGAAGTGGATACGATCGTGATGATGTTGTCCGCGCTGTTAGGCAGCGAAGCGGTGTTTGAAAGTGGCCATACGGTGCTGATTCTGGACGAGATCCAGGAGTGTCCGGAAGCTCGGACTGCGCTTAAATTCTTCCGGATGGACGGACGTTATGATGTCATCGGAACGGGTTCCTTATTGGGTGTAAAGGGGTATGGAAAAGAACCGAAATCTATTCCAGTCGGTTCCGAAACCGTCATTGATATGTATCCTCTGGATTTTGAAGAATTTTTGTGGGCCAATGGCGTTGCTGCCCCTGTCATCGATATGCTGCGACACTGCCTGCAGAAAGAAATACCGGTACCGGAAGCCCTGCATAACCGTATGAAGCAGCTGCTTTTGCAATATGCAGTTGTTGGCGGTATGCCGGATGCAGTACAGACATTTGTAGATACAAAGCAAATGGATGCAGTACTCCAGATTCAGCGCGACATCGTCCGTTCTTATGAAGATGATATGGTAAAGTACGCAGAAAGGAAAGATAAATCAAAGATCAGGGAATGCTTTCAGTCCATTCCAAAACAGCTCAGTAAGGAAAACAAGAAATTTCAGTATTCCGTTGTGAAAAAAGGATCCACCTCATCAAAATATGCTGGAAGCCTGCAATGGATTGAAGATGCCGGAATCATTGTTCGCGCTTACAATCTGTCCATTACGGAACTGCCTTTGGATGGGAATGCTGAAGAAGACGTATTTAAGGTGTATATGCGTGACTGTGGCTTATTTGTCAGCATGTTGGAGGACGGCACACAGTTTGATATTTTGAGCGGAAATCTCCATGGCTACAAAGGGGCGATCTTCGAGAACCTGATTGCAGACATTTTCGGAAAAATGGGACGCAGCTTATATTATTTCCATAAGGACACTGGGCTGGAGGTCGATTTCGTGATTCGATACCAGGGGGAATGCACCCTGGTCGAAGTCAAGGCAGCAACCGGTAATACGAAAAGCACAAAAACCATTTTACGCCATCCGGAAAAGTATCACGTCTACCATGCGATTAAACTGGGGGACTACAATGTCGGGCGTACCGAACAGATTCTTACATTGCCACTGTATATGGCATTCCTGCTGACAATTATGTAGTAGCAGGAGCATCACGCAAAACGCTGATGCTTAAACCACCCGTCGAATGACAAACCCTGTCCGCTGCCTTATAATGACGACAGAATCAAGCGAGGTGATGAATACTGTTTCAGCCTCTGCTTTCAGGAAAAATCACTCAACTATATGCGAAAGAAATCATAATCTGACGAAGGAAATGGAGGGATCGACATGCAGAAAATGACATCCGCAATCGCGAATAAGATGCTGAGAAGTCTGGAGGATGAGAAGTCCTACTGGCTCGGTAAGGAAGAGAATTCGAAGACCTATGTGGCGGCGACGAACGAGGAGCCGGTGATTCCGGAGTACGACTACGCAGAGGTTTCCGCGACCATCGCGGCACTCGACGAGAAGATCGCCACCATCAAACACGCGCTGAATCTCACGAACGCCACCGCGAAGATCATGGTCGGCGATACAGAGATGAGCGTCGACACCATCCTCATCCGGATGTCCCAGCTCAACAAGCGCCGCTTCATACTGGACATGATGCGGAAGGAGCTTCCGAAGACACGACAGCTCACCGGCTATGCCGGTCGAAACGCCGCGCCGGAGTACAAGTATGTGAACTACGATCTTGCGCAGGTGAAGCAAGACTACGAGAAGATCTCGAAGATGGTCATGGAGATGCAGCTCGCCCTCGACCGCTACAACCAGACGGTGCTCTTCGACGTCGACATCTGACACATCCTGTCCGTTGCCGACGCGCGCAACCTCGTGACTGCGCCCCGGCGTAAACATTGGGCAAAGCATCTGTCCGCCGCCGATGCGCGCAGCCTCGTGACTGCGCCACGGCGTAAACATTGACAATCAAATACCGTACGAGACTTTACTATTCATGCTTGTGCATGGCTTCGGTTAAGGTTTATCGTAAATGCTTATCGGTTATCGGTTACTTCTTATCTGTGAAGGTGAAATGTTTCTAAATATTCAGGTCTGGGAACCATATCTGTTTACATTCTGTAAACGCTGTCTCGTAGAAAACCTGCAGGAAACTGCGTGCGGAGGTTCGGTTTCAAGCACAGACGGAGGGGTGTCACAGGACACCCCTCTTCTTCTGCTGTCACAACCAGGTTTTAAGAATTTCGTTCAGTTTATGCATATCGAGTGGTTTCGCCATGTGTTCGTTCATGCCGGTGTTCTTCGCGAGCTGTACGTCCTCGGCGAAGGCGTTTGCGGTCATCGCGATGATGGGCACATGCCCCCGCGCACCGGATAAGGAGCGGATCGCGGCGGTCGCTTCATAGCCGTTCATGATCGGCATCTGGATATCCATGAAGACGAGGTCGTACCAGTTCTCCGGCGCGTCTGCGATCTTGTCGACCGCGATCTTCCCGTTTTCGGCGACATCGATCTCAACGCCGGTCATACCGATGATTTCGATTGCGATCTCACGGTTGAGTTCATTGTCCTCCACGAGGAGTATGCGCTTTCCGCTGTAGTCCGCGTTTGCGAAATCCTCGAGACAGTCCCGGGCATCTTCTCCGTTCTTTTTCAGAATAGACTGCCGGCACGTTGCGACTGTACTTTCGCAGCAGGTTCGGTCGTCATCCACCACGAGTACCGGCAGATCCACCAGCTCCTTTTCCTGCTCCTTTTCGCTTTCCTGGAGCTTCAGATAGACGGTGACCGTGATCTTCGTGCCCTTATTCGGCGCGCTGTCGACCTGGATATCACCATTCATGAGATGCACGATGTTTCTCGTGATGGCCATGCCGAGGCCGGTGCCCTGCACCTTGGTCGTGCGGTGATCGTCCGCACGGCTGAACGGATCAAACATGATCTTCTGAAATTCAGGCGTCATACCGATGCCATCGTCTTCGATCGTGAACTCATAGCAGCCGAGCTCGGAAAACCCATTCGGTTTCTCCCTGATGGAGAAGATGATGTGACCGCCATCCGGAGTATACTTGATGGCGTTACTCATGAGGTTCACGAAGACCTGCTGGATCCGCAGACTGTCACCACAGACGGCTTCATGCTCGATATGATCGATATGCACCTCGAAGCTGTGATGATGCTCGTCGATGCTCGTCTTCGTCATGGTGATCAGGTTGTCCACCAGCTCCGGCAGGTTAAAATCTTCTTCCGTGAGCGACATCTTTCCACTTTCGATGCGTGCCATATCGAAGACTTCGTTGATGAGGCCCAGCAGATGACGGCTCGACTTCGTGATTTTCCCGAGGCACTCGACCACCTTTTCCTGGTTTTCGATATTGGCTCCTGCGATGGCGGTCAGACCGACGATGGCATTCATCGGCGTCCGGATATCGTGGGACATGTTCGAAAGAAACTGCGTCTTCGCACGGCTTGCATTTTCCGCAGAGCGGTATGCTTCCTTCAGCGCCTTCCGCGATTCGATCTCCGCCTTTTTCTCCGGAGACACATCCATCGATACCAGCAGCGCCTTGATCAGCTTGTCGCCCTCCCACTCCAGTGGGAGGAAGGACGCGATTTTATAGATATTTTCGTCCAGTGAGCAGTATTCATACTTGTAGATGCTCTTCTCATCCGGCAGATTCTTCCGGACATTCTCCGGAGAAATCAGTGTCTCCAGCGCGTCCAGCGGTTCCAGGGTCTTATACTTCGTGATCACCTGCGCCACGAAGTCATGGTAGCTGCCCGATGGCTCGTAGATCATTTCTCCCTGCAGACTGTAGAAATCATACCGGTCTTCTGCGAGATCACAGACGACGAAGCGGTCGACGAGACGCACCATGCTCTGGATCAGAAGCTCCATGGAAGCATTGTCCGACGCCAGCTGCTGACGCCTCTCACTGTCCGCCCGGGACTCCGTGATGTCACGCAGGAAGATCATCGCATATTCAGAATCCTCGATTTCACCACGCATGATGACGTTACGCACCCAGCGTTCCTCGCCATCCAGGATGATACGGCATTCCTGACTCAGCTCCGTCTCGAGTCCCTTTAATTTCGCTGCGATCTCCGAGCGATCGTAGAAATCACGGACGGCCTTTCTATCCTGTTCGATGACATAGTTCTTCACAAAGAAGCTGACCAGTTCATCCCAGGTCTCGCTGCTTTCAAACGCCGTCATCAGGGAGTCCTCCACCTTGAACGTATCGAAGGTATTCTGCTCCAGATTCACATAGTACTCGCAGAGATTGGCGCTGGTAAACGCACGGTGAAACGCGGCTGCACGCTGCGCCTGCATCAGGCTTCTTTTTTCTGCGTCAATATCCTCCGGATGCAGAAGATCAGACCAGGACGTCAGTCGATTCGGAAAATCAATGCTGTCATGATACCCCAGTATCCGCCGGAACGCATGACTCCAGCTCACACGGATGATCTCACTGTTCTCGTCACAGTCAAAATACCATAACGCGGAGCGGATGGATTCATTCACCAGGGAGAGGTTCTCGTACGCGAGGTTCATCTGCACAGACATGACCCAGATCGGATTTCCCTCTGTATCGATCGCATCCTTCTTATAGAGACGCACAAAAACAGGCGCCCCATCTGCCGTGAGCACCTGTCCCTCGCCCTCGCCCTCGATCCGGCGGAAACGCTCCGCCTCCAGAAAGCTGCTGTTTTCTCCATAAAAGAAATTCTTCAGCGACCCTTTCGTTTTCTTCATCAGCGCTTCATAGCTGTATCCCAGATTATGCAACAGTAAATCACTGACTGACAGAATCGTCAGTTCGGCATCATAGTATCCGCTCATGACACCGACACCGCCATTAAACCGAATCGTATGCTGCATCACCTGCAGCGCATTCTCCCCCAGCTTGACACGATCAGAAGAATATATCTCATCTATATTTCTATCCATAACTAAACTTCACCCTTGCAGCTTCTCTGTTCTTTTTCACACTGCCATCACATTCTTTTCCAGACTTAAAAATCAAGAAAAAAGTGGAATCAGTATACAGAAATTTCACTTTAATTTCAAGCCTCGGCACTGCATGTCCGGCTTTCATACAAAAAATTCCGTTTATATGTAATAGTCATTTTGGAAAAATGTCATTTGCCGAAAAAGTCGTTTGAAAAAGTTTATATTTTTCCGAAAAACTCCATTGAAAAAGTTGCATATTCAAATTTAATGGGGGTCTGACCCCATTACGAAATTCTTAAGATCAGCATGTAAAGTCGAGGTGGTAGCCTTCTCCGGGTTTTACGTTCCACTCGAAGTAGGGTTTGTGCGGTTCGGCATAGCGTTCCATCAGGGCCATGATCGTGCCGCCGTGCGCGACGATGACGATGTCCTGGTGTTCCTGGAGCCTCGGCAGTACGGCGCGTTCGAAGCCGTCACACACGCGTTTCGTGAACTCGGCTTTGCTTTCACCGCCGGGGAAGGCGGTCTCACCGCCAGAGTCGATGTAGCGCTGGTACGCGGCGCGGTGCGCGGGGTCCGGGTCCTGGTTGATTTCCTGCCAGCTCATGTATTCGAACGCGCCGAAGTTCATTTCCATGAATTCCGGGACGACGATAAGCTCAGGCGCAGCGCTCTCTGCGTTTTCGGTCACACTTTCCGGCTGTCGTGAAGGCCTCATCGCCGTGGCCGCGCTGCTCGTTTCTTCCTCCGGACCCTCGCCACTTGCGCAGAGCTGCGCTGCCTGAAGTCCAGGAAAGAGGCATGCCGCCGTTTCTCTGCAGCGGCGTGCAGGGCTCACGAAGACGACAGCCGGATGCAGATCCATGTCCGCCGCCCGCGCCTGCAGTCGTTCTTTTTCCTCCGGCAGGATGCCTTCGTCGGTCGCGCCGACGTAGCGGTGCTCCTGGTTTCCCTTCGTCATACCATGACGGATCAGCCACAGTTTCATGATATTACCTCACTTGATTCTCTGCGCGATGCCGGCAACCACGCGATACACTTCGTCGGCTTCGGCGGCGATACGGCATCCGGCGCGGCCCACGGCTTCCCGCCACGCGCGTTCCTCCGGGTCCAGCGGGACGACGCCGCTGCCGACCTCCGGGTAGATCAGGACGATATCCTCCCGCCCCGTGACGAGCGCGCGGACAGAGGCATTGGCCTCCGACAGGGGATCGCGTCCTGCCCGTACCGCGTCGCGGATCTGCGCGGCGAGCCCGTCGATACAGCGGGCATGCGTGAACTGTGCGGCGAACGCGTGCTTGCCCTGCGCCATGCCGCCGATGATCATGATCAGTTTCATCTTACCTCCGATTCCGGCCTTTTTTCGGCCAATGTCTTCGTCCTTTGTGTACATACCCGCTCTCGTCTTCGACGGCTACGGGGCCGCGTGGGCCAGCTGGGTATCCGGCGTCCAGATCAGTGCGCAAACGCGCTGACGAAAATCAGGCACAGCAGGTTGCCGGCCAGGATGGCGCGCTCGCAGTTGCACAGGAAGTAGCCGCAGAGGTCGCCGGTCGTGCCGCCGAAGATTGGGAGGGTGCGGCGGCGGTACCACTGGAAGCTGAGGCTGGCCATCAGGAGGGTCACGAGCGGGTACAGGAGCGGGGTGCCGCCGAAGAGGGTCGGCACGAAGAGGAGCACGCCGGCGGCGATGAGCTCCACCGTGAGGATGTTGGCCACGTGGTGGTCGGCTGCATCCGCCATCGCACGGACCATGCCGTCCTTCCGCGCCTTTGGGAAGGTCACGACGCTGAGTCCGGAGAGGATGCGGGACAGCACGAAGCCCCAGCAGATGCACGGGAGGGCCTGTGCCGCAGTGGTCATGGTGGCGGTCTCGGTCCAGCAGGCGAGGACGCTCAGGATATAGAGGAGACCGTAGATCGCGGCGAATGCACCGATGTGCGGGTCTTTCAGGATTTCAAGCTTCCGCTCCTGCGGGGCGTAGCTGTGGAGCGCGTCCTGGGTGTCGAAGTAGCCGTCGAGGTGGATGCCGCCGGTGAGCAGGATCGGGAGCGCGGTGAGGCAGCTCGCGATAAAGAAGGCGTGCAGCCCGAGGCGCGTCAGGAGCAGCAAGCTGAGGTAGCTCAGCAGCGCGAGGACGACGCCGACCAGCGGGAAGAAGCACATCGCGTATTTCATGCTGTGCTCGTTCCAGTCGGCCTGCGGGGTCGGGATCCGCGAGTAGGTCGCGAAGGCGATTTTCAGTGAATCGAACATAAAACTCCTTCTGAGCGCCGCCCGCAGTGGGCGACGTGGTATCGGGTGTGGTTTGTGGTGAGGCGTTCTGCGCGCCCCGGGAAGCGGCGCGGCAGGACGCCGGCACATGGCGTACGCCAATGTCTCAGGCTTTCAGCTGTACCGGGATGCCATATACGACTTCGGTCACCTGGTCAGCCGCGGCACTGAGCTCCGCGGCGAGACCGGCGAGATCCCGCAGAAAGCGGTCGGTCTCCGGCGCATAGGTGATCCCGTCGCTGTAAAGCTCGTTGGCGACGATGATGACCGCGCCGGCCTGCTGCGCGAGCTCAAGCAGCGGGGCCACGATTTCGTGGGGATGGCCCGCAGTGCCGTAGACTTCATTGGCATACAGATTCGTGAGGTCCTCGAGGAGGAAGACGGCGCGCGATGCGTCGGCGGGAGCGTCGCCCGGATGGCGGGTGTCTTCTGCTTGCGTTGTCTGGGCGGGTGCCGGCGTTTCCGGCATGTGCAGCGCGTCGACGGCGATATCTGGCTGGTTTGAACCCTTCGTCAGGAGCGCGCGGAGCTGCGCGATGTTCGTCGGGCACTCGATTGTCGTGTAGCCGCGGCCTGCGCGGCGCTTCTGATGCTTCGCGATGCGTGCGGCGGCGTCGGAATCCCGCGGCGCAGGGTTCATCGTCGCGACGTAGTAAAGCGGGCCCGCGAGCTCCGCATGCAGTCGCTCCGCGAGCTGCTCTGCATATTCTGATTTTCCGGAACCGGCCCCGCCGGTGATGTAGTAAAGTCTGCCCATGATGCTCCTGTTTTTTACTTAAATCGATGATACGCTTCGACGTGAATGTCCTCGAAGCTGCCCATGCCGCGGTAGACCGCGAGTGCGGCATCGAGCATCGGCATGAGCAGCACTGCGCCGGAGCCCTCGCCGAGCGACATATCCGCGTCGATGATGGCGCGCAGTCCGAGTGCTTCGAGCGCCTTCCGCGCGGCACCATCCTTCGACACATGCGAAGCCAGCGTGACATCGGCTACGGAACCATGGATTTCACGGTCTGGCAGCGAGTCTGCAGCACTTTCTGCAATTCGCTTTGCCTCTGACGAGCTTACACCGGCGTCCGACTTCTGTGCTTGCTCCGCTGCGCTCACCGTGTCCTCAGTTGCAGAGTTTGTGGCATCCGAAGTGTTCGACTCCGCCAGGATCCGGCTCGCGGCGAGCGCCGCGGCGGTCGAAATCGCGCCATCGATCACAATCGGCATCTGCTCTTCGACCGCGCCGAGAAACATCCCGGCCATCGTCGCGATTTCCAGACCGCCCAGCTCGAACAGAAGCTGCTTCGCATTTTTATGTCCGACCCGGCGGAGCGCCCGACGGACGCAGTCGCGTTTCCGCTCGAGACCTTCGTCGCTGAGGCCGGCGCCGCGGCCGACCGTTTCTTCCACCGGAAGCCCGAGGTACGCCGAAAACAGCGCACTCGTCGGCGTCGTATTGCCGATGCCCATCTCACCGGTCAGGAGGATGTCGTAGCCCTGCGCTTTCAGCTCCCGGACGAGGCGGCGGCCCAGCGTCAGTGCCCGCTCCCCCACTTCCTCCGACATCGCCGGCTCGACCGCGATATCACCGCTCCCATGCTGGAGGCAGCGTTCGTTGACAAGATCTGTGCGAAGCGCCGCACATCCTTGCTTTTCTTCCTCGTGCTGGCATCTACTGGATGAAATCAATTCAGAAAGAGATGGGCCGGCGGCATCGCTCTCGCGGCTCGCAATCCCTGCCAAAGCGAGCGCTGATGGAGGCATTGGCCTCGATGAACGGGGACGGGTGCCTGAATCGGTCGCGGCGAGCATGCCGACGTCGATTGGGAAGAGGTCCACGGCGAACTGCTGCGCCAGCACGCTCGTCGTGGTCATGCCGCGCGCGAAGTTTTCAGCGACGATGCGCGTCACCGAACTGTCGGTCTGCGTCACGCCCTCGCGCACGCAGCCGTGGTCCGCGCAGAGCACCG
>JAUNWX010000004.1:112306-116886 GCA_030540075.1 Lachnospiraceae bacterium
CTGTCGGTCTGCGTCACGCCCTCGCGCACGCAGCCGTGGTCCGCGCAGAGCACCGCCAGCGCCCGCCGGCTGATGCGCGGCTGCGCCGTCCGCTCGATCATGCAGAGCTTCGTCACATGCTGCTCGAGCACGCCTAGGCTGTCGATCGGTTTTCCGAGGCTGTCCCAGTGCTGCTGCGCCAGGGAGCGATAGTATTCTCTCTCTTCGATGTCTCTCTTCATAGATTTCTCAGGTCGCTTTCTCTTCTGTTTCTTTTCTTGATGTCGTATTTATCGCAAAACCTGGGGCTGGAAAATCAGGCCAGATGTCAAATCGCCTGATGTCCATTGCCCGGACTCCACCTGCTATTTTTCCCGCCACGTGCGGCAGGCGTCCAGGAAGTGGGCGAGGGCCGCGGGGTTGCTCCAGTAGTAGAAGTGAGGGAAGCCGGCGGCGAGGCTGTCGGTGAGGTAGATACCTTCGTAGCTGCGGGCACTGGTCGCGGCACGGCCGTGGCCGGCTGCAGGCTTCGTGAGGGTGCAGTCCGCGCCATTGAAGTCGCAGTCGTAGCGGTGGAACTCATGTCCGCGCAGCACGGTACCGGCCGGACCGAGCACGCTGTCGCGTCGGGTCTCCGCCTCGACGTAGCCGAAGCGCACCAGCCGCGGCTTTCGCTCTGCGTCGCCCCTCAGTACGCCGCACATCGCAACCTGCTCGATGGCGTCCAGCAGGTACATGTAGCCGCCACACTCGGCGATCGTCGGGAGCCCCTTCTTCACCGCCTTCGCCACCAACGCGCGCATCGAAGCATTGGCATGGAGTGCGTCCCTGTAGAGCTCCGGATAACCGCCGGACAGAATCAGGCCGTCGGCATCCGCCGGCAGTGCCGCGTCATGCAGCGGGCTGAACGGCACGAGCTCCGCACCGAGCTGCCGAAGCAGCGCACGGTTCTCCTCGTACGTGAAGTTAAACGCTTCGTCCTCCGACACCGCGATCCGCACGGGCTGCTCTAACGCCCTTGCCCGACATTTCAGGCCGTTCATCGCAGAAGATGCTTTATCTGCATCCGTTCCCGAAATCTCCGCCTCTACTGTACTCCGATCGGTGTCTTCATCTTCCATCGTCCTGCATGTCACCGGTTGCATGGATGCAGCATTTCCCTGCGATTGCGGAATGTTCAGTCGGTCCACACCCGCGATCTCCATCAGCCGCTCCACATCCACGCTTTCTTCCATCTGTGCGGCGACGCGTTCCGTCCAGCACTGGAAATCCGCGATTTCCTCCGGCTCGACGAGGCCGAGGTGGCGGGACGGGACCTTCAGTTCCGGCAGCTCTGGCAGGTAGCCGAGGACCTCGATCCCCGGGCAGTACTCTTCGATCACACTCCTAAGGCGCGGATAGAACATCGGCGACACACGGTTCAGGATCAGTCCGCGGATGCCGCTCTGCCGGCTGCCTGCCCTTTTTTCTGCTTCATCACGGCGGCATCCATCCGACGGGCTCGCCGACTCGGGATCCCCAGTGCACGCAGATCGTCCGATCGCCGGCACCTCTTCAGGCGGAATCTCTGCCGGTCGGCCCGGCGTCGATCTCCCGCTCTCCGCCTCCATCTCTTCTCCAAATCCCATCATCCCGCGCACGAGGGCGGCAATGCTCACACTGGCACCTTTCGCGTCCATCACGAGGATGGTCGGGGCGTCGAGGATGTGCGCGATTTCCCAGGTCGAAGCACGGCTCGAGACGCCGCCGAGCCCGTCATAGTAGCCCATCACGCCCTCGACGAGCGCGAGCTCCGCGCCACTCTCCGCCACCCGATCACGGAAAATCCGCCGAAGCGTGTCCGCATCCGTGAAGAAGCTGTCGAGGTTTCCGGACGGCACGCCGAGTACCCGCCGGTGGAACATCGGGTCAATGTAGTCGGGCCCGCACTTGAAGCTCTGAACCTTCACGCCCCGTTTTTTCAGCACGGCAAGAAGACCACAGCTGACTGTGGTCTTTCCTGCGCCGCTTCGATCCGCGGCGATCACGATTTTCCGAAATGTATGTCTCATAGGGTTTGTGTTCTGAATGCCCACCTCACCGTCTCGAGATTCTGGTGATGGTGATCGGGTTTTCCGCGCGGTGCATGTGATAGCTACCGCGTCGCTCGAGGCTGGTCGCCTGAATCTCCACCATCTCGAACTGGTAGTCCGTGAGCCGGCGCTCGATCTCCAGCACCTCGGCGCTGGACTCGAGGGTCACCGTGTTGATGACGATGATGACATTCGGGTTGATGCCGATCGCCCAGTCGACGATCGCGCCGAGATTGCCCTTGCTGCCGCCGATGAAGACGCAGTCCGGGATCGGCAGCGGACCCTCGTCGGAGACATTCTTCCGCTCACCCGGAGCCTGGAAGCTCTCTGCCGCGAAGCAGCTCGGAGCAATGCCGCGCACGATGCGGATGTTGTCGACCTTGAACTGGTAGCGGTTCTGCTCGAGCGTGTAGATCGCGTCCTGATCCACCTCGACGGAAATCACCTTGCCCTCCGGGCAGGTGAGTGCGGCCTCGATCGACACACTGCCGGTGCCGGCACCGATATCGTAGACGATGCTGTTCTCACGGAGGGCGAGACGGCAGAGGCTCAGCGCACGCACATCGCGCTTCGTCATCGGGATGCCATCGAGACGATTGAAGCGGTCATCCGAGATACCGAAGCTTCGGATGGATGCACGGAAGCCGTCGTTCTCGAACAGTGCGATGGCGAGGCGGTCGAAGCTCTGATTCCGGAGCTCGCGCGGGGATCCAACGGTAAACTTCTCATCCGCGTAGCTCAGGCGCTCGCCGACTGTGATGCGCACATTATTGAGGCCGAACTGTACCAGCTCCTGCGCGATGATGGAGACATTGTCCTCGGCACCGAGCAGGGCGCAGACGAAACGGTTCTCGCGGATCAGCGGCACCATGTCCTTATGCAGGCCGTGCAGGCTGACAAGCTTCACATCCGCCATGCTGATCGAGCGCTTGCTGAGGAAGTACTGGATGCTCGACACTCCGGCATAGTTCCGGATCTCGAGCTGCTCCAGCATGCGGTCGTCCTCATAATTTTCGTCGTGTACCTCCGCCATGTGCTTTTTCAGCGCGCGGCGCAGCGGAATCGCGCCGGAATACACACTCGTGTCGCCGGTGAAGACCGCCGAGATGGTTTTCTTTTCCGGGTGCGCGAGGATGTACTCGACCATCTCCTCCGTGCGGAAGGTCTCAAGCAGTTCCGGACCGCCCTCTGCCGGCATCGCCGCCCGCGCCGTGTTCAGCGCCCGCGCCGCACCCATCACGACATCCGATGCCGCGATGGCATCGACCGCACTCTTCGTCAGCATATCCGGATTTCCAGGCCCCACCCCGATCAGATTTACGATTCTCATGTCCTACCTCCATATCTGCAGCTGTCCGTCCGAGACGGCAGCGTCGCTTCGAGTTTCACATCACTGCGGTCTGCTGCTTTCGCATGTCGCCACAGCGTCTTCGCTGCTGCTTTCGCACGTCCCCGTGCTTCCGATCTCGCGGATCCGTCGCAGCACCGCATCTAACTTCTCTCTATCATACCACGCCGCGTCCGGGATCGAAACCTCCTTCGGTCGCCCAATGCAGACGACCTCCACGCCGAGCGTGAGTGCCGCCTCACATTTCTCCGGGAAGCCGCCGGTCTCGCCCGACGCTTTCGTGACAAGGTAGCCCGCATCGGCGTACCGGAGCTGCGCGACATTCATCTCCTCGGAAAACGGTCCCTGCATCAGGATGAGATGCGCCCGCCGGAAGCCGAGTGCCTGGCACTTCTCGAGCGCCTCCACCGTCGGCAGCGCCCGCACATAGCAGCGCGCCGCGAAATCCGGAATCCGCGTGTACGGCGCGAGCTCCTTCGACCCCGTCGTGATGAGGATGTTCGGACGATGCGACGATTTCGCCGCCAGCCATGCCGCTGCTTCCTCGATGGAATCCACCCAATGAAGCGCCGCGCCCTCCGGCGCGAGCTCAGCTTCCCCCGCACCGGTGCTCTCCCGCTCCACACGGATACAACGAACCCCCGCTGCCGCACACGCGGAGAGGATATTCTCGCTCACCACCGCCGCGTACGGATGCGTCGCATCGACCACCAGCAGCGGACCGGACGTCTGACGAGCTGCCTCAAACAGTGCCCTCATCTCAGCCGCGTCCAGTCGCCCGACATGCACCGTGATCCCCGGCCCCGCCGGCAGCAGACTCGCCCCATACGCCGTCGCTACATACACCTCCGCGCAGAACGGTAAACTCAGGGGCTCACCCGCCTCGCATGCCGACGCATCTCCATGCGCCGCCCATTCTCTATTCACTTCGGCGATCGCTTCCGCGATCTTTCGCCCCTCGGTCGTCCCGCCAAACAGAAATACATGCATCCCGTTCACCCGTGCTTCCGCTCATACCCACGCGGGGTCACCATCCGCGGGCCGTCCGGCGTCTCGATGACGCGCGTCTCGCTGTTCCCGATGAAAATCGTGCTCAGCATGTCGATTTCATCGCCGTCCGTCCCCGTCGCGAGCCCGGCGAGCTCGTTCAGCAGAAAGATCCGGCTTTTCTGTCCGTCGCG
>JAUNWX010000061.1 GCA_030540075.1 Lachnospiraceae bacterium
TGTTTCTATACGCTCTGGCAGCTCTGCCAGTGGGGCGGTGTGCGCTCGCATCTCCGCCGCCTTCTGCCACTTGCCGTGCTCCTGCTGATCGCGCTGATCGCGAAGATTGTGCTTCGGCACAGGGGCTTCCGCGCCCCGCATGTCCGCGTCCGCGTCGCCGCCTTCGCAGGCATCACCATGATTTTCGGCGGTCTCATCATATATTCCGCCATCCCGTATCATGGCCAGCTTTCCTGGAAAATCGATGACCTGCTGCACCATAAGAAAATCGAGTTCACACATACAAATCTCTACACCGACGGTGTGGAGGGAATCCTCACGGATGTGGAAACGAAGCTTGCACTGCCGGAGAAGCTCTACATTTCGAACAGCTTTTCCGCTGAATTCACTGCAGACGGCACCATCACGAGCGCGGATACCATGCTATATGGTGAGAATGAGCAGGGAGAGATGGAGACCTATCTTATTTCCTATAATGCGAAGCATGGGACGAAGCTCGATATCTGGACGGACGGCGCAGTGAACACCAGCATCGATCCGGCGCTTCTCTGGTCCCCGCTTCTGGATATCCTTTCGAAATCCGACACGGAAGCGACCGTGCGCAGCTGGGCCGCGACCGATCCCGATGCCAGCTTCGAGATTCTCTACTATGGAAAGCGCAGCTTCCAGACGGACGAGGGACTCCACTTCATCGAGGGCGATGCCGACGGGGACGGCGTTCCGGGTACCGCTGACGCAATCTACAGGCTGCTGGCCGGCGGCGAGGTGAGCGGCTATGAGATGTCGCTCTACATGCCGGACCATCCGGAGATCACGCCGGAACGCTACATCATGGAGCCGGAGTACATCCCGCAGAGCACGCTGGACGCGCAGCACGAGGATGAAATCGTCGAGAAGGCGCAGCAGGAGAGCGGCTGGACCGTGGATCCGACCGACGGTTCGGTCTATACCTTCACTCAGTCCGAGGCCAATGCAGGCTACCGGCTCGTTGTCGTGGATGCGGCAGCGGGTTCCCGCTTCTACAGTCTTGAAAAGTCGACGGATGCCGGAAATCAGTGGACCTGCATAAACGAGGATCCCTTTGACGGCAGTGCCGGTGTCGCAGAGGGCATCGAATTTTTTGATGAAAACTTCGGCTTCATCGGACTGCAGAGCGCATCCGGCGACGGATCCAGCATCTTCATGACCGAGGATGGCGGCCTCAGCTTTACGGAAATACAGCTCCCGATGGATCAGATCACTGACGTCCCGGAGCCTGGAAAATCCTACGGGCTGACCCTCGACGATTACCGCTACCTCACGATGCCGCAGTATGATGGCACGACCCTCCGCATCACCGTCACCTCCGGTTCCGCCGAGAACGAAGGCATCACCTTCTGCTCCGAAGATCACGGAAAGACATGGACAACAGAAGCATGATTTATCCCTCCGAGGAATTACCGTATGATACCAGGCGGTAAGCGGAACAGCCTGTTCATGGCAGTGCCTGCGGAATCTGGTCCATGCTGTACGAAATACCCGCTTTGTGGGTGAGAGAGATAACCACCTGGAATGACGATCAGACTTCACTACTGTTTGACTTCATTGAGTTAGTGTGTGATAATTTAAGACATAGTTTTTTGCGGCTCATAAGGGGGAACCAATATATGAATGGACTTAGTCTCGGTAAAAAGATACAGGAAATCCGCTCAGCGAAGGGTTTTTCCGTGCGGAAAACGGCGAATCTCGCAGAGATCACACCGTCGATGCTGAGTCAGATCGAGAACGATCTGGTCAATCCATCGATCAATACGCTTCGCAGCATTGCCGCTGCGCTGGACACGCCGATCTACATGTTTTTCCGCGAAGAAGACCATGAATCTCCGATCGTTCACCCGGAGGACCGTCTTTCCCTCGGCTTCAAAAGCTCGCCGGATGTGCGCTATGAGCTTCTGACACCGGACACGAAGGGCAGCATCGAGTTCTGTATGATGCTCATCCCGGCCGGCATGAGCTCCTACCGCGACGCCCGCAGCCACGAGGGCGAGGAAGTTGCCTACCTGCTTTCTGGCGACAACGTCGTCCTGGAGCTGAACAGTGCCGAGTTCCCGCTCACTGCCGACGACAGCGTGCGCATCCCGCCGTATGCCGCCCACGTATGGCATAACCGCGGCACCACCGACGCCCGCGTCATCTTCGCCATCACACCACCATCGTTCTGATCGCAACGCGAAGGTGTAGTCCCTGGCACGGAGGCCCCTCAGCTGAACGGTGCCATCAGAAACAACATATAAAAATACACGTACAGAGTCATGCCCGCGCATGCCTCTTTTTGTATACACGAGATGTGCAGAAATATGCCCCTTCGCCTGGTATAATCAGAATTACAGTGAAGAGCAGGCCAATGCTGACATCAGGGTGCTATACTGGAGTTTGCCGAGGACGCGTGAATACAGCTTGAGATGAATTCAGTGCGAGAGAGACCGCAGATTGATTACAGGATTTATCAAAATCGAAAATGTGTGAGGGAAGTTTATGAAACCCGGTTTATATGAGCAGATCATAAATAAGCAGATGAACGAGGAGCTCCAGTCGGTGCCGGAGGAGTGTCGTCATCAGGAGAAGGTGGATTCCGCGGAGGCGTCGCGGGTGTTGGCGACCTACGCGGCGGAGCTCATGAAACGGAAGATGGATGCGATGTATGAAGCCTCGGGCGATCAGGCGCTGAGTGATCAGATCGCCTATATCAATAAGGTCATCGGCTCGATGGATGTGGAGACGGATGGGGCGCTACAGATCGAGCATCCGGGAGAGCAGCTTCTGAGTGTTCTCAGTGAGAAGGATGAGCAGCGCCTGCTCGGGCGGAAGGCAAAGGACGCACTGCGTCCAGAAACCTCGATGGCGTACAGCAGTCTGTTCACGGGTGCCTCCCGCGAGCCGCAGATGCTGACGGAGCTGAAGAAGGAGATCGTCTCTGCAGATCGGATCGATATGCTCGTGTCCTTCATCAAGTGGAGCGGACTCCGCGAGCTTCTGGAGGAGCTTCGATCCTTCACTGCGCATGGTGGCCGGTTGCGTGTCATCTGCACCAGCTACATGGGCGCGACGGATGTGAAGGCGGTCGAGGAGCTCGACAAGCTGCCGAACACCGAGATTAAAATATCCTACGACACGAAGCGGACGCGCCTGCATGCGAAGTCGTATATCTTCTACCGCGATACCGGCTTCACGACGGCCTATATCGGCTCCTCCAACATGTCGAACGCAGCCCTTACGAGTGGTCTCGAGTGGAATGTGAAGGCGGCCGAAAAGGACATGGCGGATACGATCGAGAAGGTCCGGGCTACCTTTGCAAGCTACTGGAACGACAGTGAGTTCGTGCTGTATGACGCTTCCCAGCGGGATCGTCTGATCCAGGCGCTTCGAAATGAAAAGTATGTCGGCGAGGGCACGGATCGAAAGTTTGTCTTCGATATCCGTCCATATGCCTATCAGCAGGAAATCCTCGATAAGCTCGAGGTCGAGCGGCAGGTTTTCGGTCACACCCGGAATCTGGTCGTCGCCGCGACCGGCTGTGGAAAAACCGTGATCTCCGCCTTCGATTATGCACGCTTCTGCAAGGCGCATCCGGGCGAGCAGAACCGCCTTCTCTTCGTGGCACATCGGGAGGAGATCCTCGAGCAGAGCATCGAAACCTTCCGCGGTGTGCTCCACGATCTCAATTTCGGAGACCTGTGGGTCGGCAGCCATAAGCCGGAAGCGCTCGACCATCTCTTCGTATCGATTCAGACCCTGAATTCGACGAAGTTTTATCAGAACCTGTCGAAGGATTACTATGACTTCATCGTCGTGGATGAGTTCCATCACGCGACCGCCGCCATCTATCAGGAGCCGCTGCACACATTTGACCCGAAAATCCTGCTTGGCCTCACAGCAACGCCGGAACGAATGGATGGTGAGGATATCCTCCAATACTTCGGCGGTCGTATCGCGGCGGAAATCCGCCTTCCGGAGGCCATTGACCGGAAGCTCCTCTGTCCGTTTCAGTACTTCGGCGTGTCCGACACCGTGGATTTGAAGGACGTGCGCTGGGTGCGCGGCGGCTATGACCGGCATGCGCTGAGTGACATTTATTCGCTGAGCGGTGCGGTCGCTGAAAAGCGTGCACAGCATGTGATCGCCAATGTTGAAAAGTACACCACGTCGGTGACGGATATGAAGGCCCTTGGCTTTTGCGTGTCGAAGGAGCATGCGAAGTTCATGGCGGACTTCTTCAATCGACATGCGATCCCGGCGCTCGAGCTGGATTCCGATTCCAGTAGGGAAGACCGAGCGACCGCGAAGAAGCGCCTCGAAAGCGGCGAGCTCAAGGTGATCTTCGTGGTGGATCTTTACAACGAGGGTGTGGATATCACCGCCGTCAACACCGTGCTGTTCCTGCGACCGACGGAATCCCTGACGATTTTCCTGCAGCAGCTCGGTCGAGGACTGCGACTGGATGAGAGCAAGGACTGCCTGACGGTTCTGGATTTCATCGGACAGGCGAATAAAAAGTACAACTATGAGGAAAAATTTGCGGCGCTTCTTTCGAATACGAAGCACAGTGTGGAGTATGAACTGAAGAAGGGCTTCGTTTCGGTACCGAAGGGCTGTTACATCTACCTCGAGAAGAAGGCCAGTGAATACGTGCTTCAGAATATCCGGAGCTCCATCGAGACCCGCAACGGTATCGTAGCGAAGATCGCGTCCTATGAAGAGGACACGGGAAAAGCATTGACCCTCGGAAACTTCCTCGACAGCTACCGTATGGATCCGCGCGCGATCTATTAGAAGGATAATTTCGCGCGGCTCTGCGTCTATGCCGGCGTGAAGGAGGATTTCGAAGAGCCAGAGGAAAAGGAGCTCACGAAGGCGCTGGCACGACTGGCATCGATCGATTCACGGCGACTCCTGCAGTTTATCATTCGCGTTCTGCCGGAGCTCGACCGGCTCGATTTCGAGACGCTCGGCATGCTGGAGAAGCGGATGCTGCAGATGTTCTATGTGACGGTGTGGATGGACGTGATCGATTTTGCGCATCCGGAGACAGCGTACCGGCATCTGCACACACTGACATCGAGTCCGGTGCTTCGTGACGAGATGCTCGCGCTCATGCAGTACCGCTATGCGCACATCGATATCCTCGATCAGCCGCTCGACTTCGACTTCGCGTGCCCGATCGACCTGCACTGTACCTACTCGCGTGACCAGCTGCTCGTGGCACTGGATTTCATGAAGCCGTCGACCGTCCGTGAGGGCGTGAAGTGGCTTCCGGAGAAGAAGCTGGATGTACTTTTTGTGACGCTCAACAAGTCGGACAAGGACTACTCGCCGACCACGATGTATCAGGATTACTCCATCAATAAAACGCTGTTCCACTGGCAGAGCCAGAGCACGACCAGTGACTGTTCGAAGACCGGGCAGCGCTACATCCACCACCGCGCCGAGGGCAGCCGTATCCTCCTCTGCGTCCGTGATGCGAAAAAGGACGCCTGGGGCGGCACCGCATCCTACAGCGTGCTTGGCTTCGTCGACTACGTACAGCATACCAGCAGCAACCCAATGAACATCACATGGCGGCTCGCGGCGGAGATCCCGGCGAAGTATATCCGACAGACGAATAAGCTGATCGTAAGCTGAGCACAGACTAAACGAAGGCTTTGGAGACGACGGGATTCTATGCTATAATCAGCTTGTATGACTTACATACAAGCTGATTTTTTATTGCATGGGTGAGAAACGATGACGATTCTGGAACGATATCCGGGCGAGAATGCCCGGAGCTATGCGGTGCGCGTACTGCGTTCGAATATACTTTCACTGGAGCTTCCGCCGGGAAACATCGTGAGTGAGAATGAGATTTCGGCGGCGCTGAATCTGTCGCGCACGCCGATCCGGGAGGCGCTGATCGAGCTGTCACGTACGCGTCTCGTGGAGGTGCTGCCTCAGAAGGGAAGCTTCGTGACGAAGATCGATTATGATCTCGTAGAGGAATCCCGTTTCCTACGCTGTGTCGTCGAGACCGCGGTGTTCCGACAGGCGGCGCAGGCGGTACTTCCGGCAGAATGTATCAAGGCGATGCGCGATAATCTGGCGCAGCTGAAGCTGGCGTATGCCTCTGAAAATCGTGAGCGTGCCCTGGATCTGGATAATGAGTTCCACGAGCTGGTCTATAAGGCGGCAGGTAAAACCTGGACCTTCGGGATCATCAAGGAGCAGATGGTGCACTACGACCGCCTGCGTTCCCTGAACATCCGCGTGGATGAACCGGAGAATACGATCAAGGATCATGAGGAGCTGATCTACGCGCTGGAGAAGCATGATCCGGAGCTCTGTGACTTCCTGCTGAACCGGCATCTGAACCGTTATCAGCTGGTGAAGGATGCACTGCTCGCGAAATACCCGGATTATTTCGTACAGTAGATTCGGTGCTGAGTCGAAGAGCTGATTTTTTAACTGATATACAAATCGAGTAGGAGGCGGTGACTAGCCGCCGTCCTCTCACACCACCGTGCGTACC
>JAUNWX010000062.1 GCA_030540075.1 Lachnospiraceae bacterium
GGGCGCGAAAAAGCCCGGTGCAGATGCACCGGGCGAAATATGTTCCTACGCGGACTCGAACCGCGACCACCGGCGTCGGAGGCCGGTACTCTATCCAGTTAAGCTATAAGAACCCATTCGGTTTTACGAACTTGTTTATTATAAGGCATTGGCCCGAAAAATACAAGGAAAGAATGCGGAGGCGAGATTTTGAAAATTATTTTTGTTGAAACAAATTTCCGATAATGCTATTATTATCCCGTATGTACTACTGTGATTTATGTTTCGGTGGACTACTGCTTGAGAGGAGAAAACGAGTATGCAGGACGATTACATTACCAAAATACGCTCCGCCTATAATCAGTTTACGAAGGCGGAGAAAAAAGTAGCGGATTACATTCTGGAAAACCCGAAGAAGGTACTTTTCATGTCGATTTCCGACCTGGCCGGTGCCTGTGATGTCGGCGACACCTCCGTCTTCCGTTTCTGTAAGACGATGAATGTGAAGGGCTATCAGGAGTTTAAGATGATGCTCTCGCTCAGTATGCGCGCGAGTGAGTCTCCGCTGACGGATACCGAGGATACGACCATCACCCTCGAGGATAATATTTCCGAGCTGGCGAAGAAGGTGCTATCGGAGAATGTATCCGCGATTCAGGAAACCTATTCCCTCATCGATGTGAAGCAGATGACGGCCGCGATGGATGCCCTCAGCAGTGCGAAGCGCATCGTCTTCTTCGGTGTCGGCACCTCGATGCTGACCGCGATGAAGGCCATGAACAAGTTCCTTCGCATCGAGCCGAAGGTCATCTGTAACATGGATGCGAATATGCAGCTGATCACTGCGTCGACCCTGACGGATCAGGACGTCGCCCTCATCTTCTCCTATTCCGGTTCGACGAAGGATACGGTCGAGATCGCCCGTTCCGCGAAGGCCGCCGGTGCGAAGACGATCGTGATCACCCGCTTTACGAAGTCTCCGCTCACCGAGTTTGCGGACATCATCCTGCTCTGTGGTGCCAATGAAGGCACTCTCCAGAACGGCTCCACCTCGGCAGAGATCTCGCAGCTTTTCCTCGTGGATGTGATGTACAGTGAGTACTTCCGGCGTCACTATAAGCGCTGCAAGCCGAACTGGGATAAAACGGCACACTCCATCGCTGACAAAAACTACTGATCTTAACCGACGGAGGGCAGCCTCCAGAGGCTGGTCGCCTGCGGTGGCAAACTCTAAAACCAGCTCCCTAAGAAACACTAGGCCCTCTGCAAACGACGGAGTTTCCTTTTATGGAAACTCCGTGTTGCAGAGGGTGCTAAGGAAAAATTACTCCAAGTGTTTCTAAGGGAGCTGGTTTTGATTTTGCACATCCTCGGCTCTAAGCTCTCTGGAGGCTGTCCTCCGTCGGTTCACTCCTCGCCGTTTGCCTTCTTCCGAATTTCCTCGATCTTATCGCGGTATTTCATTGCGTCTTCGAAATTAAGCTCTGCGGCAGCGGCACGCATCTTCTTCGACAGCTCGCGAATCAGCTTTTCGATTTCCTGATGCGTCATCGACTCCACGTCCTTCTGGATGCCATGCGGATCATCCACATCGACGGCCTTTCCGATCGCGATCAGATCGGCGACCGCCTTATGGATCGTGGTCGGTGTGATACCATGCGCTTCATTATACGCCATCTGTATCTTCCGGCGTCGCTCGGTCTCATCGATCGTATGGCGCATGGAATCCGTGATGGTGTCCGCGTACATGATGACATGACCGTCGGCATTACGCGCAGCACGGCCGACCGTCTGGATGAGGGAGGTCTCCGAACGGAGGAAACCCTCCTTATCCGCATCGAGGATGGCGACGAGCGCTACCTCCGGGATATCGAGTCCCTCACGGAGCAGGTTGATGCCGACCAGCACATCGAACTTATCGAGACGCATGTCACGGATGATGGACGCACGCTCCAGAGTGTCGATATCCGAGTGCAGGTAGCGTACGCGAATGTCGGCGTCCTTCAGGTACTTCGTCAGGTCCTCTGCCATGCGCTTCGTCAGGGTCGTGACAAGGATCTTATGCTTCCCCTCGATCTCACGATGGATCTGAGCGATCAGGTCATCGATCTGTCCCTTCGTCGGGCGCACCTCGATCTCCGGATCCAGCAGTCCGGTCGGACGGATGATCTGATCCGCCCGGAGAAGCTCGTGCTCCGCCTCATACTCACCCGGCGTCGCCGATACAAAAAGCATCTGGTCGATCTTCTGCTCGAATTCCGTGAAATTCAGCGGACGGTTATCGAGGGCCGATGGCAGACGGAAGCCGAAATCCACGAGGGTCTCCTTTCGGGAGAGGTTTCCGTTATACATGCCGCGTACCTGTGGCAGTGTGACATGCGACTCATCCACGATGACGAGATAATCATCCGGGAAGTAGTCCATGAGGGTATAAGGCGGATCCCCCGGCTTTCCGAAGCTTAAGTGCCGGGTGTAGTTCTCGATGCCGGAGCAGAAGCCGGTCTCCTTCAGCATCTCGACATCATAGTTCGTCCGCTCCGCGATGCGCTGGGCCTCGATCAGCTTATCGTTATCCTTAAAGTAGCGGACCTGCGCCTCCATCTCCTGCAGGATGTTCTCACACGCCCGGTTCAGCTTCTCCTGCGGGATGACATACGGGCTCGCCGGATAGATGACGATGTGGTCCATGACCGCCGTCGCCTTCGCGGTGAGTGCATTGATCCTCGTGATCCGGTCGACCTCATCACCGAAAAACTCGACGCGGTACGCCTCCTCGCCCTCCGAAGCCGGGAACACGTCCACGACATCGCCCATCACGCGGAAGGTACCACGCTTGAAGTCAATGTCATTCCGGTTGTACTGGATATCGATCAGCTGGCGAATGAAGTGATCCCGGTCCTTCCGGGCACCGTTCCAGACGGAGATCGCCATGTTCGCATATTCCTTCGGCTCACCGAGACCGTAGATGCAGGAAACCGAGGAAACGACGATGACATCATCACGCTCGTTCAGGGAAGCCATCGCCGAGCAGCGCAGCTTGTCGATCTCGTCATTGATATCCGAATCCTTCTCGATGTAGGTATCCGTCGACGGGAGATACGCCTCCGGCTGATAATAATCATAGTAGGAAACGAAATACTCGACCGCATTTTCCGGGAAGAACTCCTTCATCTCGGAATACAGCTGTGCCGCCAGGGTCTTGTTATGCGAGATGATCAGTGTCGGCTTCTGCAGTCGCTGGATGATGTTCGCCATCGTAAAGGTCTTGCCGGAACCGGTAACGCCGAGCAGGGTCTCGAACTGGTTTCCCTGCTTGAAGCCGAGCGTCAGCTTTTCGATCGCCTGCGGCTGATCACCGGTCGGTGCATAGTCAGAATGAAGCTTGAATTCGTTGTGTTCCATAGCGCCCTCCAAATCGTTTTTTCAGTATATCATATACCGGCTATATTGAACACTTGTTTGCCGTAGTTTCCGGGTTTTTATTGTGAATGGAAGCCGGAGGGACGTCAGCTACGCTCATATCTTACATAACCGATCGGTATTGGAACTTGGCAGATAATAATGTAGAGTTATGGGTATGAAATTCTAATGCAGGCACTGGCCTGCGATTTAAATACAGAGAGCCGCAAGGGATGCGGGGAGGAATGTCGATGAATGCAAAGATTGTGACGATACCGGGCGATGGCATCGGTCCGGAGATCGTAGCCGAAGCACAGAAAGTGCTTGAAAAGGTAGCCGAGGTCTATGGACACCAGTTTACATTTGAGAAGGTGCTGATGGGCGGCTGCTCCATCGATGCGTATGGTGAGCCGCTGACGGACGCAACGGTCGCGACCTGCCAGTCTGCAGACGCCGTACTGATGGGCTCCATCGGCGGCAAGGTGGGCCAGTCCCACTGGTACGAGCTGCCACCGGAGAAGCGTCCGGAGGCAGGGCTTCTGAAGCTTCGAAAGTCCCTCGGACTCTTCTGTAATCTCCGCCCGGCGCATCTTTATCCGGAGCTCCGGAAGGCGTGTCCGCTGCGCGAGTCGATCGCGGAGCAGGGCTTCGACGTGATGATGGTGCGTGAGCTCACCGGTGGTCTCTACTTCGGTGCACGGAAGACCGAAACCGTCGATGGCGAGGAGGTCGCAACCGATACCCTCGTGTACCACGACTATGAGATCCGCCGGATTGCGAAGAAGGCCTTCGAGATCGCAGAGAAGCGCCACAGCCATGTGACCTCCGTGGATAAGGCCAATGTTCTCGATTCGTCCAGACTGTGGCGGAAGGTCGTTACGGAAGTGGCGGCGGAACATCCGGGTGTACAGCTTGATCATGCGCTCGTGGATTCGACCGCGATGCAGCTCGTCCGGAATCCGGGTCAGTTCGATGTCGTCGTGACCGAGAACATGTTCGGTGACATCCTCTCCGATGAGATGGCGGAGATCGCCGGCTCCCTCGGCATGCTGCCATCCGCTTCCCTCCGCGAGGACAGCTTCGGTCTCTATGAGCCGTCCGGCGGATCGGCACCGGACATTGCCGGTCAGAACATCGCCAACCCGCTCGCGACGATCCTGAGTGCCGCGATGCTGCTCCGCTACTCACTGAATCTCACGAAGGAAGCCGACGCCATCGAGGACGCGGTCGCCGAAGCACTTCGCACCGGCTTCCGCACCGGCGATATCATGGAAAACGGCGTAGAGGGCCTCACCTGCCTGTACACCGACGAAATGGGCGATAAGATCGCCTCGCTCATCAGATAATTCAGTTTACCCGCTCATGAAAAAGAGGACTGCCATCGGCAGTCCTCTTTGCGTATATGTTTTTAGTCCCCGAGCAGATAATACAGAAGGACGAAGATCGCGATGACAGCGATCGTGGTCAGCGCTACCTTGATCCAGCTGATCGGCGTCTTGCCGGAAACCTTTCCGGTCTGTCCGTTGACCATGAACCGGTAGATCTTGTCCTGGTAACGGAAGCAGGAGATCCATACCGGAAGCAGCAGATACTTATAGGTCACATCGGCATACTTCGCCTCGATGCTGACCGAACGGACATCATCCGGATTATGCTGGTCGCGGATATCATCTTCCGCGAGATCATGCATCTCCTCATCCATGATGCTCTGCGCCTTCGGCCAGGCATCCGTCAGCTTCAGGGTATACCGCTCGGCCATAAAGCCGGCCAGGTACTGCGGCTTGTACGGTTTCACATCGTCCGTACGATATGGCTCCACCGACTGAAGCATATTCTGATCATAACGATCGGAAGCGGTCACCAGCACGTCATCGAAGAAGTGCTCGATCTCGCCACTGCAGCCATACCAGTCCGTGACGATCTCGGTTTTCCCATCGTCCTTTTCCACGGTACGGTTGATGCCATACTCACCGGTATAGTCACCACTTGCCTCTGCATCGAAGGTCCAGTACGGCACATACACGCCATGGAACTTATCCGGCTCTGCGCTCTCCTTCGCCAGCTTCGGACAGAAAAACTTATGCCCGATCCAGTTCTTAAAGAGCTCTGCCGCACGCTTATTATCGACATCGAAGGTCACGACGCCACCCGGTGCCATGATCTTCTCTTCCTGATTACCGGCTTCCATCACCTGTGTCGAACCGCAGTACGGACAGACGTTCGCGATGGCATTCGCATCGTACATGATCTCCGCACCACAGGATTTGCAGATGACCGTCTTCGTCGCCGTACCCCAGTCGGTCGTCGCGGTGTCCTCCTTTCCGGTATAGGCATGCTCTGTCGCGACGAATCGGCCCTCATCGTCGATCGTACCGCTCTCCTTCGCTTCCTCCTCATGCTGGATCGCTTCGGTATAATCACAGTATGGGCACTTCAGTCCACCGGTGGATGGATCAAATTCGAGCGTTCCACCACACTGCGGGCACTTTCGGTCGGTCTCCTGCAGGGTGTTCGTCATCGTGGTCTCGACGTCCATGGCGGCGGATCCGCTCGCACGGTTCGTTACATTGGTATTCGCCTGTGCCGTCTGCATCTCTGTCCCTCCTTCCATTCTCATATGTATCTTCGATCTCACATTCGTCTCTCAAAGAGAAGACTCCGGAGACGCTGTCGCAGAATCCAGCCTCCGGATGCCCCTGTTTCCGATACATATACAAAGTGCGATGTCCCTTCGGACATCGCACCACAAATCTACTGCATACGCTTACGCCTTCGGGGTTCCACAGTTCGAGCAGAAATTACCTGTATTGCCCTGATGTCCGCACTTCGGGCAGGTCCAGGTCGCCGGCTGCGGCTTCTGGCTTCCGCAGTTCGAGCAGAAGTTGCCCGTATTCACGGTTCCACATGCGCAGGTCCAGCTGCCTGCCGGAGCAGCGGCTACGCCCACGCCAGCTGCGGCCGCCGGAGCTGGTGAAGGTGTCGTCGGCGGTGTCTGCTGCGGTGTGCCACCCATACCATAGAGCTGCTGGCTGTTCATACCACCGACCATGTTCGCCATGTTCATACCGGCAAAGGCCATCATCGGTCCGGTCGAGGTATTGTTCGCCGCATCCTTCATCGCCTGTGCCTGTGCGGCTGCGATCGTCGCGGCTGCCATC
>JAUNWX010000020.1 GCA_030540075.1 Lachnospiraceae bacterium
AGATCAGTTTAGTGGTCCGGCCTTAACTATGCAAGGTTACGAGTGAACAGTAACGCTCTTGCATCATATCTGGAGGGGAATATACACAAATGGGTATTTTTAAATATTGTGTATATGAAATTTGAGCTTCGAAGAGGGATTTCAGAGCAAAACTATACACGGAAGAACTATTTCAGAAATCGTGTATATAAATATCGAGATTTGAACTTGATTTTCCATGTTAATCGTCGATTTAATATACACGATTTCTGAATCGAAGCGGCTGTGTCTATTTTAACGGTAGATTTTGGGTTTTCGCAGAGAAATTCGTATACATAATTTTTAAAATGAGCCTTGCGTGTACAGTTCGATTAAAACTATAGAATTAGCCGGGTGATTTCCTCACCCGGCGGAACTGTTTCTGCAAATCACGCGGCGGTTTCCGCAATCGGTCCTGCTTCCGTCGTCTGTGGCGGTGCAACCGGGCCGACCTCCGGGCCGGCATTTCCCGTTTCCTTCACGGAGCTGCTGCCCGGCTCCTCGCTGTGCCGGCTCGTCTCCTTTACGGACGACTCGTTCTTTTCGGAGCTGTCATTCTTTCCGCTTGATGCATTCTTATCGGAAGCCCCCGGCTTGTCCGACGGCTCGTCCTTCTTCGATTCCTCCTTCGAAAGCTCCTCGATGCTGCTCTCCTCTTCCTTCGTCTCGGCATCCGCTGTCGCTTCGGTGGATTCGAGCGCAGATTCGCTCTCTGCTGCAGCGGCGGTTTCCGGTGCCGCCGTCTCCACAGCCGCAGCCTGATTCTGAGCACTGTTTCCGGAATTTCCACTGTCACCGCTGTTCGCGGCTGCCTCCGGTGCCTTCGTCACACCGGTGCCGCCGCCGATCTTCGGGATGTCTGCATTCGGCAGCTCCCCGATGCCGGTCTTCTTCTGGATATGCGCGGAGATCTCCTGCACCTTCGCACTCGGCGTGTAGCCGGCCGCATCATCACCATACAGGAACGGGTGCAGCTGCGCCACGTTCGAAACGAGCGTTGCCGGCACAACGACATTCATCTTCCCGACGTTCGTGGTATCACGTGAGAACGGGAAGCCGACCGCGTTCTGAATATTATACTTCTTCACGGTCTTCGCGATATCCAGGATATCGTCCGCACCGATGCTTGTCTGAATATCCGGCATGACCGTCATTGCCGTCGCCACCAGCGTCTTCTTGCTGGCGGCCTTCGCCTTCTGCATCGCGAGCTCCAGCACCTTCCGCTGACGCGCCGTACGGTTGAAATCGGTATCCATCAGACGAAGACGCGCATACGCGACGGCCTGGACACCATCGAGGTGGTTCATGCCGCTGTGCTCGAGCTGCACGGAGCCGAGCCCCGTACCCTGCACCGTCTCCGTGATAAATGCATTGATATACGCGAACTCCTTATCGCTGATATCGAGATCGACACCGCCAAGCACATTGAGGCCCTCGGCGACCGCCTTCCAGTTGAAGGCCACATAATCATCGATATCGAGATCGAAGTTCCGGTTCAGCGCCGCGATGGCCTGCTTCGGACCACCCTTGAAATACGCCTCGTTGATCTTATGGTATTTCCCCTCGTCATCGATCTGAAGATAGGTATCGCGGTAAACTGACGTGAGATTGACATCCCCCGTCTTCCGGTTGATGCTCGCGAGCATGATGACATCACTGAGCGCCCCGGCACCGAGATTTCCATCACGCGAATCGACACCGAACACCGCCACCGTCCAGTACTTCGACTGACCGAGCGACTTCACCGCACTGCAGCCGAAGAAGCCGCCAATGATAACGACCAGCACGAGGATACCGGCCATCACACGACGGCCCCAGTTCGCCTTTCTCCTCCCGCGTGCCCGCCGCGGCGCTTTACCGGCCCCGGCAGCACCATTCGAACGCAGTCCCTGCGCAGCGGTCGGCGCATCATCGTTCATCCGTGTATTCCCGACACGCTGTCTCCGTGCGCTTGCGGACATCTCGTCGCTCATCCGCGGACTACCGTTTCGTCTGCTCCGCGCACCCGCATACATCGCATCGTTCGCAGACGAATCTGCATGACGCTCCTGCGCTGCACTGCCCATCGAAGAGGCTGCCGCATCCGCATAGGTGCTGTCCTCGTCCTCATCGAAGCTCGCCTCGACCCGGCTCGTCCGGTAGCGAAGCTCCTCCATCCGCTGCTGCGCTGCACGAGACGGCGCTGTCCGACGTGGCGGACGCGCACCACCCTCCCGGCGCGGTGCGATATCCGGCACCTCCAGCCCGCCCTGATTACTCTGATGTTCGAAATCCTGATTATTCATATGCATGCATCATCTGCACTGTCCCATAGACAGAAACGATGAACCTTTCTCCCGCTTTTTGGGGGCTACATTTACTCTATAAATACGTCGGCATTATAACAGACCTTGTCGTAGAAGCAAAGGATATTAACACGATTGTCATTAGAAATTAATAAAGGCCATCGGCGTATGCCGATGGCCTCATCAGAATCTGTTCGCTTGTGTCTTATGCGATGGTTGCTGTGTTGAGAAGCAGCATGCAGAATACCAGTGCGAATACGGCGACGGTCTCAGCGA
This sequence comes from Lachnospiraceae bacterium, assembly GCA_030540075.1. GTDB lineage: Bacteria > Bacillota > Clostridia > Lachnospirales > Lachnospiraceae > Oribacterium. The sequence continues at coordinate 2,580 of JAUNWX010000020.1, forward strand.
CACCGATGACAACGAAGTAGTTCGCAGTACCCTTACCGGTTGCACCGAGAGCATCCGCAGAAGCAGCGGCTACCTTGCCCTGGAACATCGCGGAGAAGCCGATCGCGATACCACCGAAGATACCGACGCCGAGGGACAGTGCAGGATCGATGGTGCCTGCATTGTATGCACTCGCGATGAAGTTCATGAGAAGGAAGCCGTAGATAGTCTGTGTCAGCGGTGCGCCGGCAAATGCCGTCATGATGAACGGTGCCTGCTTACCCTGTGCATAGCACTTCTTCCAGGCGCCTACAGCGGACTGACCGGCGATACCGGTACCAAATGCGGAACCTAATGCAGAGAGACCAAGTGCTGCTGCCATACCAATAAAAGCGATATTCATAATAATCTCCTTTTTGCTTATCTGAAAAGCTTACTGTTTAATTTTATCGTTTAATCTGAACGGGTTGTACGCGATACCGGTCCACTCCAGTCCTACCTGTCCGGAGAACTCAAGTACGTTCAGACGTACACCATGTACAACGACAGAGAGAATACACATAACGATATTGATGACGTGTCCGATCAGTACGATCACGACGGCAGCAATCATCAAAGGTCCATGTGCAAGACCTGCGGCCATGTTGTTAAAGCTCTGAGCGATCGCGAGTCCCGCCATGCCTACGGCGAAGAGTCGGATGTAGCTCATGATATTACCGAAGCAGCTGATCGTGTTCAGGAAGACGGTAAATGCACCGCCTAAGCTCGAAGCGATACCTGCGCCGATGCTCTTGCCCGGTGCCATGCCGTTCGTAAAGAGAACCAGTACGAAGCCGATGGCCACCGCTGCAACGACCGGTGTCAGCGGGAGCTGCTCGTGTAATACGAGGTAGAGTGCCAGAAGGTACATACCACAGATGGTAAATAACCATCCGATATCGGACAGGAAGCTGAGATCCTTCTCTTCCATCTTCTTCTTGACGGCGAGGAGGCTGCCGAGCTCCATCTGCATCGCACCGATGGTGAAGGAGAACTTCATCATGTTGTTCTGCTGCAGTGCGGCCGGTACATCGAAGTACTCAGGATAGTTCGCAAAGCCCGGCAGAACCAGTGCGCGGAGGAACGGAAGCTTCATCGCCGATTCCATACCGAACCAGGTACCGGTGATGGCACCCCAGATCACGGTTGAGGTCGACAGTACCAGAAGCAGGAAGCTTGCGGTGTCGATCTTGCCGCTCTTTTTGATCATCACGATGGTGGCGATCAGGAACAGGAGGCCGTAGCCACCGTCTCCGATGATCATCGCGAAGAACAGTGCGAAGAACAGCAGGAACCAGAGTGAGATATCCGTCTCGTAGTAGCCAGGCAGGATGCCCAGCATATCATAGAGCGGCTTGATCAGCTTGCTGACCTTGTTGTAGCGAAGCTTCGTCGGGATGTGCTCATCCTCGGTGGAAACCTCGTCGATGGCGTAGGCCCAGTGATTCTCGCGGGCACCTTCCTTGAATCGGTCGAGGTAGATCTCCGGGATGTAACCGGACAGCCATACGAGCTGTGCATCACCTTCCGCGGTTTCGCTTGCGGAGGAGTACTCCTCTGCGTTCTGCGCATCGAGCAGCTTCTGATGGAAGCTGTTCTCATGAAGCGCCGCCTTCCGGAGGACTGCATCACAGGCGGCCTGTGCCTGCTGGCAATCCGTGATATCCTGCTGCAGCTCTGCGATCCCCTTCTCCGGGAGTGTAAATTCACTCGCGTTATAGCTCATCGGGAGTGCACCGATCACCGCGATGGTATCGGCCTTATCGACCGATGCGAGACGAAGAACCCGGAGGTTCTCATCTGCCATGATTGCTGCGCATACATCCTTATCCATACGGTAGAAATGGAGGTCGTAGCCGAGCTTCTGAAGCTCGCGGACATCCTTCGGTGAGAACGGTCCCCATGGCTCGATGCGTTCCATCTCCGTGATGTCGGCGGTGATCTGCTGTGTCAGCTGATCCTTCTTCGCGAGTGCGTTCCGAACCTCCTGATACATCTGCTCGAATGCCTCATCCGAAAGAAGTGCCGGTGCCTCGGATGCGACGGCTTTCTTCTTATCCTTGTTTTCCGGCAGATAGTCCTGCAGCTTCGAGGAGACACGTGCGAGCTCTGTGAAGCGCTCACTCGCGGCCTGACTCGCCTGCTTCTGCTCTGCCAGATGGAGAAGTCCCAGGGAACGGAGCCCCTCCAGCATTTCATCCTTATGTTCAGCGGTGGTCACGACGTGAACCATTTTCATTTTTTCAATCATCGTCCTGCCTCCACCAGTTTTTTCTTTGCGATCTTGCCGCGGACAACAGCGGCTGTCTGCTGATCACCGAGGTAAACACCGATGACACGGATGTTCTCCTTGGCCTCCGGAATCTTGACCTTCTCGAAGAGGTTTACACGCTGGGATGTGGAACGAAGTTCCTTTTCCAGCAGCTCGACCTGTTTGCGAAGGGTTGAAACCAGTGCATCCAGACGCGCGATCTCACGCAGCTTGATCAGTGCAGTATCCACCCATAAAGGGTAATCATCTACGTTATAGGAAATGTCCTTGAAGGTCAGCTCCCGGAAGGCCGGGATCTTCACACCGGCGACGTTCTCGGTGCCGACGATGACCTTATCCGGCTGTACCAGAGTGTCCAGCTGCTTATCTGCATCAAACAGCGTGTTCTCTGAGAATACAGCTACCCAGTCATCGAGGTCGCCGATCATCTGTTCGCGCTCGACTTCCTTCACGGCGAGATCGTCCTTCACCTGCATGATGACGGACTGCAGCTGCTGTTTCTTCAGCTGCAGGGTCGGCAGGTAACGCTGATACTCTTTCAGGTGATCTTTCTGCACTTTCTGTTCATTTTTCGTGAGTTTGATCGCCATTGACTGCTCCTTTACTCATCCAGCTTCTTCGGCCATCTCTCCTTGATCAGGCTGGTCTTGAGTCCGGTTTCGTTCGGCTCGAAGCACTCCGCGAGGATTTCCCAGCCGAGATCCAGTGCCTTCTCGAGAGGAATGTTTACACTGAGGTCCATCAGCTTCGATTCGAAGAGCTGACCATACTTGAGGAGCTTATCATCCCAGGAGCTCATCGCGAAGCCCATGGACTTCTTCTCCAGACTCTCCTTGTACTGTGCATAGAGCTTGATCATACCATCCATCAGTGCACGGTGGTCGTCACGGGTGCTGCCGTTGACGTTCTGCTTCAGTCTGGACAGGGAACCGAACGGCTCGATGTGGCCATTGCGAAGATAGAACTGGCCCTCGGTGATGTAGCCGGTGTTATCCGGTACCGGGTGGGTGACATCGTCACCCGGCATCGTTGTTACACCGAGAATGGTGATGGAACCTGCACCATCGATATCCACGGCCTTCTCGTAACGGGATGCGAGCATACTGTAGAGATCGCCCGGGTAACCTCGGTTCGAAGGTACCTGCTCCATGGTGATTGCAAGCTCCTTCTGTGCGTCACAGTAGCTCGTCATATCCGTGAGAAGTACGAGTACCTTCTTACCTTCGAGGGCGAACTGCTCTGCGACGGCGAGGGACATATCCGGAACCAGCGTACTCTCTACGGTAGGATCCGCTGCGGTATGAATAAACATCACGGTGTGGCTCATCGCGCCGCCCTTCTCGAGGGTGTCACGGAAGGTCAGGTAGTCATCATACTTCAGACCCATACCACCGAGCACGATGACATCAACCTCTGCCTGCAGTGCGATACGTGCGAGCAGCTGGTTGTACGGCTCTCCGGAGATGGAGAAGATCGGGAGCTTCTGGCTCTCGACGAGGGTGTTGAACACATCGATCATCGGGATACCGGTACGGATCATGTGCTTCGGAATCACTCGCTTCGCCGGGTTAAAGGATGGTCCGCCGATATCAACCATGTTTTCGGTCAGGGCCGGACCGTTATCTCTTGGTACACCGGCACCATCGAAGATACGGCCGAGCAGATGCTCTGAGAAGGAAACCTGCATCGGTCTACCGAGGAAACGCACCGGGTCGTTTGTGCTGACACCCTGTGCGCCGGCAAATACCTGGAGGGATACGAGATCCTTATCCAGCTTAATGACGTTCGCGTAACTGTCACCGACCAGTGCGAGGTCTCCGTTTCGGATGCCCTCTGCACGGACGGTCACGACGTTACCGACGATGGACTCAATTTTTGTATATACTTTCTGCATAAGACCTCCTAAGCGATTGCCTTTGATTTATAGAAATCAGCGATCTTATTCTTCTGTGCTTCAAAAGCGTCTGAATTAAATTCGGTTCCGTGCCAGTCCAGGAACTCCTGTCTCAGCTGGTTAAAGAAGGAACGAATCTCATCCTTGTCCTCGAGGTCGTACTGCTGCATCAGTGCATCATAAAGAAGATCGAACTCGACACGCTGTCTCTCCGGAGAGTCGGCGGCATCGATCGGATCGAAGGAGTTCTGCTGGAGGTAAACGGCATCGAGAAGCTCACCCTTCTGATAGGTGATGTAATCTTCTGCTGTCGTACCTTCCTCACCGACGACCTTCATCATCTGGTTGATTTCGATACTTCTCTTCAGAATACTGCGGCTCTCTTCTACACGATCCATCGCGATGATACCGGTATACTTCGACCAGGATTCCGTCGGATTGATCGCCGGGTACTTACGTGCATCGGAACGCTCACGGCTCAGTCCGTGGAAAGCGCCGACGACCTTCAGGGTTGCCTGTGTTACCGGCTCATCGAAGTTACCGCCGGCCGGGGATACCGTACCGCCGATGGTGACCGAACCGATGGAACCATCCTTCAGGCGAACCTTACCGGCACGCTCATAGAAGGCGGCGATGGTGGACTCAAGGTACGCAGGGAAGGCTTCCTCGCCCGGGATCTCCTCGAGACGTCCGCTCATCTCTCGCATGGCCTGTGCCCAGCGGGAGGTGGAGTCTGCCAGAAGAAGAACATTGAGCCCCATCTGACGATAATACTCTGCGAGGGTTACCGCGGTATAGCAGGATGCTTCTCGTGCGGCAACCGGCATCGACGAGGTATTGCAGATGATGATGGTTCTCTCCATCAGGGAACGACCGGTACGCGGATCATCCAGCTCCGGGAATTCCTTCAGGATCTCAACGACCTCACCGGCACGCTCTCCGCAGGCAGCGACGATTACGATATCGGCTTCTCCGTTCTTCGCCTCCATGTGCTGAAGAACGGTCTTACCTGCACCGAACGGACCAGGTACGCAGAAGGTACCGCCCTTTGCAATCGGCAGGAAGGTATCGACACAGCGAAGCTGCATGATCAGTGGCTCATCCGGACGAAGTCGCTCCGCGTAGCACTTGATCGGCTGCTTGATCGGCTGTGTGATGACCATGCTGAGCTCTTTCTGCTCGCCGAGGCTGTTCTCGATGACGCAGATGGTGGCACGAACATTATACGTTCCCTTTTCCTTGATGGACTTTACGGTCCAGTCATCACCCTTTAAGGTGAACGGAACCATGATATGATGGGTGAAGATACCCTCCGGAACGGTTCCGATGGTATCACCGGCCACGACGCTGTCGCCCGCCTTTACGCCCGGTGTGAATTCCCAGTCCTTATCTGGAATCGCATCGAGGTATACACCTCTCTGCAGGAAGAAGCCACACTGCTCTGCAAGCTCAGGCAGCGGGTTCTGAAGTCCATCATAGATCTGTGTCAGAAGTCCCGGACCCAGATCAACACTCATCAGCTCACCGGTAAACTCAACCGGATCACCGACCTTGATGCCATTTGACATCTCATAAATCTGCATACTGGCGATTCCGTTATTGATACGAATGACCTCGCCCTTCAGGCGCTTGCCGTCGACGAGGATATAGCCCACCTCGTTTTTACGGACTGCACCATCGAAGCTTACATTCGCCATGTTACTGTTAATGCCAGTTACATGTCCTGTTATTGTTTCCATAAATGTCTCCCGATATTTCTACTTGTTACAAACTGTAAACACGCTGCTGTACGACACCGAGCAGGCGGCGGAACTCGGCCTGGCCCTTCTCGTGCTCGAAGCTTCTCTGACGTTCAAGCAACTTCAGCTTCAGCGCATAGCCGAACAGTACATAGTCATCAAACATATGAAGACCGACCAGCTGATCCAGCTGTTGGAATGAGAAATCCAGCATGATCTGCTCAGCCTCTAGCGGATTTTTCGCGCTGAGTGCGGAGCCGACGATCTGTGCCGTCACGTAATCCTTCGCGGAAGGTGCCGGATAGCTCTTTCCGAGTTTCATGCTGCGCTGGTAATTCAGCTCCTTTGTCATCGCACCGTACACCTGGTTCCACTCCTTTACGAGCGGACCCTCTGCCGAGTTCAGTGTGAGCTCCGATAAGAGCTTATACGTGCCGCGGCTGACGGTGGATTCACATAAATCCAGAAATTCCTGATAGCTGAGTGGCATGTCTCCGTCACTCCGGAGTTCCGGCAGGCTCGATATCAGATAATAATAATGCGAAGCCATGAGCAGTACCTCCTATCAGATTTCAAGGTTTCTGAAGTACGGCATCATCATCTCTGCGATCGCATCATCGGTACAGTCGAAGTATCCTGATCCATCCTTGGCTGCCAGACGGAAACCGGCATTGACGCCTCTGGTCGGCTTGATCTCGAGGCCGTTTCTGACCTCGTCAGCGAGCTCTGCCTTCAGCTCCTCGGATACTGCAGCGACTTCTGCGCTATACTGCGCCACATCCTCGCCCGCAAGTGCTGCGCGAATCAGTTTGCCCAGTGCGGCACCGCTCAGCTCTTTCTTGATATCGCTCTTCAGAAGCTTTTCGTATTCCTTCTGAACCTCCGTCTTGAATGAGAGCATGGCGTCACGTTTTGCCTGCTCTGCACTGACAGCGGCACTTTCCTTCATGACTCCGATTTCCTTTTCTGCGCCTGCTTTCGCAGCAGCAGCTTCTGCCTTTGCATCGGAAATAATTGCGTCTGCTTTTTTACGGGCTTCCGCAATGATAGAGTCAGCTTCAGCGTTTGCTGCATCGACACCCTCTTTGCGAATCGATGTAACCAGATCCTGAATCTGTGATTCCATAGGCCTCCTCCTTGTATGCAATGTTAATATTTTGGTAATCCCAATTCAGATAATTATAATTGTTAAAAATTTATTAGTAAAGATTCTTTATGCGATTTTAATGTTTCGGAGATTTCTTTCTTTTTTGCCAGTTATTCATCAACATCATAGTATCTGAACTTAGATTAGATGCTATGTATTTTATCATGCATCATGTTCATTTAATACATACAAAAGAGAGCCTGTGTCATAAATGACACAGGCTCTCTACTATTATATAGGTATTCGATTCAGCAAGAGGTCTACATATCGACTTCTATGTGATTCACGGATCGAACATCGCACCGGACATTTCATCCGGATGCTTTATGCCTCCGGCTTTGGAGCTTCTGCTTCAGCGACCTTCGGCGCTGGTGCAGTCTCTGCAGCCTTCGGAGCGGCTGGAGCAGCCGGCTTCTTGACCACCGGGCGCTTGCCGGTGATGGCACCGGTCGGACACTTCTGGGCACAGATACCGCAGTCCTTACAGTTCTCGTTCATAACCGCGAGGTCATTTACGACATGGATACCATCGAACGGGCAGTTGCGCTCACACATACCGCAGGCGATACATCCGGTCGCGCAGGCATCCTTGACTGCCTTGCCCTTCAGATGGTTCTGGCAGGCAACATTGTGCTTCTTCTTATATGGAACGAGATCGATGATGTGCTTCGGGCAGGCCTTCATGCAGGCACCACAGGCTACACACTTCTCCTTATCGACGACCGCGACACCGTTTACGATATGGATCGCATCGAAGGCACAGGCCTTCACACAGGTGCCATAACCACAACAGCTGAATGCACATTCCTTCTCGGAGCCGTTTGGTACGACTGCAAGCTCGGAACAATCTGCGATACCGGAATAGTGGTATGCCTGCTTCGCCTTCGAGCAGTCACCCTGGCAGCGTACGAACGCGACCATCTTGCTGGACTCGTCGATCGGCTCCGCCTTGACACCCATCACCTCAGCGATCTTCTCAGCGACCGCAGCACCGCCAACCGGACACTGGGTTACGGCAGCTTCACCGTTTGCGATGGCCTTCGCACAGCCATCACAGCCCGGGAATCCGCAGGCACCACAGTTGTTGCCAGGCAGACAGTCTCTGACCTTCGCTTCACGCTCATCTACTTCAACCTTAAACTTCTCGGAAGCCACGCCTAGGAAGATGCCGATGACTAAACCGACAGCTCCGACCAGGATGGCAGCCACAACGACAAATAATACCATTTTCTCTACCCTCCTATCAGATCAGACCCTGGAATCCGAAGAATGCCATGGACATCAGGCATGCGGTCAGAAGGACGATCGGTGCGCCCTGGAAGGAACGCGGGATGTCCTTGTTGTCCTCGAGTACATTCTCACGAACATAAGAAAGAAGGAGAATGGCGAGGGCGAAGCCGATACCGATGCCGAGTGCGTATACGATACACTCGATCATGTTGAAGCCATAGCTTACGTTGTTCAGTGCGACACCGAGTACGGCGCAGTTCGTGGTGATCAGCGGAAGGTACACACCGAGCGCATCATAGAGGCTCTTCATGTTCTTCTTCATGAACATCTCAACCAGCTGTACGAGTGCGGCGATGAGCAGGATGAAGACGATGGTGTTCAGGAAATCGAGACCATCGGTGATGCCCAGTGCCTTACAGATCGGGGAGCTTGCGCTCATGATGCCCACATAGATCAGGTGGGAAACGATCGATGCCAGTACCGTTACGAAGATAACGGCAGCGCCCATACCCTTGGAAGCAGAGGACTTCTTCGAAACGCCGAGGAAGGCACAGATTCCGAGGAACTGGGACAGAACGACGTTGGAAACAAGAGAATATTTAATTGCAATTAACAGAAGATCTACCATACTCATGCCTCCTTCACGTCAGCGGCATCTGTGCTCTGGTTAAATGCACCGAACACATCGCCGGAGGTAACAAATTCGCTTGACTCCTGTCCACCGTTGGTTGCAGACGGAAGGCCCAGCTTGTTCTGGATCGCCGTCAGGAATGCGAGAACCAGGAACGCACCCGGAGCCAGAACCATCATGCCGATATGGAAATCATCCGGGATGATCTGGAAGCCGAAGATGGAGCCTGCACCGAGGATCTCACGGAATGCACCGAGCGCAACGAGCGCGAAGGTGAAGCCGAGACCCATACCGAGTCCATCGAAGAAGGACAGGATCGGGGTATTGAACAGTGCGAAGGACTCTGCACGTCCGAGGATGATACAGTTTACGACGATCAGCGGGATATAGATACCGAGCGCGCTGTAAACATCCTGTGTATACGCCTGCATCAGAAGCTGTACGACGGTTACAAGAGACGCAACGACGACGATCTCACTCGGAAGACGCATACGACCTGGAATCACCTTACGGATGGCGGAAATGAGCATGTTGGACATGACCAGTACGGCGGTCGTGGAAAGGCCCATGCCAATCGCGTTGGTGGCACTTGTCGTAGTTGCAAGTGTAGGACACATACCAAGCATCATGATGAAGGTAGGATTTTCTTTAACGATACCGTTATAAATTCTTTCTACATATTTATTCATCTTCTATCCTCCTTCACTTAAGGATGTAATCCTGAACAAATTCAGTAGCGGCATTGACCGTGTTTGTAACTGCGGTCGAGGTGATGGTCGCACCTGAAATTGCATCGATTTCATCCTCGCCGGCACCGCCGCCCTTCTTTACAGAGAGCTTCGTGCCCTTGCCGGCAAACTGCTCATAGAACGCCGGCTCTGTAGCCTTCTGGCCGAGACCTGCCGTCTCCGGAAGTGTCTCCGGGAAGGAAATACCGGTTACCTTGAGGTCTGCATCGACACCGACGACGACGATGACACTTCCGCCGTAACCAGCGGCCGAGCCCTTGATGATGTAGCCGGTCTCTGCACCAGATGTATCCTTCGCAGCGACGACAGAAATCAGGGAAGCGCCACCGTTATCCGCAGCGATCTTTCCATCGCTCTGTGCTGTCGTGAGGGCATCTGCATAGGTCGCATCATCGTACTCCTCTGCCGGCATAACCTGCTTGTAGGATTCGATGGTGGAAGCCATATTGATCTCGTAGATCTTCTGCTTCGTCAGGCCATAGGCACCACCGAGGCAGCAGCCGGAGATCAGTGTGATCAGTGCGAGGACAAGCGCGTCCTTCATAAATGAATCCTTCTTCATTTCTTAGCGCCCTCCTTTCCGAAAGCCTTCGGTACGGTATGCACATTGATCATCGGAACGAGGATGTTGCAGATGATGATGGCATAGGAAACACCCTCTGCGGAGCCGCCGAAGAGACGGAACAGTCCGGTCAGGATACCCAGCATCACGGCGAAGATAATCTGGCCGAGCGGGGTGATCGGGGATGTAACATAGTCTGTCGCCATGAAGAATGCACCGAAGATCAGTCCACCGGCGCAGAGCTCACAGGCGAGATAGTAAAGATCGAAGCCGTGACCACCGAAAAGCAGCGTGAATACAGCGACCGTTCCGATGTAGATCAGCGGGATCTTCGGAGAAATCACCTTGCGGATGATGAGGTATGCTGCACCGATGAGTACGCAGAGCTTCGAAACCTCACCGATGGTTCCAGGGATACGTCCGAGGAAGGCAGCACCGAGGTCGATCTTTGCAATCGCATCCGGGTTCGTCTTCATGAAGGCAAGCGGTGTTGCACCGGAAAGTGCATCTGCACCGACACCGGTGAAGCTGGTCATCTTGCCTGCGAAGGAAATCAGCAGGAAGCATCTGGCAGCGAGGGCCGGGTTCATGAAGTTCTTACCAAGTCCACCATAAAGCTGCTTTACGATGATGATGGCAAAGACAGCACCGAGGCACGGAATCCATGCCGGGATGTTCGGTGGGCAGTTGAGTGCGAGGATGAGACCTGTAACCGCAGCGGACCAGTCCATGATGGTGATCGGCAGCTTCATGCACTTCTCATACACAAGCTCGGAAATGACAGCAGCAGCGACCGTCAGGATACATACGAGTGCAGCATTAAAGCCCCACTGGATGATACCGTACAGGGTCGTCGGAATCAGGGCGATGAAGACATCACGCATGATTTCCGCAGTCGTTACGTTGTCACGAATATGCGGATTTGAGGAAAGATTTAAAAGCTTACTCATTATTTCTGTACCTCCTCCGCTTTCTTCTCAGCGGCCTTCGCCTCTGCTTCTGCCTTCGCCTTTGCAGCGGCAGCTCTACGCTCCGCACCGACACGGCGCTTCATCTCCTTGAAGCCCTGGGTGAGCGGACGCTTCGCCGGGCATACATATGCGCAGGCACCACACTCGAGGCACTCCATGCCCTCGAGCTCTGTGAAGCGGGCGGTATCCTTCTTCAGTGCAGCCTTGAACATCATGGTCGGCATGAGGTTCTCCGGGCATGCGGAAACACAGCGGCCGCAGCCGATGCAGGCTGTGGTCGGCTCATGAGAAACCTGATCATGCGCGAATGCCAGGATGGAGCTGGAGTTCTTCGCTACCGGGATATCGAGTTTGAACAGTGGAATACCCATCATCGGTCCACCGCAGACGATCTTCTCCGGCTCAGTCTTGAAGCCACCGGCCTGATCCACGATCTCCTGGTAGTTCATACCGGTCGGCACGCGGAAGTTGCCCGGCTTCGCCATCGCATCACCGGTCAGCGTGAGGATTCTCGAAACGAGCGGCTTCGACTCACATACGGCCTCATAGATCGCGAGCATGGTGGCAGCATTGTCCACGACGCAGCCCGCGTCTGCCGGAAGCATACCAGAATTGATCTTACGACCCGTGATCGCATAGATCAGCTGACGCTCACCACCCTGCGGATACTTGGTCTTCAGTGCCACGACCTCGATGTTGGACTCACCTTTTGCTGCCTCTGTCATCGTGCGGACAGCCTCCGGCTTGTTGTCCTCGATACCGATCACGCCCTTGGCGTTCGGGAAAATCGAAAGGACAACCTTGAGGCCGCCGATGATCTTCTCCGGCTCCTCGAGCATGAGGCGATAGTCGGAGGTGAGGTAAGGCTCACACTCGGCACCGTTTACGAGGAAATAATCGATCTTATCGACGTTCTTCGGTGCCAGCTTTACGGAGGTAGGGAATCCTGCTCCGCCCAGTCCGACGATACCGGCTTCCTTTACGATATTTACGATTTCGTCACGCGTGAGCTTCGTATAGTCTCTCGCCTGACCGAAACCCTCGATCGCTTCATACTGCTGGTCGTTCTCTACTACAATTGCGTCTACCATGGCTCCGCCGGCCGTCAGCTTCTTCTCGATACTCTTTACAGTACCTGATACAGAGCAGATGACAGGTGCGGAAATAAATCCACCGGCCTCAGCGATCTTCTGTCCGACGAGGACACGATCCCCCTTGGCGACAACCGGCTTCGCCGGTGCACCGATGTGCTGAGAAAGCGGATAGACCATGAGTCCCTGCGGCTTCAGTTCGACGATCGCCTGATCCTTGGCGAGGTCCTTGCCGTCATAGGGATGGACGCCACCTTTAAAAGTGGTAACACCCATGTTCACATACCTCCTAAAATAAAATCATAGACTGATATATTATATCAAATCTGCGGGAGTCGACAACGAAATTTCAGAGAATGTACGCCATTTTGTGCATATTTTCAACAAAATATTTGTTAAAATAATGACATATTGAACAAAAATTTGACAATAACTGGAAAAAGTCACCAACTCGGAGTGTTTTCTCCGATCTGGTGACTTTTTCATGAAGATTTACCGGTGCTTTCGTCTGCACGCGGAGTACCGGACCTGCACGCGTCTGTTTTCCGCTCTCCCGGATCATGAAATCCGATGGCAAAATGGGACCGCGCTTCGGCTCAGATCACTCCACCGTAACAGATTTCGCGAGGTTTCTCGGCTTATCGACATCGAGGCCCTTGGCAACGCTCACATAGTACGCGAGCAGCTGGAGCGGAACGACGGCGAGGCTGGTCGCGAAGTACGGATCCGTCGATGGTACGTAGACGGTGAAGTCTGCGGTATCCTCGATGCTGTAGTTTCCATAACTTGTGAGGCCCATGAGGTAGCCGCCGCGGGATTTCACCTCGACCATGTTCGACACGGTCTTCTCGAAGAGCTCCGGCTGGGTCAGGATGCCAACCACCAGGATACCCTTCTCGATCAGGGAGATGGTGCCATGCTTTAGCTCGCCGGCCGCGTAGGCCTCGGAGTGGATATAGCTGATCTCCTTCAGCTTGAGCGAGCCCTCGAGGCCGATCGCATAGTCGATGCCCCGGCCGATGAAGAACACATCCTTCGCATTGGCCTGCTTCGCTGCGAACCACTGGATACGTTCCTTATCGAGCAGGATGCGCTCGATCTTCTCCGGGAGTGTTCCGAGTTCTGTGATGAGCTCCGCATAGCGCTCCTCTTCGAGTTCGCCCCGTACCTTCGCAAATTCGATGGCGAGGGTGTAGCCGGCGATGAGCTGGGTGGAGTATGCCTTCGTGGTCGCGACCGCGATCTCCGGGCCGGCGAGGGTATAGAACACGTTATCCGCCTCGCGCGCGATGGAGGAACCGACGACGTTCACGATGCCGAGGGTCTTCAGGCCGCGGGCCTTCGCTTCACGAAGCGCCGCCAGCGAATCGGCGGTCTCACCGGACTGGCTGATGATGATCACGAGGCCGTTCGGATCAAGAATCGGGTTCCGGTAGCGGAACTCGGAGGCGAGCTCGACGCGGACCGGGATCCGGGCGAGCCCCTCCATCACGTACTGTGTCACGACGCCGACGTGGTAGGCAGAGCCACAGGCGACGATATAGATTTGTGAAATCTTCTGGATCTCCTCATCACTGAGGCCGACGGCGGACAGATCGATGTGCCCGTCCTTCACGACGGAATTGATCGTATCACGGACGGCCTTCGGCTGCTCATAGATCTCCTTCATCATGAAATGCTCGAAGCCACCCTTCTCCGCGGCCTGTGCATCCATCTTGATCTCGACGAGCTCCTTTTCGATCGGCTCCTGGTCGAGGTTGAAGAACTCTGCCTTTCCGGCGCTGAGCTTCGCAATCTCGGAATTGTCGATGTAATACACATTCTTGCAGTACTTGAGGATCGCCGGTACATCGGAGGCGACATAGGTCTCGCCCTCTTCGACGCCGATGATCATCGGTGCATCCTTCCGGGCGACGTAGATCTCCCCCGGGCAGTCCATGAACATAAATTCGAGGGCATAGGAGCCGCGGATCCGCATCATTGCCCGTGCGATCGCGTCGATTGGTCCCTGTCCGTACTTTTCATAGTAATAATCCACGAGGTTGACAGCGACCTCGGTATCGGTCTGGCTGTAGAACTGGTAGCCCTTCTTCAGGAGCTTGTCCTTGATCTCCTGGAAGTTCTCGATGATGCCGTTGTGGACCGCGACCACCGTATGATGAAAGCTCATATGCGGGTGGGCGTTGGTCTCGGATGGCTCGCCGTGGGTCGCCCAGCGGGTGTGGCCGATGCCGGTGGTACCCTTCATCGCCTTGCCGTCGTTCGTCTTCTCCATCAGATTCTTCAGGCGGCCCTTCGCCTTCACGACTTCGATCTCGCCCTGCTCGTTCCGCACGGCGATGCCGGCCGAGTCATAGCCTCTGTACTCGAGCTTCGAAAGGCCGTTCAGAAGAATCGGTGCTGCCTGCTGATGTCCTACATATCCTACGATTCCACACATAAAAAAATCTCCTCTCACTGATCAGGCCAATGCATCCGACGGGGGTTCTGCACAGGAAACCAGGGCGGACCTCAGCGGGAGGTCTGCCCTGGTTTCCGCGTCACGCATGCACAGCGGATCCGCTGTGAGGGGACACAGAACAGGGGCATGCAGCGTGCATGCCCTGTGGATGATGGTGTTGTTCAGTGTGGGGAAACTTCTGTTACGGTGTTGATTCCGCTTTTTCTTTTTCCTCTTACGATCACTACTCCGTGACAGCATCCGCCGAGTCTTTCGATGACTGTCAACCTCGTCGACCTTTACGGTCCTGGCGCTAATGGATCACCGGTCTCCGGACGGAACGATCCATTTGCCGCAAACTATAGCACAAAATAAGGACTGCGGCAAGGCAGAGCTTATGGCTCTGCCTTTTCCTCCGACTTCGACTTCTCTGCAGGCGGTGCGTTTTTTGCTGCTTTTCTGGTTTTCCTGCGGCTACGGATAGCCTTCACGATGCGGTAGATGATGAAGAAGAGGATCGCGAGGGCGAGGAGTACCGGGAGGCTGGACAGGAACCAGATGAGGAAGCCGATGGCGGCGTCGCAGAGGTCTTCGACATTGGATTCGAGGTTTGCCTGTACGCGGCTCCAGAAGCCGCTCTTTTCCGAGGCGGTGAGGACGGTGGTTTCGCTGACATTGACCGTGATCGTGGAGTAGTCGACCTGGTTATCGTAGCGGCGGAGGTCGGACTCGAAGCTGTCGAGCTGGTAGCGGATCTCCGACAGGCGCTGTTCGATGGCGATGACGGCGTCGACGGATTCGGCTTTCGCCATGAGCTCGAGGAGGCGGTCATACTCGGACTGGAGGGCTTTCTTCCGGGATTCGGTGTCATAGTACTGGAGGGTGATGTCCTGGGTGTTTTCGTACTTCCGGGTGAGGTTGGCTTCCCCTTCGGCGAAGCTCAGGAAGGTATCGACCTGTGGCTTCGGGATGCGCAGGGTGAAGTAAGCGTAGCGGTGGCGGTCGGTATAGGCGTTGCCGCTCAGGTCGCTGGACTCGATGTAGCCGCCGAGTGCGGTCGTTTTGTTCTGGATGTCCTGTACGAAGGTATCGAAATCGGTGGTCTCGAAGGAGAGGTCGACGTTTCGGATGAGCTTACGGGAGTCCGGGATCTCCGAGGTAGCGACCTGCCCATCGGAGCTTGAGCTGTCTGCGCCGGTATCTCCGCTTTCCTGCAGCGCAGCGACGCGGTTCATCTTCATATTTGCGGCACTGTCGACGTCGGCGACAGCCTCTTCCGCTGCAGCTTCTTCTCTATACATGCCACCGCTGGCGGCGGCCATGGTCTCGCTCACATACGCGCTTTTGCTGGCACCGGCACCACAGGCAGCGAGGCCGGACACCAGCAGGAGGCCGGTGGTGGCGAGCGCCAGCAGGCGCACGCTGTGTTTCTTCAGCTGTTTCCATTGCATCATGGTGGTATCGATTTTCTTTTTCATGATCCGCTCCTTTCTCTCAGGTATTCGTCTTCTTTTGATAAGGTGACGGTTCTGAGGGATCCTTCGCTCTATGCGCCGATCGATCAGAACGATGTGCTTTAATACAGTGGCTGTTTCGCAGGATCGATCGTCTCCGCGTCAGGATCCGGCTGGAATACATCTGACTTCCGCCGGGTCGTACCCGTTTCACGGATGTCCGGATCGATGTCTTCTACGAGGCTCCGGATATCGTTTTCCGTGAAGTGCTGGTCTTCTGCTGCACAGATGGCGTAACTCAGGTTCAGGCTGAGATTGCCCCAGCGGGCGACGGAAATCTCATCCCCGTTTCCGCGGGTCTCGACGAAGCGATCGCCGATTTCCAGCGTCTTCTCCTGGTCGTAGCGCGTGTAGTCACCACTGATGTCGCCGAAGTCCCGGCTCTTCCGGATACGGAAGCCCTCCCGTCCGTCGGCATCCTGATAGATGACCTCGATCATTTGACGGTGCATCGAGCGGTAAATACGGTGATTGAAGCCCTGATAGCTTTCCGGGAGCGTGATCTCTACGCCGGCGTCGGCTTCCGCCTCTTCCAGGGAATCGAACTCGCTCCATGGGTTTGCAATCTGCATGCTCATCGGCGCATCCGCGGAAGCTGCCTCTGGCGCTGCACCGGTTTCCGTTACGGAGGATTTCATCCGTGCACTGCCATCCACTTCCTTCGTTCCCTGATCCGCATACGGCGTCGCTTCGGCTGCCATCTCCGGATCACCTTCCGCTGCGGTGACGCCCGGATCTACGCCGGCTTCCATCCGCGAGGATCTCCCCATCGCCCCCGCGCCTGCAGAGTCCTGATCGGCACCGGCAGCTGCGCTCTCGGCTTCGCCATCGATCGCCCTCGTCCTATCTGTTCCACCGGTAACGAATGCGACCGGTGCCATCGAGTTACTTGCTTTTTCTGTCTTCATATACGCTCCGAATCCGATCACGAGGACCGCAGCGGCAGCGATGATCCCCATCGGCTTCCAGCGTTTCTGCGGCTTCATATAGAGGACCTTCGGCTCCGAATGGTGATCTTCATCCGGCACGTCCGTTTTCGTTTTCTCGACGTCCGTGTGCTTCATCGGCACGACCGTCTCCGACTTCACAGCTTCTTCCGAAGCAGCGCTGTGTTCTGTATTTTCCGGGGCAGCCTCCGCGATATAGCGATCATCGATCTCCGTCATCGCGTGCAGGAGCTGCCGCGCTTTTTCTTCTCTCGTTACCATGAGATGCCTTCCTTTTCCAACTCGGCCATGAGCTGTGCACGCATGCGGCTCAGGGTCATCTTGACCTTACTTTCCGTAAAGCCATAGTCGCCGGCGATTTTCTTGATGTCCGAAAGGTACCAGTAGCGGCGTACGAAAAGCTTCCGGTTCTCCGGCTTCTGATGTTCTAGAAAGCGGTTGATACATTCGGTCAATGTCAACTGTTCCGGAAGCTGATCCGGCTGTCCCGACCGGGTGTCAGCCACGCACTCTGTGAGCTCATCGAGTGCCGCTGCGGTTTCACCCCGGCCCCGCTTATCTGCATGGGCATGCTCCCAGCGATTCAGCGCCAGATTCCGGGTGATCTTTCCGAGGAAGGTCCGAAGCATCGCCGGCCGTTTCGGTGGAATTGCACCCCAGGCCCGGAGCCAGGTGTCGTTTACACACTCCTCGCTGTCCTCGTGACTGTACAGTACGTTCATCGCGACCGTATGGCAGTACTTTCCGTATTTTTCATTCGTTGCGCTGATCGCGCTTTCCGACCTTGCGAAGTAAAGGTCGAGGATATCCTGATCGTTCATGCTGTGTCCTCTGTTCTGTCCTTTCATCTATATACACCGGATACGAAGGGTGGCGTCACATAAATCTCATAAAATCATGTGCACTGATTTTTTTCGAACTGATTCCCGGAGAATTTACAATCAACCAGATAACGGTTCTTCATAATTGGCATTCCTTATAGACTATTTTACCCGATACCGTCGGATCCGGCATCTGAAATCCTCGTAGGAATCCTTACGAAAGTATGAAAAAGGCCGCCGGGAGAAGCTCCCGACGACCTTTCATCATCACTCATTAACATTTATGCGCTGTAACGGTTGAGGTAGCCGGCTGCACCGGATACCTTACCAGCTGCAGCATCATGCGCTTTCTGCACGGAGCCACCCTCTGTGCTGACAGCTTCGTCTGCCGTGCTTTCAGCCGCGACAGCTACGGTCGCATCTGCGCTGTAGCGGTTCAGATAACCATCCGCACCCTCTGTCTTACCGGCTGCGGCATCATGCGCCTTCTGTACGGAATCAGCGTCACCACCCGCTTCTGTCTCTGCAGCATCGGCTTCACTCTCCGTCTCCGCAGCTTCTGTCTCTGCACCCGCCTCGCCTGCATAGCCGAAGGCCGACGGATCAACACCCGCGTCAGACATCGCCTGTGCAGCGGCATTCTTAATCGCCGTTGAAGTGATCGTCGCACCGGAAACCGCATCCACATTCAGACTGTTCTCCGCGACGATGGTACCCGGCAGTGCATCGATGGCCTTCGTTCCGATATCCGGCGTCTCGTTCGCCTCGGTGACGGTCACACTGTAGATCTTATCCTGAGAAAACGCGATCTCCACCTTCACCGGACCTTCCATACCCTGTGCACTACCACTTGCAACGATCGCATCCTTCGGAATCGCATTCGCATTTCTGGACTGCATACCCGTTGCAACCGCAGCGATGATACCTGCACCGATGACCACCAGTGAAACTACATTTGTATTCTTCTTCATTTCTTTTTCCCTTCATCCGTGCCGAGTGACAGTTATGGCACTTATGTCAAATCATTAACACATTATAACACAGGCCTGTATCGTCAACAAGTGAAGATGATGTTCTAAACTTTCTATAGTGAATGGAGACGATGCCATGGATATGCGCCTTCGGCGCAGGCATCGTCGTTTGATTTTTTCGCTCAAAGCGAAAAAACAGCCTCGCCGCCTGGGGGCATCCACGAGCCTCTCCGCGCTTCGCGCGGCCCTCTCATGGATTAGTCGCAAAAAGCGCCCCTCACGGGACGCTTCCAGCGGATAAAACATTGTCTTATGTTGTATATGTCAAACGGGGAACCGCCCCGTTATGACCGGGTTTACTCGACATCCTGGATGGCCTCATAGCCTTCCTCGCCGGTACGTACCTTGACGGCACGCATCACATTGTAAACGAAGATCTTGCCATCGCCGATGTGACCGGTATAGAGTGTCTTCTTTGCAGTTTCGATGACGTGGTCGACCGGAATCTTCGACACGATGACCTCGACCTTAATCTTCGGGATCAGCGTGGAATCAACGGTTACACCACGGTACTTCTCCTGAGAACCTCTCTGGAGACCGGAGCCCATGACCTGCGTCACGGTCATACCGGTGACACCGAGGCTGTTCAGTGCTCTCTTCAGCGCATCGAAGCTGGAGAGACGGCAGATGATGGATACCTTATGCATATCGGTGATATACGGTGTGACCACACCCGACTCTGCTGCGGCGGTCGTGGTTTCCGATACCTCCGTCACATTGATGGCCGCGTTCTTCTGGGCGTCAGACGCCTTCTCGTACTCATTTTCACCGAGATCGGTATTCTCGTTTGCCTCGACCGTCATGTCGGTGACATCCGTGATCGAGAAACCGGAGTATGCAGAGGTCAGGCCGTGCTCATGCACATCGAGGCCGTCGATTTCGATCTTCGCCGGTACGCGGAGACCGATGGTCTTATCGATGATCTTAAAGACGATAAACATAGTGATGAGTGTGTACGCCGCGATGCCGATGACACCGAGTACCTGTACACCGAGCTGTGCGAGTCCGCCGCCGTAGAAGAGGCCGACACCGACACCATCTGCACCGGTGGAGAACAGACCGACGGCGATGGTACCCCACATACCGTTTACCATATGAACAGATACGGCACCGACCGGATCATCGATCTTCGCCTTGTTATCGAAAAACTCAACCGACAGTACGACGAGGATACCAGCGACGAGGCCAATGAAGAAGGCCCCTACCGGAGTGACGCAGTCGCAAGGTGCGGTGATGGCCACGAGGCCTGCGAGTGCACCATTGAAGGTCATCGATACATCCGGCTTACCATAGCGGATCCAGGTAAAGATCATGGTGGTGACGGTCGCGACAGCGGCGGCCAGGTTCGTCGTCATAAATGCAGTGGCCGCGGTGATGGCATTGTCCTCGGTCGCCATCGCAGCGGTGGAGCCACCATTGAAACCGAACCAGCAGAACCAGAGAATAAATACACCGAGTGCAGCGGCCAGCATGTTGTGGCCCGGGATCGCACGTGCCTTTCCGTTCCGGTCATACTTACCGATACGAGGTCCGAGCATCCATGCACCGAGGCAGGCGATCAGTCCACCGGTCATATGAACTGCGGCAGAACCTGCGAAATCGTGGAAGCCCATGCTGCTCAGCCATCCACCGCCCCATACCCAGTGACCTTCGATCGGGTAGATGATGAGTGAAATCATCGCGGAGTATACACAGTAGGCCTTGAAGTTCGTACGCTCGGCCATGGATCCGGAAACGATGGTGGCAGCCGTTGCACAGAAAACGGTCTCGAAGATCACGTAGCACCAGAGCGGCATGTTCTGCGGTACCACGGAATTGGCGGCGGTGTAGCTTCCCCGGATCAGCGGATCGAAGCCTCCGACCAGTGGGCCGGTGCCGGCGAACATCAGGCCGAAGCCGATCAGCCAGAAGCACGGCGTACCGATACAGAAATCCATCATGTTTTTCATGAGGATATTGCCGGTATTCTTCGCGCGGGTGAGACCTGCTTCACATAGTGCGAAGCCTGCCTGCATGAAGTAGATGAGTGCGGTTGCGATCAGCACCCAGGTAACGGTTGACAAACTGATTTCCATAACTCTCCTCCTTAAGGTATAGCAAAAGGGCGTCTGGAAAATCCAGACGCCCTTGCCCATGGACGGTATTATAGTTATAGCTCGACGTGAAGTCTACTAATTTTTAGTTATGCCTGAAATAAAAACACGCTCCCAACCCGCCGGGCCCCTGAGCGAACATAAAGAGCGCCCCTTTCGGGACGCTCTTCGATCGCCATAACGGCATTTATCAGTTGAAGTACTCCTTCGCTGCGCGGAAGAGACCCATATCATAGTTACCAGGTACGTTCTTATACAGTCCGCTGCCCCAGCGCTCTGCGTGACCCATCTTACCGAGGACACGACCATCCGGCGAGGTGATACCCTCGACTGCATAGTAGGAGCCGTTCGGGTTGTACTGGATATCCATGGTCGGATGACCCTCGAGATCCACGTACTGCGTCGCGATCTGACCGTTCTCGACAAGCTGCTGGAAAAGTGCCGGCTCACAGAGGAAGCGGCCCTCACCGTGAGAGATCGGTACGCTGTAGATATCACCCGGCTGGCTGTCTGCGAGCCATGGAGACATGTTCGAAGCGACACGGATGTTGACGATCTTCGACTGGTGACGTCCGATCGTGTTGAAGGTCAGGGTCGGGCAGTGCTCATCGGTATCACGGATCTCACCGTACGGTACGAGACCGAGCTTGATGAGGGCCTGGAAGCCGTTGCAGATACCGAGCATGAGACCATCGCGCTTGTTCAGCATATCCATGGTTGCGTTCTTCACGGCCTCGTTCCGGAAGAAGGAGGTGATGAATTTCGCAGAGCCGTCCGGCTCGTCACCACCGGAGAAACCACCCGGGATGAAGATCATCTGCGACTCGGCGATCCGCTTCGCTACCTGCTCGACGGAATCACTGATGTCCTGCTTCGTCATATTGCGTACGACGATGATTTCCGGCTCGAGTCCGGCGTCGGCGCAGGCCTTCGCAGAATCATACTCACAGTTGTTGCCCGGGAATACCGGAATCAGGACATGCGGCTTCTCCACCTGGATGGCCGGAGCGACCCACTCCTCTTCCGTATAATCCGGAATCGTGACGTCTGCAGCACTCTCCTCGCTGTCCTTGTCGAGGTTCATATTGCAGGTAAATACCTTTTCGAGCTTATCCTCATAGGATGCCTCGAGGTCAGCGAGCTTCAGGGTCTCGTCGTTGTAACGGATCTCTGCATTGTCCGTGGTGACACCGAGGTCCGCCACGATGATGTTCGCAGCCTTCACAGCCGGATCGTTATAGATCGCGTCACGGTCTGCTGCGTCACGGAGCTCCAGAAGGAAGCTGCCGTACTGATAGCCGAAGATGTCCTCGACACTCAGGCTCGGTGCGAAATCGAAGCCGATGTCGTTACCCATGCACTGCTTCAGTACCGCCTCTGCGGCACCACCGTAGGTCGGGGTGTAGATGGACGCGAGCTTACCGTCGAGTACGAGCTGGTGTACGTACGCGAACAGGGCGAGGAGGGACTCCTTCACCGGAAGCTCGTCACGGTACTGCGGCTTCAGCCAGAGTACCGGATGACCGGCTGCCTTATACTCCGGGCTCACGATATTCTTCGCATCCTCTGTGGTGATCGCGAAGGAAACGAGCGTCGGCGGAACATCCAGTTTCTCGAAGGTACCGGACATGGAGTCCTTACCACCGATCGCGGCGATGCCGAGGTCGAGCTGTGCGTTAAATGCACCGAGCAGTGCCTCGAGTGGCTGTCCCCAGCGCTCCGGTTCACGACCAGGCTTACCGAAGTACTCCTGGAAGGTGAGGTAGGTATCCTCGAAGCCGGCACCGGTGGCGATCAGCTTCGCTGCGGACTCAACGACCGCGAGGTAGGCACCCTTGTAGCAGTTCTTCTCGGTGATAAATGGATTGTAGCCATAGGCCATGACGGAGCTGTCATCGGTATGGCCCTTCTCGACGGAAATCTTCGCGGCCATCGCTTGTACCGGTGTGCGCTGATTCTTACCGCCGAACGGCATCAGCACGGTACCCGCACCGATGGTGGAGTCGAAACGCTCGCTGAGGCCACGCTTGCTGACCACATTGAGATCCTCGGCCAGAGCCTCATAGTTCTCGGCGAAGCTGCCCTTCACCTGACGGACAATGCTTTCGCCCGCCGCGGTCTTCACGGTAATGTGCTTCTCGGCACCGTTACTGTTCAGGAAGTCTCTCGAAAGATCGATGACATTCTTTCCGTTCCAGTGTGCGACGAGACGATTGGTATCGGTGACGTCTGCTACGTGCGTCGCCTCGAGGTTCTCCTCATGTGCGAGTGCGAGGAAGCGCTCCATATCCTCCGGCGCGACAACCACGGCCATACGCTCCTGAGACTCGGAGATCGCAAGCTCTGTGCCATCGAGACCGGCATACTTCTTCGGAACCTTATCGAGGTTGATGTCGAGACCATCCGCGAGCTCACCGATCGCGACGGATACACCGCCGGCACCGAAGTCGTTGCAGCGCTTGATCAGCTTACTTGCCTCCGGATTACGGAAGAGACGCTGCAGCTTACGCTCCTCAGGTGCATTACCCTTCTGTACCTCTGCGCCGTCCTTCTCGAGGGACTCGACGTTGTGGGACTTGGAGGAACCGGTGGCACCGCCGATACCATCACGGCCGGTACGACCGCCGAGGAGGATGACGACATCACCCGGCGCCGGAACCTCACGACGTACGTTCTCTGCCGGTGCGGCTGCGACGACGGCACCGATCTCCATACGCTTTGCGACATAGCCCGGATGATAGATCTCATCGACGAGGCCGGTCGCGAGGCCGATCTGGTTACCATAGCTGGAGTAACCATTGGCTGCGGTCGTTACGAGCTTACGCTGTGGCAGCTTGCCCTTCATGGTCTCCTGTACCGGCACGGTCGGATCACCGGCACCGGTCACACGCATCGCCTGATATACATAGCTTCTGCCGGACAGCGGATCACGGATCGCGCCACCGATGCAGGTAGCCGCACCACCGAACGGCTCGATCTCGGTCGGGTGGTTGTGGGTCTCGTTCTTAAAGAGCAGGAGCCAGTCCTGATCCTCGCCATCGACCTTTACGGTGATCTTTACGGTGCAGGCATTGATCTCCTCCGACTCATCGAGCTTCTGGAGTTTTCCTTCCTTCTTCAGCACCTTGGCAGCGAGGGTTCCGATATCCATAAGGTTGATCGGCTTCGTGCGGTTCAGCTCCTTGCGGGCTGCGATGTAACGATCCCAGGCCTTCTGAAGCTCCGGATCGGCGAAATCCACCTGATCGATCGTGGTCAGGAAGGTGGTATGACGGCAGTGATCGGACCAGTAGGTATCGATCATACGGATCTCCGTGATGCTCGGATCACGATGCTCGGACTTGAAGTAATCACGGCAGAACTCGAGATCATCGAGGTCCATCGCGAGGCCCTTCTCCTGACGGAAGGCATCAAGCTCCTCATTCGGTGCATCGATGAAGCCGGTGAGGGTCTCAACCTCGGTCGGAATCTCATACTTCACATCGAGGGTTGCATAGGTATCGAGGGAAGCCTCTCTCGACTCCACCGGGTTGATGACATACTTCTTGATTTCTGCGATCTCGTCCGCGCTCAGATCACCGTAGAGGAGGTACACCTTTGCGGAACGTACCTTCGGGCGCTCACCCTGGGTGAGGATCTGGATGCACTGTGCGGCAGAGTCTGCGCGCTGGTCGAACTGACCCGGCAGGAACTCGACGGCGAAGACATACGCACCGTCCTGCTTCGGGAGCTCAGCCGATACATCATCGAGCTGCGGCTCGCTGAGGACGAGCTGTACAGCCTTATCAAAGGTCTCCTGGTCCAGTCCCTCGACGTCGTAACGGTTCAGAAGCCGTACGTCCGTGAGGTTCTTGATCAGCAGGATGTGACGGATATCATGGCGGAGTCCCTGTGCCTCGTGGCGGAGACCCTGCTTCTTCTCAACATAAATTCTATTTACCATGGATCGTAATCCTCCTGGATATATGTATTTAAAATGATATGGATGCTCAGTTCAGCGCCTTCAGCGCACGCTGTCCGATGTCCTTCCGCATGTGCATCTTTTCAAAGCTTACCTTCGCTGCACTTGCGTAGGCCTTCTCGATGGCCTCCTTCAGGGTCGGCGCAGTCTCGACGACGCCGAGCACACGACCGCCGTGGGTATAGAGCTTTCCATCGCGGAGGTCTGCACCTGCGACATAGACATTGTCCACCTGATCGACACCCGTGATCTCGAAGCCGGACTCGTACGCCACCGGATATCCGCCGGATGCCTCGATGATACAGCAGGCGGACTCCTCCTTCCACTTCACCTCGACGTCGGAGAGTCTCCCCTCGGTGACGGCCTGCATGATGGTCAGCAGATCGGAATCCAGCAGCGGCAGTACGACCTGCGCCTCCGGATCGCCGAAACGGCAGTTGTACTCGATGACCTTCGGGCCATCCTTCGTCAGCATGAGGCCGAAGTAGAGGCAGCCCTTGAAGGTACGGCCCTCACTCTTCATCGCTTCGATGGTCGGCTTGAAGATGGTCTCCATGCAGACATCAGCGATTTCCTTCGTGTAGTACGGGTTCGGTGCGATGGTGCCCATACCGCCGGTATTGAGGCCCTCATCGTTGTCGTTGGCACGCTTGTGATCCATGGAGCTGATCATCGGCACGACGACGTTTCCGTCGGTGAAGCTGAGGACGGACACCTCCGGACCCTCGAGGTACTCCTCGATGACGATCTGATCGCCGGAGTGGCCGAACTTGTGCTCTGCCATGATGGTCTTGATGCCCTCGATCGCCTCTTCACGGGTCATCGCGATGATGACGCCCTTTCCGAGTGCGAGTCCGTCCGCCTTGATGACGGTTGGGATCGGGCAGGTCTCGACATACGCCTCTGCTGCGTGGATATCGGTGAATACCTCATAGCCCGCGGTCGGGATGTGGTACTTCTTCATCAGGTTCTTCGAGAATACCTTCGAGCCCTCGATGATGGCTGCCTTGCCCTCCGGTCCGAAGGCCGGGATACCGGCTGCCTCGAGTGCATCGACCATGCCCGCAACGAGCGGGTCATCCGGTGCGACGACCACATAATCCAGCTTCTGCTCGACGGCGAACTTTACGACGCCCTCGACATCGGTTGCCTTGATCTCCGGTACGCACTCGGCGTCTCTTGCGATACCGCCGTTGCCCGGGATCGCATAGAGCTTCTCGACCGAAGGATTCTTCCTGATTGCTTTGATGATGGCATGCTCACGTCCGCCACCACCTACGACGCCAATTCTCATCGTTTATGCCTCCTGTTCACTCTTCTGTTCACGGATTTCCTTACTCATCAGCTCGGCGGCAGCCGGCAGGAGCTTCCACTCTGCCTGCTCCATCACGCGCTTCTGAAGAATCTCCGGCGTATCGCCCTCCTCGATGGCGACGGCCTTCTGAAGAAGGATGCGTCCGCCATCCGGAATTTCGTTTACGAGATGTACGGTTGCACCGGTCACCTTCACACCGTAAGCCAGTGCGGCCTCATGCGGGCGAAGCCCGTACATGCCTTTGCCGCAGAAGCTCGGGATCAGGGACGGATGGATGTTGATGATGCGATCCGCATATGCATGGATGAAATCCGGCCCCAGGATCGTCAGATAGCCCGCCAGGATGACGAGGTCAATGCGGTGGGCCTTCAGGGTTTCAATCAGCTTCGGCTCATCCTTATGCACGACGGTATGCTCGATGCCGGCCTTCTCTGCACGCTCCAGCGCATAGATCCCCTCACGGGAGCCGACGACGAGGACGATCTCGCCGTCCGGGATCTCACCACGATGCTGTGCATCGATCAGGGCCTGGAGGTTGGTACCACCGCCGCTGACCAGCACGGCAATTCTAGTTATATTCTTCATTATGTTTTCCCCAGTGTGATTAATGGTGGAACAGTCTCATACCGGTAAAGCACAGCACCATACCGTACTTATCCGCGGTCTCGATGACGTTGTCGTCACGGATGGATCCGCCCGGCTCTGCGATGTAGCTGACACCGGACTTCCGTGCACGCTCGACATTATCACCGAACGGGAAGAAGGCGTCGGAGCCGAGGGCCGTTCCGGTCAGTGTCGCGAGGTAGGCCTTCTGCTCTGCTCTCGTAAATGGAGCCGGCTGCTCGGTGAAGTACTGCTGCCATGCGCCATCCTTCAGGACATCGTCACACTCCTCGGAGAGGTATACATCGATGACATTGTCACGATCGGCACGACGGAGGCCTTCCTTGAACGGAAGGTTCAGAACGCGATCGGTCTGACGAAGGTGCCAGTGATCGGCCTTATCGCCTGCGAGACGTGTGCAGTGCACTCTGGACTGCTGTCCGGCACCGACACCGATGGCCTGACCGTCCTCCGCATACGCTACGGAGTTGGACTGCGTGTACTTGATGGTGATGAGGGCGATGGTCATGTTGAGACGCGCCTCCTCGGTAAGCTCCTTGTTCTCGCTCACGATGTTTGCGAAGGCCTCCTCGGTCACCTTGTACTCGTTCCGGCCCTGCTCGAAGGTCACACCGAATACCTGCTTGTGCTCGACCGGATCCGGGCGGTAGCTCGGGTCGATCTTGATGACATTGTAGTTGCCCTTCTTCTTCGTCTTCAGGATCTCGAGTGCCTCCTCCGTATAGTCCGGGGCAATGACGCCATCGGACACTTCGCGGTGGATGATGCGTGCGGTCGTCGCATCACAGGTATCCGACAGGGCGATGAAGTCGCCGTAAGAAGACATACGATCGACGCCACGTGCTCTCGCATAAGCGCAGGCCAGCGGAGACTCGTCGAGCCCCTCGATATCATCTACGAAGCAGGCCTTCTTCAGCTTGTCGGACAGCTTCCGTCCGATCGCGGCACCGGAAGGGGAAACGTGCTTGAAGGAAGCGGCTGCGACCATACCGGTGGCTTCCTTGAGATCAGAAACCAGCTGCCAGCTGTTCAGTGCATCGAGGAAGTTGATATAGCCAGGACGGCCATTCAGAATCTCGATCGGAAGATCAGAACCGTCGTGCATGTAGATCTTCGCCGGCTTCTGATTCGGGTTCATACCATACTTTAATTCAAACTCTTTCATCGCTGCCCTCTCCTCTTATGCGTTCACCTGGGTGAACTTGTTGATCATTCTGTTCGTTACGCTGCCGTCTACGACATTGATATAGCGCACGTACATGGAAATCTTATTGTCCTCGTTCAGGCTGTTCCAGATCGCCTCTGCGAACTCGTCTGCGCTGTTCGGGATCGCGACACGCTCCGGCTCACCCTCGAAGGTCGGAATCGGATTGCCGTTCTGCTTGTAGGTGTGGATGAAGTGGCCGAGGCCGTTCTGCAGCCTGTAGCTGTAGGTATAGCGTGCGCAGTCCGTACCCTCTGCGTCCTGGGACTTGAGAATCGACATCTTATAGCGGTCGGAATCATCGAGCATCACGAGACCGCTGATACGCGGGGTCCAGTTCGGACCATCCGGCTCGAATTCACGTGTCTCAAGTGCTTCCTCGAAGGTGTTGCCATCCTTCAGGAAATCATAGATGGTATCCGTCTGATCACCGTTGGTCACGATCAGGTTATCACCGATCTTACGGATCGGGCTGTAGATGATGAGGCTCGGGTCCTCGACCTTGCTGGCGTCTGCTGGATAGATGGTGACGGTGTCACCATCCTCGATAAATACGCGGTTTCTGGAGTTTGCGCTACGACCCATGATGAAGTAAGCGATGGCGATGGACTGTCCATCCGCGGACTTGCCGATCACGATGCCACGGCCAGGGTACTCGTTGTTCTTCAGCAGCTCTGGAAGCTGTGCTACATCATATGTTGCCATGTTTACTCTCCTTACTCTAAAACGACCTTATCGTCGGACTCGATGATCTCACCGAGGTGGTATGCCTCGACACCATTTGCGCGAAGTACCTCGAGAGCAGCTGCCTCATCCTCCTTCGCTACGACAACGCTCATGCCGACACCCATGTTGTAGGTGTTGAACATATCGTGTGTGGATACATCGCCGGTCTTCTGGATCAGCTTGAAGATCGGAAGGACGCGGACGTCATCCATCTTGATCTTTGCGCCGAGGCCATCCGGGATGGATCTCGGGATATTCTCATAGAAACCACCGCCGGTGATGTGGCTGATGGCCTTTACCGTTACCTTCTCAAGAAGCTGAAGAACCGGCTTTACATAGATGACCGTCGGGGTCAGCAGGGTCTCACCGAGGGACTTGCCGTCGAGCTCCTCGAGCGGCTTACGAAGCTCCTCCTTCGTGATGTGGTCAATGTCGAAGACCTTACGTACGAGTGAGAAACCGTTGGAGTGTACACCGGAGCTCGGAAGTGCGATCACGACATCGCCTGCCTTCATGGAGTTGTTGTCGATGACCTTCTCCTTATCGACGATACCGACAGAGAAACCGGCGAGATCAAACTCGTCCTCCGGATAGAAGCCCGGCATCTCGGCGGTCTCACCACCGATCAGCGCACTGTCACTCTGTACGCAGCCCTCCGCTACGCCCTTTACGATATCCGCGATCTTCTCCGGCACGTTCTTGCCGCAGGCGATGTAATCGAGGAAGAACAGTGGCTTCGCACCACAGCAGATGACATCATTTACACACATCGCGACGCAGTCGATGCCGACGGTGTCATACTTCTCCATCAGAAAGGAGATCTTCAGCTTCGTGCCGACACCATCGGTACCGGACACGAGAATCGGATGCTTGTAGCCCTCCGGAAGCTCGAACAGACCACCGAAGCCGCCGAGACCGGATGCCACACCCTCGGTCATGGTTCTTGCGACGTACTGCTTCATCAGCTCTACGGACTTGTAGCCGGCCGTGATATCAACACCTGCCTCCTTGTATGCCTCACTGTAGCTCTTTGTATTCATATCTAAACTCCTTTATCGTTTGATCGTAGTGATACTTTATAAATTTAAGCATTGGCCTCACTGTTCGGATTCCACTTCTTGTTCGGGTCATCCGTGTGTGCATCTCTCCAGGCCTTTGGAATCTTCTCTTCGAAACGATTCTTCTCGCTGACGCTTGGCAGCTCTGTTGAATACTTGCCATTGAAGCATGCGGCACAGTAGCCCGCATTCGGATCATTCTTCGCGATGCGCAGTACATTCTCTACACTGAGGTATCCGAGCGAATCGACACCGATGATTTTTGCGATCTCATCGACGGTATGGTGGCAGGCGATCAGATTGTCCTGACTGTCGATATCGGTTCCATAGTAGCATGGGTACAGGAATGGCGGTGCGGATATACGCATGTGGATCTCCTTCGCGCCGGCCTCCCGCACGAGCTTGACGAGACGCGCGCTGGTGGTTCCACGTACGATGGAGTCATCGATCAGGACGACACGCTTGCCCTCGATTTCGGAGCGGATCGTGTTCAGCTTGATCTTGACGAGGTTCTCACGCTCCGTCTGTCCCGGTGCGATGAAGGTTCGTCCGATGTACTTGTTCTTGATAAGGCCGATTCCATACGGGATACCGGACTTCCGGCTGTAGCCGACCGCGGCATCGAGGCCGGAGTCAGGCACGCCGATGACGACGTCTGCATCGACTGGGTGCTCCTCCGCGAGGAACTCGCCTGCGCGCATGCGGGCATCGTGTACGGATGCGCCGTCGATGACGGAATCCGGACGTGCGAAGTAAATATACTCAAAGACACAGGTGGAGTGCTTCTCGGTATTGCAGTGATCCTTGATGGAGCGAAGACCATTCTGGTCCATGACCATGATCTCACCCGGCTCGAGGTCACGCACCAGCTTCGCGCCGACTGCGTCAAGTGCACAGGACTCGCTGGCAAATACGACCGAGCCGTCCTCGGTTTCACCATAGCAGAGCGGGCGGAAGCCGTGCGGATCACGTACGGCGATCAGCTTCGACGGTGACATGATGACCAGAGAGAAGGCGCCGTGCAGCTTCCCTACAGAATTGGTCACTGCCTCTTCGATCGACTTCGTCTTCAGGCGCTCACGCGTGATGACATAAGAGATCGCCTCGGTATCCGTGGTGGACTGGAAGATACAGCCATCCAGCTCGAGGTTGCGGCGAAGCTCTGTGGAATTTACCAGATTTCCGTTATGACAGAGTGCCATACGGCCCTTCACATGATTTACGACGATCGGCTGCGCATTGATACGGTTTGTGATGCCGGAGGTGGAGTAACGCACGTGACCACAGGCGATCTGACCGTCACCCAGACGATCGAGCTGATCCTTCGTCATCGCCTCGCTGACGAGACCGAGCTCACGATAAAAACGGAAGACACCCTCGTCGTTTACGACGATACCGGCCGATTCCTGGCCACGGTGCTGTAAAGCAAACAGCCCATAGTAGGTCAGTCTTGCAAGTGGCTTGGTGGTCTTCGAGTACATGCCAAATACGCCACACTCGTCATTAATTTTTCCCATAGATTCCCCTCATGATATATATAATTGCTGGTAGACAGTTACATTCACAGATCAGCTGTTAAACTGCGCCTCGATAGCGGCATTCTTCTCCAGGATATTCTGATGATTCTTGTCACGCTCATCCTGCAGCTTCTGTGCGAGTGCGGCATCCTCGATCGCCAGCATCTCGATGGCGAGCAGTGCTGCGTTCTTTGCAGTGTTGACGCCGACCGTGGCAACCGGAATTCCAGGTGGCATCATGACCGTGGAAAGAAGTGCATCCATGCCCTCGAGTACCTTCGATGAACACGGAATACCGATCACCGGAAGTGTGGTATTCGCTGCGATGGCACCTGCGAGGTGAGCGGCCATGCCGGCAGCGGCGATGATGACACCGAAGCCGTTTTCACGTGCGGATTTCGAGAACTGTGCAGCCTCCTCCGGTGTTCTGTGGGCACTGTATACATGAACTTCAACAGGTACTCCATACTCCTTCAGTACACTGATGCCTTTTTCAACTACTGGAAGATCTGAATCACTTCCCATGATGATCGCAACTTTTTTCATGCAAACTCCTTTCCTGATCCGTGGAAGCACCGCTTCCGATATCACTCTGAATACGTCCGCCCGGAGGGCATCACAGTGAACTCATGCCAGAAGCGTGAGCCTGTAATCAACAACAAAAAGAGGGAGCAGCGCACGCTGTTCCCCCTTCTATCATTTTACGGTATTCGAATAAACGTCGTTATTAATTTCACAGCTTACACTAAGCCCGATGAATCCGGCCTGTCCTGAGAATCCGAGTGCACACATCGCTAAAAAGTGATTCGTATGTCTGTTTCCAGCCATGTGCTTCATCCCCAAATCCTTTCGCCCGAGAAACTTGTGAACAACGACAACAAAATTATATTAGATGCCGTCTGCTCCGTCAAGCTGTCACTTTGCCATTTTAAGAAGGATTTCGTTTGAACGGCTTATGAACTTTGCCATCTCATCTGCACTCAGCGGAGACTGCTGCAGCTTCGCAAGATCGTACAGCTGCTCGGAGATCATATCGACGGTCTCCTTCGCTGCTT
The DNA here is from genome assembly GCA_030540075.1 of Lachnospiraceae bacterium. Taxonomy (GTDB): domain Bacteria; phylum Bacillota; class Clostridia; order Lachnospirales; family Lachnospiraceae; genus Oribacterium. The sequence continues at coordinate 35,190 of JAUNWX010000020.1, forward strand.
CGTCCGTACGATGCTCGATCAGATACTGTACAAGCGGATGTTCGGTATTGAGAATCAGGGTCTCATCGACCGGCATATCGCCCATTGGCATACCGCTCATCGCATACATCTTCATCATGTCATTCATACGACGGCTCTCCTCGGAGATGGACAGCATCGCCGCGATGGAGGACTGGGTCAGCTTCTGAAGCTTTACCGTCAGCTTATCCTTCTTTGCTGCGGCACGGATCTCTGTTTCCAGATCCTTCTGCTGCTCGTCGAGGGTCTTCTGCTCATCCTCACTTACCGCTGCCTTGAACTCCTCACTGAGATCGGCATCGATTCTGCGGAAGTGAACGCCCTGATTCTTCGCCTCGAGCTCAGAGATAAACGGCTGATCGATACGCTCCGGCAGGATGACGGCATCCTTACCTGCATTTTTAAACATCGCGATGTACTGACTCTGCTGAACAGGGTCGGTGACATAGTAGATGACCTTGTTCTTTTCCGCCTTGTCACTGTTCTCTGCAGTCTTCGCTGTATCTTCCGTGGAAGCAGTTGTTTCGTCTGCAGTGCTGTTCTCAGCATTGGCCTTCTCTGTGGCTTCGTCGACGTCACTCTTCTCGACCTCGAGGCACTCCGGCAGGGCGAGGAACTTACCGTTGATGTCCTTGAAAAGGATGTAATCGGTCATCTTCTTGCAGAACTTATCGTCGCGGAGGCAGCCGTACTTGATGAATGGTGCGATATCGTCCCAGTACTTCTCGTAGTTCTCACGATCGGTCTTGCAGAGGCCGGAGAGCTTATCAGCGACCTTCTTCGTGATGTAATCCTGGATCTTCTTTACGAAGCCGTCGTTCTGGAGCTGGGATCTCGATACGTTCAGCGGCAGATCCGGACAGTCGATGACGCCCTTCAGGAGCATCAGATACTCAGGGATGACTTCCTTGATGTTGTCTGCGACGAAGACCTGGTTGTTATAGAGCTTGATGGTACCCTCGGCAGATTCATACTCCATGTTGATCTTCGGGAAGTAGAGGATGCCCTTCAGGTTGTACGGGTAGTCCATGTTCAGATGAATCCAGAACAGCGGCTCCTTATAGTCGCGGAATACCTTATGATAGAAGTCGATGTACTCTTCCTTCGTGCACTCAGATGGTGTCTTGCCCAAGAGCGGATGTGTATCGTTCAGAAGCTGCGGACGCTTCTCGATCTTCAGCTTCGCCGGTGTCTTCGTCTCCTTGCCATCGGCATCCTTCTCGACCTTCTCCGGGATCTCCTCTACGACGACATCACCGTCCTTCTTCTGATCCGCCTGGATGGTTTCGGTTTCCTTCGGGAGCTTCGTGATATAGATCTCGACCGGCATGAAGGAGCAGTACTTCTCGATGATCTCACGCATCTCCCACTCGTTATCGTACTTGAGACAGTCATCGTTCAGATGGAGGGTGATGGTGGTACCGATGGTCTTCTTGTCGCCGTCGGTCATCTCATACTCAGTGCCGCCGTTGCAGCTCCAGTGAATCGGCGTTGCATCCTGCTTATAGGACAGGGTGTCGATGTCGACCTGATCTGCGACCATGAAGACGCTGTAGAAGCCGAGGCCGAAGTGACCGATGATCTGATCATCGTTGGCCTTATCCTTATACTTGTTGATGAAGTCGGTCGCACCGGAGAAGGCGATCTGATTGATGTACTTCTCGACCTCCTCTGCCGTCATACCGATACCGTTATCCTGGAAGGTGACGGTTTTATGCTCAGAATCGACGATCACATCGACTCTGCCCTTGTAGTCCGCCGGCTTCGTCCACTCACCGATGAGGATCAGCTTCTCGAGCTTCGTGATTGCATCACATGCGTTTGAGATTTCCTCACGTACGAAGATGTCCTGATCGGAATACATCCACTTCTTGATGATCGGGAATATGTTTTCAGAATTGATTGAAAGTGTACCCTTCTGTGCCATAGCATTTACCTCTTA
>JAUNWX010000021.1 GCA_030540075.1 Lachnospiraceae bacterium
CTTCTGCCCGCGCCTTCGGATAACTCATGCCGGAGGCCACACCGTCGCGGACGACTGCATTGAACTTTGCATGGGCGGTAGAGCCGGTCGAGAGCTCGAGAGCGGCCATCTGCTGCAGCTTCGCGAGGTCCGCGGATTCGGAACCGAACACGAGCTGGTCCACGAAGCCGAGGGAACGCAGGACTGCGACGCCACCGGCTGCGAAATCCTCTGCGCTGGAGGTCGAAAACATAACCGGGATCTGGACGACGAGGTCGACGCCGTGCGTGAGGGCATCCCGGGCGCGCTCATACTTATCGAAGATCGCCGGCTCGCCGCGCTGCACGAAATCGCCGGACATCGCCGCGACGATGTAATCCGCCTGGTACTCGGCGCGGATCTGCTCGATCATGTACTGATGCCCCGCATGGAAGGGATTGTATTCGGTGATGATACCGACGACTTTTTTTCCGTTGATCATTGTGTCCTCACAGCCAGGATCCAGACCACGCCTGCCGGCTTTTCGATCCGGAAGCGGCCTGGAGATCCTGGTCATTTATTTCATATGATGTAGCTACGTGTTGAATCATCTGCATGATTCGGATGTAAGACAAATATATCAAAAAAAGCGCGTGACGGAAATCTCACTTTCCATCATGCGCCCGAAATCATGTCATTCGTTGTTGCCGTTCAGACAGGAAGACCAGGAGGGGCGGTCCCCGACTGAACAGTTACCATTAGTTCTTGAAGCTGTGGATCGGTGCCGGGATGCGTCCCTTACGGTTCACGAAACCAGAGCAGTCGAAGGTATTGACCGCCATGACCGGAGCGTGGCCGAGGAGGCCGCCGAAATCGACGTGATCGCCGACCTTCTTGCCGATCGCCGGGATGACACGAACTGCGGTGGTCTTCTGGTTAACCATACCGAGGGCTGCCTCATCCGCGATGATACCGGAGATCGTAGTCGCCGGGGTGTCGCCCGGGATGGCGATCATATCGAGACCGACGGAGCAGACGCAGGTCATCGCCTCGAGCTTCTCGATGTTGAGGGCACCTGCCTCAACGGCATTGATCATGCCCTGATCCTCGGAAACCGGGATGAATGCACCGCTGAGTCCGCCGACGGAGCTGGACGCCATGATGCCGCCCTTCTTCACCTGGTCGTTCAGCATCGCGAGCGCCGCGGTCGTTCCCGGTGCACCGGTACGCTCGAGACCCATCGCCTCGAGGATGTCGGAGACGGAATCACCGATGGCCGGCGTCGGTGCGAGGGAGAGGTCAATGATGCCGAACGGTACATTCAGCATGCGGCTCGCCTCCTTGGCCACCAGCTGGCCTACGCGGGTGATCTTAAACGCGGTCTTCTTGATGAGCTCGGACAGCTCCTCGAAATCGAGGCCTTCCGCGTGCTGCAGTGCATCACGTACGACGCCCGGTCCGGAAACGCCGACATTCAGGATGCAGTCGGCCTCGGAAACGCCATGGAAGGCGCCGGCCATAAACGGGTTGTCGTCCGGTGCGTTACAGAAGACAACGAGCTTCGAGCAGGCGCTGGAATCGGTGTCGGCGGTACGCTCAGCCGCCTCACGGATCATCTCACCCATGAGACGAACGGCGTCCATGTTGATACCGGTCTTCGTGGAACCGAGGTTGACGCTGGAGCAGACGATGTCGGTCTCGGCGAGGGCCTGCGGGATCGCACGCATCAGCATCTCATCCGCCGGGGTCATGCCCTTCTGACAGATGGCGGAGAAACCGCCGAGGAAGTTGACGCCGACCGCCTTCGCTGCCTTGTCGAGAGTATGTGCGACCTTCACGAAATCCGCAGAGGACTTACATGCACTGCCGGCCGCGATGGCGATCGGGGTGACGGAGATACGCTTGTTCACGATCGGCACACTGTACTCGCGGCTGATCTCCTCTCCGGTTTTCACGAGGTCACGCGCATAGCGGGTGATCTTCTTATAGATATTGTCACAGAAGGTGTCGACATCACCGGCCGCACAGTCGAGAAGACTGATTCCCATGGTGATCGTACGGACATCGAGGTTATTATGTTCGATCATGTTGTTGGTCTCCGCGACCTCCAGGACATTGACCGCATCAAAAGAGCTTGCCATTCTGATTCTCCTTTTTATATTCTATGCATCATCGTGAAGATCTCTTCGAGCTGCATCTTGATATCGACGCCGATCTGATCCTTACCATACTGTGCGATCTCGGCAGCGACGGTGTCGAAGCTCTCCGTGGTGTTCGATACATCCACGATCATCATCATGTTAAAGAATCCGCCGGTGATGGTCTGTGAGATATCGAGGATGTTGATGTTCTTCTCGGAAAGAAAGGTACAAACCTTTGCAATGATGCCGACGGTGTCCTTACCAACTACGGTAATAATCGCTTTTTTCATATAGCCTCCTACTGTCTGCCACCGGAATGCCTGCGCATCCACGGATCTGAACTGTACTGCATTGACCTGTTCTGTACACGGAAAAAACGCCGCGCAAAGGACCGGAGCATCTCTGCTCCATGCTTTCTTAATATCTAAGCATTTAAAATAGTAAAACGCAACCGCTTTTCCGCTTCGTTTACGAAAAAAAGCAGGCGCAAAATACGCGTCCCATGGCAATAAATACTAAAAAGGACAGGGCTGCCCTGTCCTCGATCGTCCGCACTTATAGCGGTCATTCTATGATTTTATATCCAGTACCGTAAAACGTTTTTACCAGTCCTTGACGGAACCATCGAAATAGCGGAAGGCCGTGTTGCTGCCCCTCTCCTTCGCCGGGTACAATGTCTCCGCCTCATCGGACAGCTCGACGCCTATGCCCGGTGCCTCCGGAATCATCATAAAACCGTCTTCGAACTTCAGTGGCTCCTTCACCATCGCATCCTCTGCACCATTGATACAGAATCCCGGAAGTTCCTGAATACCAAGATTCGGGATGGCTGCACAGAGTTGTAAGCAGGCCGCTGTCGAAACAGGCCCCAGTGGATTGTGCGGGATAATCTGCACATCGCTTGCCTCTGCAATCGCTGCGATTTTCTTCGACGCAGTGATACCGCCAACCGCGCATACATCCGGACGTACATACGCTGCTGCGTCACGGCGAATCAGCATCTCGAATTCCTTTATATTGATAAAACGCTCACCTGTTGCGATCGGAACCGGCATTCGCGAAGCCACCATCGCCATGGTATCAACATTGTCCGGCGTCACCGGATCCTCGAAGACCATCGGGCGGTACTTCGCAACTTCGTTTCCAAACGTAATGGCTTCTGCCGCTGTCATACCACGATGGTTCTCAAGAATCAGATCGAATCGTGGCCCTACTGCCTCACGAACACGACGCACCTTTTTAAGCTCATCCTCGATACGACCAGAGTAGAATTCATCGTAACCGTTCGACTGACTCTTCTGCTGCCCATTTATGAAAATTTTTGCTGCATTAAAGCCCATGTCCTGAAGCTCGCGATACTGTTTTACCGTCTCCTCGAGATCCGGCGTATGCTTCATCACAGAAGCGTAACAACGCACTTTGTTTCGTGTTTTACCACCCAGCAGCTGATATACCGGAACGCCTAGCGCCTTTCCCTTGATATCCCAGCAGGCGATGTCGATGGCGGAAATAGCGCTCATGATAACGGAACCGCGGAAGTAAACCGCCCGATAAAGGTTCTGATTAATGTCTTCTGCATTGAACGGATCCTGACCAATCAGATACGGTATGAATTTCCGAATAGCATCCGCCGTAGAACTCAGAAACCCCCAGTTGCCGGCCTCACCAAGACCCGTAATTCCAGCATCTGTATCAATTTCTACGAATAAGTAGTGCTTAACAAAACGCAATCTTACATCTGTAATCTTCACTGGTTTTCCTCCCTGCATCAATAGAACGGGAACATCATCGGCAGCATCACGATGGTGACGATCGTCAGGATGATCAGCAGCGGAGTTCCACACTTAAAATAATCCTTCAGCTTGTATCCGCCTGGTCCCATGATCATAATCTGACACGGAGCCGCCATCGGAGTCATGATAGAAATACAGCTTGCTGTCAGGACACCGACGACTGCTGCTCTCGGATCTACGCCGAGTTTTACGCAGGCCGTCGAAACGAGCGGGATAAAGATCGTAACGGTTGCAAGGTTTGACATAACCTGTGTAAGGATGAGCGGGATGATAAAGAACACTGCCATGATAATATACGGGTTTGTCGTATTACCGACGAGCTTCAGCATCCAGTCTGCAACGACATCTCCGGCACCTGTTTTTGCGATGGCATCCGACAGAGCAAGTACTCCTGCAAAAAGATAAACGGTTGGCTGATGAATAGAGGCGAGTGCTTCCTTCTCATTCATGATACCGGTGAGCACGAGTACGATCGCGCCAATGGAGGCGGATATGAACATCTTTACGCCGATGGTCTTCTCCAGCAGCATGCAGGCAATGGTTGCAAGAATGATGAAGATGGCAAGCTTTTCCTTCTGCGAAGTCAGCTTCGTGGCTGTATCCTTTGCCTTCAGATTGTCTTCAAACTCCGTATTATCATGATCCGGCATAAGACGATAGCCGATAAAAATCATATACAGTACAGAAATGATAATCAGCGGAACACGCGCCATCGTGAAATCCCAGATGGTCAGTGGCGTCGTCGCGCCAGCCTTCATCATAACATCGCTCCATGCCATATTTGCAGAGCCCTGTCCGAGGAAGGTAGAGGCTGTGGCGATATTCGCAACTGCCATCGCCGGATACAGGAGCTTCGAACGGCTGACACCGATTTCATTCGCGATGCCGACCAGCAGAGGAATCATGATTGCTGCAGTTGCAGTCGCACTGGTCAGGGTAGCAAGGAACCCCGCGACGAGGGTGGCAATCAAAATCAGCATCTTCGGATTATCCTTATACTTCTTAACCAGATTCTGGGCCCGGTCAAGCAGGCTTGTTTTGGTGATGGCCGCACCGATCACAAACATCGCAACGAACATAACGACGTTTGTGTTCGTGAAACCGGCGAAAGCCTCGGCCGGCTTCATCACGCCGGTCATGATAAGAGAAATCATAATGCCTGCGGAGATGATGGAAAATGAGATTTTACCCGACAGGAATGCGATGATGGTACATGCAAGAATAATCAGTGTTATTTCTAACGGTGTCATAAGAATACGCTCCTTCATAAAAAAATACTTTTGTAACTGTCTCTATGATAGCGATTGCAAAAAGAGTTGCAAAACTCCTTGTTTTCACATTTTGTCAACTAAAATTCCATATCCATAGTTTTAAAAATGCATCCATCATGGATGCACTTTTAGCCTGTCACTTTATGTATTTTCTGCAGATATCTGCCATACTCTCAATTTCACTTTTCAACATCGAATCTGCCGGATAGCTCAGTGTCAGTGGCAATGTTGCCGGCGCTTCACCGAAAGAAAACAGGTGAATTTTCTTTCGGAACGAGTTATTCAGCACCATCGTATCCACCGTCACCATACTCGCATCGGTGTTTTCGATACAGGTCAGACCCGATCGTGTCGACATCACCTGATATGCGTAGGATGGGTGTATCCCATTTGCCTCGAGAATCTTATCAGTTCGTTCCTGATACACGGAGCCGTTGCGAAGACCAACCATCGGTACGTCTGCAAGCAGCGCTGTGTCGATCCACGGATATGAAAACCCCTCTTTTTCTACAGCCACCCGCTGAAACACTTCCGGATGCGCCGTCGCAATAACAAACTGTCCTTCCTTAATCACTTGCGATTCAATACCATCTTCATGCAGATCTCCCATCGAAAGCACCATATCGATCTGCTTCTGACGAAGTTTCTGGTAAAACATATTCAGTGTACTTTCATTTACATACAGTCGCACTCCCGGAAGCTGCTTCTCAAACGCCGGCATGATATCACGAAATAAAGCTTCTATAAAGCTCGCCTGAATCCCAATCTGAAGTATGCCCCTGGTCAGATTCGCATAAGCCAGCATCTCATCATCGAGTTTCCGTTCAATCAGCTGAATTTCCTTCAGACGGGTGATATAGTGCTCTCCTGCCGTCGTCGGTACAAATTCCTTTCCCACGCGGTGAAACAGCGGGAGTCCCAGTTCCCTCTCCTTACTGATAATATACTTTGACAGAGCCGATGGCGTTATGAAGAGATTCTCTGCTGCCTTCGTGATTCCGCGGCAGCGCGCAACCTCCAGGATGTATTCGATGCTTTTATCCATTCCTGATCCCCCTATGTTCACGGGCTGCCCCATGAAGAATTTCTTACGAAAGTCTTAAGTCGACCGTAAGGGGTCAGACCCCATTACGAAATTCTTAAGATGACCGATCGCACTACGCGTAGCTCAGACCTCGTTCGGGCTCCCGGTCTTCTTCAGACACCGGGTATGGCCCTGGCCAATGTCTACAGTTCGATGATGTCCGAGATGTGGTCGCGGTGCGCGACGCTGATGTCGAAGTCGCCGGCGTGGTAGGCAGAGTCCGAAGTGTCGATCTCCTGCTGTACGGTTTTCAGTGCGAGCTCCGGGAGGTTATTTTCCTTACTGAGATGGCCGAGGAAGACGTGCTTCACATGCGGGTTCAGGATGCGGTCGATAAGGTGGCCGGAGCTTTCGTTACTGAGGTGACCGTGATCACTCAGGATCCGGCGCTTCAGCGACATCGGGTAGGGGCCCGTGCTCAGCATACGGACGTCGTGGTTCGCCTCGATCACCATAGCATCGAGATCTTCCAGATGGGACACGATGTAATCGTCGTAGTGGCCCATGTCGGTGGCGACAGCGACACGCTTATCCCCCGCCTCGATGCGATAGCCGACCGGTTCGGCGGCATCATGGTCAATGGAAAATGGCGTCACACAGAGGTCACCGATGGTGGTCACGGAATCCGGAAGGATCGGCTGCAGCAGATCCGTCGCGAAATCACCGAGGGTCGGATTCAGCTTCACCTCGCGGAGCGTGCCCAGCGTGCCGTAGATCGGAATCTGGTATTTACGGGAGATCGTGCCGACGGCACGGATATGGTCGATATGCTCGTGGGTCAGGAAAATCGCCTGCACATCCGAGAGGTCCAGGTCCAGCGCATGCAGGCCCTGGTTGACGGCCTTCATCGTGACGCCGACATCGACGAGGACATGCGTGTGGTCCGTGCCGATGTAGCTGCTGTTCCCGCTGGAACCACTGGCGATACTCGTAAATCTCATAAAACTGCTCTTATCCTTCCTTCTGTTTCTTCTCTACTACCTGAGTTATCGATGACGAAATCGGCCATGGCGGCGTAGTCGTCATCCGGGATCTGGGCGTGGATCATCGCGCGGGCCTTTTCCTCGGAGTAGCCGCGGGTTTCCATGAGGCGGGCGATGCGCACGGCTTCTTCCGTATAGACGAACCATACCTCGTCGCAGAGCTCCACGAAGTGAGCGGTCGGAAGGGCCGTTTCGACGACGATGTCTTCCCCGCTCTTCCGCGCCGCACGCACCTGTTCATCGACGTATTTCCAGACCGCAGGGTGGACGATATGGTCGACCGCGGCCCGTGTCTTCGCGTTTCCGGCACCGTAGATCTTCGCAGCAAATGCCGGCAGATCGACACTGCCATCGGCCCGCTCGATGTCCGCACCGAGCAGCGCCTTCAGCGCCTCAAACACCGGATGCCCATGCACATAAAACGACTTCGCGATGTCGTCCGTCCGGTACGCTGTAAACTGATATTCCTGCGTGAGGACGTCCAGCACGCTGGATTTCCCCGCACCGACGCCACCGATCACTCCGATGATCATTGATTTCCCTTTCAGTTTATGGGGTCTGACCCCATAAACTTTAACTTTAGATTTTATTTATAAAAATTTAATGGGGTCAGACCCCATTACGAAATTCTTAAGATGGTCGATGTCGGTTTATTCCTTTCCCGCCATCGACTTCCAGTCCGTCCACGAAAGAGCGGCCTCCGCCCAGTCCCGTGCCTGCTTCTCCTCGTTCAGCCAGGCGAGGCCCTCCATGACGCCGTCCTCCGAGAAGACGAACTCACGGAAGGTCTTGTGCTCCTCCGGCGTGAAGTCGAAGCTGTACGGCTCCGGCCACACCCAGACGCCGAGCGTGTAGCGATCCTTCGTCGGGTTCATGATCGTCTCCCCGGTCTTCTTATTGACCGGATACTCCGCCTCCCCCGCCTCGATCTTCTGAAGCAGTTCCGTATCCGGCTCTGTATACGTCACCTTACTCATCCGGAAACGCATCCCCTCTGAGGAACCCGCAAAAGGCTCCATCTTCAGAAAACCGATATGCATAATATCAGTAGATTGAATTTCTTTCATATTTCACCTCAGTGTGCGGCATCCCAGTTTTCGCCCACATTCGCGTCGGCGACGAGCTCGACGGCGAGGTCGACGGCGTGCTGCATCTTATCGATGAGGAGGGCCTTTACGGCCTCCTGCTCGGCGACCGGTGCTTCGATCAGAAGCTCATCGTGCACCTGGAGCACGATGCGGGAATCATAACCACCCGCACAGAGCGCACGGTTCACCTCGTTCATCGCCTTCTTCATGATGTCGGCGGCACTGCCCTGAATCGGGGAGTTCATCGCGACACGCTCACTGAAGCTGCGGCGCATGAAATTCGAGGCATTGATGTCCGGCACCGGCCGGCGACGCCCGAAGATCGTCTTCACATAGCCGTGCTCGTGCGCAAACGCCACCTCCCCATCGAGGTACTTCTTGACATCCGGATACGCCGCGAAATAGCGCTCGATGTACTCCTTCGCCTCGCTCCGGCTGATGCTGAGACCCTCGCTGAGTCCGAAGGCCGAGATACCGTAGACGATACCGAAGTTGACCGCCTTCGCGTTCCGGCGCAGCTCCGGCGTCACCTCCTCGAGCGGCACATGGAAGACCTGCGACGCCGTCACGGCATGAATATCGCTCGCATCCTTGTACGCCGCGATCAGCTTCGCATCGCCCGAGAGCGACGCAAGGATACGGAGCTCGACCTGCGAGTAATCGGCGTCGATGAAGACGCAGCCCGGCTTCGGCACGAAAACGGTACGGAAACGGCGACCCAGCTCCGTCCGCACCGGGATGTTCTGCAGGTTCGGATTCGTCGACGAGATGCGCCCCGTCGCGGTCACCATCTGATTGAACTCGCCATGGATGCGCCCATCCGCCTGAATAAAGTTCAGGAGCCCCTCCGCATAGGTCGAATTCAGCTTCGTCAGCGTACGGTAATTCAGGATATCCGCCACGATCTCGTGGTCCTCGGCGAGCTTCTCAAGCACATCCGCCGCGGTCGAGTAACCGGACTTCGTCTTCTTGCCGCCCTTCATGCCGAGCTTTCCGAACAGGATCTCCCCGAGCTGCTTCGGCGAGTTGATGTTGAATTCCTCGCCCGCCTCCGCGTAGATCCGCGCCTGCAGCGCCTCGATCCCGGCCCGAAGCTCCACGCCATAGTCGACGAGCGCCTGCTTATCGACGAGGATACCGGCCCGCTGCATGTCGTACAGTGTATACACGAGCGGCATCTCGATCTCCTCATAGAGCGTCCGCTCCTCGAGCTCCTCCAGCTTCGCGAAAATCTTCTTCGCACTGCGGAGCGCCACGATCGCGCTGTACGCCGCCATGGTGCACGCCACCGGATCCGCACAGCTGCCGTCGGCATCCGTGTTGAAGCCCGCCACCTGCGCACCGTCGCCTGCATTGGCCTCGTCGCCCGTAAACGGATTCAGACAATGCGGACGGTCCTTCAGATCGTCACGGAGCTCTTTTTCCGATGGCAGCGTGAGGCCCATGAAATCGCGGGCGAGGTCCTCGTAGCAGTAGCTGTCCTTCAGCGGATTGATGACGTAGGCCGCGAGCGCGAGGTCGTAGACATGGCTCTCCGGCGCGAAGGCACAGTGATAGAGCGCCTGCTTCAGGTTCATGGTGTACAGCTGCACACCGTCCTTCTCCGCAAGCGCACGAAGCTCCTCCTGCCAGTCGAAGCCGTAAAAATGGTAGCTGCGGTCACCGTCGAGCGCGAAGTAGAGCTCTTCCCCGGCGATGGCGAAGCCGGCCCGGCCCTCACTCGCCGCGTCCCGGAAGGCAATGCGCGCCATGTACGGGTCGTCAACCTCCTTGAGGCCCGACAGATCCAGCTTCTGCTCCGCCGCGAGGTCGAGGCTCGACACATCGAAGCGCTTTAGGAGCGACTTCAGCTCCAGCCGCTTCACAAACTCGAAGGAGTCTGCATTGAACATGTTCTCGACGCGGGCGTCATCGTAATCGAAGTCGATCGGGGCGTCAATGCAGATGGTCGCGAGGGTCTTCGACAGCGCGGCACTCGCCCACTCATCGATCAGCATCTGCGCGGCCTTCGGCTTCCGCGGCACCTTGAACTCCGGGTCCCCGGCAAGTGCTGCCTCGTGTGCGGCCTCGATGGTATGGTACTTCGTGATGATCCACTCCGCGGACTTCGGACCGAGGCCCGGCACGCCCGGGATGTTATCGGAGGTGTCGCCCATCAGTGCCTTCAGGTCGATGAACTCGAGCGGCGTCACGCCCCACTCCTTCACCACATCGTCCGGATAGTAATTGTAGACCGTCGTCACGCCCTTCGCCGTCTTCGGCAGACAGATCTTGATCTTCTCATCCGCGAGCTGCAGGAGGTCGCGGTCACCGGAGACGATCGTCACCTCCACGCCCTCCTTCTGGCAGCGCTTCGCGATGGTACCGAGGAGGTCATCCGCCTCGTAGCCACCCTTCATGAGGAGCGGAATGTGCATCGAACGCAGCACCTCCTGCATCAGCGGAATCTGCTCGTGCAGCTCCGGCGGCATCGGCTTCCGCGTCCCCTTGTAGGCATCAAACATCTTGTGGCGGAAGGTCGGCTCATGCACATCGAAGGCCACCGCCAGATGATCCGCCTGCTCCTGATCCAGCACCTTCAGAAGGATATTCAGGAAACCATAGACCGCATTCGTATGCAGCCCCTGCGAATTCGTCAGCTCCGGGATCCCGTAAAACGCCCGGGACATGATGCTGTGTCCATCGATCAGTAAAATCTTATCCGTCAACTCTCTTCCTCCTCAAACGATCGAAACCATATACCATTCACATCCGATACGATCAGAACCGGACGCTGTCATAAGCGGCTGTCGATATCCGACAGCCACGAAAATACCTGCTACAGAAACCAGATCCGAAGCTGCAGAAGCAGCGTCACCAGCACCGCCCAGAACACCACCGAATCCGCCGCCATCCGGATGATCCGGATCGCGTGGATACGGAACAGATAAAAGCGCGTATCCAACAGCTGTCGCCGGAAGGACCCGTCGATGTTCAGATTCGAATCATCCACCGCATCCAGCTTCTGCACACCACTGTAGACCATATGCGTGATCCGCAGCTCCTCCATGCACTCATCGCACTCCGAAATATGCTCCATAAACTCCTGCAGCTTCTCATCCGACAGCTTGTTATTCAGATAATCGTAAATGCACTTCCGTGCTTCCAGACAGGTCATAATCGACTTGAAAACCTCGCAATTATATGCTAAATTCTGTGTGTTGTCCTCGCGTAACACAGGACTCGCCGCCATGGCGGAATGGCAGACGCGTCAGACTCAAAATCTGATAATGGTAACATTGTGTGGGTTCAAGTCCCACTGGCGGCATCGAGCTCGGACCTTTGGTCCGGGCTCGATGTTGTTTAAGCCATCCCATTAAAAGTATCCTTAGTTTAGAATATCCACATCGATTAATCAAGAAGAGCATTTGAGCCATATGTTTGCAAATCCCGGAGGACAGCCACCGGAAGCCATACGGAGAGGACGTGAAAAAGCAAAATTGTCCCCCTTAGAACCAGTTGGAGAATTTTTCCTTAGCACTCTCTGCAACACTGAGTTTTCCTCAAGAAAACTCAGTCGTTTGCAGAGAGCCTACTGGTTCTTAGGGGGACAATTTTAGATTCTTCCGTCCTCGCAGTACTGTGCTTCCGGTGGCTGCCCTCCGGGCACTGCGGCCAGGCTGCTATTTACTTCGTACCGAAGATACGGTCGCCGGCATCGCCCAGACCCGGGCAGATGTATGCGTTCTCGTTCAGGCAGCGGTCGAGGTTTCCGACGTAGATCTGTACATCCGGGTGTGCCTCGGCGAGACGCTTCACGCCCTCCGGTGCCGCGATGATGCAGATGAACTTGATCTTCTTGCCGCCGTGCTTCTTGATCTGGTCGATGGCGTCGACAGCGGAGCCACCGGTCGCCAGCATTGGATCACAGACGACGATCTGACGCTCCTCGATCGGGTTCGGCAGCTTGCAGAAGTACTCGACCGGCTGATGCGTGGTCTCGTCACGATACATGCCGATGTGACCGATCTTTGCGCTCGGAACGAGTGCGGTCAGGCCGGATACCATGCCGAGGCCGGCACGAAGGATCGGCACGATGGCGAGCTTACGGCCAGCCAGCATCTCGACCTCAGCGGTCTCGATCGGGGTTTCGAGCTCGACGGTCTTCGTCGGCAGATCGGACAGCGCCTCGAAGCCCATCAGCATCGCGATCTCCTCGACGAGCTGACGGAACTCGTTGGTTCCGGTGTGCTTATCACGCAGAAGGGAAATCTTGTGCGTAAGCAGCGGGTGGTGCATGATGTGTACATTTGCTCCGAAATTATTTTCCATGATAAACTCCTTTGATATGTGTTCCGGCATCCGCCGGTAGATAACGAATCAGTGCTTCGCGACGATCTCCACCTCGCCCTTCGACTTGTAGATGCTGTCTGCATCCACGCAGCCGCGCACCGAGCTCAGCGGGTAGACGTTCGTGTTGCGGCCGATGACGGTGCCCGGGTTCAGGATGGAGCCGCAGCCCACCTCGACATGGTCGCTCAGCATCGCGCCGAACTTCTTGAGCCCGGTCTCGATGTCGCCGTCCTCGGTGTGTACCACGACGAGCTTCTTGTCCGACTTCACGTTCGAGGTCAGGGACGCCGCGCCCATGTGGGACTTGTAGCCGAGGATTGAATCCCCGACATAATTATAGTGCGGAACCTGCACGTTGTCGAAGATCACGACATTTTTCAGCTCGCAGCTGTTGCCGATCACGCAGTGCTTTCCGACCATGATGTTCCCGCGCAGGAATGCACACTGCCGCACCTCGGTCTCCGGCCCGATGATGATATACTCCGCGAGGTACGCGGACTCAAATACCGTCGCACTCTTATGTACCCAGACGTGCGGCTTCACCTCGTCATACTCGTCCTTCGGAAGCGTCGGACCGTACGCCGCGATAAAATCGTGGATCTTCGAAAGCGCCTCCCACGGATACGTGAGGCCCTCGAAAATCGCCCCTGCCTCCGTATACTGGAGGTCATACATCGCCGCAATCGTTACATCTTCTTTTTTCATATTTTCTTCTTTCTTTTATTATAATGCCCGGATCTTCTCCGTCCGGCTGCGGACGAAGTCCTCGAGCTTCTCCATGTACTCGGCCTCGGTGATCGTGCCGTCCGCCACCTCCGACAGCCCCATCTCCCAGGAGGCGGTCAGCTTCGGATTCAGCAGATGCGGCACCGAAATCTTCACATAATACGCGATGTACTCACCGAGCTTCGTCGGCGACAGCACCTGCGTCTTCTTCTGCAGCGCGATATATTTGTTGTCCACGAGCTTCGTGAGGATGCCCGCACGCGTCGCACTGGTGCCGATGCCCGCGCCCTTGATCTGCGCCCGCAGCTCTTCATCCTCGATGAGGTTGCCGGCGTTCTCCATCGCGAGGATCATCGATCCGGAGGTGTAGCGCTTCGGCGGCGCGGTTTCGCCCTCCTTCACGCGGAGCGTCTCGAGCTGCAGCTTCTGCCCCTTCCGGAGCTTCAGCAGCGCCTCGCTCAGGCTTCGGTTGTCGCCCTCATCTTCGCTCTCACCCCCGTTTTCCGGGCCAATGCTTCCATCCGAAGACATCATCGTGGCGCCGTCCGGTCCCGCTGCCGAAGCAGCCTCGGTGGAAGCCATCGACGTGGTGGTGCCTGCATTGGCCGAATCCGCTGCCGGGGACGCGCCACCGAGGGCGGCACTCCGGCGTACGTCGGCGACCTTCAGATAGCCCTCTTCCTTCAAGGCACGGGAGCCCACGCTGAAGGTCTCGCCCTGGCAGTCGATCGTCAGCGCGATGCGCTCGTAGATCGCCGGCGGAAAGAAAATCGAGAGGAAGCGACGGCAGACGAGCTCGTACACCTTCTTCGAGAGCGGCTTCAGCGACTGGTACTCGCGCTGGCCCTGACCGGTCGGGATGATCGCGTAGTGGTCGGCGATCTTCTTGTCGTCGACGTAACGGGTCTTCGCGATGGTTTTAAAGCTGCCGGACGACAGGATCTCCTGCGCCTGCGGGGCCACCGGTGCGTAATTCGCGATGCCGCGGATGTTCTTCTCGATCTCCTTCGAAACGGCGGTCGAAAGCACACGCGCATCGGTACGCGGGTAGGTGGTCAGCTTCTTCTCGTAGAGCTCCTGCGCGATGGCGAGGGTCTCATCCGGGCTGATCTTGAACATCTTCGCGCAGTCGTTCTGCAGCTCCGCGAGATTATAGAGCAGCGGCGGATTCTTCGTTTCCTTCTTCTTCGTGACGCCAGTCACGGTCGCCTCACACGGAAACGGCATGAAGCTCTTCATGAATTCAGCGGCGCGCTCCGGCTTCAGGAAGCCCTTGCCGTCGTAGATGTCCGTCGGACTGTAGCGCGGCGACTGCTCCGACGGCTTCCAGTCCGCGCTCAGCTTCGCGCCCTCCCCGAGGGCGAAATCCCCGAGGATACGGTAGAAGGTCGTCTTCTGGAAGGCTCGGATCTCCTGCTCACGCTTGACGATCATGCCGAGGACACAGGTCATGACGCGGCCGACGGCCACGGTCATCTTCTCCTCCGGCTTCATGCCGAGCTGCTGCTTGATCCGGTAGCGGTACTTGAGCGAGAGCGCACGGCTGAAGTTGATGCCCATGAGGTAGTCCTCCTTCGCGCGGCTGAACGCCGCCGCGGACAGGTGATCATACTCGCTGTCGAGCTTCGCCTCCCGGATGCCGCGGAGGATCTCCTCGTTCGTCTGGGAATCGATCCAGACACGACGGCGCTCCTTCTCCTTCGGCACCTCCGCCATCATATCGACGAGCCGGTAGATGTACTCTCCCTCGCGGGCACTATCGGTGCAGATATAGATGGTTTCGACATCCGGACGGTTGAGCTGCTTCGCGACGACCGCAAACTGCTTCGCCGTACTCTTACTGACCTCGTATTTCCATTCATCCGCCTTCGGGATGAACGGGAGCGTGTCGAAGCTCCACTTCTGGAACTTCTCATCGTACGCCGCCGGATAGCTGAGCTGTACGAGGTGACCCACGCACCAGGTCACCACATAATCTTCATTTTCCAGGAAGCCGTCGCCGCGCCGGACGTTCTTCATCCCGAGCGCCTGCGCGAACTGCTGCGCCACCGACGGCTTCTCTGCGATAAATAATTTCTTCAATTCGCCTCCCACTGATCCATGTACGAGCGCCGGCTTCTGTCAGAAACCGGCGCGCAGCGTATAGTGCTTCTCTTATCCGTATTCATATATACGCTTGCTTTGCATAGCACAGCTGCAACATTCTGCGCCGCCCGTGGATATCCTGTGGGTGCTTCGAAAAGAAGTACTTCTGTTTACTGAAGCTCCCACTTGTAGATCGTCGTTGTGTCGTATTCCTCGCCGGCTTTCACGATGCTGGTCGGCCACTCCGGCTTATGCAGGCAGTCCGGATAATGCTGGGTCTCGAAGCAGTACGCGTGGCGTGGGCCGAAGTGCGCCCCGTTCTTCCCCTCGAAATCACCGCTCATGAAGTTCGCGGTATAGAACTGCATACCCTCGAGATCGGTATAGACGGACATCTTAATCCCCGACTCCTCCGCATACGCAGAGGCGACGAGACGTACGTCCCCGTCATAGTCATTGAGCACCCAGTTATGATCGAAGCCGTGCGCAAACTTCAGCTGATCGAAGTCCGCGTTGATGTCGCGCGCGATCACCTTCTCGGTGGTGAAATCCATCGGGGTGCCGGCCACCGGCTCGATGCGACCGTACGGGATCGAAATCTCGCTGGCTGGTGTATAAGCGTCTGCATTGATCCAGACACGCTGATTCATCGCGTCGCCGCTGTCGTAGCCGTTCAGGTTAAAGTACGCGTGGTTCGTCATGTTGAAGACGGTGTCCTGGTCGGCAGTCGCCTGATAGTGGATTTCGAGCGCGTCGTCCTCCGTCAGAGTATAGGTCACGGCCACCTCAGCAGCGCCCGGGAAGCCCTGATCGCCGTCCGGGGAATGCAGCGAGAAGATCACGTAGCTGCCGAGACCGGCGTCTGCATAATCCGCGTCCCAGATGCGGCTTCGCCAGTAATCCGGACCGGAATGCAGGTTGTTTACACCGTGGTCGTTCGCCGCGAGCGCATAATGCTTTCCACCGAGATCGAAGCCCGCCTGACCGATACGGTTCGCGTTGCGGCCCACCGGCTCGCCCATGTGGCCCGGATTCGCGAGCAGGAGCTCGGCCTGGTCGACGCCCAGCACCACATCCCGCATGTTTCCGTCCTTATCACGCACCAACATCGTCAGCCAGGTACCACCGAGGTTTGTAAAGCTCGCCTCCGTACCATGCTGATTCGTAATCGTATATCGCTTCACCTCACGGCCATCCTTCAGTGTTCCAAGCACTGATTCCTTCACTGACATCGCATGTCCCTCCCATCGAAGATGCACTATAGAAAATGCAGGGCAGATATCCATCGCCGATCACGATTACTCTCTCCGAACCCTTCTGCAGGGTTCCGGACGATCAAACGTGTCATCAGCACTGCCCATAAACTGCAAGTATTATACTCTATTTTCAGGCTTGTTTCTACCAGAGAAAAGGCTCCGCATGACGCGGAGCCTTCAGCTAAATATTATTTCTTTGTGATGTAGCCCTTCTTTGCGAGGTACTCGGCTGCTTCTACGCCACCGCCGGCAGCACCACGGAGGGTGTTGTGGCTGAGGCCGACGAACTTCCAGTCATAGATAGAGTCCTCACGGAGACGGCCGATGGAGATGCCCATGCCGTTCTCGTAGTTCACGTCGAGGGAAACCTGTGGACGGTCGTCCTCCTCGAGGTACTGGATGAACTGCTTCGGTGCGGACGGAAGCTCAAGCTCCTGCGGCTCACCGCGGTAACTGCGGAGTGCCTCGACGAGCTCTTCCTTCGTCGGCTTCTTATGGAACTTGACGAAGACCGTCGCGGTGTGACCGTTCAGAATCGGTACACGGATGCACTGTGCAGAGATCTTGAGGCCATCGATGAGATCGATGTGATCGCCCTCGAGGCTGCCGAGTACGCGGAGCGGCTCCTTCTCGGACTTCTCTTCCTCACCACCGATGTACGGGATGATGTTGTGCTCCATCTCCGGCCAGGACTCAAAGTTCTTACCGGCACCGGAAATCGCCTGATAGGTGGAAACGATCACCTCATACGGCTCGAACTGCATCCATGCCGCGAGGGCCGGTGTGTAGGACTGGATCGAGCAGTTCGGCTTTACGGCGATGAAACCACGGGTGGTGCCGAGACGCTTCTTCTGTGCCTCGATGAGCTGATAGTGATCCGGGTTGATCTCCGGAACGACCATCGGTACATCTGTCGTCCAGCGGTGTGCGGAGTTGTTGGAAACGACCGGAGTCTCCGTCTTCGCATACGCTTCCTCGATGGCCTTGATCTCGTCCTTCTTCATATTCACTGCGGAAAAAACGAAGTCGACATCCTTCGCAACCTCTTCTACCTTCGAAACGTCCTGGACGATCATGTCCTTCACTTCCTCCGGCATCGGAATATCCAGCTTCCACTTGCCTTCTACGGCCTCTGCATAAGTCTTACCTGCAGATCTCGGGGACGCTGCAAGCGTCGTCAGCTCGAACCAAGGATGATTTACAAGCAATGTGATAAAACGCTGGCCAACCATTCCAGTCGCACCAAGAACACCAACCTTTAACTTTTCCATTTCAGTCTCCTCAACACTTTTGAATGCGCTTTGATAGATACGTATATGTTTCCGTATTGTATTACTTTTAGCTCACCGTGGCAATATAACAATTTTGAATAGCAATCTTAACTCCCGTCTAATGGTGCCATTTTCAATAACGAAAGCATATACTATCAAAGCAATCTTAACAGCTGTATAAGTTCATGTGGTTCTCTGTTTTTAGAAACCGTTTGTCTGGTATCAAACTGTGAAAATCGATTTTCATTATAAAACTTCAATAATTTTTCATCCTTACTGGCTTCGAGAAATGCCACGGTTCCACCACCCATATACTGCATTTCTTCAATAACGGTCCATGCCAATTCAAGAAGTTCTGCACCACTTATTTTATCGTTTCGATCATTTGCAAAATTCTTACTAAGCTGTGCAATCAGATAAGCAGACATAGTGTACGTCTGAGAGCTCTCATCCAATTCACTGATCCTTAACAGTTTTCTTTTCACTGTATTACTTACCGTTTCGCCTCTCACTGTTAAAGGCTTAAGCGCTATGCTGAAATATCCGATCAGTTCGCCTTCGTCGTTTGAAAACACCAAGTAAGTTACAGACTGATTCTTTTTCGTAAACTCAATCGCATTATTCTTTAAAAATCCTTCAACATCCGGGTTTTTAGGACAAAAAAAATCGGAGAGCATTCTGATCAATGCAGGCTCTCCGACGTCTTCATCACTACCTAGGGCAAGATACTCACGAATGTTGATGATCGTATAATCATCTCTGACCGCCACTCGTTCTCTTCCTCGCTTCCATGAATTTTCTGAGGTCCGCTTCACCTTTAATCTGTTTTACAGAAAGCTGATGACGTACTGGGCGATTATTAGCAGACTTCTCGATTGCTTCAACAAAGCTCTCTACCTGCTTTTCCCCAGATATAACAAAACTCTTCGTAATACTTGAAGTTGCCATACAACCACCTCCTTATCATATGTATCGATAGCACAAACTGTAAACTATCTTGTGTATATAATACTAATACAAAAACATTTGTTTTGCAATACTAATAGTGATTAAATTTCAACAAGCTCCCGACTGCCGCGAAGGGTGGGGCCAATACCTATCGTCATCGTCACTTGGATAGGGTGGGCGGCAGGAGGGAGCGAATATTTCAAGTGCCAAAGGGACATTACCTTATTGACGAACATCTCGAAGATATACAGGAACTCTATACCAGATGCATCATATGGGGCAGAATCCCCGTAATCAGTGTTTCGTGCCTTTTCCGGCGCGGCCGGCGAGCTTCAGGCGGCTCAGGCTGAGCGGCTTCTTCCGATAGCTGATCTCCACCGGCTCGGTGCCGAGGAGGTAGAAGTGTTCGAGGGTGTCGCACTTGCCGAGTTTGATGCCGATGACGCCCTTGCTGTTCTTCTTCTGGAGCGGGATATCGCTCAGCGAGCAGCGGAGGAAGTAGCCGTCATGCGTCTCGAAGACGATGTCGGTTTCGTAGGCCATCTCGCGGATCTCGATCAGCTGATCGCCCTCGCCCAGCTTCGTCGCAGCGACGAGCTTGTTCGCGGTCTCGAACTCCGAGGTCTCGACGAGCTTCACCATCGCGTATCTCGTCGCGAAGATCAGAGTCTTCCCGGCCAGGGCGGACTTCACATTGGCATAGATAATCTCTTCCTGGTTCGCGTTGTACTTACTGATGTTGTCGATCGGCACGCCCTTATCCTTGAACTTTCCGAGCGGCACATCCTGGCACTTGATCTGGTGCATGTTGCCCTTGTCGGTGAACAGCAGCACGCGATCCGTGTTCTTACACTTCAGCACGAAGCGGTTGTCCGACTCGACGGCTTCCTGATTTCGCTGGTAGGTTGCCTCATCCATGAGCTTGCAGTAGCCGAACTTGTCCTGGATGTAGTAGCAGCTGATCTCCTGCACCTCGTTCTCGTTGAAGACGGCTTCCTTGCCATCCTCGAGCAGGGTGCGTCGCGGCACGGCATACGCGGCCTTGATCATCATGAGGTCCTCGGACAGCACCTCGTTCATACGCTCGCGACTGCCCAGGATCCCGCGGTACTCCTTGATATTTCGCAGGGTCTCCGCGTGCTGCTTCTTCAGCTCGATCAGCTCGAGACCGATGAGCTTGCTGAGACGCATATCGAGGATCGCCTGTGCCTGCCGCTCCGTGAAGTGGAAGGTCTCGATCGTCGACATGAACTCACGGTCCCGCTCACGGAACTTGATGCCCGTGATCTCACCGTTCATGAGTGCCTGCTTCGCGTCGGTCGGACTCTTCGAGTTCCGGAGAAGGGCAATGATGGCGTCGATCAGGTCGACGGCCTTGATTAAACCATCCTGGATCTCTTTACGTGCGAGCTCCTTCTCGAGCAGGTTCTGGTACTTATTCGTGAGGATCTCGTACTGGAACTTAAGATAGGCCTTCAGGATGCCCCGGAGCGTCATGGTCTCCGGCCGTCCCTCGTGGATGGCCAGCATGTTCACGCCGAAGGTATCCTCGAGTCTCGTTTTCTTATACAGTATATTCTCGATGCGCTCGATGTCAGCATTGGCCTTCAGCTCGAGCACGATGCGGATACCGTTTTTGTCGGACTGGTTCGAGATGTCGATGATCTCCGGAAGGATCTTGTCCTCGACGAGCTGCGCGACATCCTGCATGAACTTCATGATGCCCTGGCCGATCATCGTGTACGGAATCTCAGTCACGACGAGCTTATCGCGGTCGGAACGGCCCTCCTTCTTTTCGAACTGCAGCTTTCCGCGGAGCTTGAGGCGGCCCGTGCCGCTGCGGTAAATGTCAACGAGCTCGGACTTGTTCGCGATGATGCCGCCGGTCGGGAAATCCGGTCCCTTCAGGTACTGCATCATGTCTGCGGTCTCCATCGCCGGGTTGCGGAGGTACGCGAGGATGAGGTCAATGATCTCGCCGAGATTGTGGCTCGGGGTGGAGGTCGTCATGCCGACCGCGATACCCTCGGAGCCGTTCAGCAGGAAGTACGGAATACGTGCCGGCAGCACCACCGGTTCCTGCAGGGTCTCGTCGTAGTTCGGCTGGAACGGCACCATCGTGTCGATGTCCGCCAGCATGCAGTCATCCGTGAACTTCTCGAGCTTCGCCTCGGTGTATCGCGGTGCGGCTGCGGAGTCGCCCTCGATGGAACCGAAGTTACCCTGGCCATGCACCACCGGCTGCATGCGCTTGAAATCCTGCGCCATGACGACCAGGGTGTCGTAAATCGAGGAGTCACCGTGCGGATGGTACTTACCCATCGTATCACCACAGATACGCGCCGACTTGTAAGTCGGGCGATCGTGGTTTGCGTGCAGCTCGTTCATGTCATAGAGCACGCGCCGCTGTACCGGCTTCAGTCCGTCACGGATGTCCGGTACCGCACGCGAGGTGATGACACTCATCGAGTAATCGAGGTAGGATTTCTGCATCTCCTCGGAAAATTCAGTTGTTAAAATCTGTTCAGCCATATATATCCTTCATTTATGTTATAAGGAGACAATGCCATTTGATGCGCCTGCGGCGCGGGCATTGTCGTTTGATTTTGCCGCAATAGCGGCAAAACGGCCTCGCCGCCCGGGGGCATCACAAGGAGTGTAGGAGTTTGTATCAGACAAACTCCGAAACGATATCCCACAGAGCTGTGCTCTGTGCCCGAAGGGCTAAACTCGGGCATCCAAAGCCCGAGTTTAGGGCGGTCCCCTGTGTGATCAGGAATCAATAACCGCTTCATTCGCGTGGTCGTGGATGAAGTCGCGGCGCGGTCCTACGTCGGAGCCCATCAGCATTGACGTCACCTCGGAGGCCATGCGGCCGTCCTCAATCTCCACGCGCTTCAGCACGCGGTTTTCCGGGTTCAGGGTCGTCTCCCAGAGCTGCTCCGGGTTCATCTCACCGAGACCCTTGAAGCGCTTCAGGTCATAGGAGCCGGCCTTGTGCTTCTTCTGATACTTCGTGAGCGCCGCCTCGTCGTAGAGGTACTCGGACGCTTCCTTCTTGCTGTGCGGGATCGCCTGGTAGAGCGGCGGCATCGACACGTAGACATGTCCCTCGCGGATGAGGTCCGGCATGAAGCGGTACAGGAAGGTCAGCAGCAGGGTGTCGATGTGCGAACCGTCGACGTCGGCATCCGTCATCAGGATGATCTTGTTGTAGCGCAGCTTCGAGATGTCAAAGTCATTGCCGTAGCCCTCGGAGAAGCCGCAGCCAAAGGTGTTGATCATGGTCTTGATCTCCGCGTTCGCGAGGACCTTATCCATCGACGCCTTCTCAACGTTCAGGATCTTACCACGAAGCGGCAGGATCGCCTGGGTCTGACGGTCACGGCAGGTCTTCGCAGAGCCGCCCGCCGAATCACCCTCGACGATGAAGATCTCACACTTTTCCGGGTCCTTCGAGATGCAGTTCGCGAGCTTACCGTTCGAGTCGAAGCTATACTTCGACTTGCTCAGCATGTTCGTCTTCGCCTTCTCCTCGGCGCGACGGATCTTTGCGGACTTCTCGGCACAGCCGATGATGGCCTTCACCACCTCGACATTACGATCGAAGTAATGCTGCAGCTCCGCATCGACGATGCTCTGCACATACTTCGCGGCATCCGCACTCGCGAGCTTCGTCTTCGTCTGCCCCTCGAAGATCGGGTCCGGGAACTTGATGGCGATGACCGCGGTCATACCGTTACGGGTATCCGCACCGGTGAAGTTCGCATCCTTCTCCTTCAGGATCCCGAGCTGGCGCGCGTAGCTGTTGATGAGCTGTGTAAACTTCGTCTTGAAGCCCACGATGTGCGTACCACCCTCCTGGGTGAAGATGTTATTACAGAAACCGAGGATGTTCTCCTCGAAATTATCACAGAACTGAATACAGCACTCGAGGGTCGTGCCCTCGCACTCTCCGCGGAAGTAGATCTCCGGGGTCACCGGCTCGCTGTCCTTATTGAGCTCCTTTACGAAGGCGATGATACCTTCCGGCTCATGGTACTCGATCGTCTCCGGCACCTCGCCACGCTGATCCGCATAGTGGATCGTCAGCTCCGGGTTGAGGTAGGCGGTCTCGTGAAGGCGGGACTTCAGCCACTCCTCCTTGAAACGCGTCTTCTCGAAGATCTCCGGATCCGGGATGAAGCTGATCTCCGTACCGGTCTCCTTCGTCTTTCCGACCACCGGAAGCAGGCCGTTCACGAGCTCCGTCGTCGGCTTTCCGCGCTCGTAGGAGTCCTCGTAGATCTTTCCGCCCTGATAGACCCGCACGCGCATCATCTGTGAGAGAGCATTGACCACGGACGAGCCGACGCCGTGGAGACCACCGGAGGTCTTGTATGCCTTATCGTCGAACTTTCCACCCGCGTGCAGCGTCGTCAGGACGATACGCTCCGCGGACACGCCCTTCTGGTGCATCCCGACCGGAATACCACGACCGTCGTCCCGCACCGTACATGCGCCATCCGCCGTCAGTGTCACCCATATATTTCTGCAGTATCCTGCCAGATGCTCATCGACCGAGTTATCCACGATCTCGTAGATCAGGTGATTGAGACCACGCGTGCCCACCGAACCGATGTACATACCCGGTCGCACACGGACCGGCTCCAGCCCTTCGAGGACAGTAATACTCGACGCATCATACTTCTCTGCCATACACACTCCTGTTTCAACTTCTATGTTAACTCCACGGACTCAGCTATATCCGCGAAGGCCTAATCTATAAAATAATACCATAGATCATACGTTTTATGCAAGAACCCCGGAGGGCTACAAAAAGAGACGCCCGACAGGCGTCCCGTAAAAATCAGCCGGGAGGTGAAAGAATTCACCCCGGCTGCACTCTTCTAAAATATGAAACCTCACTCAGTGGATATCTCCATACAGGATGCGGGCGAGCTCCGAGTCCTTGTCGAGGATGATGGTCTTGTCTCCGCTTCCGCTCAGGGATTTCTTCATGGCTTCGACGGAGCGGATATAGTTATAGAAGGAGGCTTTCTCCTCGGTATTATAGGCGTCCGCGAGGATCTCCATATACTTCGCCTCGCCTTCACCGGAGAGCTCCGCGGCCTGCTTCTCTGCTTCCGCCTTCCGGATGGAAACCTCCTTATCGGTCTCGTTTCGGATCTTCTGGGCCTTCGCGGCGCCCTCCGCGGTATACGAAGCTGCGATGTTTTCACGCTCCGAAATCATGCGCTGATAGACCGCATCCTTATTATCATCCGGCAGATCGAGGGCCTTGATCTCCGCCTTCGTGATCACGATGCCGTATCCGCCGATATCCGAATTCGCCTCGCTGGTGATCATATCCGTCAGTTTATCGCCACGCGCAGCGATGATATCATCCTGGCTCATCGAGGAAATGATATTCTTCGTGGCATTGTATACCGCCACGCCGACACGGTCCTCTGCCCCACTCGTCGACCCGTTCAGGGTCTGCATGAACTTCGTCGGATCCGTAATCTTCCAGACGATGTAGTTATCCGCAATCATCGATTTCTTATCCTTCGTGATGACATCGGACGGCTTCACATCATAGAGCTGCATCGCCTTCGTCACGAAACGGATGTTGTCGGCCACCGGCATCTTCGTATATAAGCCGGCGGCATCCTTGACATCCACGATCTTTCCGAAACGCGTTACGACCGCGTACTGATTTTCCGACACCGAATAAAACACGCCCCTCGAAAGCAGCGGCAGGACGACCAGGAAAACCGCGCAGGACACGATCACGGTGACGACATTTTTCACCGCCTTCTTCACGCGCTCGAGCGCTTCCTTCTTCTCATTATTTTCCATTCTCGTCACCTCCATCCGCAGCCTCGACCGAGATATCCGCGAAGCTCTCCAGCGGCATCATCGTCTGCGTACTGCCATCACTGATGATCACCTTGAGCTCCGGCAGCACATCCTCCATCGCCTCATAGAAAATCCGCTTCTTCGTAATCAGCGGATTCAGCTTGTACTGATCGTACATCGCGTTAAAACGGGCGACCTGTCCGCTTGCTTCCGCAATTCTCGCTTCCTTCTCCGCTTCTGCCTTCTGGACAATGCTGTCGGCCGTTGCGTCTGCGGCCGGAATCTGCTCTGACTTATACTGCCTCGCTTTATTGATCGTGGTATCCGCTTCCTGCTTCGCCGTCTCGACCGACTTGAAGGCCGCAACGACATCCGAAGTCGGCGGCTCCACATCCTGAATCGACAGATTCACGATCTGAATCCCGATATCTGCCTCCTCCAGCGACCTCGTCAGCTGATCCCGCACCTCCGCCTGGATCTTCGACTTCTCCGTCGTCATGACATCGTCCACCGTAAAATCCGACACCGTCGAACGAATCGCCGCGGCCGCCATGTTCGAGATGAAGCGGACCGGCTCGCTCGAATTATAGAGATACTTGACCGGATCCGACACCTTATACTCGAGATAAAAATCCGTATTGACGAGATTAAAATCCGAGGTGATGGTCAGCGAATCACTGTTTGTTTCATAGTCTGGATTCTCACCATTCCGCTCGTTCGTGATCGTGTAACCGATCGGCATACCATAGGTCGTCGTATCCACCTTCTGCACCTGGTCGATAAACGGAACCTTAAAGTACATACCCGCGGTCTTGATATCATTGACCTTCCCAAAACGCGTCACCACCGCCTGCTCCTGCTCCGACACCCGGTAAAACGACTGCAGCGCACAGCAAGCCACACCCACACATAAAAACATCGGAATCGCTCTCAGGATTCCCTTTTTCCCATCTTTCATACGCTCCCCTTCTGTAATGATTTCAGAATAAAACAGAGACGATAATTCCCGCTATCTTACAGACAACCGAGCATTATCGTCTCTATTATACTGAATTTGAGTAAAAAAGCCGATTCAATTTTAATTATTGCAACGCTTCCGGCAGAAAAGCCATAACAGTGTGGCTGTGTTGGGGACCCGGAGGGGCAGCAACGGAGGTCATACGTAGAGACCGTGTGAAATCAAGCCGGGTCCCCTTAGCGGCACTTGGTACTATTTTCCTTAGCACCCTCTGCAACGTCGAGTTTTCATAAAGAAAACTCGACGATTGCAGAGGGCCTAGTGCCGCTTAGGGTCCCCGGCTTAGATTGAACCGGTCTCGGAGTACTGTACCTCCGTTGCTGCCCCTCCGGGTTTCAACCTGACTGTTGATTTAAATCGACTTTACGAAGCGATCGAACGCGGCCTGGCCTTCGGCGGTGCGCTTGTAGACGCCGGCGTCCTCGAGCACCTGCATGAAGACGATACCGATCTCATCGCGGAGAATCCCCTCGAGGTTCTCCTCCGTGAGCTGCACGCCCTGCGCCGCATACTTCGCGCGGAACTCGTCAACCCAGTCCGCATGCTTCGCGAGCGCCTCATCCGCACGAAGATCCTTTCCAGCGAGAATCGCCTCGCGGAGGTCTGCCATCTCGCCCTTCAGACGGCTTGGCAGCACCGCGAGACCCATGACCTCGATGAGGCCGATGTTCTCCTTCTTGATATGATGCAGCTTTGCATGCGGATGGAAGACACCAAGCGGATGCTCCTCCGTCGTGATGTTGTTCCGGAGCACGAGATCAAGCTGGAACTGCTCGCCCACCTTGCGTGCGATCGGCGTGATCGTCGAGTGCGGCGTGCCCTCGGTCTCTGCGAAGATAAACGCGCTCTCATCCGTGTAGCCTCTCCACTTCGTGAGGATACGATCCGCAAGCTCCGCGAGCCGTGCCGTATCCGGACCGCTCAGACGGATGACGCTCATCGGCCACTTCACGATGCCCGCCTCGACATCCTCGAAGCCCGGAACCGTAAACGTCCGCTCCACCGGTGCCTTCGCCATCGCGAAGGTATAGTGACCACCCTGGAAGTGCTCATGTGCAAGGATCGAGCCACCCACGATCGGAAGGTCAGCATTGGACCCGACAAAATAGTGCGGGAACTGCGCGACGAAATCAAACAGCTTCCGGAACGCCGCCTTATCGATCTTCATCGGCGTGTGCGCCGCATTCAGCACGATGCAGTGCTCGTTGTAGTACACGTACGGCGAATACTGGAAGCCCCACTCCGCGCCCTGGATCTCGATCGGAATGATACGATGATTCTCACGCGCCGGATAGTCCACACGACCACTGTAGCCCTCGCACTCATGACAGAGCTGGCACTTCGGATAGCCCGTCTGCTTCGCCTTGCCCGCCGCCGCGATCGCCTTCGGATCCTTCTCCGGCTTCGACAGATTGATCGTGATGTCAAGGTCGCCGTACTCCGTGTGCGTCTGCCACTTCACATCCTTCTTCACACGATAGCGACGGATGTAGTCCGTATCCCGCGAGAACGTGTAGTACCAGTCGGTCGCCTCCTTCGGACTCTCCTCATAGAGACTCGCAAACCGTGCCTGCACCTCGGAAGGACGCGGCGTCAATGCACCCATCAGACTCGTATCGAACAGATCACGATAAACCACCGAATCACCACCCGTGAGACCGTGCTCCACCGCATAATCATCCAGCGCAGCCAGCACATTCTCCAGGTACGTACCATCCGACACCATGCCCAGCGCATTCACCTTCTGATCCTCGCTCGCCTCCGTCTCATCGAAGGCAATGCTCCCGGCCTCCGCGATCACATCCTCCCGCGTCGCCGTCACCTCCGTGATGCCCAGCTCCAGCGTCACCGTATTCAACGCCCAGATGATATCCGCCTCCTCGATCAGCCCCGTCTTCAGCGCATACGCCACCAGATCCTTTACAGCCACCTGTACATCCATCATTCCATCTCCCTCATGTAAAACATTTCATAACGTAAATAGAAACAGTTCAATCAAGGTCCCGGAGGACCGACAACAGAAACCATACGGAGAGGCCGTGTAAAATCAAGCCGGGTCCCCTTAGCGGCACTTGGTACTATTTTCCTTAGCACCCTCTGCAACGCTGAGTTTTCATAAAGAAAACTCAGTGATTGCAGAGGGCCTAGTGCCGCTTAGGGTCCCCGGCTTAGAGTTTACCGGCCTCGGAGTACTGTGTTTCTGTTGACGGCCCTCCGGGCCATTGCATTAAATCAGGAATTATATCCGTTCGGATTCTTCTGCTGCCAGTTCCAGGAATCGCGGCACATATCCTCAAGATCATACTCCGCAGTCCAGCCGAGCTCCTTCTCTGCCTTCGCAGGGCTCGAGTAGCAGGTCGCGATGTCGCCCGGACGACGCTCCCGAATCACATACGGAAGCTCCTTGCCGCAGGCCTTCTCGAACGCATGAATGACATCCAGTACCGAGTAGCCGTGGCCGGTGCCGAGATTGCAGATGAACACACCATCCTTCTTCGCGAAACGCTCGATGGCCTTCACATGACCACGTGCGAGGTCCACGACATGGATGTAATCACGCACGCCCGTGCCATCCGGTGTATCATAATCGTTACCGAAAACATTGATCTCCGGCAGCTTGCCGATCGCTACCTGTGCCACGTATGGAAGCAGGTTGTTCGGGATACCCTTCGGATCCTCGCCGATGAGACCGGACTTGTGCGCACCGATCGGATTGAAGTAACGAAGCAGGATGACATTCCACTCCGGATCCGCGGTATGAATATCCGTCAGAATCTGCTCCTGCATCCACTTGGTCCAGCCATACGGATTCGTGCAGGTACCCTTCGGGCAGTTCTCCGTGATCGGAATCTCCGCCGGATCGCCGTACACGGTCGCCGAGCTCGAGAAAATGATGTTCTTGCAGCCATGCGCACGCATCTCGTCCGTGAGGTTCAGCGTGGAACCGATGTTCGTGCGATAGTATTCAATTGGCTTATGCACAGACTCACCGACCGCCTTCAGACCTGCGAAGTGAATGACCGCATCGATCTTATTCTCATCGAACACACGCTTCACCGCTGCACGATCCATCATATCATCCGGATAGAACTTCACCTTCTTCCCGGTGATCTCCTCGATCCGGTCTACCGCCTTCTGATTCGAGTTATACAGGTTATCGATGATGACCACATCATAGCCCGCGTTCAGAAGCTCCACACATGTATGGCTTCCGATATATCCAGCACCACCTGTTACAAGAATAGTCATAATATTTCCTCCTCTTTTAATTAAATAATGGAAGGGCCATCGCCGATGCTGACCACATAGAAGGTGCAGTCATAGCCGATGCGCTTCTTATATGCCTCGCCGACCTGCTTCTCGAAGGTCTCGATGGCGTCGTCCTTTACGATCGAGACGGTGCAGCCGCCGAAGCCGCCACCGGTCATACGGGAGCCGATGACACCCGGCACTTTCCAAGCTTCCTCGACGAGTACGTCGAGCTCCTCGCAGCTGACCTCGAAGTCATCACGGAGAGAGACATGGGATGCATTCATGAGCTTTCCGAACGCCTCGATGTTTCCGGCCTTGAGATCTGCTACGGCCTCGATGGCCCGGTTGTTTTCATAAACCGCATGCATCGCACGCTTCTGGACGATCGGATCCGTGAGGGCGGCCTTATGTGCCTCGAAGTCAGCATTGGACAGATCACCGAGGGTCTGGATGCCGCACTCCTTCGCGAGGATCTCGCGTGCCTCCTCGCACTCACGACGGCGATCGTTGTAGGCGGAGCCGACCAGCTTATGCTTCTTATTGGTATTGGTCACGACGAGCTTCATGCCATCGAGCACGACCGGTGCGTACTCATAGTTCAGCGTCGCGCAGTCGAGGAAGATGGCGTTGTCCTTCTTACCCATCGCACTCGCGAACTGATCCATGATACCGCAGTTCATGCCGGCGTAGTTGTTTTCGGCGTCCTGGCCGATCAGGGCGAGATCTACGTTTGTGACATCTGTGAAGCCGAAAAGATCACGGATGATAAAGCCGGTCAGCACCTCGAGGGAGGCACTGGAGCTGAGGCCAGAGCCGTTCGGGATGTTACCGTTGACCACGATGTCGAGTCCGCTCTCGAGCTTGAAGCCACGCTTCTCAAACGCCCACATCACACCCATCGGGTAGGTGATCCAGCGCTCTTCCTTCAGCGGGGTGAACGCATCGAGCGATGTCTCAATCACACCGTTGCTGCTCAGGTTCACGCTGTAGAAACGAAGCGTGCGGTCCTCACGACGACGTGCAGCTGCATAGGTACCGATGGTCAGTGCGCACGGGAAAACGTGACCACCATTGTAGTCCGTATGCTCACCGATCAGATTGACACGGCCCGGTGCGAAGTAACACTTCACGCCATTCGTATCACCAAATTTCTCCTCAAATGCCTTCAGCGCATTCTCCTTGTACGAAAGATCCATCTTTTCCTCCTTGCCGCCGCGGTCGTCCATGGTACCGGCTCCCGAAAGCACCGAAATCCCACGAAACATGGGCTTTCAGCACAAGAAAAGCTCCGATATCCGCGCACGCGTGGTAAAATTTTAACACATACAGCTATCATTATAGAAAAGAGGTTTTTCACAGTCAACGCGAAAAACCTCTCATTCATCTGAGAATTTCTTACATTTGTAACCGTTCAGGCATGGGACCCGGAAGGCCGGCAACGGAGGCCATACGCAGAGACCCTGTGAAATCAAGCCGGGTTCCCTCGCCGGTCTGAACAGTTGACGTTTACGTGCAGTAACGAAATGACTTATCGCTGAGAATCCTTGCGAAGATGAGGCCGAGGGGCAGCGCCATGATGATGAGGATGGCGGAGGCAAGCCAGGAGGCGGATTCGCTGAGGGACATGATGCCGAGGTTATAAATGCCCTTATAAAAGTAGAGTCCCGGTACCATGATGACGATGGCCGGCACGGTGAGTGCGATACGCGGATAGCCGACACGGGTCTTCAGGAAAGAGGCGAGAAGCCCAGACAGCGCCGCACCACAGAATGCAGCGGCCGCAGGCGGAATCGCAGCGAAATCCACGAGCTCGAGCCGAAAAGTATTTGCAACCGCACCGATACAGGCGGCTGTCACCGCAAGTGGCAGCGGGCTGTTAAACATGATAGAGAATCCGAAGACGCCACAGAAGCTCGCGAGAAGGCGACAGACGATCAGCTCGCCTGCATTGAGCCCGAGCGGCTCGAAGTCCAGCGGGCAGAGATGAAACAGGAGGGCCATGATCCAGGCCGACAGCGTAGCGACGAGGATGATGATGAGCGCGTAGCTCAGGCGCTCGAGGCCGCTCCGGAGATCGAGCTTCGCGAGGTCGATGCCACTGGTGATGAATGGAAAGCCCGGGATGATGAAGAGCATCGCACAGATATAGCCGGCTTCATGGATCGGTGCCAGTCCGAACAGCAGCTGCGCGAGCCGCAGAAGGATCGTGTAGGTCAGGCAGGCCGCGGCGACCGAGACCGAGACATTCATAAAGAGCGTATAATGGTGTTTGATCAGCTTGCAGCGGACCGCATTGCCGATGCCCGCGCCACAGAAGGCGAGCAGCATTTCCGGCAGACCGCCGCCCAGCAGGAAGGTGAATCCACCGCACGCGAGCGCCGCCGCGAGGCCGAGCTTCGCTGGACTATACAGCCCATGAATATGCTCGATGTCGTCAAGCGCTGCGTGAAGCTCTGAGCCAGTCATGAAGATGCCCTTCGTCGGGAAGTCCGCGACGAACTGTTCGAGACGGTTCAGCTTCGAGGTATTGACGCCGGTGTTCGTGAGGCAGAGCGACTGCGACACGCACTCCTCGCCATCGAAGCAGTTATACGTGAGCGACATGAGGCCAATGTCTACAGTGCAGGTCACCCCGAGCTCTCGTGACAGCGTGTTCATCGAGCTCCGCACCCGCCACGCTCCGGTGCCGCAGGACAGAAGCTCGAGGCCACAGCGGCCGATGATGGCCGACTTTTCGATCAGGCTTGCCTCCGTGATGGGGATATCCGCGTCATCCGCGGTGTACTCCATCCAGTGCACCTCCATGTGATTTCGTAAAGCAGCTTCCAGCTCCATGACAGAAGCACCTCTTTTCCCTCTATCCCTCTGCTGCCATACAGCAGCCGATCTTCTCTTCTTCGATGGCCGACGGGGCCAGCGCAGATGATCCATGCTTCGCGGATGCGGCCACGGATGATTTCAGTGGCGCAGCACGAAAAAAGCAGATTTTTCCTTAACTGTGCAGGATTTTCGTGACCGTCGCGAGATTCCGGTCGAAATTCTTTTTCAGCAGATGCTTATGAAGGAACACGCCGAGCTCATCATAGCCGCGCTCTCCTTCCTTCACGACATCCTGACCATAGTAGACGGTTGCCGTCGGCAGCTCCCTCTGAAGCTTCAGTACGATGTCGAGCACCGCCGCATAAGCCTGCGCTTCCGTTTCCTGCTGCTTCACCGTATCCGGCAGATCATAGATGAGCAGCACGCCATAGTGGTCGAAGGACTTCATCTCGACGACATCCATGGTGTTTTCGTCATAGGCGTGGTTCAGCCGGCAACCATGCGCGAGGTACATCTTACAGTCCTCCATGTGACGGAACTCACGATGGAAACGTTCGTAATCTGCCTCCGGCACTTCGACGTCGAGATCTTTACGGAGGTTTCCGTCATCATCCGTCAGGATGATCGGATTCTCCTTGCCATCCTCGTTAAAGCGGAACGGTGCCAGATAGGAATTCCGCAGCAGATCAAACATACTGTTCTGCGTCAGCGCCATCAGCAGTGCCGACAGATCCCGGTTCGTGTAGGCATCAAACAGCGCCTTTGCAAACTCCTGCGGCTTCAGATAGCCACCCACCATCGTCTGATCCGGATCGATGGCACCGTAAAAGGTCTCAGACAGCCGCGCACAGGCATCCTCATCCTCCAGAATCTTCTTAAACAAAAGCTCTGACTTATCTTCTCTCGGAAAAATCGTAGACATCATAAACACCTCTCAAAAGCTCTGACTTATCTTCTTTTGGAAAGATCATAGACAGCATAAACGCCTCTCATCTCGATGCTTATTGTAGTCGCTTCATATTATATGTAAACTGTATATTTGATATATTCAGCATATCAATATGACATGTTTTTTGCTTAGGAATGTTCAACTGCAGGCACGGTAAGCGCTTTAAATCTTCATCATGCCTACGGAAATGACTCAAATTCCAGTTGAACCGTAGGCATGATGTCCCCGATTTATGGACATCATGCCTATAAAATCGATTGAAAAAGCAGGCATGATGTGCATTTTCCGGTCACATCATGCCTACGATGCAGAAAAGCCCCGGCGGGCCGGTCCCGGAAGTACTATTCTTCCGAGATCAGCCCACCGGGGCTTTGTCGTAGATGATGATATTTGATTATGATCAGAACACACCGAAGGAATTCAGGGCGATGATCCAGAGAAAGATCGTGAACATGGAGCTCACGGTGCTGATCGCCAGCATTTCCCCGGCGAGCTCGCCGTCGCCGCCCATGCTCTGGCTCATCGGGAAGATCGCGTTCGCAAGCGGCGTCGCATACAGCGAGAAGAGGATGAAGAGCTCGATGTCACGGAAGCCGAGCATATAGGAGATCGTCGTGACAATCGCCGGCAGAACGATGAGCTTCAGCGCGGTGCAGATCGAGATAATCTTTATATTCTTCCGGATGTTCGGAAGTGCCAGCGTCGCACCGCAGATGAAGATTGCGAGCGGCGAGGTCATATCGGAAATCGACTTGATCGGCTTCAGGATGCAGGCCGGAAGCGGGATATGCAGTGCCCGGAACACGAGGCCGGCGATGGCACCGATGATCAGCGGATTCGTGAGGATGTTCCGAAGCATCTTCGCGCCACTCGTCTTCTCTCCCTCCGTCCGCCGGAAGTACTCGAGGATGAATACCGCCGCGACGTTGTAGATCGGCACGCAGCACGCGATCACGATGGACGCCAGCGAGCCCGCCTCGTCGCCGTACATGCTGACGGCGAGGGGCAATGCAAACATCAGGGTGTTGGACCGCCAGGTCGCCTGCGCCACGACACCTCGCTGCGGGTTTTCCTTCACGAACAGCGGCGTCAGCAGCACACTGAGCAGGATCGCGACCAGCAGAATCGCCACCGCCGTCAGCGCCAGCTTCGTATTCGTCTGGAAATCCGCCTTCGAATTATAGAGACTGTTGAACATCATGAGCGGGAAGAAGGCCTTGAAGACGATCTGGTTCAGACGCTTGTAGAACGCCTCATCGCCGAAGCCCAGGTGACGGATCAGATATCCGTACGACATATAACAAATAAACGGTACGACGGCGTTCGCCGCCACGAAAAAGCTTCCCATGGATTTCCCCCTAAAATTATTTTTTGTTCTTCCGCCCCTTCACGACATGCTTCACGTGAAGATTCGGCTTACGTCGACGGGCCGTCCGTATCGCACCGGCGCGCTTCGGCTTTTCGGTGCCGGAGGCCTCCGGTGACGGTGACGAAGCTGCGTCGGAGGCATTGGCCGGATGAAGCTTCGCGTGCAGCTGACGACGTCGGCGGCGTGGCTTCTTCCCCTCGCGCTCGACGCGGAACTGGTTGATCTCGTCGAAGATGCGGGTGTAGTCGCGCTCGAACAGCTCCTCCGACATCTCGAGGCGGAGCATCTCATACGGCACGCCCGCGATGATCTTCGCGATGACGTCCTTCTTCGAGATGCGCTCGTACTTATGCTTCAGGTGCCGAGCCACGATGTGCTGCAGCTCCGGACGCCAGAGAAGGCTCAGCTTCCGCGCCGGATCGATCCCCGGATTCGGCTTCGGGCGGCGCAGGACGTAGAAATCCGCGCGCCCCTCGACCTCCTCGACGGTGATGATCCCCCAGCTCGCCGGCACATGCTCCTCGACGTGCATCGCGTGCCGCGTGCCGACGACGATGATGTTCATGTCGAAGTAACGGTCGTAGTCCTCGACCTGCCCCGCGAGCCGCGTGTAGGTATCAGCATCCGACTTGATCTCGATCCCCACGAAGCTGTCCGGCATCACCATGATGACATCCGCACGGCTCCCGCCCATATTCTTTTCCTCGATGATCCGGATGCGCCCCCAGCTCTCCTCCAGGAAAGCAAACAGCGGCTCACGGATGTCCTTATCTTTCAACATATCTTAATAAGAATATCGTTTCTGTACGATGATGTATTGTTCGAAATAAAAAACAAGCGGAGGACCGATGAAAGCCCTCCGCGTTGGTTCTAGATTTCGTATTTTTGAAAACTCTATGACTTATTCGTCATCGTCGCCACTGCTGATGGAGAGGCGGCCGTTGCTTGCGATCACCTTGCCGTTTGCATCGGTTTCGTTGATGTTGTAGTCACCAGCGGCCTTGACCTGTGCACCCGGGTTTGCGAAGCTGGATGCGTCCGCTGCGGCTGCGGTGGTCTGTGCAGCAGTTTCGGTACCGGCAGTACCAGCGGCTGCCTGGGTAGCGGTGGTGCCGTTGGCTGCGGCTGCAGCAGCTGCGCTGCTTACCGTCGTCTCCTCGGTGTCGCCAGCCGGGCCGGCTGCCTTTGACTTACGCTTCGCGTTCTTGCCGACGATGGTGGCAGGCTGTGCACCCGGATGATCAACACCGGCTGCATATACGCCTGCGGTCGGATCCGTGACAGGGTCGAGCTCGACCTCATACCACTCGCCGTTGTACTTCTCCTCGAGCACGCCCTCGCTGTTGTAACGGGTCGGGTTCGTGGTCTCGTACTTCGTGGTCTCCGGAACCGTCTCCTGCGGAGCGAGCACGCCGCCCTCTACGACAGCAGAACCAGGACCGCCCTCAGCGATATCGCCTTCCTCCATGACGCCACCCTGCTGAAGAACCGGGGTACCGTCTGCGTTTGTCTCCTCAACAGCTGCGAGAAGATCCTCGGCGCTCAGCTCGTCGTCTGCCGCCATGGTCTCAAACTTATCGAAGCTCTCCGGGAGGGCAATGTTTCCACAGATGCTCATACCGGCGAAGGTGTCGGCTTCTTCCTTGGTCGCGAACTTTACAGTGACGTGATCTGCGGAAGTGAAGTTGTCGTTGATGAGTACGATGTGCTGCTCGGACTCGGCACCGTCAAACTTTACGGTGTGGCGACCGAACGGCTGGCCATCGACGCTGACATAGACATCATTGTCACCGGTCAGATAATCGTAGTCGAGACCGAGGAGGCCCTGAAGCTTGTTGCCCTCGGCATCGGTCACATAATCTGCGAGGATT
The DNA here is from genome assembly GCA_030540075.1 of Lachnospiraceae bacterium. GTDB lineage: Bacteria > Bacillota > Clostridia > Lachnospirales > Lachnospiraceae > Oribacterium. The sequence goes on from JAUNWX010000021.1 coordinate 36,057, forward strand.
TCGTAGGTGGTGTCGTTCAGCTTCGCGAAGTTGGAAGCCGGGATGTACGCAAAGCTCTCCAGCTCTGCGATCTTCTCGTCGAGCGGCTGGATGGTCTGGGTCTCGCCCTTCTGATCACCAGCGGCAGCGGATGCCTGGATTGCGGACAGGATGACATCGGACGTGATGTCGTTGCCCTCGTCGTTCTGGTTGATCTGATCCTTTGCGACGGTCGCCTTCACATCCTTACCGGCATCCTCGAAGCCCTTCGCGATGTCGATGGTCTCGCCGAGGTAGTGGGAGGTGATGTTCTTGATGGCGTCTGCATTGGCCGCCGCAGGACCGTCCGGATTTGTCACACTGGACGGCTCGATGAGGGAGATGATCTCGATGCCCGGGAACTTCTTATTCAGGG
>JAUNWX010000063.1 GCA_030540075.1 Lachnospiraceae bacterium
GGCGGACTTGATGGTGAGGGTGTCACCGATGTACTCGCAGTTCTTCAGGGTGTCGAACTCGGCCTTCAGGAGCTTGCCGGAGGTCGGTGCCCAGGTACCGTTTTCGATGATGGAGATCTTCTTGTTCTGGACGCTCAGGGCCTTCATGTCGGCGACGAGGTTTTCCATCTTCGGGAAGAGGCCGTTGTTGTAGGTGGTCGCACCGAAGACGAGGTTCGTCACGCGGAAGCACTCGGCGATCATCACGGAGACGTCGGTCTTCGATACGTCGTACGCCTTGATGTTCTTTACGCCGTGGGCGGCGAGCTTCATGGTGAAAGCATTGATGACCGACTCGGTGTTACCGTAGATGGAGTTGTAGAAGACAGCGACGGCCTTCTCTTCTGCTTCGTAGCGGGACCACTTGTCATAAAGGTTCAGAATGAAGCCGAGGTCCTCACGCCAGATCGGGCCGTGGAGCGGGCAGAGCATCTTGATGTCAATGCCGGCGGCCTTCTTCAGAACGTTCTGTACCTGCATGCCGTACTTGCCGACGATGTTTGTGTAGTAGCGGCGGGCGTCATCGACGAAGTCCTGTGCCTGGTAGTTCAGCTCATCGGCGAAGATGTTGCCGTTGTTCGTGCCGAATACGCCGAAGGCGTCGGCGGAGAACAGGATGCCTTCGGTGGCGTCATAGGTAAACATCACTTCCGGCCAGTGCACCATCGGGGCCATCACGAAGCTGAGCTGGTGCTTTCCGAGAGAAAGGGTATCGCCCTCCTTCACGACGAGCTTCCGCTCCTCCGGGATCGTCAGCGCGAAGAACTGGGTGATCATCTGGAAGGTTTTTGCATTGCCCACGACGGTCGCCTCCGGGTACTTCCGGAGTGCCTCGGCGATCAGTGCGCAGTGGTCCGGCTCCATGTGGTTCACGATGAGATAGTCGAGCGTACGGCCGTCAAGCGCCGCCGCCACGTTCTCGAAGAACTGCTGCGCTACGGTCGCATCCGCGGTATCGAGGAGCGCGGTCTTCTCGTCGCGGATCACATAGGAATTATAGGTCACACCGCGGTCCAGCGGGAAGATATTCTCAAACAGGTGCAGGCGACGATCCTCGACACCAACATAAACAACATCTTCAGTGATATTACGAATAGAATACATGGCAGTCTCTCCTTATATCGATGCTTCCGGCATCGGCTTTCACAGAATGAAATACAGGATAATCGTCAAATCAATAACAATTATCGATTTGAAATGTAACACGTTTTTCGCTTCTTGTCTACACCAATCAGATATGTACAAAAATGAAATCATGAACAAAAAGAAACGCCCGGAGCGATGCTCCAGGCGCTGATTCTTTTTATTCGGTGGAGATTAGTCCTCAACCTTTACGATCTCACGCTTGTTGTAAGATCCGCAAGCCTTGCAGACTCTGTGAGGCATAACAAGAGCACCACACTTCGAACACTTAACAAGGTTCATCTTTCCCATCTTCCAGTTCGCTCTTCTAGAATCTCTGCGAGCCTTGGATGAATGATTCTTAGGACAAATTGACATATTTACACCTCCTTCGTCATACCGGGTAATTATATCCATACGGCTTTTTTATGTCAAGCAAAAACCGGGAAGGTTTTTACGATTGCACACTCGAGTTAGGATACTACGAGATGCGATGAAATGCAAGTGGAAATTTCAGAAATTTCACAGCAGGGGGCCCCGGAGGGCCGGCAGCAGTGGCCATACGCAGAGACCGTGTGAAATCAAGCCGGGTCCCCTGATCTGAAAACCACCACTGAAAAGGGCCTGGATTTCATCCAGGCCCTCGAAAAAGCAAATCTGAATACTTAAATTACTGAGCCTCTACGAGACGAAGTGTATCTCTTGCGATCGCGAGCTCCTCGTTGGTCGGGATCAGGAAGATCTTAACCTTCGAATCGTCTGCAGAGATCAGAGCCTCCTTACCGCGTACGTTGTTGCGCTCCGGATCGATCTTTGCGCCGAGGAAGCCGAGGTACTGCTCTACGATGAGCTGACGGGAAAGCTTGTCGTTCTCGCCGACACCAGCGGTGAAGGCGATGGCATCAACACCGTTCATGGCTGCTGTGTATGCACCGATGTACTTCGCTACTCTGTAACGGAAAGCATCGAGTGCAACCGCTGCCATGTGGTTGCCTTCCTTCGCTGCGTTCTCAACATCACGGAAGTCAGAGGATACACCGCCGGAAAGGCCGAGTACACCGGACTTCTTGTTGAGGATGTTCAGAACCTCATCCACGGTCTTGTTCTCGTGGTTGCAGATGAACTGAACGACAGCCGGATCGATATCACCGGAACGGGTACCCATGATGAGACCCTCAAGAGGGGTAAGACCCATGGAAGTATCTACGCCCTTGCCGCCGATGGAAGCAGAAACGGATGCACCATTGCCGAGGTGGCATACGATGACCTTTGCCTTCTCCGGATCGAGACCGCCGAACTTGATGGTCTCCTTCGATACGAATGCGTGAGATGTACCGTGGAAGCCGTAACGACGGATGCCGTACTTCTCATAGTACTCGGTCGGGATTGCGTAGTAGTAAGCCTTCTCCGGAAGAGACATACCGAAGGTAGTATCGAATACAGCTACGTTTGGCTTGCCCGGAACGACCTTCTCACATGCCTCGATACCCATGAGGTTTGCAGGGTTGTGCAGAGGGCCGAGATCGAAGCAGGAACGAACGATGTCCTTTACTCTCTGATCGACGATGCAGGACTCTGTGATCTGGGTGCCGGCATGAAGTACACGATGGCCGATCGCGCCGATCTCATCAACGGTCTTTACAACACCGTGCTCTGCATCGGTGAGTGCATCAAATACCAGCTTTACAGCGACGCTGTGATCCGGCATCGGGGACTCGAGAACGAAATCCTCCTTGCCCGGCACCTTATGGGTGAGCTTGCTGCCGTCGATGGCGATACGCTCGCAGAGGCCCTTTGCAAGAACAGACTCATTCTCCATATCGATGAGCTGATACTTGAGGGATGATGAACCACAGTTCAGAACAAGAATTTTCATGGGTAGTACTCTCCTAAAAATTTATAATGATAATCTGCCGGTGCCTGGTGCTGCACCGTAGACACACGGCAGATCATGGAAATCATATCTTATCGACAATGGATGATGGATTACGCGTTCTGAGCCTGAACAGCAGTCATCGCAACGACACCGACGATATCATCTGCGAAGCAGCCACGGCTGAGGTCGTTGACCGGCATGCTGAGACCCTGGAGAACAGGACCGTATGCACCAGCGTGAGCCAGTCTCTGAACGAGCTTGTAGCCGATGTTACCAGCCTCGAGGGACGGGAATACGAGAACGTTTGCCTGACCGGCTACCTTGCTGCCCGGAGCCTTGAGCTCTGCTACAGAAGGAACGAGTGCGGCATCGAGCTGAAGCTCACCGTCGAGTGCGATCTCCGGATGCTGCTCGTTTGCGATCTTGACAGCCTCTGCTACCTTGGTAACGTCATCATGCTTTGCAGAACCCTTGGAGGAGTAGGAAAGCATCGCAACCTTCGGCTCACGGCCTACGAAGGACTGGAAGGACTGTGCGGAAAGGTAAGCGATCTCCGCCAGCTTCTCGGAATCGAAATCAGTGTTTACTGCGCAGTCAGCGAATACGAAGAGGCCGTTGCCGTCGATCTGCTCACCGAACTCACAGTTTGGAACCTCCATAAGGAAGAAACCGGAAACGGACTTGATGCCTGGCTTGGTCTTCAGAAGCTGAAGTGCCGGACGAATGGTGTTACCGGTGGAATGGCATGCGCCAGATACGGCACCGTCTGCATCACCGCACTTACACATAAGGCATGCATAGTACATGTAATCCTTCGTCATCTGCTCCTCTGCCTGCTCCGGGGTGAGGCCCTTCTTCGCACGAAGCTCAACGAACTTGTCGATGTACTTCTGACGGTTCGGATCTGTAAACGGATCAACGATGGTTGCACCGGTGAGGTCATAGCCTGCACCGTTCTTCTCGATCTCCTCCGGAGTACCGATGATCACGAGGTTCGCGATGCCCTCCTTTAAGATCTTCTCCGCAGCCTCAAAGGTTCTCTTATCCATGGACTCTGGAAGAACGATGGTCTTCTTGTCTGCCTTTGCCTTCGCCTTGATTGTGTCAATAAATGCCATTTCAGATTTCTCCTCTCAATGTTATTTATACTATTTCACCAGTGGAAACCACTGATTAATTCATGAAGGTACGCACGCGTGGTCCGCGTGTATACAATTTGACATTGCTATTATACTCGATAAAAAGCGCTCTGCAATGCATGAGGAGCGCTTTTCGTGCACAAAATCACGGACATTCTGACAAGTTCATAACGAACCCGTTCTGCTGTCCCGTCCGCAGCTTTCCATTGGGCCAATTTCTCGATACGGAACGTTCATGGCGTATGCGTACGAAGTCCTCCCGCCGGCCCGGTCGGCCGCGTTTCAGTACTTCTCGAAGCGATCGAGGTCGACCACCATGATCGTCGCGCCGCCGATCTCGACCGGCATCGGCATCGTGGTGTAGGTGCCCATGGAGGTGCCGGAAACGTACGGCATATTCACCGTGATCTTCTGGCGCTTGCCGCACTGCTTCTTGATGAGCTCGATGCACTCGTCGACCTTATCATCCTGGGTCGCGATCATCAGCGTCGAGTTTCCCTTCCGAAGGAAGCCACCTGTCGAAGCGAGCTTCGTCACCTGGAAGTGGTCCTTATTCAGCGCATCCATCACATCGTCTTCATTATCGTTACGAACAATCGCATAAATCAGTTTCATACTGTACCTCTTTTCTGGCCTGCATAGCACGTATTTTGCCTTTTATTTTATCATAGCCGGACGGCGTTTTCCACAAAACAAATGGGTTTCGCGAATGATTCAGAAGCAGGGGACCCGGCTTGATTTCACACGGTCTCTACGTATGGCTTCTGCTGCCGACCCTCCGGGTCCACTGCGCTTTTTAGTCGATTATCATGAATCGTCTGGTGAATTCATTTTCTGGTTCTGTATCGCGACTGTACGTGTGATAGATCAGCCGGTACAGGTCGGCGGCGTAGAGGTCACTGCGGAACATGAACTCGGCGTGGCCGGCACGGATGCTCGCGAGGAGGTCCTCCGGGCTTTCGATGGTCTGTCGCCGGAGCGCATCGAGGGTGCGCTGGTAGCGCGCCGGGGAGGTGACGGCGGTGGTGGCGATGGCCGCGAGCAGCTCTTTCGCCTCCTTCCGTACACCGAGCACACGCACGTACGGCATCATTTCGGCCTCTCCGAAGTAAGCACCACGGAGGGCGGCGTGGTCCTTTCGCTGAATATCGAGGATGATATGCAGCAGAGCCCGGGAAATGCGGCTGTAGGTGTAGTTCCGTGACTTCACGGCCGCGATGCGTTCACGGAAGCTCATCCGCTCACGTACCTGCTTTCGGAGCGCGTCGGCGATCTCACGCGATACATCGAGGTAATCGCAAAGCACGGAATGCTCTTCCGGTGCCGCACTGTCGAGGTACACGAGCTGCAGCAGACGGTAGCCCAGCATGTCGCTCAGCATGTCGAGCGTCGCGTAGCCCTGATGCGCCGCGCCACGGATGCCACGGAGTGGCGATGCTGAAAGCTCCGCTGCGGTCGTCCTGCTGCCCTCTTCCACTTGCCGTAAAGCCATACTCTCCGGTGCCAGGTTTTCTTTCGCCGCCACACACGACAGCTCATTCTGCAGGATCGCGTCGCGGATCGAGTGGGCGCTCGGCAAACTCAGGTTTCGGCGAATGCAGCCGACCTCGAAGCAGTCACCCTGCCGCTTCACGGCTTTGATATATTCAAGCCCGAGCACATCGTTTGACTGGAGTTCGAATGAACTTGTGTTCTCGAGCATCGTCTCGAAGGCTTCCTCGTCGTCACCGCTGAGGACGAGCTTCATCGCTTCTGCCCGCGCCTTCGGATAACTCATGCCGGAGGCCACACCGTCGCGGACGAC
>JAUNWX010000064.1 GCA_030540075.1 Lachnospiraceae bacterium
CCAATTTCAGGGACTTTTGTTTCCAATTCCTGGTATTATTAGTTTACAACATACAGATGATTGTATCCCTGATACCCATCTGCCAGGAAGTACTTACCGCTGAACGACTGGTAGAAGTTCTGCGGTACCGCTCCTGCCCGTGAAGGATTGTATTCATAGAGCATGATTGGTGGCAGGCCATCGAGATTCGCTGAACAGTGGATCCACATGTAGGATTTCTGCTGAGCCTTACGGCCATCTTCCTTGAGCACCTGGCACGGCGTCTCATCTGCGCAGGTGACCTCTCGTTCGAGGAGGTGCTTCGCCAGTGCGTCATAGAGTGGCTTCATATAATTCCTGCCACAGTAGATGCACCAGTTCGCCAGGGTTGCTCGCTGAATCGATACGCCCATCTGCTTCCATTCCTTTTCCTGACGGTACAGAGGCATGGAGTTGATGTACTTCTGATACATCACATACGCAACGGTCGTCGGCGATGCCGGACTGTGCGGAATCAGCGGAGATGGGACCTCGGCGCGGGCAAATCTCGCATATCCGGTCTCTTTGTAGCATTTCTGGCAGCGAACCGTTTCCTGATAGATGTTCACGAGACGGATCTGTGCCGGAATGACCTCCAGTTCGGTGCGGACTTTCTCCCAGCCAACACGCTCCATGGTACTGCCACAGCGTGGGCAGACCTTCGCATCCGGATCAAGGTGGCACAGAAGATCTCTCGATGGAAGCTTGTCATAAAGCTCTTCATAGGAAGCCTTCTTCTTTTTCTCGCCTTCCTGCTTACGAATGTAGCCTTTGACGATGGTCTCCGCTGTAGGCTCTTCGATGGTCGGATCCGCTGCCAGCTCGGCTTCGTTGAAAAGGTCCATCAGCGTCAGCTGCTCAGGGTTATCATAACTGACGTGCTTCTTTTCGGATCGTGAGGCAAAGATCATACGCTTGAACTCTTCGATGGTCTCCCTGGCTTCTGCAAGCTCCTGACGGAGCTCGGCCATCTGGTGTTCCATTGAGTTGTGCTCATTTACGAGGTATTCGATTGTTTCGTCTTTGCTTCGCTCTCTGAAATCCGCACTGGTCATAGCTGTTTTACGTCCTTTCAAAACTGCTCTGATTATACCGCTGAAAGCACGTATTTCCTAGGCTATGCGGGCCTTCCCGGAGGATAGCTTTATGCAATTTTTGAAAGTTTGTGCAACATCACCAAGGCTCAAAAGTCGTACTTTCCCCGACTCTGCTGAATGGCATTCGGCTGGTCGATGGAGAGGCCTTCGAGTAGCCAGCGGAACTCCCGCTTCGTGAGGTTACGAACTTCGGATGCGTGGCGTGGCCACTGAAACCGAAAGTGATCATTCGCTCCTTTCTCAAGGCGCTTGTACAGCAAACAGAACCCGTCCTTCTCGTAGTGGAGAACCTTGATGCGATCAGCACGTCTTCCGCAGAAGAGGAAGACAGAGTTGCTGTACGGATCCAGCTCGTAGGTGTCGCGTACGATCGCCATCAGACCATCAATGCTCTTTCGCATGTCCGTATAGCCTGTAACCAGGTAGATGTGGTTTGCACTGGAGATGTCGCCTAGCATCGATTATTCAGCATGTTCAGGATACTGGCAACCAGTGCAGTATCTGCATGGTTGGTCAGCTCCAGCGTGCCGCCTCCAAATGTGATGCGCATCGTTGCTTCAAATGAAGCAGGTGATGGTTCATCGACCACGTGTGAAACCGCATGCATCCGATCCTCTCTGCTGATCGGGAGCTCTGATATATTTATCGGAACAACCTCCTGCTTGCACTCGAGTCTTTCGGATCTTGCGGGAAGCTCACAGGCCTGCTGACGTAATCGAGCCAGTGCCCTGTAAAAAGTACTGCTTGGGATGCTGTTATTTCTACAGTATTCAAAATCGCTTAAACCGGATGCTCTGGCAGCGAGTATGATCTGATGCCACTCTTCATCAGAACGGCGAGGTGCACGTTTATTCATCATGGGACTTCCTCTATTCTTAAGTAGAGTAAAATAGTCCCATAGTGGGAAGCGGCAGTGTAGTGAAATGATCCACTACTGTGAATGCCAGTGGGAAGACTGAGACTAAAATACTCTTATTTTCCATGATTATGGCACTTTCAAAAGTATCATACTAGCCGCACTGACACTGAGCGCTTACAAGAGATGGAACATTGAGGTCTTTTTCAAGAGCTGCAAATCGCTGCTGAATCTCAGAACCGAATGCCATAGTCTTTCTTACGATGCACTGACTGCGCATGTAGCGATGGTGTTTGCACGATACATGCTTCTTTCAGTGTACCAGCGGAAGGATGAAGATCAGCGCACTATCGGTGAGATGTTCTATGTACTGCTTCAGGAGATGGAAGATGTTACTTTTCAGCACTCCCTTTTCCTTCTGGTGGAAGCGATGACCCAGAGTATCAAGGCAATCTTACATGTTTCTGACGAGCTGATTGAAAAAATTTATATAGACTTCTTCAACAGACTGCCAGAATTCATGCAGAACGCCCTTAGCGAAGACTTCCGGGTGGCATAAGTGGTATTTTTATGATCTGAAATATAGAGTTTTCAAGGTACAAAGCCCACTATTTATGTGGGAAGTTTAAGTTTAAAATTGTTTTTTTGTTTAAGAGGATATAATCAATGGCGAAATATGATTATCTGGTAGTGGGTGCCGGTCTGTACGGCGCGGTGTTTGCGCATGAAGCGCGGAAGGCGGGAAAGTCGGTGCGGGTGATCGATCGGCGGCCGAACATCGCCGGCAATGTTTATACGGAGGATGTGGAGGGCATCCATGTGCACAAGTATGGCGCGCACATCTTCCACACGAACGACACGGAGGTCTGGAACTACGTGCAGCAGTTCGCGACCTTCAACCGCTTCACGAACTCGCCGGTGGCGAACTACCACGGCGAGCTATATTCGCTGCCGTTCAACATGTACACCTTTAACCGTATGTGGGGTGTGGTGACGCCGGAGGAGGCCGCGGCGAAGATCGACGAGCAGAAGCGGGATTACATCGCGCGGAAGCAGGCAGAGCGCGGGCTCGCGGCGGATGCGCCATTTGAGCCGCAGAACCTTGAGGAGCAGGCGATTTCCCTGATCGGTGTGGATATCTACGAGAAGCTCATCAAGGGCTACACCGAGAAGCAGTGGGGCCGTCCGTGCACGGAGCTCCCGTCCTTCATCATCAAGCGCCTGCCGGTGCGCCTCACCTTCGACAACAACTATTTTAACGCACTCTACCAGGGCATTCCGGTTGGGGGCTATACGCAGATGGTAGCGAACATGCTGGACGGCATCGAGGTCGAGCTCGGCGTGGATTACCTCGCGGACAAGGCGAAGTATGATGCGCTCGCGGAGAAGGTGGTGTACACCGGTGCGATCGACGCGTACTTCGGCTACCAGCTCGGCACGCTCGAGTACCGTTCGGTGCGCTTCGAGACGGAGCTGCTCGACCAGCCGAATTTCCAGGGCAATGCTGCCGTCAACTACACCGATCGCGAGACGCCATGGACCCGGATCATCGAGCACAAGTGGTTCGAGTTCGGCAAGGACGCGGAGGGCCACGATCTTCCGAAAACCGTCATTTCCCGCGAGTTCTCGAGCGAGTGGAAGCCGGGCGATGAGCCGTACTATCCGGTCAATGATGAGAAAAACGGCGCGCTCTATCAGGCGTATAAGAAGCTGGCAGACAGCGAGACGCGCGTGATCTTCGGTGGCCGCCTCGGCGAGTATAAGTACTATGACATGGATAAGGTGATCGCATCGGCACTTGAGATGAGCCGGCGGGAGCTGTAAAGGATAGTGGCGCGAGGGTATCGTGCGTTGAGTTGAAAGGAAGAAGGATGAACACGACATTACTGATTATGGCGGCCGGCATTGGCAGTCGCTTTGGGACTGGAATCAAGCAGCTGGAGCCGGTGGATGCCTCCGGACATATCATCATGGACTACTCGATCCATGATGCGATCGAAGCGGGCTTCAACCATGTGGTATTTATCATCCGTAGGGATATCGAGCAGGAGTTCAGAGTGGTCATCGGTGATCGCATTGCCTCGATCTGCGCTGCGCATGATGTGACGGTAGATTACGCTTTTCAGGATATTAATGACATTCCTGGCACACTGCCAAAAGGTCGGACAAAGCCATGGGGAACCGGACAGGCAGTGCTGGCGGCGAAGAAGGCTCTCAACACACCCTTCATCGTGATCAATGCGGATGATTACTATGGTAAGGAAGGCTTCCGGGCGGTGCACGAGTATCTGGTGAATGGCGGACGCTCCTGCATGGCCGGCTTCGTGCTGAAGAACACGCTCTCTGATAACGGTGGCGTGACGCGTGGCATCTGTAAGATGGACGAGCAGAACAACCTGACGGAGGTTGTGGAGACGAAGAATATCGTGAAGACCGCGAGCGGAGCTGAAGCAGACGGCGTAGCTGTGGATGTCGATTCTCTGGTTTCCATGAATATGTGGGGATTGACGCCGGATTTCCTCACGACACTGGAGGGCGGCTTCAGAGAATTCTTCGAAAAGGAAGTACCGGGTAATCCGCTGAAGGCGGAGTATCTGATTCCGATTTTTATCGGAGAACTGCTGAAGCAGGGAAAGATGTCCGTGAAGGTCCTGAAAACCGATGATACATGGTATGGAATGACCTATCACGAGGATGTTGCAGCAGTGAAGGACAGCTTTAAGAAGATGCTGGAGAAAGGCGTGTATAAGACAGAGCTGTTCAGTGATTTGGTGTAGACCGGTAGCGAAGCCCCTGAAGTGGGCGGGGCATCAAACTTTTTGAGGGTTTGTCGATCTTGTTGAGGGGGGACATCATTTTCGCGCGGCCTTTCTGACTGTAAAGTGTACCCCGCAGAGTAGACAGATTTTTAGGGTAAATCCAGTAAAGTAAAGAGTATTTTTGGAGATATCCCATTAAGTAGATACAGCCTCTAAGGATCATTTGATACAATTCAATTATCCTTGGAGGCTATTATTATGAAGAACTCATTTACACCAGAGCAAATTAAAATCTTAGAACAGAATCGATATACGAAGAAGGTGTCTCCTTCTGTCATTAAGTTCACATCAGATTTTAAAGATGACTTCTGGAGACTATATCTAACGGATATGACGGTTAGAGACATATTTCGTACGTTGGGCTATGATCCTTCGATACTAGGTGAATATTATGGGGCATTTTGCAGCAGTAGACCAGAGCTAGAGCAGCACCATTCCGGGCAAAAAAGCTGCAGCTTTAGAAGCATGCGACATCCTTGCAATTTCATCAAGGCTGCCAGCACCGTCAAAATGGAGGGGCCAGGCCCCGGGAAGTGGACGCTGATCTTGCGGAGGTTATGAAGAAGCTGGCAAAAGACAAGCTGCTCCGGGCGCTGAGCAATGTTGCCTATGCCAAAGGTGATTACGAAAAAGAGATGGGACAGGCGGCTTTGAAGAAAGAAGCAAAATTACGGACGAAATGAGGAATATGTAATGGCACAGAAATATGATTTAACTGATATTGGGAATGTGCTTAGCCGGGTTATGGACAATCCTATGACCAAAATAATCCGTTCTGGCTCTATTGGTGTGTTGGGCGTAGTAAACCCAGTTGCGGGAATTGTAGGCGGAATAGGAAATGATCTTCTATCTGAATACAATACCTTCAAACTCGGCCATCTACTGAACGGTCTTGCATCTGGCTTTAATCTCGAAAGAAGATTGAATGAGCTTTACAACTATGTAAACTCCAGCCCGGAAAAGGCTATTATCGTAGCCAATCTGTTCAAACAAACCGTAAATGCAGAATGCCCAAAGGTTTGCGTTATTTATGGTCTAATTCTTGCAAACCATTTAGAAACACTTACAGAATTCACGCACGAAGAATTGATTGTCTGTAAAGCTTTGGTGTTGTTGACTGCCTAGATTGACTCCGGGCTGATCTTCTTGCGTGTCATGAGAT
>JAUNWX010000005.1:0-12951 GCA_030540075.1 Lachnospiraceae bacterium
AGTTCAGCGACAGCTCATGAGAGCAGCTCCGTGACAGCTCATGAAATCAGCAACAAAAAAGATGTATGAAGATACCAAGAAGGTACTTTCGGTGCTTGGTGATGATGTACATATTGATCCTCGTGAACTGCTATCCGAACTGACCGTTTCCAAACGGCAGATGGTAGATATTGCAAAAGCTATTTCTTATAACTGCCAGATCATCACACTTGATGAGCCGACTTCTTCACTTACAGAAAATGAAGTCGAGACATTGATGACAATCATTGATCGACTGAAGAAGCAGGGAAAAGGCATTATTTATATCTCACATAAAATGGAGGAAATATTCCGAATCGCTGATGATGTCACAGTCATGAGAGATGGTGCATGGATTAGTACAGACCGTGCAAGAGATATCAATGTGGACATTGTAATAAAGCAGATGGTAGGCCGTGAACTGACAAATCGTTTTCCGAAAAAAACATTTAAGCCTGGAAATGTGATTATGCAGGTTAAAAATCTAAATGATGTTAAACATCATATTCACGATATCAGCTTTGATTTACGCGAAGGAGAGGTTCTGGGGATTGCAGGACTGCTCGGCGCTGGAAGAACAGAATTACTGGAAACTATTTATGGCGCACGAACCAGAGAAAGTGGTGAAGTGATTCTCGGTGGTAAGGAAGTACATAATAAAACGACGGGCGAAGCAATTAAAAATGGATTTGCCCTTTGTACAGAGGAACGACGTTTCAATGGTATCTTTCCTGGACTCAGCATTACGTTTAATACCGTGATTGCTGGAATCGGAAAGTACACAAATAAATTTGGATGGCTGAATGATCGTAGGATGACAGAAGATACGAACAAGATGATTGATGCCATGCACACGAAAACTCCGAATACAAAAACAAAAATCAAGTCTTTATCCGGAGGCAATCAGCAGAAGGTGATCATTGGACGATGGCTTTTGAATAATCCAGAGATTTTCCTGATGGATGATCCGACAAGAGGTATCGATGTTGGTGCGAAGTATGAGATTTATGAATTAATCTTTCAGCTTGCAAAGCAGAAAAAGGGTGTCATTGTTTGTTCATCGGAGATGCCGGAATTACTTGGAATTTGCGACAGAATTCTAGTTTTGAGCGCAGGACATCTTTCAGGTGAGTATGATCTTGACCAGCATCCTGAAGAAGCAACGCAGGAAAACATTATGCGAGATGCAGCTAAATTTATTTGATAGAGGAAACGAAGATGGCAAAAGAAAAAATAAAAATCACAAAGGAAAAAGTTATAGATAGCTTATATGACAATGCGCTTTACCTTATTATTGCTGCGATTTTAATTGTCATTATTGCCTTGGAACCTACCTTTGTACGACTTACAAACTTTACAACAATTTTCACGCAGTCTGCGACCAAGATTATTTATGCTTTGGGTGTCGCTGGAATCATCGTTTTAGGCGGAACAGATCTTGCACTAGGAAGAGAAGTTGGTCTTGCTGCGGTTGTAGCTGCATCATTGCTTCAGGCAGTGGACTATTCACAGAGAGTTTTTTCTCCTGACGTGGTTCCAGCGCTTCCATTAATTATTCCAATTATTGTTGTTGCGATTATGCTGGCAATTATTTCTGGGCTTCATGGGTATGTAGTGGCGCATTTTGGTGTTGCACCATTTATCGCATCGCTTGGTGTACAGTTGATTGCCTACGGTGCCTGTCTGCAGTACTTCAATCAGGTTTGCTATTCAAATCCACTTTCTGGATTCACAGAGACATTTTCAAAGTTCTGTCAAGGAACTATTAAAGTTGGTGACATCAGCATTAGTTATCTTATGTTCTATGCGCTGATTGCAATTCTCGTTATGTGGGTTCTGTGGAACAAAACTACGCTTGGAAAGAATATGTTTGCTATCGGCGGAAACCGTGAAGCGGCGAAGGTCTGTGGCGTCAATGTAAAGAAGACAATCATTCTCATCTATATTATGGCAGGTGTTCTTTATGCTTTCGGTGCAGTTCTTGAGGCAGGACGTACTGGATCAGCGAACAGTACACTTGGTGCGGATTATGCGATGGATGCAATTGCAGCATGTGTTGTTGGTGGTGTATCTATGAAGGGTGGCACTGGAACAGTTCCAGGTGTTGTTATCGGCGTTATTATTTTCCAGATTATCACATATGGCTTGATCTACGTAGGAGTCAGTCCAGATTTACAGTATGTTGTAAAGGGATTTATCATTCTCGTCGCTGTTATTCTTGATAATCGAAAGACCATGAGAAAGGCTTCATAATAATTGTTACTAAATGCAGAAGAAGAGGTAGATGAAAATGAGTGAGTTCAAAATTCCAGAGAAGATGAAGGCAATGACATTAGTTGCGTATGATCAGTTGAAGCTGGCAGAGGTTCCGGTACCACAGCCGGGACCGGGAGAAGTTCTTTGCAGAATTAAGTCGGTGGCAATCTGTGGTTCGGATCCAAAGATGATTCATGGCGGATATGCATGGACAAACTGGCCACCATATTATCCGTTTATTATGGGGCATGAGTGGGCTGGACAGATTGTGGCACTTGGTGAAGGCGTAGATGATTTTAAGGTTGGTGATCGCGTTGCCGGTGAAGCACATGTAGGATGTGGACATTGTGAAAACTGTAAGCAGGGACATTATACGGTTTGCTTAAACTATGGCAAGGATGGACATGATGGCGGCCTCGATATGGGACATCGCCACTATGGATTCTACTGGCAGGGTGCGAATGCAGAATACAATGTATATAAGACAAGTGCTCTTCATCTGATTCCGGACAATGTAAGCTATGATGTTGCTTCGATGGCAGATTGTGCAGGCGTTGCATTCCATGGTGTAGAACTCGCTGGCGTTACACCAGGTGGAACATCAGTGGTTATCGGACCAGGGCCGATTGGTCTCTGTGCAATGATGGAATGCAAGGCACTTGGTAGTGGTAGAGTAATCGTTGTTGGACGTGGTGCAAAGCTTGAAAAAGCGAGAGAGCTTGGTGCGGATGTATGCATTGATTTTGAAAAGGAGGATCCGGTTCAGAGAGTACTTGAGCTTACGAATGGTCGTGGTGCTGACGAGGTCATGGAATGCTCCGGTGCAAGTGATTCGCCATTGAAAGCTTGTAAGATGGTAAAGAAGGCAGGTGCAGTTGCTATTATTGCAACGTATCATGATCAGGAAGCATCTATTCCTATCAATATTGTCAACTTTAATGAAATTAAAATCGTTGGTTCCAAGGCAAACCCGAGTACCACGGATGCGGTTCTGAATTTCTTCTCAAGCAATAAGATTCAGGGAGAGAAACTTGTTACACATACTTTCCCTCTTGAAGAGTACGAGAAGGCGGTGGATGTATTTGAGCATAAGAAAGACGGATCTATTAAGGTGGTTATCAATCCGTAAGTAATTTGAGAAATATATAAGATTTGGTTGATCCTATCCTATTCTCTAGAAGATAGGATAGGGTCTTTTTATAAGCAGTTACTTTATTGACTCGTTGAGTGGCTAAATACCAGAGGAGAAGATAATGTCGGTGAAAATGAAAGCAGCGGTGCTGGAAGAATTCCATAAGGCACTGGTGATTAAAGAAAAAGAAATTCCAGAACCTGGACCTGGAGAAGTTCGAGTAAAGGTGATGGCGTCTGGATTATGTGTTTCGGATATCCATATTCAGGATGGTATTATCAATACCGTACATCTGCCATATACACCGGGACACGAAATGGCAGGAATTATTGATAAGATTGGTGAGGGTGTGACTACTGTTAAAACGGGAGATCATATCACGGCGGCAATCGATATTATATGCGGCAACTGTAAATATTGTCGTACAGGGCGTACGAATCTATGCGAAAAACTCGTGCGTATTGGTTTTGAGAGAGATGGTTCCCATGAGGAGTATTGTATCATTCCGGAAGAAAATGCCTTTAAGGTTGCGGATTGGATCCCATTTGAGCAAGTGACTGGTTTCCCTGATGCGGTTGGTTGTATGTACAATGCAATTAAGAATGTTGCAAAGGTCAAACCAGGAGAACGTGTTTTGATTCTTGGGGTAGGCGGATTAGGAATGAATGCGATTCAGCTTGCCAGAATCTTTGGAGCAGAGGTGTTTGCTACTAGTCGACGTACAGAAAAGCTGGAAATCGCAAAACAAATGGGGGCAGACCACGTTATCAATACCAAAACGGAGAATCTTGCAGAACGAATCAAGGAGATAACAGGTGGAGAGATGCTCGATGTAGTCATTGACAATATCGGTATTCGTGATTCAATTAATGACTCTCTGAAGCTGGTTTGTGCTGGTGGTAGAGTAATCGTAACAGGGTATTATGATCCGCAATTTGTTACAGATTATCAGGATATCATGAAGTTTGAAAAACAGATTCTTGGTATGCGAGGCATGACGAGACAGGATCTGGCCGAGGTTATTCGACTGGTTGAGAATCACCGTATGACACCGTATGTCTATAAGACGATGCCATTTGAAAAGATTAATGAAGCGCTACAGGAAATGAGGAATGGTAAGGCTTTGGGAAGAATTGTCTTACTAATGAACCATAAAGAGGGTGAATAAAATGAGAGATCATGTATTAGTTGTTGGTTGTGGAATGATGGGTAGCGGTATCGCTGCAATGAGTGCACTGGCAGGCCACAAGACTATTCTTTATGATGTGGATGCTACACATACGGCGGCAGGAAGACAGAAGGCCGAAGCCTGCATTGATCTTCGTGTGGAGAATAACCTGAATTCAGAGGAAGAAGGAACACGTGCAAAGAGTCTTCTTGAAGAAAATGTGGATTTAGAAGATGCTTGTAGCAAAACCTGTATGGTTATCGAGGCTATTATTGAGAATGTTGGCATAAAGCAGGATATGTTTGCAAAATTAGACGAAATGCTGCCAGTTGATGTGCCGATCTGTTCCAATACTTCTGGCCTCCGTATCACTGATATCAGCGTAAAATGTAAGCATCCAGAGCGTACCGTAACAACACATTTCTGGTTACCAGCACATCTTGTGCCACTGGTAGAAGTAGTTATGGGAGATAAGACCGAGGAAACGATTGCAGTAAAGGTAAGAGATGAGCTTCGGAAATGGAAGAAGTCTCCTGTGCTGGTTCGTAGAGATTTACCAGGACAGTTAGCAAATCGAATCTTCCAGGCTATTATTCGTGAGGCTATTGATATTGTGGGTTCTGGGCTTGCAACAGCAGAAGATGTTGATACGGCTATAAGCTGCGGCATGGCGATGCGTTTCCCTGTCTGGGGGCCATTAATGCATCTTGATGATATCGGACTTCAGCTCGGTCTGGACGTGCAGGATTCTGTTCTTCCAAGCATTTGTGCAGATAAGCATTCTGGTGCATACATTCAGAATCTGGTCAAGAATGGTGATTTGGGAGCAAAGACTGGAAAGGGCTTCTATGATTGGACCAAGATGGACGTTCTGAAATGTGAGGAAAAGCGCAATCAGTTTATCATTGAGGCAGTTAAGGTAAAGACAAAGCTTGATGAAGAGATTGATGTTAGAAAATAAATGAAATGTGAGCCGGACTTGACAGGAATGACTGGTCCGGCTTTTTGAGATTTTGATACAAAATTGGAAATTGAATTAAAGGAGTGAGTGTATGAAACAGTATTTTTGTCTTGGAAGTTATACTGAGCCGATTCTGTTTGGAACCGGTGAGGTTTTTCAGGGAAAAGGAAAAGGTGTTTATATTTGCAGTTTTGAAGACGGAGAAATCAAAAGGATTAGTAGCCTCGAGGTGCGTAATCCATCATTTGTTTGTGTAGATGAGAAACAGAAAAAAATATACGCTGTGAATGAGCTGAAAGAGTATCTCAGCGTGTTTGGTGGTGGTGTTACACAGATTTCGTATGACGAGAAGGGGGAGATGACTTCCGAATTCACAGATAATACAGGCGCAACGGATCCATGTCACATCATTGTTTCTCCGGATAGAAAATTTGTTTCGATTGCGAATTTTGCTTCTGGGGCAGTAACAACATACGGGCTTGATGAGAACGGTTGTATAAACACAGAGAAACATGTGTACCAACATGAAGGCCATAGCGTTCATCCAAAACGCCAGCAAGGACCGCATGCGCATAGTACTATTTTCACACCTGACGGAAAGTATATGTTTGTGCCAGATTTAGGAATTGATACGGTCAAGGCCTATACATATGAAAATGATGAGAGTGGGCAGATTGATGCTTGCCCTGATAAAGACTTGAAAGTGGCTGCAGGAAATGGACCACGATTTGGTGAATTCCATCCAAATGGAAAGGACTTTTATCTTATTAATGAAATCGGATCACGAGTTGAGCATTATACCTATGAGGATGGCACCATGGTCTACCGAGATGGAATCGGTACACTTCCAGAAGGATTTCCTAAAGAAGATAATATATGTTCTGATCTTCATATTACACCGGATGGAAAATACTTATATGCATCAAATAGAGGACATGATAGTCTTGTTGTATGTTCGTTTAGGGAAGATGGCAGCTTGAATATTGTAGAGACGATCTCCTGTGAAGGAAAAACTCCTCGCAATTTCGCAATTGATCCGACAGGCGCATTTATTTTAGTTGGCAATCAGGATAGTGATACGATTGTCACCTTCCGTATAGAGGAAGATGGTCGCTTGAAGAGAGTATCAACATATGGATTTGGCTCTCCGGTTTGTATTCAGTTCTTTAAAGAAACGATGTTTGACTAAAACAATGTATGGCTGTAGTCATTTATAAATGGTGCAGTAATCGTACTATGAACATATTATAAAACACAGTCCGAAGAAAGGAATCCGCTGAAAACGGATAGGATGGGTATGGGAAAGAGGATTACATGGTTCGATATGATTTCTCCGAAAGAAAGAAAACGGCAGGAAGAAGATTATAATCATAAAATATTTCCGTTCGGTCTTGTGCAGAGAGATACAGAATTAGAGTTACTGGAATGCTTGATTCCAGATAAGAAGCCGACGGATTCGCTGTACCAAACTGTACTCTTAAAAGAGATTTTTTTAGAGTCGTCTTTTCAGAAGGGGGAAGAAACGTTTGCAGCAGTTATTGCAGACGAGCGAATTATTAAAGATTTGAAGGAATGGGAAAAAAACAAGCTGGTTCAAAAGTATACAGCAATTGAACAGAACTTACTGAAAGCATTTGCATGGAAATGCCTTCATATTTGTGGCCTTAGGGATTTCCCAAAGGCCACGGACGTGTTTGAATGGATTAATACGAAGGAAAACTAAATATAGAGGGAGCTAAGTCGCTGAATAATCTTTTTTTATTAGGTTATTCAGCGGCAGTTTTGTATGGGTAAGATGGGATTTACGGAGGATGTGTACTATCAATATTGATATGAAAAATATTTGCAGTACGAGCGAGTCCCGCTCTCCTCATCCTGCATACATGATGCCTTCGAAGAGGCTGTCTTCTTCGACGCCGTTTACGTGGTACGGCCAGCCGTCGGAGTGATCGATGTGGACGCGGTAGATCGGCTTCGTGAGGTTGATGTGGTCGGTACTCCGATCCGCGATCTGGAAGTACTTCCACTCGCTTTCATCGTTGATTCCGAGGGCCGATGCGTCGATCGTCTGTAGATCCACGAAGGTCTCGCCATCGGTGCGCATGTCGAAGAGGTAGGTACCGGCCGGAACGATCTTTGTGCCGGTCTTCTTTCCGCTCGCATCGACGACGTCGAGCTTCAGATCCTTTTTCGCGCGGATGGCGAAGCTGGTCAAAATCGTATAGAACTCGTCATTCGCAGCCGGATAGCCATCGGCACCGACATGGCAGGATCGATAGCCGTTCGTCGTTCCGAGGACTTCGAGACGACGTGAAAGCGCGACGTCTGAAGGATCGGTGAATGCCGGTCCACGGAGGCAGCTCGTATCATAGCTGTCGCCCTCGTCCCAGGTATAGTCCATGCCACCCAGGCCTGCATTTTCGGTGCGGCTTTCATCGAGGCTCTTTGTATCCACATCCACGACCTCCAGCATCGAATAGTCATTTTCAGCAGACGAGAAGGTATAGAGGTAGTGCTTTCCGCCGGCAACCACGATATAGCTGTCCGAAGAGTAGCTGTAGCCCTCCGGGCGGATGCGGGTGTTGCCGATCACGTACTCCCGGGCGTAGCTTCCGTACTCGTCGTTGTAGTCGAAGTCCACGTCGATCGCCACACGCTTCCCGCCGCCTGCATTGGCCTCATACGAACGAGACGGGAGCAGCGGAATGACGTACTCCGCGCAGGTGTCGAGGTACTTCGCGGTGAAGAGCTCCGGCGCCTCGTCGAAGTAAATGCTGACTTCCTGCGCACCATCCGCGTAGGTGCCGAGGACGTACGGCGCGAAGAAGAGGGTGATGCTTTCGGAATCCATGATCCAAGGTGTGCTCGCGTACTCCTCATCCCCGAGGGTCGCGAGATACTCGCCCGCGTTTGTCAGCATATACGAGTCGTTCGCGTACTTCTCTTCGAACTTATCGCGCACGCGCTCGATGAATTGCGCCTTCTTCGACACGACATCGGAGAGCTTCAGCTCCCGGCCGCTCGCCGCATCATAGTTCAGCCCGTAGGTGTAGTAGTAACCGTGCGCGCCGCCATGATAATCCTCGAAGTTGCAGAGCACGCTCACGATTCTGGAATCCGCGCGCATCACATGCGGCTTGACGCTCTCACTCATATGGCCCTCGTAATCGCTCCAGTCGGCGGTCAGCTCCTGGTACTCCGTGGAGAGCTCCGCGATCGACTTCTGTGCGTGGGCGGTTTCGTCCTTCGCCGCCTGCACGAGGGCGCGCTGGAGCGCCGGATACTGCTTCGCCGTCTCTGCATCCAGCTCGAGCGTGAAGTAGTCGCACTGCGCCATCGTCGCATAGCTGTCCGACTTCGTCGCCGACAGACTGTACTCCGCTACCGTGAGCGGAATGTGCTGCACGCCCTGCTCATCCGAACCCTGGACCGAAATACCGTCCTGTTTTCCAGTGGTGTCACCCGACGCATCCTGCCCGTTTCCGGAAGCATCGTTCCCGCTGCACGGGGTCTTTCCCGTGCTGTCGCCCGCTGCATCCTGCCCGTTTTTCGACGCATCCTCATCCGCGCCCGGATTCTTCCCTGTCGCATCCGTCGCCTCGATCGCCGTCGGCCCTTCCGTCGCTGAATTCTTCCCTGCGCCTGAACATGCCGACAGTGAAATCGCCATCATCATAAGCCCCAGCCCGAAGGCAATGTCTCTTTTTCTCATCCGTCACCTCCCGGTGCCTGTATGGCACACTCTTCTGTTGAGGTCCGCGCCCGGAAGCATGAAGACCTCCCGGTGCCTGCATTGGCACCCCTCACGTACAATTGTAAAATCTACTTATATCATATCAGATTTAAGTTCATATGTGCGAAATACTGCGGATTTTTCGCTCGAAACCGGATGCGGGAGAGCAACTATACACGGAGGGACTTTTTCAGAAATCGTGTCTATGAAAATCGCGCTCTGAAACCGGATTCTGGTGAAAAACTATACACGGAGGAACTTTTCTAGAAATCGTGTCTATAAAAATCAAGATCAGACGCTGATTTTCGCTGTCAATCGTCGATTTAATATTCACGATTTCAGAATGAGAACCTCCGTGTCTAGTTTACCTATCGATTTTCGATTTCAGCCCGGAAATCCATATACACGATTTTCGAAAAACGCATCGCGTGTCCAGTCATATCGAATCTGCTTCGATTTTGAAAATACTGGAGATGTTTTGGGGCTGGAAAAGTCGACATCGTTTGTAAACTATCCAATCTCTGGCGATTTCAGAAAAACTGGATATTGAAAGCCTTGTTTCCTAAGGGGACTTCGCCTTCAGGTATCCAGCTTTTAAAAAAAGAGAGAATATTGGATATGCGCGTGAAGAAATGCTTCCCTGAAACCCGAAATCCATATCCACTATTTTTGAAATCAAGGATTATTCGATAGTACGCTTTTGAGCGTATGTCTGATTTCGATGAAAACTATCCAATAAGTGGCCTTTTTTGAAATCGTGGATATTTCCGCTCCGCGCGCAAAAGTGATAAAAGCTACGCAAACTATCCACGATTTCAGAATCCGCCCATTATTGGATAGTGTCCTTGATTTCCATGTATTTCGGCCGGATCGTTCATGAAAATTTCCGGGCCGCGCGCGATGATTTACTGGAAATCGAATCGTATTTTCGCGCGGCACCGCCCACGCTCGTAAAAAACTTCTGAAATTTGTAATTCTGTCTATATTCTTAAATTCCCATACATGTTTGACACGCATTTCTCTGTATTTTAAAATCTACATATGAGACTTCGTGATGCGGTTCACCGTCTTCTGGATGAGCCGCAGGTGGGTGCATCACCGCAAGATGCACCGGCATCAGAACCGTAGAATTCACCAGAGCAGAGGAAACCACGATGGAAAATAAGCGAGCAGAAACGACAGATGAGCGTCAGCTCTGGAATATAGACATCAACGACCGCAGTCCTCACGGAATCTGTGTGATTCATGTGCTGCTGAACGAGGCCGGGGCGCCGTACGACTGGTGCTTCGACTACTGTAATCCTGCGCTGGCGCGGGCAGAGGGCACGACGCCGGAGGAGCTTCGCGGAAAGAGCTACTTCGAGCTGCGTCCGGGCAGCAGCCGCGAGTGGCTGCCGTACTACTACCGGGCAGCATACGAGGACAGCTACCAGGCGTTCGATGTCGTATCGCAGCGGACCGGCACCTACCTCCGCATCGAGGCGCTGCCGACCGGCAAGCCTGGCTACTGCATGTGCATTCTCTACAACATCCAGCAGGAGATCATCGAGAAGGAGCGCCAGAACCAGCAGCTGCAGGAGATGTACCAGCAGCTCGCGGACGAGAAGAAGGTGCTGGACCAGCTCTGTACCGACTACACCGCTGTCTATCAGGTCAATGTCGATACCGGTGCGTTCAGCATCCTGCATCTCGCATCCGGCAGCAATGCGAGTCGTCTGATGGGCCAGAATTACGCCAGTTACGATGAATTTACGGATCACTATGTGGAGGCCTATCTCTATCTGGAGGCACGGGAAGCACTCCGGTCATGGCTTCGTGTGGAGAATATCCGGAAGATGCTGTCGGAGCACCCGCGTGTGACTGGACACTACGAGAGTATGCCGACGCCGACCGGGCAGCGTTTCTTCGAGGCGCAGGTCGTCCGGACATATGACGCGCAGGGACAGATGTACGCGCTGGTCGGCTTCCGCTGCATTGACCCGATCATGGAGCGGGAGACCGCAGTTCAGAAGAAACTGAAGACTGCGCTCGATGAGGCGCAGCTTCGTTATGAGATCATCTCGGCGATCGCGAAGGCCTACACGACCATCGTACGGATCGACCTCGTGCAGGATACCGTGGAGGAGATAACGGATCATAGCGAGAGTGCGAAAATCGCGCGGGGTGAGAAGTGCGCATCGGTGGGTCTTCGGAAGATATGTGACACACTGGTGGCGCCGGCGTACCGCGAAGCGGTGAGGAAGTTCATGGACCTCTCGACGCTTGCGGAGCGCATGCAGGATGAAGAGATCCTCGACACCGAGTACCAGATGGTGGACGGCAGCTGGCATCGCCTTTCCTTCATGGTGAAGAAGCGAGACGAAGCGGGACGCGTCACCAACGTGCTGGCGACCGTGCGCAGCATCAGTGATGCGAAGCGCCGTGAGCTCGACCTCGTCTACCAGGCGGAAGCGGCGAAGCGGGAAGGCGAGATGAAGGCCCGCTTCCTGTCGAACATGAGCCACGACATCCGGACCCCGCTGAACGGAGTCATCGGTCTCGTGAACCTCGCCGATCAGTATCCTCGAGACCTCGAGATGCTGACGAAGATCCGTACACGAGAGCGGGAGACGCTCCAGTACCTCGTGTCGCTCGTGAACGACATCCTCGATATGAACAAGCTCGCGAGCGGTGCGCTCGAGGAGCGGGAGCTCGACTTCGATATCGTGGAGACGCTCCTGGAGATCAACCGGAATGCCCAGCGGAAGGCAGAGCAGAAGGGCGTGCATTATCAGATCGACTGAGGCCGGGATGATATCCGGCACACAGCCCTCCGCGGCAATCCGGTCTACCTCAGCCGCATCCTCACGAACATCACGGATAATGCCATCAAGTTCAGCGAGCCAGGCACGACGATCCACGTCTGGGGCGAGGAGCTGACGGACGCGGACAATGCTTCCGCCACCGCTGTCGTCACTTCGCAGGACAGCCCGGCTTCGGGCGCTTCCGCTGCGGATCCGGCACGGGAGGCGACGAGCGCCGCGGCAGAGACATTGGCCCGGACAGCCACACCGCAGAAGACGATGTTCCGTTTCTACTGTGAGGACCAGGGCTGCGGCATGAGCGAGGAGACACTGCATCGCGTCGGCATGGCGTTCACGCAGGAGGCGGAGACGAGCCGGACGCAGTACCAGGGCGCCGGCCTCGGACTCGCGATCACGAAGCAGCTCGTCGAGCGCATGGGCGGTCAGATGAAGATCGAGAGCACGCTCGGCGTCGGCACGAAGCTGATGATCGAGCTGTCGTTCAGCATCGGCGAGAAGAGCACGATCCATGCGACGGGACAGAACGTCGACGAGATTTCGGTCGAGGGCATCCGTGCGCTGGTGGTCGAGGACAACGAGCTGAACCGCGACATCGCGACCTTCATGCTCGAGAACCACGGCATCGAGGTCACGCCGGCGGTGGACGGCCAGGAGGCGGTGGAGATTTTCGAAAAGTCTGCCCCGGGCTACTTCGGTGCGATCTACATGGACATCATGATGCCGCGCATGAACGGCCTCGACGCGACCCGCGCGATCCGTGCCATGAAGCGGCGCGACGCGCATGTGATTCCGATCATCGCGATGTCGGCCAATGCCTTCGCCGACGACATCATCAACGGCCGTCTCGCCGGCATGAACCGCCACCTCGCGAAGCCGGTC
>JAUNWX010000005.1:13051-108697 GCA_030540075.1 Lachnospiraceae bacterium
CGACATCATCAACGGCCGTCTCGCCGGCATGAACCGCCACCTCGCGAAGCCGGTCAACGAGGACGGCATGATCCGCGCCCTCCGCGAGTGCATGTCGGAGAACGATCCGCTGAAGCTCTCGGAAGAGCTGTAAAAAGTATGCACGCACGGTGAATCGTGCTATAATGTAACGAACATGTAAAGTATGCATATCTTTTGATATGCATACTTTTTTTGGAGGAATATATGGAAAGTACCGCTGTAAAGAAGAAAACCACCACCCGTGACATGACGACGGGGAACATCGCGAAGGAGATCATGCTCTTCGCGTTGCCGCTGATGTTCGGCAACATCTTCCAGATGCTGTACAACACCGTCGACTCCATCGTCGTCGGCAACTACGTCAGCACCGAGGCCCTCGCGGCGGTCGGCGCGACCACGATGATCGTCAACATGGCCGTGTTCTTCTTCAACGGCTTCTCCATCGGTGCCGGTGTCATCATCGGGCGCTATTTCGGTGCGAAAAACATGGAGCGCCTCCACGATTCCATCGAGACCACCATGGCCACCACCTTCGTCTGCTGCGTGCTCTTCACCATCATCGGCATCCTCGGTGTACCTTTCATGCTGAACTTCATGGCGACCCCGGACGACGTCATGGCGGACGCCAGCATCTACCTCCGCACTTACTTCGCGGGCATCGCCGGCCTCCTCATCTACAACATCGGCTCCGGTATCCTGCGTGCGGTCGGTGACACGCGCCGCCCACTGTACTTCCTGGTACTGACCTCCGTCCTGAACATTGCCCTCGACCTCCTGTTCGTGCTCCAGTTCCACCTCGGCATCTTCGGCGTGGCCCTCGCGACGATCATCTCGCAGTTTATCTCTGCGGCGCTCACGCTGCTCCTCCTGCTCCGCACGAAGGACGTCTACCGCCTGACCCTCCACGACTGCCACATCGACCCGCAGATGCTCCGGCAGATCCTGGCGGTCGGCCTCCCGGCGGGCATCCAGTCCGTCATCACCGCGTTCTCGAACGTCTTCGTCCAGTCCTACATCAACAACTTCGGTTCGGCCTGCATGGCCGGCTGGACGAGCTACAACAAGCTCGATGCCTTCATCATGCTTTTCATCCAGAGCATGGCCATGGCCTCGACGACCTTCGTCTCGCAGAACATCGGCGCCCAGAAGGTGAAGCGGGCCAATGAAGGCACCGTGACGTCGGTGGTGATGACCCTCATGCTGAACTTCGGCCTCGCAGTGGCCCTCTGGATCTTCGCCCCGCCAGCCGTCGGCCTTTTCACCCCGGACCCGGAGGTTATCCGCTTCGGAACGCTCTTCCTCCGCCAGAACGTGTTCTTCCTCCTGTTTAACAGCGTGAACCACGTCCTCGCCGGCGCCCTCCGCGGCCGCGGCGACTCCACCGGCCCGATGATCATCATGCTGCTGAGCTTCGTCGCCGTCCGCCAGACCTACCTCTTCTTCATGACCCGCTTCATCGCGAACACCCCGGCCACCGTCGGCTTCGGCTACCCGGTCGGCTGGACCACCTGCTGCATCCTCGAAACCATTTACTTCTTTAAGAGATGGAGTCATAAAAAATAATGGAAAAGTATTTCGACATCAACGAATCGGGCTTCAGCATCCGTTGCAAGCTCTACTATAATAAGGATCTTCATAACCTGCCGCACATCGTCGTCGCGACCTACGGCTTCGGTGGCAACAAGGACAACAAGGCCATCGAGAAATTCGCCGAGCGCCTCACCACGAAGTACCACGGCTACGGCGTCGTCTGCTTCGACTGGCCCTGCCACGGAAAGGACGCCCGCAACAAGCTGATCCTCGACGAGTGCTGCACCTACCTCGACCTCGTCACCCGCTACGTCCGGGACACCATGCACGCCGAGGACGTCTACAACTACTCCTCGAGCTTCGGCGCCTACATCACCCTCCGCTACCTCGCGGAGCAGCAGTACCGTGCCGCGGCCAATGCAGACGACCACCACGCAGCATCCGCCAGCTCTACCGCGAAGCACGGCAGTGACGGGCAGAGCGAGCACCACTACCTTACGGAAAACGGCGACAACCCGTTCAAACGCATCGCCTTCCGCTGCCCGGCGATTAAGATGTACGACTCCATCGCCGCCGGCGTCACCCCGGAGGATTGGGACAAGCTCCGGAAGGGCAAGGAGATCCTCCGCGGCTTCGACCGGAAGATCAAGCTCACCGAAGACTTCTTCGATGATCTCCGGGCCCACGACGTCAGCAGCTGCGACTTCATGGACTACGCCGAATCCATCCTCATGATCCACGGCACGAAGGACGAGATGGCCCCGATCGAGGTCTCCCGGACGTTCAGCGACGACAACGTCATCGAACTTGTAGAAGTCGAAAACGCCGACCACCCCTTCAGCAACCCAGGCTGCATGGACCTCGCCATCCAGAAGATCATCGAGTTCTTCGCGCCTTCATTATCTTAAAATTCTATGAAATTTGGGCACAAGGGCGGTTATGACAGGCATTCCTTCTTGTAAACAGGTAGTAAAACACTTATAATGTTTCTGTGTTTCCCATTACGGGAGAAATGTTTTTCGGCCATCCAGGGCCGATACACAGGAGGATTATATTTATGAAAAAGAGAATGATTGCAGCATTTATGGCCGCATCCATGGTTGCTTCTCTTGCAGCCTGCGGTTCCAGCAAGCCAGCAGAGACCACTGCAGCATCTGCAGAGACCACAGCCGCAGCTGAGGCAGCGACAGAGGCAGCAGCCGCTGAGACCACAGCAGCCGCAGAGGCTACCGGCAAGGATGCTTCTGACGTAAAGATCGGTATCGTAACCGATGTCGGCGGTGTAAACGACGGTTCCTTCAACCAGTCCGCATGGGCAGGCCTTTCCAAGGCAGCAGACGAGCTCGGCTTCCAGGCTTCTTACCTCGAGTCCCACACCGACGCAGATTACAAGCCAAACATCGAGACCTATATCGATGAGGATTACGACATGATCATCTGCATCGGCTACGCACTTGCAGATGCACTGAAGGATGAGAGCGCTGCAAACCCGGATATGAAGTTCGCCATCGTGGATGATGCTTCTCTCGCAGATTCTTCCAACGTAACTTCCCTTATGTTCGAGCAGGCTCAGGCTTCCTACCTCGTAGGTTATGTAGCAGGTAAGACCACCAAGACCAACACCGTAGGTATCGTTCTTGGTATGGCAACTGACCTCATGAACCAGTTCGGTTACGGCTACGTTGCCGGTGCTATCGACGCAAACCC
Organism: Lachnospiraceae bacterium; assembly: GCA_030540075.1. Lineage (GTDB taxonomy): Bacteria > Bacillota > Clostridia > Lachnospirales > Lachnospiraceae > Oribacterium. The sequence goes on from JAUNWX010000005.1 coordinate 16,310, forward strand.
GGATTGTAAGGTTCTCCAGAACAACGCAAACTCCTTCGCAGATACCGCTGCTGGTAAGACTGCTGCAAACAACATGGTTGCACAGGGCGCAGACGTTATCTTCCACGCAGCTGGTGGTACCGGCCTCGGTGTCATCGATGGCTGTAAGGAAGCCGGCATCTGGGCAATCGGCGTTGACTCCGATCAGTCCTCCATCGCTCCGGAGACCATCCTTACATCTGCTATGAAGCGTGTTGATAACGCTGTATACGATGTAGCGAAGGCAACCGTAGAGGGCACTGTTCAGCCAGGCGTAAAGACCTACACCCTTGAAGACGCAGGTGTTGATCTCGCTCCGACTACAGACAACATCGACCCGGCTGTTCTCGCTGAGGTTCAGGATGTGAAGCAGCAGATCGTCGACGGTAAGATCACCGTTCCGGCAAACAAGGCTGATTTCGAAGCAAAGTACGGCGACATCTACGAGCTCGACTAATCCTCGAGACATACGAGCTCGACGGATCATCGATCGTTCGATATGAAACCGAAACCGGGTGGCACACGCCACCCGGTTTTTGTATGGATGCATCCGCAAACTCCCCCAGGAGAGTCAGGGTAGCTGAACTGTTTACGAACTGCTGAAGTCGACAGAAATCTATTCAAAAAAAGATAGAATTTCATCGTTATCTAGTATATTATAAGTATAAAGAGAAATTGCGAATGATTATCGATTTTTAAAATCCGATCGTCCGCTGGCAAGATACAGAATACGAGGTAATTATATGAGAGATATTTCCATGGAGCGTGTAAACCAGACACGCGAGGCGATGCTGGAGACCGTGAAGTCCCCGACCCTGACGCACGAGCAGAAGGTGGCGACGATGGCGAATCAGGCGGATTCCCTGCTGGAGGTGCTGAACCTTCCGGAGGGACTCGATGAGCTCCTGAACCAGCCGATCGACCGTCAGTGCATCTGCGATCTCAGCGAGGGCCACGCACCGCTGCGCCCGCGCTACATCATCCCGAATTACGAGAAGTTCATGAAGGAGGGCTCCCGTTTCCTGAACCTTGAGCCGCCGAAGGACCTCTTCGAGGCGATCAATGCACTCGAAATCATCTATCGTCATGTTCCGTCCGTAACCAATTTCCCGGTTTACGTGGGACAGCTCGATGAGCTCCTCGATCCGTTCGTACAGGACATGGATGAGGCACTCGCACAGAAGCTGATCACCCTGTTCTTCATCAACATGGACCGCACGATCCTCGATTCCTTCTCCCACGGCAACATTGGTCCGCGTGACACGAAGGCCGGCCGTCTCATCCTGAAGGCGATCGAAGCGACACGGGATGCCGTACCGAACATCACGATGAAGTACGACGAAGCGGAGACTCCAGATGACTTTGCGCTGGAGTGCGTAAGGGCAGCATTGGCCTCGGCGAAGCCGTCCTTCGGAAACCACGCGATGTTCAAGTCCGAGCTCGGTGAGGAGTACGTCATCGCTTCCTGCTACAACGGCCTCAAGTTCGGCGGCGGCTCCTACACGCTCGTCCGCCTCATCCTCGGCAACATCGCAAAGCGCGCGAAGAACATCGAGGATTTCCTGCAGAACCAGCTCCCGTACGTGATGGACATCCAGGCACGCTACATGGACGAGCGTATCCGCTTCATCGTGGAGGAGTCCGGCTTCTTCGAGAACAACTTCCTCGCGAAGGAGGGCCTCATTCGCCGCGATCTCTTCAGCGCGATGTTCGGTCTCGTCGGCCTCGCAGACGCCGTCGACATCCTGCTGGAGAAGGAGGGCCACCCGGAGTGGCGCTTCGGCCGTGATGACGAAGCGACGAAGCTCGGCGTGCGCATCATGGACGTGATCAAGGACTTCAACGATCACCACTTCAACCCGTACTGTGAAGCGACCGGCGGCCACTTCCTCCTGCACGCGCAGGTCGGCATCGCCTCCGACGTGAATGTCACCCCGGGCACCCGCATCCCGATCGGCGAGGAGCCGGCGAACCTGGTGGATCAGCTCATGATCCTGTCGAACTTCCACCACTACTTCCCGTCTGGCACCGGCGACATCTTCCCGATCGACATGACCGTGCACAAGAACCCGGACTACGTCCTCGATATCATCAAGGGCTCCTTCCGGCAGAACCTCCGCTACTTAAGCTTCTACGCGAGCGACTCTGACGTCATCCGCGTCACCGGTTACCTCGTAAAGAAGTCCGAGATCGAGAAGCTCGAGCAGGGCCAGAACGTCAAGCACGACACCACCGCCCTCGGCCTCGGCGCGAAGCAGAACTGCCACATCATGGAGCGAAAAGTCCGCTGATACGTCATTCGTAAAACACATCTACACAGCGAGGAGAGCAGACCAGCAGAGGTCTGCTCTTTTCCCCTTTTTCGGTCAATGTTTTCGCCGGAAAATCATCATGCCTATGTAAGAGGAGAATGCAATGCGAAACGATCCGAGACGCGCGGGCGGCCGCGTGCCCGTTAACAAAATCATCCCGTTCAGCTCCGTCGACGGCCCCGGCAACCGTACCGCCGTCTTCGTCCAGGGCTGTAACTTCAACTGCCACTACTGCCACAACCCGGAGACCCGCGCCGTCTGCATCAGCTGCGGCGACTGCGTCGCGACCTGCCCGACCGGTGCCCTCACACTCTCAGCCGAAGGCCAATGCTGGCCCCTTCCATCAGGTGGCGCGGACGCCGCCTCGACGGCACCGATCGGCACCGGAGCCACTGCCACCACAGCGTCCGAGGCCGCAGGAGAGTGCACTGCTGAGACGAAACTGCCACGCGGCCTCGTCCTCTTCAATCCGGCGAAGTGCGTCGGCTGCGACACCTGCATCCATACCTGTACGCACGACGCGAGCCCGCGTATCCGCTACATGAACGCGGAAGAGGTGTACGCCGAAGTACGGAGAAACGTCCCGTTTATCCGCGGCATCACCGTCTCCGGCGGCGAATGCACCTTCTACCCGGCCTTCCTCCACGACCTTGCGGTCCTCGCAAAGCAGGACGGCCTCGGCTTCCTCCTCGACTCGAACGGCACCTACGATTTCGAAACCGATCCGGCGGACCTTCTGTCAGTGATCGACGGCGTCATGCTCGACATCAAGGCCTACGACGCCGCGGACCACCGCGCCGTCACCGACGTGGACAATGCTCTCGTCCTGAAGAACATGCGCTTCCTCGCCGATCGCGGCCAGCTCTACGAAGTCCGGACCGTCGTCGTCCCGGAGCTCTTCGACACCGAGAAAACCATCGTCGACACCGCCCGCGCGCTGCAGCCATACCTCTCACGGCAGAAGCATTGGCCGGAAAACGAGGGGACGAGCATACGCTACAAGATCATCAAGTACCGCCCGTTCGGCGTCCGCGAAGCCTACCGCAGCTTCACCCCGCCGACCGACGCCTGGCTCGAGCACCTCGCCGACCTCGCCCGCGCCGAAGGCATGACCGACATCGTCATTATTTGAAGTGTAAAACCCGCGCGATTTATGATATTCTAGAAGGTATCAATAGAGTCAAAGTACCGTCTCTGTCCTGGCTTTTCCGACAGAACGGCCGTGTCAACCAGCAGTAAACGGTGGGCGTTTCGCCATGGACACACTGCTCGAAATACATTAAAGAAGGGACACAATGCAATGAAAAGCAACATGGATGTAAGCACTGTCGTCATCGAGATGAAGGATATCGTGAAGAAGTTCGGAAACTTCACCGCGAATGACCACATCAACCTGACCGTGCACAAGGGCGAGGTCCACGCGATCCTCGGCGAGAATGGTGCCGGCAAGTCGACGCTCATGAACGTACTGTACGGCATGTACCGACCGACCTCCGGACAGATCTTCATCAACGGAAAGGAAGTTTCCATCGATAACCCGGAGAAGGCCATCGAGCTCGGCATCGGTATGGTGCACCAGCACTTCATGCTCGTGCAGCCGTTTACCGTCACCGAGAACATCGTGCTCGGCGCAGAGCCGAGAAAGGGACTGACCGTGGACTTAAAGGCCGCGCGTCAGAAGATCGTGGAGCTCAGTGAGAAGTACGGCCTCGCGGTCGACCCGGACGCGAAGGTCGAGGATATCTCCGTCGGCATGCAGCAGCGTGTCGAGATCCTGAAGGTCCTCTATCGTGGTGCCGATCTCCTCATCCTCGATGAGCCGACCGCGTCACTGACCCCGCAGGAAATCAACGAGCTTATGGACATCATCCATAATCTCACCGCCGCCGGCAAGTCGATCATCATCATCACCCATAAGCTGAAGGAGATCAAGGAATCGTCCGATAACTGTACGATTATCCGCCGTGGTAAGTACATCGACACCGTCCGCGTCGCGGATGTCAGCGAGGACGACCTCGCGGCGATGATGGTCGGCCGTCAGGTCACCAACAAGGTCGACAAGAAGGAGATGGAGCCTGGGCGCGTCGTCGTGGAGGTAAAGGATCTCCACGCGAAGGACTACCGTGGCGTCGAGGTCCTGAAGGGCCTCAATCTCGAGGTGCATGCCGGTGAGATCCTCGGACTCGCAGGTATCGACGGTAACGGTCAGTCACAGCTCGTCGAGATCCTCACCGGACTCGGTAAGGCGACGAGCGGCCAGGTCCTCATGAACGGAAAGGACGTCACGAACGAGACCCCGAAGATGCTCTTCGACGAGGGCATTTCCTCGATTCCGGAGGACCGTCAGAAGCATGGACTCGTGCTCGACTTCAGTGTCGCCGAGAACCTCGTGCTCCAGAACTACGCGGTGGCGCCGTACGCGAAGAACGGCATCCTGCAGAAGAAGGTGATCCGCGAGCACGCGACCGACATGATCCGTGATTTCGATATCCGTCCGGTGGGCTGCGAGGAGCGTCTCGCAGGTCAGCTCTCCGGTGGTAACCAGCAGAAGGTCATCATCGCCCGCGAAGTGACGAACGATAAGGACTTCCTCATTGCCTTCAACCCGACGCGAGGCCTCGATGTCGGCGCGATCGAGTTCGTCCACAAGTACCTCGTGGCGCAGCGCAACAAGGGCCGCGCGATCCTGCTCGTTTCCTTCGAGCTCGATGAGATCATGAATCTCTCCGACCGCATCGACGTTATCTTCGATGGTCAGATTGACGGCGAGATGATGGGCGCAGAGGCGGATGAGTACAAGCTGGGCCTGATGATGGCAGGAGGTAAGGCAGAATGAAAAAGAAAATATTAGACAGCTCCCTGCTGTACACCCTGATCGCGATCGTGATCGGCTTCATCGTAGGTGCGATCCTCCTCACGGCGATCGGTGTCAATCCGGGCGAGGCCTACGCGAAGCTCTTTAACGGTGTCTTCAGTAAGCCGAAGTTTTTCACCTACAGTATTGTTTACGCAGCACCGCTGATCTTCACCGGACTTTCGGTGGCGTTCTCCTTCCGTACCGGCGTCTTCAACATCGGTGCCGAGGGTCAGTACGTGGTCGGCTCGCTGGCCGCCGCGGTGATCGGTATCCTCTGTCCGCTGCCGCCGGTGATCCACGCGATCGTGTGCCTCCTGGCAGCGGCCCTCGCCGGTGCGCTCTGGGGTGCCATCGTCGGTGTGCTGAAGGTAAAGCAGGGCATCAATGAGGTCCTTTCCTATATCATGTTTAACTGGATCGCGTTCTATCTCTCGAACTTCGTCGTGAACCTGAAGGCGATTCATACAGATCAGGGCGCCGAGGCCTCGAAGAACATCCTCGCGAGTGCGTCGATCAAGATGCCGGCCGCGGTGGCGAAGCTCACCGGCTGCTCCGATGTCCACTGGGGCATCGTGATGGCCATCATCGCCGCGATCATCCTCTGGTTCGTCATGACGAAGACCACCTTCGGCTACCAGCTGCGTGCCGTCGGTTTCTCGAGAACCGCCGCAGAGTATGCCGGCATCAGCTCGAACCGCGTATTCCTCGCGTCGATGTCGATCTCGGGTCTTCTGTCGGGCTTAGGCGGAGCCGTTCAGCTCCTCGGCATGAGCCAGCGTATCCCGCAGTTTGCAGCCCAGGAGTCCTACGGCTTCCAGGGTATCACCGTCGCCCTCATCGGTGCCACGAATCCGATCGGCTGTATCTTCGCCGGCTGGTTCTACGGCGCGATGAAGTATGGTGGAAACAAGCTGACCGTAATCCAGGTGCCGAATGAGGTCGTCAACATCATCATGGGTACCGTTATTATCTTCATCGCGATCGCACCGGTATTTAAGTCGATCCTCACGAAGATGACCACGAAGAAGGAGGCGGCGAAGTAATGCTTACGAATTTAGGACTTTTAATCAATGCAATGCTGATCTCGACGCCACCACTGCTGCTCGCAGCCTTAGGCTCCTGCTTCAGTGAGCGCTCTGGCGTCGTAAACATTGGCATCGAGGGTATGATGACCCTCGGCGCGTTCGTGGGGGCGGCGGTCGCGTACTTCACGGGCAACGGCTGGATCGGTTTCTTCGCGGGTGGTCTCGCGGGTGCCGCGCTCGGCCTGATCCACGCGGTGGTCTGCGTGAGTCTGCATGCGGACCAGACGATCGCCGGAACTGCGATCAACTTTATCGGACCGGGCTTCGCGATCTTCCTCTGCAAGGCGATCTTCGAGAACTCCTCGGATTCACCGGCGCTCGATATGCTGGCGAAGCTGCCGAAGATGTTTACGAACGAAAAGGGCGTGTCCATCTTCCCGGCGGGTTCATTTCAGTACAATGTTATCTCCACCTACTCGGTGGCGTACCTCAGCTTCCTGCTGGTGGCGGTCATCTGGTTCGTGTTCTACAAGACCCGCTTCGGCATGCGTCTGCGTGCGGCGGGCGAGCATCCGGAGGCATGTGAGACCCTCGGTATCAATGTCTATGTGGTTCGCTACATCTGCGTGATCCTGTCCGGTTTCCTGTCGGGCCTCGGTGGCGCGTTCGTCACCCTCGCAACCGTATCGCAGTTCCGTCCGGCGGTCATCGTCGGCCAGGGCTTCATCGCGATCGCAGCCGTCATCTTCGGTAAGTTCTCCCCGGGCGGCGCCTTCGTCGGCTGCCTCCTCTTCGGATTCTGTAACGGCGTCAAGTCGCTCCTTGGCGGCTCGAACCTCATCAGCCCGAACCTCCTCAGCATGATCCCGTACATCGTGACCCTGCTGACCCTTATCTTTTTCGTCGGCGCCGGCCACGTACCGGCAGCAAACGGCAAGCCGTTTGTACGGTCGAAGTAATATGTTATTTCCAGCCCCCCGGTGCACTTGCACCGGGGGCTGCTTTTGTAAGGAAGCCTTTCGCGCCCCCGGTTTTCCGCAAATCTATTGCTTTTATGCGGGTTCTCGGCTATAATGCTCGAGGTTAATGACAGTTGAGAGCGGCTTCCCGAGCCACTCTTATTTTTTACGCGAGCGATGATTTCGGTTTCCTGCATCGATGGATCCCGCTTTATGTCCGCTCTGCAGAGTTCACGACGTGCAGAACAGACCCGGGTCTGCTTCGATGTGCAGACGCAGTTCGTTCTATATTTAATTTAAGAAAAGGAGCAGCCACATGATTGCAGCAAATAACATTACCTTCCGTGTAGGTAAGAAGGCACTGTTTGAAGACGTTAATATCAAGTTCACCGAGGGCAACTGTTATGGCATCATCGGTGCCAACGGTGCCGGTAAGTCGACCTTCCTGAAGATCCTGAGCGGCGTTCTCGAGCCGACCAGCGGTGAGATCACCATGACCCCTGGTCAGCGTCTCAGCGTACTCGAGCAGGATCAGTTCAAGTACGATGACTACTCCGTCATCGACACCGTCATCATGGGCAACAAGCGCCTGTATGACATCATGAAGGAGAAGGACGCCATCTACGCGAAGGCGGATTTCACCGACGAGGATGGCCTCCGTGCCGCAGATCTCGAGGCCGAGTTCGCTGCGATGGACGGCTGGAATGCAGAAGCCGACGCCGAGACGATGCTGAACGGCTTAGGGATCGGCACTGAGCTCCACTACAAGCAGATGAACGAGCTGAAGGGCTCCGAGAAGGTCAAGGTCCTTCTCGCGAAGGCACTGTTCGGTAACCCGGACATCCTGCTCCTCGACGAGCCGACCAACCACCTCGACCTGAACTCCATCGAGTGGCTCGAGGAGTTCCTCATCAACTTCGAGAACACCGTCATCGTCGTATCCCATGACCGTTACTTCCTGAACAAGGTCTGCACGAACATCGCGGACATCGACTACGGTAAGATCACCCTCTTCGCCGGAAACTACGACTTCTGGTTCGAGTCCTCCCAGCTCATCGTGCGTCAGCAGAAGGAAGCGAACCGCAAGAAGGAGGAGAAGATCAAGGAGCTGCAGGAGTTCATCCAGCGTTTCTCGGCCAATGCTTCCAAATCCAAGCAGGCGACCTCCCGTAAGCGTGCCCTCGAGAAGATCGAGCTCGACAACATCAAGCCGTCCTCTCGTCAGTATCCGTACATCGTATTTAAGCCGAATCGTGAGATCGGTAACGATGTCCTCGAGGTGAAGAACCTCTCGAAGACCATCAACGGCGTAAAGGTGCTCGATGACATCTCCTTCATCGTGAACCGTACCGATAAGATCGCGCTGGTCGGCCCGAACGAGCTCGCGAAGACCACCCTCATGCAGATCATCTCCGGCGAGATGGAGCCGGACAGCGGTGACTACAAGTGGGGCGTAACCACCAGCCAGTCCTACTTCCCGAAGGACAACACGAAGGAGTTCGCATCCGAGGACACCATCGTCGAGTGGCTGACCCAGTACAGCCCGGATAAGGATACCCAGTTCGTCCGCGGCTACCTCGGCCGTATGCTCTTCAAGGGCGACGATGGTCTGAAGAAGGTCAATGTCCTCTCCGGAGGTGAGCGCGTGCGCTGCATGCTGAGTAAGATGATGATTTCCGGTTCCAATGTCATCATCCTCGACGAGCCGACCGACCACCTCGACATGGAGTCCATCTCCGCACTGAACGACGGACTCAAGAGCTACCCGGGTGTCATCATCTTCGCATCCCGTGACCACCAGGTCGTAGAAACCACCGCGAACCGTATCTTCGAGATCATCGACGGCAAGCTCATCGACAAGATGACCACCTACGACGAGTACCTCGCATCCGACGAGGACATCAAGAAGAGATTCGTCTTCACCCTGTCCGGATCCGACGCAAGCGACAACTAAGCATCCGCGTATCCGAGCAGACGGAAAACAACAAAAAATCGTAAGAATTTCGAAACCGCTACGCATTCACTGCGCAGCGGTTTTTTTGTATACTGAAATATATTATAAAAGGGGGCACATATGAAATCATTTCACTTTAAGAAACTGACCGCAGCCATGCTCACGGGCGCGCTGGTACTTGCGTCGAGCACGCCGGCATTGGCCTTCTACAACACGCCGGAGTCGAAGAAGGGCATCTGCTCCTCGCACGTCGACATGGTCTCCGACATCCAGCAGCTCGGCTGTAAGCAGGTGACCTTCCAGTTTAACGCGAGCTTCCTGAAGGACGAGCAGCAGATGCGCGCGTTCGATGCGATGATCGACCGGTTCGACGCGGCCGACCTCACCATCACGATGGGCGTCATGAACGATTTCCAGGCGGGCGATCCGATCTGCCCGACCCTGACTCCTACGGCGAACCTCTATCAGTTCAACATCCTGACGCCGGAGGGCATCGCGCGCACGCAGCAGGTGGCGGAGCAACTCGCGAGCCGTTACCGCAACCGTGTTTCGAACTGGGTCATCGGCAACGAAATCAACAACACGGTCTGGAACTACCTCGGCGCGGTCGACACGAACACCTACGTGAAGGCCTACGCGGACGGCTTCCGCATCTTCTACAACGCGATCAAGGCCCAGAACCCGGACGCGCGCGTCTTCATCCCGTTCGACTACAACTGGACGCAGCAGGGCGGCACGACCATGGCCTCGAAGACCCTGCTCGAGCTCCTGAACACCTACCTCAGCGACACCGACTACGGCATCGCCTGGCACCCGTACCCGGAGGGACTCCTGAATCCGGACTTCCTGAACGCCTCCCCGCACGCGACCGACTCGCCGAACAGCCCGATCATCAACATGAAGAACCTGCACGTGCTGACCGACTACATGCAGCAGGGGCCAATGCTGAGTCCGAGTGGCGCGGTCCGTCATCTGATTCTGTCCGAAGAGGGCTTTAATTCCGCATCCGCCGGCGGCGAAGCCGCACAGGCCGTCGCCATCCAGCAGGCATGGCAGCTCGCCCAGGCAAACCCGTACGTCGAAGCCTTCCTCCTGAGCCGTCTCGTCGACGCCCCGGCCGAACTCGCCCAGGGCTACGCCTTCGGCCTCTACAACTGCGACGGCGTCAGCGAAAACCCGACCACCCGCAAACTCGCCTGGAACACATATCAGATGTGCTCGTAAGCTCTGTTGGTGTATGTGTCACGGTTTAGATAGAGACCCGGAGGACCGGCAACCGAAGCCATACGAAGAGGTCGTGAAGAATCAAAATCCCATCCCTTAGAAGTACTTGGTGTATCTCTCCTTGGAACCCTCTGTCAATGCTGAGTTTTTCTCAAAAAACTCAGCTATTGCAGAGGGCCTAGTACTTCTTAGGGATGGGATTTTAGAGTCTTCCGAGCTCGCAGTACTGTGCTTCGGTTGCCGGCCCTCCGGGTCTCTGTGTACTGTCACAGCAGTCCCTGCCGCACGAGCTTCTCAAACGCCTGCATCTCGTCGGTGACCCACTTATCCTTATGGAAGAAGATCTGCCGGTACATCGTCATGTCGAAGTCGTCGACCTTGATCTCGCGCAGCTCGCCGCGCTCGATGGAGTCCTGCACGGAAAACGCCGGCAGGAAGGAGATACCCTGGTTCTCCTTCACGAGGCGGATCAGGACCTCGGTGTTTCCGGTTTCGAAGAAAGGATGGATCTGCATGCGCTCCGCCGCGAGGTGCTGCTCCAACGCATAGCGGTAGTTCGCGTCCTTCTCTGTGAGGAAGAAGCGGAGATCGACGAGGTCCGCGAGGCGCACATGAGATACTGAACCGATGCGCTTCTCGCCCGGGATCGCCATCTCGGCGCTCGCCACGAAGATGATCGGCTCCGGTTCCTCCAGAATCTTCACCCAGTTCTTGTCGTAGACACGACGATCCAGGAAATAGACCACATCCACGAGATTATGCTCGAGCATATCGGTGAGTTCCTTCGGCGAGCCGGTTTTGATCTCCAGCGAGATATCCGGATGTTCCTGATAGAAGTAGCGGACGACGTTCGGGATCTTATAGGTCAGCAGCGACTCGAGCGAGCCGATGCGCAGCTTATGCTCCTGCATCTTCGAGTTGCCGAGTGCTGTATGGACGTCATCTACGCGCCGGAGGATTTCATTGGCATACTGCAGGAACTCTCGGCCCGGTGGCGTCAGTACGACGCGACGACCGACGCGATCGAAGAAACGCGTGTTGAACTCCTGCTCCAGCTGCCGGATCTGGATCGTTACGGCCGCCTGCGTGTAGCCGAGCGATTCCGCCGCCTTCGAAAAGCTCTGCATCTCTACGATTTTCACAAAAGAAGTCAACTGACGAATTTCCATAAAGAGATCCTTTCCACACAGTTTGGTGAGAGACCCCGGAGGGCCGGCAACAGAAGCACAGTACTCCGGGGCCTTCAACTCAAATGTCTCTGCTTATTATATGTGAACAGAGATGCGGAAACAAGAAAAATATAAATTCTTTTTATAAGTGGAATAAAGACTATCTACGTAATTCCGTGCTTTTCTGCAGGCTTGTGCCTTGTTATACAGTGCGTTTGATATTAAAATGATTTATATATAGAAGGATAGCAAGGGGAGCTGTCAGAGGTCAGATCGAGCACATGTGTGCGAACTGACTCCTGGCAGTTTTCGTTCGACAGGATGCGAAGTATCGCTCTTCTGGAAACAGCGGGGGATACCTCTGAAAAACAGCATTCATGCTATCCGGTAGGATGTTCAGAATCAAAGGAGACAGTTATGGACGTTTTCGATATTATCGGGCCGGTGATGATCGGTCCGTCGAGTTCGCACACCGCGGGTGCGTGTCGTCTCGGGCGTGTGGCCAATAAGCTGATGGATGGGCGGACGCCGTCCCGCTGTGATATCATTCTGTCCGGTTCGTTTTCACGTACGGGCCGCGGCCACGGTACGGACCGCGCCATCGTGGGCGGAATCATGGGTTTCGAGACGGACGATACCCGCATCCGTGACGCGCTCGACATCGCGAAGGAAGAGGGCATCGAGATTAACTTCATCCACCAGGACATCCCGAATGCACATCCGAATACCGCGCGCATCACCTACTATCTGCCGGACGGCCGCAGCGGCTTCATGCAGGGTGCCAGCGTCGGCGGCGGAAACATTCGCATCGACATCATCAACGGTATGGAAGTGAAGTTCTCGGGCGACAAGGAAACCATCCTCGTCCTGCACCGTGACGTGCCGGGTGTCATCGCGAACGTCACGAACCTCATGCATCTCATGTACAGCGACATCAATATCGGCGCCTTCCAGCTGAGCCGCCGCGAGAAGGGCGGTGAGGCCCTGATGACCATCGAGGCCGACTCCGTGCCGCCGGAGAAGATCACCGCCGACATCCGCCAGACGCCGGATGTGCTGAACTGCCTGCTTATTCACAAAATCTAAAAAGGAGATGCTATGCTGAAATATGATTCCATCGCCGAGCTCGTCGAGGCGGCGAAGAAACAGAAGATGAAAATATCCGAGATGGTGCTGGCGGATCAGGCCGCTGCAGCCGAGGCCGATCCGCAGACCATCTACACACGGATGGAGCGGAGCTTCGACGTCATGTGCGAGGCGGTGGAGTCCGGCTCTGCGAAGGACCAGGTCTCGATGTCTGGCCTCACCGGCGGCGAGGGCTACCACATGTTCGACTACGCGAAGCGCACCGGTGGCGGTCTTTCCGGCAGCTTCATGACCGGTGCGATGGCGCGGGCGCTCAGCGTGGCCGGGTGCAATGCCTCCATGGGGCGCATCGTCGCGAGTCCGACGGCCGGCTCCTGCGGGATCCTTCCGGGCTGCCTCGTCTCTCTTTATAAGGAAGGAAGAGCCGAGAAGCGCGACATCGTGATGTCCATGTTTACATCGGGCGCTTTCGGTATGGTCATTGCGAAAAACGCATCGATCGCCGGCGCGACCGGCGGCTGTCAGGCGGAGTGCGGAAGTGCCTCCGGCATGGCGGCAGCTGCCCTCGTCGAGCTGATGGGCGGCAGTCCGGATATGTGCGCGGACGCGCTCGCCATCGCCATCGCGAACCAGCTCGGCCTCGCCTGCGACCCCGTTGCCGGCCTCGTCGAGATTCCGTGCATCAAGCGGAACGTCTCCGGCATCATGATCGCCTTCTCCAGCGCGGACATGGTCCTCGCCGGCATCCGCGCCTACATCCCGGCAGATGAGTGCATCAGCGCGATGCAGTCCGTCGGCGACATGATGAACAGCGCCCTCAAGGAAACCGCCGGCGGCGGCCTCGCCGCCACCCCGACCGGCCGCAAACTGAAGGAACGCGTCTTTGGAGCGGAGGAGTAATCATCAGTAATCATCAGTTTATAAAATTTTTAGAATTTGGTTTTCATCTTTATGCCCCTGTGTTATACTGTCAGAAATCATGTAAATAATTCTGGAGCGTATATGGGCATTCTATCGTGGCCAACAGAATAGAACGATCCGAGGCACACAGGGGGAACTATTTCCTCTCTCGTGTGCCTTTTCTATGGGCCTTAAGAAAATCTTAATGGGGTCTGACCCTCTTACGAAATTCTTAAGATGGCCGTAAGCTTCAGAGGGTGTAAATGAAAGGGGATTTTTATGAGTAAAGAAGCTGTAAAAATCGGTGAAGAGGGCATCTATGATGCGAAGAAGCTCGGCACCGGCAAGGTTCTGATTCTCGGCTTCCAGCACATGTTCGCCATGTTCGGTTCGACGGTGTTGGTTCCGCTGCTCACCGGCTTGAGTGTGTCGACGACACTGCTGTTCGCAGGTCTCGGTACCCTGCTGTTCCATCTCATCAGTAAGAAGAAGGTTCCGGCATTCCTCGGATCGTCCTTCGCGTTCCTGGCTGGTTATGCAGCCATCGCACCGAACGGTGAGCCGGATCTGCTCCGCTACGCCTGCTTCGGTGTCGCGTGTGCCGGTCTCGTTTACCTCGTACTGGCCGCAGCCTTCCGTGCCTTCGGTACCTCGAAGGTCATGAAGTACTTCCCGCCGGTTGTCACCGGTCCGATCATCATCGCCATCGGTCTCAACCTCTCGAAGTCCGCGGTTGAGAACTGCTCGAGCAACTGGGGCATCGCGCTGGTAGCCATCGTGATCGTCGTGGTCTGCAACATCTGGGGTCGCGGCATGGTGAAGATCATCCCGATCCTCCTCGGCGTTATCGGTTCCTACCTTGTAGCGGCGATCGCCGGCTGTATCGATTTCGCACCGGTGGCAGAGGCAGCCTGGTTCGGCCTTCCGATCGAGTACGGTCGCACCGTATTCTCTCTCTTCACGGATGGAAGCCTTGACTCCTCCCTGCTGATCACCTCCGTGATCACCATCGTGCCGATCGCCTTCGCGACGATGATGGAGCATATCGGTGACATCTCCGCGATTTCTTCCACGGTTGGAAAGAACTTCATTCAGGACCCGGGCCTTCACCGTACACTGACGGGTGATGGCCTTGCAACAACATTGGCCTCCCTCTTCGGTGCACCGGCGAATACGACCTACGGCGAGAACACCGGCGTACTCACGCTGACGAAGGTGTACGACCCGATGGTTATCCGTCTGGCCGCCTGCATTGCCATTCTCCTCAGCTTCTGCCCGAAGTTCGCGGCGCTGATCGAGGTGATGCCGTCCGCAACGGTCGGTGGTATCTCCCTGGTACTCTACGGTATGATTTCTGCCGTCGGTGTGCGTAATGTCGTCGAGACGAAGGTGGATTTCTCCCAGTCACGTAACGTCATCATCGCGGCGCTCATCCTCGTACTGGCGATCGGTATCAACTACTCCACCGCAGGTGCGATCGTGATTCCGCTCGGTGCGATCACCATCAACTTCTCCGGTATCGCGACCGGTTCACTCGTCGGTATCCTGCTGAACGCGATCCTGCCTGGCAAGGATTACGAGTTCATCGAGGACGAGCCGAACGACACCGGCGTCAACTTCGAAATCGCACAGGGCGAGTCCCTCGTATGGCAGCTCGCGAAGAAGGCCGGCCAGCAGAACATGATGGACGACGGCAGCACGAAGGAAAAGTAATACGTGCATAAAAATCGATTTCAGGAGACGGTCCCACGGCCGTCTCTTTTTGTGTCGTTTTCGCCATCTTAAGAATTTCGTAAGTGGTTACACGCCGCGGGAGCTGAATCAGAAGCTGGCGCGGATGGGCCTCGCAGTGCAGAAGAGCTGATAAACAAAAAGAGCCCATGGAGCGCATGCTCCACGGGCTCTTAAATTATAGGCTGGCATTCTGCTGGCGACCTCGGAATAGGGGGCATCCGAAATCACTGCAGAACTGTATTGACGATGTAGATCAGATGTTCGCGCTGCCCATCATGAAATCAACGACGCGCTTCATATCCTCCGGCTCCGCCACGATGAGGTCGAGCTCATTGATGGTTGCCTTTGTGAAAAGATTTGCAGTGAAGAGCATCTGGGAAAGCTTTGACTTCAGATTGATGCGATCGCCTTCCTTGGAAACGAGATAGACATCGCCCTGGCACTTATCGAGCACCTCGAAGAGACCTTCTACATTATTGACATTTACAAGCTTCATAACAAACCTCCTTTGTGTGTTATCATTCGTGTTGATCAACACTTTCTCATATCATGTTTACTAATCCTGTTCACGCGACGATAATATAGCACATTACACAAAAGAACAAGTAAATTTTTGTACATATTTGTACCCTGCTTTGTGGCGTTTTTCTTATGTATATGACAGTACAGATTCACCTTCATGTAAAAACTATGCTATACTGCAGGTGATATAGACGAAAGTTTGTCTAATAATTAACAAAACGCAGGGCGCATTCAGCGAATGGACGAGGAGAGAAAATCATGAAATTAGTCATTGGCAACGATCATGCAGCGATTGAGATGAAGAACGAGATCAAGGCGTATCTCGAGGGAAAGGGCATCGAGGTGATCGATGTCGGCACGAATTCTCCGGAGAGCTTCGATTATCCGATTTCCGGCTACCGTGTCGGTAAGATGGTCGCTTCCGGTGAAGTGGATGGAGGCATCGCCATCTGTGGTACCGGCGTAGGCATCAGCCTCGCATGCAATAAGGTTGAGGGTATCCGTGCGTGCTGCTGCAGTGAGCCGTACTCCGCAGAGATGAGCAAGCGCCATAATAATTCGAACGTCATCTGCTTCGGTGCACGTGTCATCGGCATCGAGACCGCGAAGCAGATCGTGGACGCATGGACCGGCGCGACCTTCGAGGGCGGCCGTCACCAGAGACGTGTCGACGAGATCATGGAGATCGAGGCGACCCAGAAGCTGAAGGTAGCCGACGAGGCGTAAATCAGCGCACGAAATGAGCGTCCGAGAAGCATGGTCGAGGTCGACAGGCTATCGGGGATTCGTGAGCGAATTTGAACAGCAATAAAAGACGAGGAGCATCCTGATCCAGGAGCTCCTCGTTTTTCTATCAGCAGTCGCGCATTGCAAGATATTTATACAGCGGGATAACTTCGATCGCCGTCTGTGCGATTTCAATCGTCGCTTCTTCCTCTAGGGTGACGATAATAAAGCGCTTTACGTCTCCAAATGAACGGGAAAGCTTCACGAGATTATCGATCTCTCGCTTCCTGGCAACTTCCTCTTCGATGCTCCAGGCGACCTGAATGGCCGTGTGGTTATCTGGTGTATAGAAGTCGATATCGATACCGGTCTTCGGAGATTTAAAGTAAAACAGGCGGTCGGAAAACTGCTGGTGCAGCTTGATCCCCACGATATTTTCAAGCAGGTAGCTGTTTTTATTGATCAGAAACAGATTCAGTAGCCCGTTGTCTGAGAAGTAGTATTTCGGCACACTTTCACGCTCTGCGAATTTGGCAACGAAATTTGTGATTCTGAAAATCAGATACGCATTTTCAGCATAATTTACATATTCTGCAGCCGTATCCTTCGAGAGCTTCACGCCTGCCGCCTGAATCGTACCGCTCAGCTTCGAGATCGACAGTTCGCTCGTGACGGTTTCTGCGATTTTCTTCATCATCAGCCGAAGTGACTCCGGATTTCGAATCGCATTTCGGGCGAGAATATCACCATACAGTATTTTCTGATAGATATTCTCCACATAGCTTCGCCGGTTGACAAACATCAGGGATTCCGGGAATCCGCCATCGGTGAGATAGGACTGTGCTGCGCTTCGAATCCGTCCGTTCAGCTTCGTCGTCAGATACGCCGATTCCGAATAATCGAGCTTTGAAGCCGTCAGATACTCCCGGAAGTTATATGGATACACGTGCATGGTCATGTACCGTCCACCGAGTCTGGATTCCATCTCATGGCTGAGCATCTCTGCGTTGCTGCCGGTGATATAGACATGCTCCCGGGCATCCGCCATACGACGGGCGAAGCGTTCCCAGCCGGAAATATTCTGCACCTCATCGAGGAAAAAGTAAGGCTTTTCACTCGTCAGTTCGCCTGCGGTTGCGACCAGATCATTAAAATCCTCCAGTGAAAACTCCGTAAGACGCTCATCCTCGAAGTTCACATAGATGATCCGGTTCCAGTCCACGCCCTCTGCAATCAGATCCCTCACGATTTTATAGAGCAATGTTGACTTGCCTGCACGCCGGATGCCGATCAGCACATAGTTGACATTCTTTTCAAAGACATACTCTCGATCGACGATGTCCGCTTCCTTTATCACTTCGTGCATATCGTTGATGACCGTTTTTAAAATCAGATGATTCATCGCTGCCTCCTTCCCAGCCTCTATTTTACGATCAAAAAGCAGAATTGTCGAGTATACTCGACGGTTTTATGGCATTTTCGTCGACTATACTCGACGATCTTGTTGTCAAAAAGATAGATTGCGTTGACAGTTGATTACATTTTGTAGTCAACTGAAAATGCTTTCCGAAAGAAAAAGCGGTCAGCCCTTTACATCGGGCTGACCACTATTTTACTTCTCGTCCACAACCTGGAAGATATAGAACTTGAGATAATAGGAGTTTTCGTCACCGGACCAGAGAATCGGATGATCGCAGGCCTGGGTGCGGTACTCGATCTGGCGGAGACGGCGATGCACGGAGCGGGCCGCCTCGGCGATGGTCTTCGTGAAGAGCTCCGGGGTCATGAAGTGACTGCAGCTGCAGGTGGCGAAGTATCCGCCGTCCTTCACAAGCTTCAGGCCCTGCATGTTGATCTCGCGGTAACCGCGGATCGCGGCCTTCGTTGCCTCGCGGGACTTCGTAAACGCCGGCGGGTCGAGGATGACGACGTCATACTTCTCGCCCTGTGCGTTCAGCTTCGGTAGCTCGTCGAGCACATCCGCCACACGGAAATGCACGGTATCCTCGAGATGGTTCCGCTTCGCGTTCGCCGTCGCCTGCTGGATCGCGAGCTCCGAGATATCGAGCCCCTCGACCTCCGTCGCGCCTGCGATGCCGGCGTTCAGCGCGAAGGTACCCATATGCGTGAAGCAGTCGAGGACGCGCTTCCCCTTACAGATCCGCTGCATCGCCCGACGATTATACTTCTGGTCAAGGAAAAATCCGGTCTTCTGTCCATTCACGACATCGACCATATACTTGACGCCGTTCTCGGTGATCTCGACATTCGTGTCAAACTCCGGGCCGATGAAGCCCTTATACACATCCATGCCTTCCTTTTTCCGAACCGGCGCGTCGCTTCGCTCGTAAATGCCGCGGATGTGAATGCCGTCTTCCCGGAGAATCTCCACGAGATCCTCGAGAATCATCGGCTTCAGATGATCCATGCCGAGTGCGAGCGACTCGACCACCAGCACATCCTCATATTTATCGACCGTCAGTCCCGGCAGTCCGTCGGCCTCGCCGAAGATCACACGGCAGGCATCCGTGTCCTCGCCCATGACGGTCTTCCGGTATTCCCACGCCGCCTTCACGCGATCACGCAGAAACTCTGCGTCGATCGGCTCCTTCCGCCAGCGGCTCAGCATCCGCACACGGATCTTCGAGTTGTGGTTGATGAAGCCATAGCCCATGAAGAAGCCGTCGAAATCCTCCACGCGGACGATATCCCCGTTCGCGTAGTCACCTGCGTACCGGTCGATTTCATTGTCGAAAACCCAGGCACCGCCCGCCTTGATCGTGCGGCCCTCGCCCTTACGCAGAATCACCTTTCCATCTGAAACCAATGATGTTCCCATAGTCACCTCTCTTTTTTCCTGATTTGCAATTTAGCGCACTTGTGTTATGATTGCAAGCAATTTAGGAGAGGTTTTATTATGTACGAAATCAAATGTGACACCCATACCCATACACTGTACAGTCGGCACGCGTTTTCCACGATTGCGGAGAATGTGCGCGAGGCGGCGGACACCGGACTCGAGCTGCTCGGCTCCACCGACCACTTCTCAGCGATGCTCTGGCCGGATTACGAAAATGCGAAGAACTACCAGTACCTTGCGAATGCACCGGCGACCTGGCCACGGACGTGGATGGGCGTGACGCTGCTCGCGGGCTGCGAAGTGGATATCGTGGGGCTCGACGGTGCGCTTTTCGGCGAGGATATCCCGAACGACCGCTCTATCGTCGGTGATGCATATAAGGAAGCGACCACGCTCTACGAGCACACGACCCGCAAGATGGATTACGTCATCGCGAGCGTGCATGGCAAGTCCTTCATCGGCGATGCGTCGCGCACGACGCTGACCGACATGTATATAAAGGCGCTGTCGAAGCCGAAGGTCTTCATCCTCGGCCACGTGGGCCGCACTGGCCTCGATGTCGACTACCGCGCGCTTGCGGAGGCGGCGAAGGCGATGCATAAGTGCCTCGAGGTGAACGAGCACAGCTTCGGCTTCCCGTGGAGCGGCGGCGTCAATAAGGACCGCTGCCGGCAGATCCTCACGGCATGCGCGGAGGTCGGCTGTCAGATCACCATCGCGACCGACGCCCACATCGCACCGCACATCGGAAAGTTCGAGGAGACGAAAAAGCTCCTTGCGGAAGTCGGATTCCCGGAGGAGTTCATCGCAAGCCGCGACCGGCAGAGCTTCCTCAGCGCACTGAAAGAAAGCGGCGTGAAGGACCTGCTGACGAAGTAAACCATGTGCTGTCGAGTATGATCGACGAAATGAGGGTAAAACTGTCGACTATACTCGACAGCTTTTCTTTTGGCTGATGAATACAAAAAAGAGGACATCTACTGTACAGTAGATGTCCTCTTTTTTTCGAGGCGAGAGTCGGATTCGAACCGGCGCTCAGGGTGTTGCAGACCCATGCCTTACCACTTGGCTATCTCGCCATATCTGCGATGCAGTGCATCGTTTTGTGACTTCCCATAGTATAGCGTATTTATAGGAAATAAGCAATCACATATTTTCAGTTATATGCTCGCGGAGAAGCGTGCAGGCGGGGTACCCGGCTTAGAGCCCATCGGTTTCGGAGTACTGTGCCTCCGTTGTCGGCCCTCCGGGTCCCCCGCCGCATGGTTCCGGTCCATCCTTACCTCCATTTTACGTAAATTTAGCGACAGCATGATAGATGCCGCCCGGTCCGGTGTGGTTATATAGGGGGCGTGCGAAAGTTCCGCTGTCGAAACGGGAATCGCTGCGCTCTGCAGATTCCACACGGTGTTCGGCTGTAGCAGGCGGGGATGCACCTGGCTGGAAAGCCAGTATCTATGAAGAAAAACAAGATGCAGCCCTATGGCTGCAAAGGAGGATATAGAGTGGCAGAAATTGCACTTCGAAATGTCTGTAAGCAATTTGATGCGACGCATTATGGCGTAAAGGATTTCAACCTCGACATCCATGATCATGAGTTCGTGGTGTTCGTCGGTCCGTCCGGTTGTGGCAAGTCGACGACGCTTCGTCTCATCGCGGGTCTCGAGGAGATCACGGATGGGGAGCTGTGGATCGACGGAAACCTGTGCAACTACCTGGAGCCGGGCGAGCGTGACATGTCCATGGTATTCCAGAATTACGCGCTGTACCCGAACATGACGGTCTATGGCAATATCGCGTATGCACTGAAGGTCCGGAAGCTGCCGAAGCAGGAGATCGACCGGAAGGTGCGCGAGGTGGCAGATATCCTGGAAATCGGACAGCTGCTTGATCGGAAGCCGGTCGCACTCTCCGGCGGACAGAAGCAGCGTGTCGCGATCGGCGCCGCCATCGTACGGCAGCCGAAAGCCTTCCTTATGGATGAGCCGCTCAGCAACCTCGATGCGAAGCTGCGCGGACAGATGCGTGTCGAGCTGCAGAAGTTACACAAGAAGCTCGACACGACCATCATCTACGTCACCCACGACCAGACCGAGGCGATGACCCTCGGTACGAAGATCGTCGTGATGAAGGACGGCCTTATCCAGCAGGTGGATACACCACAGCAGATCTATGATAACCCGATCAATAAATTCGTCGCCGGCTTCGTGGGCTCCCCGTCGATGAACTTCATCGAGTGTGATGTTTCGGTCGAGCGTGCGCGCACCGCCCTCATCTTCGCCGGCACCGGTCCGATCCGGAAGGTGTATCTCACCGGCCAGAATGCGCGCCGCATCGGTGAAAAGTACGATGGCTGCCGCGTGATCCTCGGCATCCGTCCAGAAGACATCTACGAAGAAGCAGATGCCATCGAGGGCGGTTTCGCAGAGAACAGCGTCGATGTCGAGGAGACCGTCGTAACGCGCGAGATGCTCGGTTCCGAGGTCATCCTCTATTTCGATGAACAGCGGAAGACCTGTGCGGTCCGCCTGAAGCCGACGAACCAGACGCAGGTGGGCGAGAAGATTCGGCTCTGTTTCGACATGGACCGTGCCCACGTCTTCGACATGGAAACCGAGGAAAATCTCCTCTACAGAAAGGAGTGGTAAGCATGGGAAAAAGTAAACATGTTCCGCTGACCTCGTACCTCTATCTGGTGCCAAGTCTTCTGATCTTTGCCGTATTTCTCTTTTATCCGTTTTTTAAGACGCTTTATCTCAGCCTCTTCATGACGAACAAGATGGGCCAGGCGAAGCTCTTCGTGGGACTTCAGAACTATACCGATCTGCTGAGCTCCGCCTCCTTCGTGAACAGCCTGAAGGTGACGCTCATCTTCGTCACCATCGTCGTTTTCGGCGGCATGGCCCTCGGCCTCATCGCCGCGGTGCTCTGTAATAAAGCCTTCCCGGGCATCCGGGTCTTCAGTACGGCCTACGCCCTTCCGATGGCCATCGCGTCCAGCTCGGCGGCCATGATCTTCAAGATCATGCTGCACCCGGCGGTTGGCATCGTGAACAAGCTTCTCGGCCTCGACATCAACTGGCTGAACGATCCGGCCACGGCACTCTACTGCGTGGCGATCCTCACTGCCTGGCTGAACAGTGGCATCAATTTCCTGTATTTCTCCGCCGGTCTCGGCAACATCGACGAAACCATCTACGAGCGGGCGTCGGTCGACGGCGCGAGCGGCGTGCAGCAGTTCTTCAGCCTGACGCTGCCGGGTCTCTCCCCGATCATGTTCTACACCCTGGTCGTCAACATCATCCAGGCCTTCCAGTCCTTCGGACAGATCAAGATCCTGACCGAGGGTGGCCCGAACGAGTCGACCAATGTCATCGTCTACTCGATCTACCGCGACGCCTTCTTCAACTACCGTTTCGGCAGTGCGTCGGCGCAGTCGGTCATCCTGTTTGTCATCATCATGCTGATCACGCTGGTGATGTTCCGTCTTGAGAAGAAGGGAGTCAATTACTGATGAGTCAGATCGAAAGCATGGCAATCCCGATGGAGGGAAAGCTGTCGGCCAGTGAACTGCTGGCCCTGAAAAATCGCATGAACGCGCAGGCCCTGGCACGCCGCCGGGCTCGGACCGCGCTCAGGCTGGGTGCCAATGTTGTGTTCGCCTTCATTGTCCTCCTCCCGCTGCTGTACGCCATCAGTATCGCGCTGATGCCGTCGAACGAGCTCTTCACCACCGAGCTCAACCTCTTCCCGAAGCACCCGACGCTCCGGAACTTCTCGGAGGCGCTGACCACGGTCCCGCTCCTCCGCTTCATCGTGAATTCCTTCCTCGTCGCGGGCACGATCACCTTCGGACAGATCGTTTCCTGCTCGCTCGCAGCCTTCGCCTTCTCGTTCCTCGAGTTCCCGGGCCAGGGCATCCTCTTCGCACTCGTCATGGCGACCATGATGGTGCCGGGCGAGGCGACGATCATCTCGAACTACCTGACCGTCGCGGGCTGGGGCATGCTCGACAGCTACCCGGTTCTCATCATCCCGTACCTGACCTCCGCGATGGGCATCTTCCTGTTCCGACAGTTCTACATGAGCTTCCCGAAGTCGCTCTATGAATCCGCGAAGCTCGACGGCTGCAGTAACCTGCGCTTCATAGTGAAGATCCTGATTCCGCTCACGAAATCCGCGATCGGCGCGATGGCCGTCTACACCTTCATCAACGCCTGGAACATGTACATGTGGCCGCTGCTCGTCACCGGCTCGAACCGCATGCGTACCGTTCAGATCGGGATCAGCATGCTCGACAGCGTTGACTCCCAGTCGATCACCCTGATGATCGCCGGCGTCGTGATGATCATCATCCCGTCGATCTCGATCTTCATCATCGGCCAGAAACAGCTCATCCGCGGCATGTTCTCGGGTGCTGTTAAAGGGTAGCACCGGGTTCGCCCGATTCTATATATCACATTACGTAATCAGACGATTACGGAGGAGGAAAAATGAAAAAGAGAGCATTATCCTTAGTGCTTGCAACATCCATGACCGCTGCCATGATGGCCGGCTGTGGAAACGGAACACCAGCCGCGACGGATGCGGCACCAGCGACGACCACGGCCAATGCAGGCGACCAGACCACAGGCGCGGAGACCGCTGCACAGAGCGAGGCGGAGACCACCGAGGCTGCCGCAGCAGCGACCGTTGATATGACAGCTGCGAAGGACGTAAACGGAACCACCATCACCTTCTGGCACTCCATGGGCGGTGTCAATGGCCAGGCAATCGATACCCTCGTAAAGAAGTTTAACGATGAAAATGAGTATGGCATCACAGTAGACGCACAGTACCAGGGCTCCTACGACGACTCTCTCAACAAGCTGAAGAGCGCACAGATGGGCAACATGGGTGCAGACCTCGTACAGGTCTATGAGATCGGTACCCGCTTCATGATCGAGTCCGGCTGGATCGTCCCGATGCAGGGCATGGTCGACGCCGACCAGTACGACGTATCTGCCATCGAACCGAACCTCGCTGCGTACTACACCATCGACAACCAGCTTTACTCCATGCCGTTCAACTCCTCGACCCCGATCATGTACTACAACAAGGATATGTTCGAGAAGGCTGGCATCACGGAGATTCCGGACAGCCTCGAGGCGATCGACCAGATCGGCGAGCAACTGACCACGAAGGGCGGCGCAGCGGAAGCGATGTCCCTCGGCATCTACGGCTGGTTCTTCGAGCAGTTCATCGGCAAGCAGGGGCTCGAGTATGCAGATAACGGCAATGGTCGTGACGCAGCAGCGACCGCCGTCGCCTTCGATCAGAACGGCGCGGCGAAGAACATCCTCACCGAGTGGCAGAAGCTGAACAAGGATGGTTATGCACCGATCGTCGGCAAGGGTGGCGATTCCGGTCTCGCGGATTTCTCTGCTGGCAAGTCCGCCATCACCCTCGGCTCCACGGCTTCCCTGAAGCAGATCCTTCAGGACGTCAACGGCAAGTTCGAGGTCGGTACCGCGTACTTCCCGAAGATCAAGTCCAGCGATGAGGGCGGTGTCTCCATCGGTGGTGCATCCCTCTGGGCCCTCAACAACAACGACCCGAAGAAGCTCCGTGCGACCTGGGAGTTCGTCAAGTTCCTGATCTCTCCAGAGTCTCAGGCGTACTGGAACGAGCAGACCGGTTACTTCCCTGTCACCACGAAGGCACAGGACGAGCAGGTCTTCAAGGACAACATCGCAAAGTATCCGCAGTTTGAGACCGCGATCGATCAGCTTCACGATTCTTCTCCGAAGTACTGCGGCGCTCTCTTAAGCGTCTTCCCGGAGGCACGTGCGACCGTCGAGTCTGAGATCGAGGCCATGCTGAACGGCAAGGAGGATGTGGACACCGCGGTCAAGAACATGGCCGATAAGATCAACAAGTCCATCACCGAGTACAATCTTGTGAACGGCTGATTGCGGATTAGATGAAAACAGCGCGGATGCGTCCGGATCGAAGCACCGGATGGAAGCGCAGTACAGATGAACAGGCAGCGCCGGGCATCTCTCAGGAGGCCCGGCGCACAGAAACAGAGGCAGAAAAGTGAGTAAGACAGAAGTTTTCGCACACAGAGGAGCGAGCGGCTATGCGCCGGAGAATACACTCGACGCATTCATGCTCGCCATCGAGCAGGGCGCGGATGGCATCGAGCTGGACGTACAGCTGTCGAAGGACGGCGTTCCGGTGGTCATCCATGATGAAACGGTGGATCGTGTCACCGGGCAGAGCGGCTTCGTAAAGGACTTCACCCTTCAGGAGCTGAAGGAGATGGTGGTTCTCCGGGAGCGCTTCGCGAAGTACCGGGACGCGCGCATACCGACCCTGCGTGAGGTGCTCGACGCGGTCAGACCATCGGGTATAGCAGTCAACATTGAACTGAAAACAGGGATTTACTGGTACCCGGAGATCGAGAAAAAGGTGGCAGCCATCGTGGAGGAGACCGGGATGAAGGATCGCGTGATTTATTCGTCCTTCAATCACTACAGTGTGCAGAAGCTGAAGTCCATCGTGCCGGACGCCGAAACCGCCTATCTCTTCAGTGACGTCATCCTGCATGTGGGCGAGTATGCAGCGAAGAGCGGAGTGGATGGACTCCACCCAGCCGTATATCATGTGAAGATGGCGGATTTCCTCGCGGAGTATCTCGCGAGCGGCCTCCGGACCCGCGTCTGGACCGTCAACGAGCGCGCCGACATGAAGATGCTCATCGACGCCGGCATCACCGCGATCATCACGAATTATCCGGACATTGTGATTGCTGTAAGAGATATGATGTAGGTAATGTACAGAGCCCCGGAGGGCAGCCAGCGGAAACACAGTACTCCGCTGGCTGCCCTCCGGGGCTTTGACGACCTTTATCGACTGAATTTACTTAAATTTCACATTGCTCAAAGTATGGACTTTACAATTCGACGATATTTTTATGTTTGCTGGCCTATGACTGGATTATAATGGGAAAAAAGTGAACGGTCGCCGGAACGGCCAGAGAGGGGAGTACATGAAACAGGCTATCATTGACATCGGATCGAACTCGATCCGTCTTACACTGTATGAAACGAATGCGCAGGATTTCAAGATTCTCTTTCGTGAGAAGATCATGGCGGGCCTCGCCGGCTATGTGGAGGATGGCAGACTGAGCGCGGAGGGCATCGAGTGTGCCTGCGCGGGGCTGCTCAGCTTCCGGACGATTCTGCAGACACTGAACATCGAGGGCGCGCGGGTCTTTGCGACGGCCTCACTCAGAAACATTACGAACACAGCGCAGGCACTTGCCGTGATCCAGGCGGCGACCGGCTACCAGGTCGAGATCCTGTCCGGAGAGGACGAGGCGCTGCTCGGCTACACCGGTGCGATGCGCGAGCTCTTCATGTCGAGCGGTGCATTTCTCGACGTCGGTGGCGCGAGCTCGGAGATCGTGACCTTCGACGAGGGGAAGCCGGTGGACTACCAGAGCTTTCCGGTCGGCTCACTCAGCCTCTACCGGCGCTGTGTGAAGAAGATCCTGCCGGGAGAGAAGTCCCTTGCGCGGATCCGGAAAACGATTAAAGAAACGATCTATCTTACGGACGGGCAGCAGGCACGTCCGCTGCTCGTCTGCGTCGGTGGTACCGCGCGTGCCGTACTGAAGCTCGCACGTGTGTACTACCACTGCTCGGAGGACTGCCGCAGCATCACGGCAGAACAGCTGGACGGCCTCTGTGATTTCCTCTGCAGTGGGGATAAGGCCGTGATCGATCTCATCCTGAAGCTCGAACCGGAGCGGATTCATACCCTGGTACCGGGCATCCTGGTACTGCAGCACATCGCACATTTATTTCAGGCGCAGCAGCTGCTCGTCAGCAGGTACGGCGTACGGGAAGGCTATTTATGCAAGAGAATACTCAGAAACGATACAGATACACCCAGAACAGAGAATTAAGCTGGCTGCGCTTTGACCAGCGCGTGCTCGAGGAGGCCGCCGACCCATCGGTGCCTGCATTGGAGCGCCTCAAGTTCATCTCGATTTTCTCCAGCAATCTGGACGAGTTTTTCATGGTGCGTGTGGGCAGCATCTTCGACCTCGCGCGCATGACACCGGACGACCGCGATAATAAGAGCGGCTGGACCCCGGAGGAGCAGCTTCACCACATCTATGAGGTGATCCCGGGACTCCTCACGATGAAGAAGCAGATCTACAGCGCCGTGATGGAGGAGCTCGGCCGAAGCGGCATTCAGGACGTCGAGATGGAGCAGCTGGACGCGAGCGAGCTGAAGCTCGTGAACCACTTTTTCAAGACGGAGCTGCTGCCGGTGCTGTCACCAATCCTGATCGGACCGAACCATCCGGTGCCGCACCTCACCAACAAGCGGATCTACGGTGCGGCCCTCCTCGAGGATAAGAAGGGCCATAAGGCCATCGGGATCGTGCCAATGCCGGAGACCGCCGCTCCGTTCCTGATGCTTTCAGATGGCAGGCGCTACGTACGCACCGAAAACATTCTCCTCCGCTGGCTGCCGACCATGTTCGACGCCTACACGGTGAAGGAGAGCTGCGTGCTGGCGGTCACCCGTAACGCTGACATCAGCTTCGATGATGATAAGTTCGACGATAACGAGGCGGATTTCCGCAACCAGATGACGAAGCTCCTGAAGCTCCGTGACCATCTCGCGGTCATGCGTCTCGAGCTGAACACGCAGATCTCTGGGGAATTCCGGAAGCTCCTGTCCTCCGTCGTCCGAGTGGAAACCCATGAAGTCTTCGTGGATAAGTGTCCGCTCAATATGCGCTACGTCTTTCGTCTGATCGGGGCACTCCCGAAGGAGCTCTCCATGCGCCTCCAGTATCCGGCGCATCATCCGCGCTGGGCCGAGGATCTCCGCCGCGATCAGCCGATGATTTCGCAGATCCGTCAGCGTGACCGCCTCCTGTTCTACCCGTACGATTCGGTGGATCCTTTCCTGCATCTCCTGAACGAGGCGGCCGAGAATACGAAGGTGCTCTCCATCAAGATCACGATCTACCGTATGGCCTCCTCCTCGAAGATCGCGCAGGCCCTCTGCCGCGCAGCCGAGAACGGCAAGGAAGTCCTCGTCGTCATGGAGCTTCGTGCCCGCTTTGATGAGGAGAACAACCTCGAGTGGTCGAAGATGCTCGAGGAGTCCGGCTGTCAGGTCATCTACGGCACCGAGGGCTTCAAGTGCCACAGCAAGATCTGCCTCATCACGATGCGCAGCCATAACAAGACGCTTTACCTCACCCAGGTCGGCACCGGCAACTACAACGAGAAGACGAACGCGATGTACACCGACCTCAGCTTCATGACGGTCGACCAGACCATCGGTGAGGACGCGTCGGCCTTCTTCCGCAACATGCTCGTGAACAAGCTCGATGGCGAGTATAAGCGCCTCCTCGTCTCCCCATACGGGATCAAGCCAATGCTTCTACGGAAGATCGACGAGCAGATCACACGTGGTCGCGACGGATATGTCTGCATCAAGGCGAACTCTGTCACCGAGCGTGAGGTCATGGATAAGCTCGCAGAAGCATCCCGCGCAGGCGTCGAGGTGCAGCTCATCATCCGTGGCATCTGCTGCATCCTCCCGGGTGTCGCCGGCGAAACCGAGAACGTGCACGTCACCTCCGTCGTCGGACGCTTCCTCGAGCACGCCCGCATCTACCAGTTCGGTCGTGGCACCGACGCCGAGATGTACATCGCTTCGGCCGACCTTATGACCCGAAACCTGAACCGCCGTGTCGAGATCGCCTGCCCGATTCAGGACGAAGAGCTCCGTGTCGAGCTCCGCTGGATCCTCGACGCCCAGCTCCGCGACAGCGCGAAGGCCAGCCTCGTCCTCCCGGACGGCAGCTACTGTCGGAAGCACAGCGCCGAGCCGTTCGACTCCCAGGACTATTTCCTGCATACCTCCATGCACAAGCCGGTCGAAGCCGTCGCGGAACCGATCCGCCTCGCAGAACGCCTCCGCGGCCTGCTGGATAAATTCAGAAGATAATCAAAGATACAAATAAAGCAAAACAGCAGTTGCACAACAAAGGTGCGGCTGCTGTTTTGCGTCAGGTGGTCGACCACCCGGAAGTTTATGGGGTCAGACCCCCTTACGAAATTCTTAAGATGATGGTCGGATTCACGGGGGGTCAGACCCCTCGCCCGGCCACCCGGAAGTGTATATCAGTCCTGCCGCCCCGGCACGGTCTGAACGAAATTCTGAATCGTCTGCAGCTTCTGATACTCGGCGCTGTCTTCGACGCCCGGCAGCCGCATATAATGCTCCTTCACCTTCTCGAAGGTCTCCGGACTCAGCACATGCTCGATCCGGCAGGCATCCTGTCCCGCCGTATACGCACTCACACCGAGCCGCACCAGCATATTCGTGAGAACCACATGCTTCTCGTAGGTCGACTTCGCTGCCGCCATCCCAGCCTCCGTCAGCGCGATGTAGCCATTGTCATCCACCGTGATCATCCCCTCCTCGCGCAGATGCTTCATCGCCACCGAAACCGACGGCTTCGAAAATCCCAGCAGATTCGCGATATCGATGGAACGCACCACCTGCTGACTCATCGCCAGCATCAGAATACTCTCCAGATAATTCTCCGACGACTCATGTGTCGCATACGTACTCATATCGAAACTCCTTTTAAAAACAAATGTTGAATCTATAAACGAATAAACTTTAATCCCCGATAGTATAACATAGATTTCGATTTTTCATCCATAGAACTGCGCCGGATCTGGTGCTGCGCCCATGTCCGTGCTCAGGCCAATGCATCTGCCGGCGCATCATCACTTCCCGCCTGCCTGTCCCTCGAAAGTTAGATATAACTAATTATTTTGGCGAAAGCTATTGACTTGAAAAAAGGTTAGTGCTAACTTACTAGCGTGAAGTTAGCTTCGTCTAATTAGACGGGACTAATCTATATTTCTATGTAGATGTGGCGGCTTCATCTGCAGTCAGACACAGCACGACGAAAGCCGAAATTCAGCTGTCTGATGTGACAGGGGACGGGGTGATACGATCGGAGATCGTGTTGAAAAGCAAGATGTAAGAGGAAAACCGAAGCTTGATTCGGCGCTGCCATCAACATCAGGTAAAGGAGGTACGATGATGCCATTATCGATGGGAACACAGGGTGAAGAATATGAGATTCAGCGCATCGGAGGAAATGATAAGACACAGCATTTCCTGGAGTCACTGGGATTCTATGCCGGAGGCAAGGTGAAGATCGTTTCCTGTAATCGCGGCAATCTGATCGTACAGGTGAAGGAGTCGAGACTGGCACTGGACGAGACGATGGCCCGCAAGGTCATGATCAGCGCGTAAATAAGTATAATCCGTAGCGTGTCTGCGTTTTATAGATATAGAGGAGGGAACAGAGTTGAAGACATTAAGAGAGGTTCAGCCAGGTGAGGATTGCGTTGTAGCGAAGATCACCGGCGAGGGTGCCATCAAGAGAAGAATCATGGATATGGGTATCACGAAGGGCACCGTCCTTCATGTACGTAAGGCGGCGCCGCTCGGCGATCCGATCGAGATCACCGTACGTGGCTACGAGCTTTCCGTCCGGAAGGCCGACGCCGAGATGGTGCAGGTCGAGACGAAGGCCTGAGCACAGCAGATATGAAGCGGGCAGTGCCCGGCCTCGACGCCTGGTGCCTGCCGGAAATGAGCGGGCGGTGCCCGACGAAAGGCCTGGCGCCTGCCGGAAATAAACGGGCGGTGCCCGGATGGAAGCATTGGCCACGGAGGACGTGGCGGAGCATGAAAATCTTAGAGGGGGAAAAATCAAATGGCAATTACGATTGCACTCGCAGGTAATCCGAACTGCGGTAAGACGACGCTGTTTAACCAGCTGACCGGATCGAACCAGTACGTTGGTAACTGGCCGGGCGTTACAGTAGAGAAGAAGGAAGGTAAGCTGAAGGGCCACGCCGACGTGACCATCGCCGATCTTCCGGGTATTTATTCACTTTCTCCATACACACTGGAGGAGGTGGTCGCGAGAAACTACCTCATCAACACGAAGCCGGATGCGATCCTGAACATCGTGGATGGTACGAATCTCGAGCGTAACCTCTACCTCACCACACAGCTCAAGGAGCTCGGTATCCCGGTGGTGATGGCGGTCAACATGATGGATGTCGTAGAGAAGAACGGCGACCAGATCCGCCTCGACCAGATCGAGAAGTACCTCGGCTGTAAGGCCGTCAAGATCTCCGCACTGAACGGTACGGGCATCAAGGAGGCGACCGAGCTCGCGATCCATGAGGCACAGACCGGCTCCACCGAGATCGTGCACAGCTTTTCGAACGAAGTGATGGAGGCAATCCTCCAGATCGAGGAGAAGATCGCTGCCTACGTTCCAGAGGGCGAGAAGCGCTTCTTCGCCGTCAAGCTCTTCGAGCGTGATGACAAGATCCGCCACGAGATGATCGGTGCCGGCCAGAACGTCGACGTCGAGTCCATCATCGCTGCGGTTGAGAAGGCAGAGGACGACGATGCCGAGTCCATCATCACCAACGAGCGGTACACCTACATTCAGAACATGATCGCGGCGGCGTACACGAAGAAGCACGTCGGCAAGCTGTCCACCTCCGACCGGATCGACAGCATCGTCACGAACCGTTTCCTGGCGCTCCCGATCTTCGCAGCCGTGATGTGGCTTGTATACTACATCTCCATCTCGACGATCGGTACGATCGGTACCGACTGGGTCAATGATGTCCTGTTTGGCTCAGACCCGTGGTCTTTCTTCGGCCTCTGCGAGCTGCCGTCGATCCCAGGACTCTTCGAAGGCATCCTCAGTGCACTCGGCACCGGTGAGGTATTGACAAGTCTCGTCCTCGACGGTATCGTCGCAGGTATCGGTGCGGTGCTCGGCTTCCTGCCGCAGATGCTCGTCCTGTTCTTCTTCCTCGCCTTCCTCGAGGGCTGTGGATACATGGCGCGTATCGCCTTCATCCTGGATCGAATCTTCCGTCGTTTCGGTCTCTCCGGCAAGTCCTTCATCCCGATGCTGATCGGCTCCGGCTGCGGCGTTCCGGGTGTCATGGCATCGAGAACGATCGAGAACGAGCGTGACCGTCGTATGACGATCATGACCACGACCTTCATCCCATGTTCAGCGAAGCTTCCGGTCATCGCCCTCCTCGCAGGTGCGGTATTCGGCGGTGCTTCCTGGGTCGCACCATCCTCGTACTTCCTCGGCATCGCAGCCATCATCTTCTCCGGTATCGTACTGAAGAAGACGAAGTGGTTCGCAGGTGACCCGGCTCCATTCGTTATGGAGCTCCCGGCGTACCACCTTCCGAGACCGATCGACATCCTGAAGTCCATGTATGAGCGTGGCTCCTCCTTCGTAAAGAAGGCAGGCTCGATCATCCTTCTGTCCACCATCGCGGTATGGTTCACCTCCTCCTTCGGTATGCAGGACGGCCAGTTCGGCATGGTCGACATGGACAACTCCATCCTCGCGGCCATCGGTAACGCGATCGCCTGGATCTTCACACCGCTCGGCTGGGCAGACTGGAAGTCCGCTGTGGCTGCCGTGACCGGCCTCGTCGCCAAGGAGAACGTCGTCGGTACCTTCGGTATCCTCTTCCATTATGAAGGAGCAGAGGAGCTCGCCGAGGCAGGTGACCAGATCTGGAACCTCGTACAGGCGAACTACTCCGGTGTCGCTGCCGGCTACAGCTTCCTCGCCTTCAACCTGCTCTGCGCACCTTGCTTCGCAGCGATCGGCGCGATCCGTCGTGAGATGAACAACGCGAAGTGGACCTGGAGAGCGATCGGCTGGGAGTGCGGCCTCGCGTACTGCGTCGGCACAGTCATCTATCAGATCGGCGGCCTTTTCACCGGTGAAGCACACTTCGGTATCTTCACCGTCATCGCCATCGCCCTCGTCGTCCTCGGCATCTGGGCCCTGGTTCGCCCGTACCACGAAGCGACGGAGCTCTCTGACAAGTTCGACTCCGTAGCCGCCGCGGCACAGAAGTAATTTCAGAAGTATTTCAGGCCGATGCCTCCGGGCACCACGCAGATGGTGAAGCTGGAGGCATTGCCCACCGAAGTTTATCCGGCCAATGCCGACAGGCACCACGATGATGGTGCAGCCGGAAGCATTGTCCTCAGAAAGGAGGAAAAATGGGAGATCTCATCGTGGGAGGACTGATCGCACTTATGGTGATCCTCATCCTCCGAAGCCTTCATAAGGCCGTCGCGAAAAGCGGCGCCTGCGCGTTCTGCAGCTACGCGAAAAACGGCTGCGACCACGTCGGCCATCACGAGCTCGACCTCGAGCGCGCTGAAAGCCGGCTGAACGCCACCCAGAAGGCAATCCTCGCGAAACATCGCAAGCAGATTTGACTGAACAGAAGCCAGCACCATGACGAAGAGAAGCGTGATCGTGCTGGCTTCTTTATCACCTTTTGCTTTAACACATTACAGCTGTGAAGTACTGCTTAGGGTTCCCAGCTTAAAATTCACCGGCCTCATAGTACTGTGCTTCTGTTGCAGGCCCGCCGGGCATCTCGCCATGAAATATTTTGCGGAATTTTCAGCGGACACATCGTTATCATTGTAACAGGCCCGTAAACTGTGATAAAATAGATACAATTTTATGAGATGTACGCCCGAAAGGACGTCGAGAGGGGCAGAAATGAGTAAAGAGAAATACATGGCATATATCGGTTCCTACAGCTACACGGGCAATGCAAAGGGCATCACCATCTGTGATGTCGATGTAGAGAAGGGAACCTTCACGAAGCGGACCGAGATCGAGGTGAACAACTCCTCCTACCTCGTCGCATCGAGAGACCAGAAGACACTGTATTCCATCGCGGATGAGGGCGTGGTTTCCTTCCGTATCCTCGAGAATGGTGCGCTGCAGAAGCTGAACACCCAGAACATCCGTGGCATGCGTGGCTGCCACCTCGCAATCGACCAGTTCGATCAGTACCTGATGGTATCCGGCTACCACGATGGCAAGGCGACCCTGCTCGCACTGAATCCGGACGGCTCCGTCGGCCCGATCGTCGACGGTGTCTTCGATAAGGGCATCGGCTCCGTCGCAGAGCGGACCTTCCGCCCGCACGTATCCTGCGCACGCATGACCGATGATCAGAAGTATATCCTCGTCGCAGACCTCGGAATCGACCAGGTACGCGTATTCCGCTTCGATAAGGCGGACGGACGCATGCGTCAGATCGACACCATCCGCTGCGAGCTGAAGTCCGCACCGCGTCACTTCCGCTTTTCACCGGATCGCCGCTACCTCTACCTTATGTATGAGGTGAAGAATGTGATCGACGTCTTCCGTTTCACGGAGGGCAAGAAGCCGAACGACGTGAACCTCGAGAAGATCCAGACCATCTCGACCCACAACGACCCGTCGAACAGCCCGCTGATCGCGGCATGTCAGATGCGCTTCTCACCGGATAAGGATGCGAAGCATCTGTTTGTGTCCAATGCCGGCATCGATACGATCACGATGTATGAGCGTGACGTCGAGACAGGCCTTCTTACGATGAAGAGCTCCCTCCCGGTATCCGGTGTTTACCCGAAGGACTTCTGCATCTTCCCGGATGAGAAGCACATCGCGGCAGCGAACAACGAGTCCGGTACGATCACCTTCTTCTCGATGGATTATAATACGGGTATGCTCGTGATGAGCGCCCGCGATATCCCGGTGGATGAGCCGAACTGCATCTGCATGGTGAAGCTGCCATCCGGTAAATAATCTTCAGGGTCGCATGAACATATGAAACAGAAGGTCTCTGCTGCCGCGCGTGGCGGAGACCGATCGATACACAGACGGGAATGGAGAGAGCTGACGCGCTCTCCATTCCGCGTATCAGGGGGACATCTATGGCAGGCAATACATTTGGTAAACTTTTTCGTATCACCACCTTCGGTGAGTCACACGGACCGGCACTCGGCGTCATCATCGATGGCTGCCCGGCCGGCCTCCCACTGTCCGTCGAGGACATTCAGCCGTATATGGACCGGCGGAAGCCGGGTCAGAATCTGAAGGCCACTCAGCGGAAGGAGGACGACCGGATCGAGATCCTCTCGGGTGTGTTCGAGGGAAAGACGACCGGTACGCCGATCGCGATGATGGTGCGGAACAGTGACCAGCACAGTAAGGACTACTCGGACATCGCCCACGTGTTCCGTCCGGGTCACGCCGATTACGGCTTCTATGAGAAGTACGGTTTTCGTGACTACCGCGGCGGCGGTCGCTCCAGCGGTCGCGAGACCCTCGCGCGTGTTGCCGGTGGTGCCGTGGCGGCGAAGGTGCTGTCGGATCTCGGCATCACGGTAGACGCGGAGGTGACGGAGCTCGCCGGCATCGACGTGACGACCCCGGCAGGACAGGAGGCAGCGGACCAGCGCATCCTCGAGCTCCGTGAGGAGAAGGACAGCGCCGGTGGCGTCGTGACCTGCTTCGTCAACAACATGCCGACCGGCATCGGTGAGCCGGTCTTCGATAAGCTCGACGCCCGCCTCGCCCAGGCCGTGATGTCGATCGGTGCGGTCAAGGCCGTGGAGATCGGCGACGGGACGAAGGCCGCCCGCGCCCTCGGCTCCGAGAACAATGACGGCTTCGAGGCCGTCGCGGTGCCGATCGCCCCGATGGAGGTCGACGAGGAGGATGAGGACTACGAGCACCAGCCGAGCCTCGAGGACGTGAACCGCGCCCGTGCACTCCATGACGAGACGCCGCTCACGGAAGAGGAGTTTGAGGAGATGCTTGCAAGTGGTGAGCTCGACGGCCTGGAGGAGGTCTTCCGTGTGAAGACGAACCACGCCGGTGGCATCCTCGGCGGCATGTCCGACGGTGCCGAGATCGTTCTCCGCGCCTACTTCAAGCCGACCCCGTCTATCGCTCGCCCGCAGGAAACCGCGAACGAAGAGGGCGATAACATCACGATCGAAATCAAGGGCCGTCACGACCCGACCGTCGTCGAGCGGGCCTGTGTCGTCGTGGAGTGTATGGTGGCGATCACCGTACTCGACGCGCTCCTCGAGAACATGGGCGCGCAGATGGAGTTCCTGCACGAGATCTATCCGCTTGATTAAGCGGGAGAGAAAGAGTATTTTATTAGTAAAGCGCTTTACTGCCGCGCGGGCGGGTGCCACCTGAGAGGTCGCCTGCATTGGCGCCGGGGACAGTAGCGGAAACCATGACAGACAACAGGAGGTATGAATATGGCAGATCAGATGTCAAAGGATTATGATGCAGTGAAGGAGCTCGGTCTCTGTGTACTGCATGTAGGTATCAATGCAAACGGCGAGGAGGATGCGCTCAGAATCGCAGACGAGTTCCAGACCCTCATGGGCTTCATCCCGAGAGTCGGCAACAGCTCCATCTTCGCTTCGGACCTCATCGAGATCATGAAGAAGGACGGCCCGGGTGAGAAGGGCCACATCGCGATCGGCTGCCATGATGTAGACGCCGCAGTTGCTTTCTTCGAGAAGCGTGGCATGGGCGTGAAGCCGGAGACCGCAAAGAAGAACCCGGACGGCAGTCTCATGTTTATCTACCTCGATAAGCAGATCGCAGGCTTCGCGATTCACCTGAAGAAGTATTAATCACTGGGGTGCGCCCGAAGGGATTTATACGAATCTTATGCGCCGGAGGATAATCCTCCGGCTTTTCTCTTGTAAATCCTTTTTCACATGCTAAAATAGATGCGCATATAAACCTGCGACGGCAAGGCACGAAGGATGTGCGACGGTGCCGTCGCATTCAAAAAGAAAGGCTATGATTATGGCAGACAAGAAACTTGTCGAGCAGATCACTCCTATGGGGGAGGATTTCGCTCAGTGGTACACAGACGTTGTTAAGAAGGCAGAGCTCACGGACTATTCATCCGTCAAGGGGTTCATGGTCATCCGTCCGGCTGGCTATGCGATCTGGGAGAACATCATGCATGAGCTGGATCAGCGCTTCAAGGCGAGCGGCGTAGAGAACGTAGCGATGCCAATGCTGATTCCGGAGTCCCTCCTTCAGAAGGAGAAGGACCACGTCGAGGGCTTCGCACCGGAGGTTGCCTGGGTAACCGAGGGTGGACAGAAGAAGCTCGAGGAGCGTCTCTGCGTACGCCCGACCTCCGAGACACTGTTCTGTGATTACTTCTCAAAGGTCGTAAAGTCCTATCGTGATCTCCCGCAGATCCTCAACCAGTGGGTATCCGTCGTTCGTTGGGAGAAGACCACCCGTCCGTTCCTGAGAACCCGTGAGTTCCTGTGGCAGGAGGGACATACCGTGCACGCAACCGCAGAGCAGGCCGAGGAGAGAACGAAGCTCATGCTCGAGATCTATGCGGACATCAGTGAGAACGTGCTTGCGATCCCGGTCGTAAAGGGACAGAAGACCGAGAAGGAGAAGTTTGCCGGTGCCGTAGCGACCTATACCATCGAGGCGCTCATGCATGATGGTCAGGCTCTTCAGTGCGCAACCTCCCACAACTTCGGTGCGGATTTCGCGAAGGCCTTCAACGTACAGTTCCTCGATAAGGACAACCAGCTGAAGCCGGTATATGAGACTTCCTGGGGTATGACCACCCGTATGATCGGTGCGCTCATCATGGTACATGGTGATGATTCCGGTCTCAAGCTGCCACCGAGAATCGCGCCGACGCAGATCTGCATCGTACCGATCCAGCAGAAGAAGGAAGGCGTGCTTGAGAAGGCTTATGAGCTGAGAGATCAGCTTCGGAAGTCCGGTTTCCGCGTAAAGGTAGACGATGGTGACAAGTCACCGGGATTCAAGTTCGCGGACTGTGAGGTACGTGGTATTCCGCTTCGTATCGAGGTTGGCCCGAAGGATATCGAGGCCGGTCATGCCGTACTGGTACGTCGTGATACTCGTGAGAAGATCCAGGTTTCCTTCGACGAACTCGCGGAGGAGACCGGTAAGCTGCTCGAGCAGATCCAGCAGGATATGTACGACCGCGCGAAGACCTTCCTCGAGGAGCATACCTCCAGCGCGACCAACATGGACGAGCTCGTCGATATTGTAAACACCAAGCGTGGCTTCGTGAAGGCCATGTGGTGCGGCTGCCGCGAGTGCGAGGATAAGCTGAAGGAGATGTCCGGCATCACCTCGAGATGTATCCCGTTCGAGCAGGAGACCATCAGTGACAAGTGCGTTGTTTGCGGAAAGCCGGCGACGAAGATGGTATACTGGGGACGTGCATACTGATCTGATTTGAATATCGGGTGCCGTAGAGCTGTCGCGACTGCGACAGCTCTTTTGCGCTATGCAGGCATTCCATGTTAAAATAAGTATAATGAAAAAAATCAAATTACCTTCAAATGTAGAATATATCATCCATCAGCTGGAGCGTGCGGGCTACGAGGCCTACGCGGTCGGTGGCTGTGTGCGCGACAGTCTCCTCGGGCGGGTTCCGGGCGACTGGGACATCACGACGAGTGCGCGTCCGGAGCAGGTGAAGGCGGTGTTCAGACGCACCATCGACACCGGGATCCAGCATGGCACCGTGACGGTGCTGATGCCGGCGGAGCAGGCGGATTCTTCTGCGGCTGGTGAGGCGTCCGGCATCCAGGGAGATGCGTGCAGGGCAGCATCGCAGGGCGCGCATGCCGGTCGTTCGGCGGAGCACCCGGGGGCGAAGTCCGCGCCGGTCTGGGAGGGCTACGAGGTCACGACCTATCGGATCGATGGCGCCTACCTCGATGGGCGTCATCCGAGCGCGGTGCAGTTCACGCCGTCGCTCCATGAGGATCTCGCGCGCCGCGACTTCACGATCAACGCGATGGCGGTCAATGACCGGAGCGGTATCGTGGATGACTTCGGCGGTCTCGAGGACCTCGGCCGTCGTGTCGTCCGCGCCGTCGGCGAGCCGGAGCAGCGCTTCCAGGAGGATGCCCTTCGCATGCTCCGCGCCCTCCGTTTCTCGGCCCAGCTCGGCTTCGACATAGATCCGGCGACCTGGCAGGCCGTACGGAAGCTTGCGCCGAACCTCGAGCACGTCTCGAAGGAGCGTATCGCCGTCGAGCTCACGAAGCTTCTGATGTCCGACCATCCAGAGCACATCGCGCTGGTTTCGACGAGCGGCCTCTCCGAGTACGTCAGCGAGCACTTCGCTGACGCCTTCCACGACGCGATCGGCGTGCCGGATGACTATCCGGTCTATCCGTGGATGCCGTCCGACCTTCCGGCCGAGCGCTACCTCCGCTGGGGCGTTTTCCTGCGCGGTGTGCCGGACCGTGCGCGCGGCATCCTCCGGGAGCTGAAGATGGACAATGATACCATCGCGAAGGCAGGCACCGTCGCGCAGCTTTTCCAGGAACCGCTGCCGGACTCGCGCTACAAGATCCGGAAGAAGCTGTCGGAAATCGGCTACGAGACCTACGAAAACTATCTGCGGGCCGTCACCTGTCTGCTCCTCGCGGCACGTGATGCCGAGTGGATGCGGTCGTACCTCGACGCCGCATGTCCGAAGCAGGAAACCGTGATCATGCCATGCTGTCAGACCGCGACGAAGCCAGACAGCGCCTGCAGCGCACCGGAGAAGCACGAAGACTGTACAGCGGAGCTCCTCGACTGCATCCGCCGGGTACAGTTTGAAGTGGCGGCCATCCGCGTCGCGGGCGACTGCATTGAACTGAAAAACCTCGAGATCAGCGGACAGGACCTGATGGCGATCGGCATCCCGCGTGGGCCGGAAATCGGGCGGATTCTGCACGCACTCCTCGATCAGGTGCTTCAGGACCCGTCGCAGAACCACCGCGAACGGCTGACAGAGCTCGCACGTGGTATGATGCAGTGAAGAGAAGAGGACACGAAGAGTCAGCCAGGTGGGGACCCGGAGGGGCTCCACCTCCCGGCTGAACGGTTACTAAAAATTCAATGAAACCGCCGCGAACATGACCCGACGCCTTGAAGCGGATGTGCAAAATTGATATATTTATAGTAGCTGAATTTTTCAGAAAGAGAGGGCAATCTATCTATGTATCAGGATGAATATAAGCGTTGGCTTCATGCCGAGCTTCAGGATGTTGACTTAAAAACCGAGCTTCAGAATATCGAAGGCGATGATGACGCGATCAAGGAGCGTTTCGCCGTCGCACTCAAGTTCGGAACCGCTGGCCTCCGCGGCACACTCGGCGCAGGAACCAACCGGATGAATATCTGGGTCGTTCGCCAGGCGACACAGGGTGTGGCAGACTGGGTGAAGACCCAGGGCGGAACACAGACCGTTGCGATCAGCTACGATTCCCGTCTGAAGGGCTGGAACTTCGCACGCGACGCAGCCGGTGTGCTGGCAGCGAACGGCATCCACGTGCGCATCTACGATGAGCTCATGCCGGTACCGGCCCTTTCCTTCGCCACCCGTTACTATCACTGCAACGCCGGCATCATGGTGACCGCTTCCCACAACCCGGCGAAGTACAACGGCTATAAGGCCTACGGTCCGGACGGATGTCAGATGACCGATGAGGCCGCCGACATCGTTTACCAGCAGATTCAGAAGACCGACGTGCTCACCGGCGCGAAGTACATGAGCTTCGCTGAGGGCGTCAATAAGGGCCTCATCCAGTTCGTCGAGGACGACTGCAAGAACGCACTCTACGAGGCGATCGAGGCACGTCAGATCCGCCCGGGTATCGCAGCGACCTCCGGCCTCAAGCTCGTGTACTCCCCACTGAACGGTACCGGCCTCGTTCCGGTCACCCGCGTACTGAACGACATCGGTATCCACGACATCACGATCGTGCCGGAGCAGGAGTACCCGAACGGCTACTTCACCACCTGCTCCTATCCGAACCCGGAGATACTCGACGCACTGAAGAAGGGTCTCGAGCTCGCTGAGAAGACCGGCGCGGACCTGATGCTCGCGACCGACCCGGATGCAGACCGTGTCGGTATCGCCATGAAGTGCCCGGACGGCTCCTATGAGCTCGTCACCGGTAACGAGATGGGCGTACTGCTCCTCGATTACATCTGCGCAGGTCGCATCGAGCAGGGCACCATGCCGGCGAAGCCGGTTGCTGTGAAGTCGATCGTTTCCACACCGCTGGCCAATGCTGTCGCCGAGCATTATGGTGTCGAGCTTCGGGAGACCCTCACCGGTTTCAAGTGGATCGGTGACCAGATCGCACAGCTCGAGGCAGCCGGTGAAGTAGATCGCTTCATCTTCGGCTTCGAGGAGTCCTACGGCTACCTCGCCGGCCCGTATGTACGTGATAAGGACGCCGTGATCGGCTCCATGCTTATCTGCGAGATGGCTGCGTACTATCGCTCCATCGGATCCTCCATCAAGCAGCGCCTCGAGGAGATCTACAAGGAGTATGGACGCTACCTCAACAAGGTCGATTCCTTCGAGTTCCCGGGCCTCAGCGGCATGGATAAGATGGCCGGCATCATGAACGAGCTCCGCACGAATCCGCCGAAGGATTTCGCCGGCAAGAAGGTCGTGAAGGTCATGGACTACACGAAGCCGGAGGAGACCGGACTTCCTGCAGCGAACGTCCTGATTTACTCCCTCGATGACGGCTCCACCGTCGTGGTTCGCCCGTCCGGCACGGAGCCGAAGATTAAGGCCTACTACACCACCCTCGGAAAGGACCTCGCAGAGGCCGAAGCCGAGAAGGAGAAGCTGGCAGCCGCACTCGAGCCGCTGTTTAAATAAGCGATGATCAAAGATGAAGTATGAAGCATCGTAGGTGCCCGTTACGACAGGACGCACGAGCGGTGCAGATATGAATCAAGCCACGGTGGAGGGCTGCCCTCAGAGAGAGGCGGCCCGCCACCGTGCTTTTTATTTGGACCGGCCCGGTCCTACGATTTAGTGAGGTGTTTTGTGAAGGAACGAAATCTGAAGCTCGACAACGCAAAGGGCATCCTGATCACCCTGGTGGTGATCGGCCACATGCTGCTCCCGATCCAGGGTACGACCCGCGGTGTCACGAATTTCTTCTATATGATCTACACCTTCCACATGCCCGCCTTCGTCTTCATCTCCGGCCTCCTCGCGCAGCGCATCTACACCCGCGTGCCGAAGGGCCGCTTCAACCTGCGCCGCTGGTGCTCGACCCTCTGGCTGTACCTCCTGTTTCAGTTCATCCTGTTCTTCTCGGAGATTCCCGCTTACGGCCGCACGACCCGCTTCCCGGACTTCCTCCATACCTCCGGTGCACCCTGGTACCTCCTCGCGCTGCTCCTCTGGTATCTGATGATCCCGTTTTTCGCCGGATACCGCGGAAAAGTGCTTCCGCTCCGGCCTGTATGTTCGAATCGTCGTCTGCAGCTGAGTGAGAGGCGGGCGCAGTCAGACGAGCATCCACAGACGGGCCGTCGGTCATTGCCGGACGAGGGTCTGCAGGCGGGCCGTCAGCTGCAACCGAGTGAGAGCCGGGCACAGCGCGGCACCCCGTGCAGCCTGATCGCCTGGATCCTCCTCACGAGCCTGTCCCTCGCCGGCGGCTACCTCGCGAGCGGTGCCCTCGCCGGTATCGGCGACTTCCTCGCCCTCGACCGCGTCATCGCCTTCGCCCCGTTCTTCTTCGCCGGCTACTTCATTGGCCCGGAACGCCTGATGGAGTTTCTGGGAGGAAAGCAGGAGAGTGTAGCGGCACCGAAACGCGCGACCTCCCGGCGTCGGTCTCCGAAAGGGACTTCAAAGCGTGTCGATCGAGGCATTGTCCTCGTGCTGACGGCGCTCGGTCTCCTCTGCTTCGTGCTGATCGGCACGCAGACCTTCGAACGCCTGCTCCCGTACCGAAACGTCGTCTACGGTGCCTGGTACTACCGCTTCCATCCGGAGCAGAACCCAGCCGCCTTTCCGGGCGCGCTCGCCACGCAGCTCTGGCTGATCCGCCTCGCCTGGTTCCTCGTATCCGGCCTCATGAGCTTCGCGCTCCTCGCCCTGATGCCGAACCGGCAGATCCCGCTCCTTACCACCACTGGCCAGCGCACCCTGCAGATCTACATCCTGCACCGCCCGATCCGTGACCTCCTCCTCGCGAGCGGCTTTATCATCGCCGCCGGCCCGGAAAACAGCGCGCACGTCCTCCTGCTCATCGCCCTGTCGATCCTCATGACCATCGTGCTCTCCGCCGGCATCCTCCAGCGCCTCTTCGACGCCATCCAGAAGCTCCCGGAGCGGCTG
This sequence comes from Lachnospiraceae bacterium, assembly GCA_030540075.1. GTDB lineage: Bacteria > Bacillota > Clostridia > Lachnospirales > Lachnospiraceae > Oribacterium. Next base: position 59,829 of record JAUNWX010000005.1, read on the forward strand.
CTCCTGTGAAACGGAAATGTTGGCATCCGGGAGGAAATGTGCTTTAATGGTGCCAGCATTGGCTTCGTGTACCCCCAGACATCATGCATCAAAGGAGAAAATATGTGGGTTTTCGTTAATGGTTTAAAGGTCTTTCAGAATTACACCCTGCTGCAGTGGGCGTGGTTTTTCATGTTCTACTGCATCTTCGGCTGGTGCTTCGAGTCGACCTACTGCTCGCTGAAGTCGATGCGCCTCATGAACCGCGGCTTCTGTCACGGCCCGTGGCTCCCGATCTACGGCGCCGGCGGCACGCTTTTCCTCATCTTCGCCTGGCCCTACCGCGCGAACCTCATCGCGACCTTCCTGATGGGCATGCTGGTCGGTACCGGCCTCGAGCTCATCACTGGGCCGCTCATGTACCACATCTTCCACATGAAGTGGTGGGATTACAGCCAGAATCCGCTGAACTTCCGCGGCTACATCTGCCTCGGGGCGTCCCTCGGCTGGGGCGCGATGGCGCTCTTTTTCGTGCATTTCCTGCATCCGCGTGTGGCAGAGCTCACCGTAGACTGGACCCCGATCGGCTATATCGTCGTCGTCACCATGCTCTACACGCTCTTCGTCGAAGACGTGATTTTCTCTGTACTCGGTGCCCTCGATATCCGGAAGCGTCTCGAGACCCTCGCCGCAAATTCGGAGGAGATTCAGCAGCTGAAGCTGAGCATTTCGGAAGCCCGCGAGCATCTCGAGGAGCTGCAGGAGGCGGCGCGTGCTAATGCCTCTGAAGTGAAGATCGTCGCGGAGTCGGAGGGACGTCTGGCGGCCGCGAAGTTCGCGACCGAGGAAGCTGCCCGCGCCCTGCAGGATGCCCGTGAGACGGGGACCCTCGCGGCGCGCAGCCTCGCCGAAAGCGTCGCCGACACCAGCGCGCAGGCCGTGCAGACCGCGCGCAGCGCGGCACAGAGCGTCGCGGACACCGGCGCGCAGGCCGTGCGCACGGTTGCGGAAACCGGCCGCAGCGCCGGTGAGCTCGGCAAGTCCGCCGTCCAGCGCAGCCTCGAGCTGCGCCGTCGCCTCGCCGAGGAGCGCCGCCGTCGCCTCGAAGAGCGCCTCGCCATCCTGGAGGATGGCGGTGATGCCCGCAGTGGTCGCATGAACTGGTGGGTTGGCAACACCCTTCGGAACAACCCGACCATGACCCAGCACCCACGCCACAGCGCAGACTTCGAATTCTACACGCGTCTCCGCGCCTCCTCACAGCGCCACCGCGAGAGCTTCGAAAAGATGGAAGCCCGCATCGACGCCGAAAAAGCGAAGGACCGCGCCGCTGAAGAAATCTGATATCCTATCTGACATTTTAAAGTGGATAGCTATCGAACATATTCCCAAATACTACTTCAAGCGCATGAAGCGTTGGGGTACAATGAAAAGAAATGAAAAACCGCCCGCCACCCGCGGGCGAAGGAGGAAGATATGGCACTTTCGAAAAGCATGCAGCAGCTGGTCGCCGGCAACTCCGCGATCCGCAAGATGTTCGAGCTCGGACAGGAGCTCGCCGCGCGCGTCGGGCGTGAAAACGTCTACGACTTCAGCCTCGGCAACCCGGCGTCGCCGGTCCCGGAGGAGGTGCGTGACTCCATCGTGCGCATCGCGACCGAGGAAGCGCCGAACTACGTCCACGGTTATATGGCCAATGCAGGCTACCCTGAGGTGCGTGCCGCGGTCGCGGAACACCTCAATCAGCTCCACGGCACCGACTATGACGCCCAGGACATCATCATGACCGTAGGCGCTGCCGGCGGCCTGAACGACGTCCTCCGCGCACTACTTGATCCGGGCGACGAAGTCCTGACCTTCGCCCCGTTCTTCACCGAGTACCGCAGCTACGCCTCCAACTTCGGCGGAAAGCTCACCATCGTCCCACCGGACACCGAGCACTTCCAGCTCGACATCGACGCAGCGGAAGCCTGCATTGGCGAAAAGACGAAGGCCATCATCGTGAACAACCCGAACAATCCGTCGGGTGCCGTCTACACCGAAGAAACCATACGGAAGCTCGGCGCGATGCTGGAGCGCAAGGAGCAGGAAATCGGCCATCCGATCTACGTGATCTGCGACGAGCCGTACCGCGAGCTCGTCTATGACGGCCTCAGCGTCCCGTACATCCCGAACATCATTAAAAACGCGATCTTCCTCTACAGCTTCAGCAAGACCCTGTCGCTGCCGGGCGAGCGCATCGGCTACATGGCGATGGCGAAGCGCGCAGACGATCACGACACGATGATCCAGGCCCTGACGATCGCGAACCGCTGCCTCGGCTTCGTCAACGCACCGTCCCTCCTGCAGCTCGTCGTGAAGGACTGCCTCGCGGTCGAGGCCAATGTTCCGTTTTATGACCGGAACCGGAAGCTGCTGTATACCACCATTTCCGGCCTCGGCTTCGAGTGCGTACGACCGGAGGGCGCCTTCTACATGCTCGTGAAGGCACCGAACGGCAGCGCCGCGGACTTCGCTGCCGCCGCAGAGAAGCTTAACATCATCATCGTACCGTGCGACGGCTTCGGCCTCCCGGGCTATGTCCGCATCGCCTACTGCGTCGACTACGCGATGATCGAACGCTCCATCCCGGCCTGGGAACAGCTCGCGAAAATTTATGGGGTCTGACCCCATTAAATTTTTCTAAACAGATTCTAAACTGAACTTTATGGGGTCAGACCCCCTTACGAAAATCTTAAGATGAGGGCGGCCCCCGCACGACCGCACCATATGGTTTCAGTCGCCGACCCTCCGGGCCCGTGGTTACATCCTCTCAAACTGAAAAATCCCGCCGGAGCTTCTTCGCTTCGACGGGATTTTCATGTTTGTGCTTTATGTCAAGAGATCAGCCAAGGGGGGAGCCGAACTCCTATGAAGTATATGGAAAACGGTCATGCTCGATGGAGCTTCATGAATCTGCTGGAGCGTTTGTGCTGCGCCCCGTCTTTCATAAAGAATCGTAAGCATTTGCGACCGTTTTTTTAGAAGGGGGCTCCGGAGTGTATTTCAACTCCGGAGTATGAGTATGAAAAGCGTTTCTTCGTTACATCTCTGTAACTATGATATATGATACAGGGCACTTGTGACTGAAGTATGTCGCCCGCCTAAAAGAACTCTAAAAAATCTAAACAAAGTCTAAACAGAAGCGAAAGGATCATTTACGAGATTCTTTAGCGTCCCAAATCCTCGATTTTCACAGGTCAATGTTTCCGGCTCGACAGCTATCGCCACCCGAAGCCCCGAAATCCGCGGGCGCAGTTTCTGAGATTTCCCTGAAAACCCATCCATGAACTCCACAATTCTGACTTTAAAAACAGAGGGCCATCGATTATACTATAGAAGATTCTATGTTGAATTACTAAATTCGCCCTGCGCGCCCATAAGCCGGGTGGCTCACGAGAGCAGCTTCGACGGGATTTCTTCGGACGAGTATCGGAAACGGTACCGACCGTGCGCGGCGCAGCGCAGCGCAGAGAGCTCCATTCGGACAGCCGCTGCGTATCCTGACAGGGCTTCGTTTTATACATCGTTATATAGTAGGAGTTTTTCATGTTTTCACTGATTTCAAATGATATCGGCATCGATCTGGGTACCTCCAGCATCCTTGTATATATAAAAGGCCGCGGCGTCGTTCTGAAGGAGCCGTCCGTGGTGGCCGTCAACCGCGATACGAACACCGTACTGGCGTACGGCGAGGACGCGCGTCTCATGCTGGGGCGCACCCCGGAGAACATCTCGGCGGTTCGTCCGCTGCGCCAGGGCGTCATCTCGGACTACACCCTGACGGAGAAGATGCTGAAGTACTTCATTCAGAAGGCCGTCGGCAAGCGTACCCTCCGGAAGCCGCGCATCTCTGTCTGCATCCCGAGTGGTGCGACCGAGGTCGAGAAGAAGGCCGTCGAGGATGCCGCTTACCACGCCGGTGCCCGTGAGGTCACGATCATCGAGGAGCCGGTAGCGGCGGCCATCGGTGCCGGCATCGACATCAGTAAGCCGCAGGGCAACATGATCATCGACATCGGTGGTGGTACCGCGGATATCGCCGTGATCGCACTGGACGGGCCGGTCGTTTCCGAGTCCATCAAGGTGGCCGGCGATGACTTCGATGAGGCCATCCTCCGTTACATGCGGAAGAAGCATAACCTCCTTATCGGTGAGCGTACCGCCGAGGACATCAAGGTCAACATCGGCTGTGCCAGCAAGCGCCCGGAGAACGTCACCATGGAGGTCCGCGGACGCAACCTTGTGACCGCTCTCCCGAAGACCGTCATCGTAAGCTCGGACGAAATCATGGACGCGCTGCTTGAGCCGGCGATGATGATCGTCAATGCTGTGCACAACGTACTCGAGCGCACGCCACCAGAGCTCGCCGCCGACATCTATGAGCGCGGCATCGTCATGACCGGTGGCGGATCCCTCCTCTATGGCCTCGATAAGCTCATCCAGGAGAAGACCGGCATCAACTGCGTACTCGCCGAGGACCCACTCACCGCGGTCGCCATCGGCACCGGCAAGTTCATCGACTTCGCAAACGGCGACGCCGACGAGGACTGACATTTTATGAATCAGGGGTAGCCTTATTTGGGCTGCCTTTTTTTGTACATATCCATGAGAGGGCCGCGCGAAGCGCGGAGAGGAGATCCACTTGGAATATTTTGAGGGCTACATCGATCATATCATTTTCCAGAGTCCGGCGACGGGCTACACCGTGATGACGGGCGTGATGGAGGGAAAGACCTACACTCTCGTCGGCACGCTGCCGGGCATCGAGGCAGGCGAGAATATAAAGGCGGATGGCCACGAAGCCACCCACCAGATTTATGGCACCCAGTTCGTCATCGACCAGTACCAGGTCGTCGCGCCGAAAACCCAGGAAGCCGTCGAGCGCTACCTCGGCTCCGGCGCCATCAAGGGCATCGGTGCCGCGATGGCCTCCCGGATCGTGAAGAAGTTCGGTGATGACACCATGCGCATCATCGAGGAGGAGCCGGAGCGCCTCGCCGAGATCAAGGGCATCTCCGCGCGGAAGGCGATGGACATCGCCGCCTCCGTGAACGCGAAGCGCGACATGCAGGACGCCGTCATGTTCCTCCAGAAGTACGGCATTTCCATCAATCTCGCCGGCAAAATCTATAACCGCTACGGCAACGAAATGTATGATATCGTCCGCGATAATCCGTACCGTCTCGCAGAGGACATCGAGGGCCTCGGCTTCCGGACCTGCGACGAGATCGCACGGAACGCCGGCATCGCGGAGGATTCCGCCTTCCGTATCGAGTCCGGCATCCAGTACGCGCTCGGCATGGCAGAGGGCAACGGTCACTGCTACCTGCCGCTCCCGGAGCTCTGGTCCTCCGTTGAGTCACTCCTGAACATCACGATCCAGGACCTGAACCAGTACCTCCTCGAGCTCCAGATGAAGGGCCGCGTCATGGTGAAGTCGAGCCGTCCGCGCAGCATCTCCGATTTTCTGGATAGCGCGGCCAATGCGGGCGATGCCGGCCCGACGTCCGGTCTCGGCACCGGATCCTCGACGGCAGACGGTGCGACCACCCTCGCATCGACCGCAGCCCCGGGCTTCCAGATGTCGCTCGGTTCAGGCACTGCCCCGACCGCCTTCGACGCCATGGCACCGTCGCTCTACGACGCGAATCCGGCGCTGCACGCAGATCCGGCGACCCATGTCTACCGCGCCACGATCTACTACACGGAGCTTCAGGTCGCGACGATGCTGAAGGATCTGAACGTCACGGTCGAGAACGCGGAGCTCGACGCGAAGCGTGCGCTGACCATCGATGAGATCACGGAAAAGAACGGCATCGAGCTCGATCCGCTTCAGCGTGACGCCGTGCTCACCGCCGGCCACTCCGGCCTCCTCGTCATCACCGGCGGCCCGGGTACCGGAAAAACCACGACCATCAACACCATCATCCGCATGTTCGCGGACGAAGGGAAGACCATCCTGCTCGGTGCCCCGACCGGCCGCGCCGCGAAACGTATGTCCGAGGCCACCGGCTGGCCGGCCTCCACGATCCACCGCCTCCTCGAGTACCAGGGCCGCCCGGACGAGGACGAAGAGGGCGGCGACCAGGTGCGCGGTCACTTCGAGCGCAACGAAAACAATCCGCTCGAGTGCGACGTCGTCATCATTGACGAGATGTCCATGGTCGACATCTTCCTCATGAACGCCCTCCTGAAGGCCATCCACCGCGGCACCCGCCTCATCATGGTCGGTGACGCGAACCAGCTGCCATCGGTCGGTGCCGGCAACGTCCTCCGCGACATCATCGCCTCCGGCGTGATCCGGACCATCCAGCTCCGCCACATCTTCCGTCAGGCCGCCGCGTCGGACATCGTCGTAAACGCCCATAAGATCAATGAAGGCGAGCCGGTCGACCTCAGCAAGCGCTCGAAGGACTTCCTCTTCATCAAGAGTCAGACGCCGGATCAGATCTTCGCGGCCATCGCCGCCCTCGTGCTGAACAAGCTCCCGGGCTACCTCGGCGTGGATCCCTTCGACATCCAGATCATGACCCCGCAGCGGAAGGGCGCGCTCGGCGTCGAGCGCCTAAACCAGCTCCTCCAGGAGCAGATGAACCCGAAGAGCAGCCGCAAGACCGAAAAGGAGATCGGAGGCACTCTGTTCCGCGTCGGCGACAAGGTCATGCAGATCCGGAACGACTACAACCTCATCTGGGAGATCCGTGGCCGCTACGGCATCCCGACCGAGAAGGGCGAGGGCGTCTTCAATGGCGACATCGGCATCATCACTGAGATCAACAGCTTCGCCCAGAACCTGACGGTTCGCTTCGACGACCGCTTCGTCGAGTACGCCTTCAAGGACTGCGAGAGCCTCGAGCTCGCCTACGCGATCACGATCCACAAGTCCCAGGGCTCCGAGTACCCGGCGGTCATCGTCCCGATGTATCAGGGCCCGTCCATGCTCATGAACCGGAATCTGCTTTACACCGCCGTCACCCGCGCGAAGTCCTGCGTCTGCCTCGTCGGCAACCCGCCGATCTTCGACCAGATGCTTCACAACGCGTCCGAGGCGAAGCGCTATTCCTCCCTCAGTGAGCGGCTCCAGGAGGTCTCGCATGACGAAAGCACACTCTGAATCGCCTATCCCGGGTCCGAGGCCAATGTCTCCGACTGCACACAGCCACGCTGCGGACATCCCTCCGACACCCGCAGCAGCACATCCGCCGATGGCGACATCGGCCCCTCGATCGACCGGGCCGTCCGCGGCGAAGCAGTGGCTCCTGTCGGTCCTTTTCCCGCGCCGCTGCCCGGTCTGTGAGGAGATCGTCTCGCCGCGCGGTGCGCTGATCTGTCCGGACTGTGAACGCAAGCTTCACTTCCTGACGGAGCCGACCTGCCAGATCTGCGGCCGCGAAATCCTCGCCGACGACGAGGAGCTCTGCGAGAGCTGCAAGCGCCATCGCTTCTTATTTAAGAGAAGCATCGCCCTCGTCGGCTATGACGACGTCGCGGCGCGCTCCATCAGCCGTATCAAGTATACCGGTGCCCGCGAGTTCCTCGACTACTACGGGCGGGAGGCCGTGCGCCGTCGAGGCGAGGAGCTTCGCCGCATGCAGATCGACGCCATCGTGCCGGTGCCGGTCCACCCGAGCCGAAAGCGGAAGCGTGGCTACAACCAGGCGACCGTGCTCGCCGAGGTCATGGGCGCAGAGCTCGGCATCCCGGTCTACGAAGCGGCACTCTACCGGCGTAAAAAAACCGCCGCATCGAAGGAACTCAATGCGGCGGAACGTTTGAAAAATCTGATGTCGGCCTTTTACGCGGGGCCGATCCCGCAGGATCTCCGGCGGGTGCTGCTGGTCGACGATATCTTCACGACCGGCGCCACCATGGAATCCTGTACGCGGACGCTGCTCGCGGCCGGGGTGGAAGAGGTCTACTGCTTCGCGCTCGCGATCCGCTCCGAGCGCTGATCACTTGTAACAGTTCAAGTAAAGGGAACCCGGAGGACGGCCTCGGAGTACTGTGCCTCCATTGCCGCCCCTCCGGGTCCCCTACCTGAACTGTAACGATCACTTCACGCGGGTCCAGTAGTCGCGGGCCAGCTCGATCAGATCGAGCATCGTCTCCGAGGTGTAGCGGTCCTTCCGGTAGACAGCGACGGCGTGCATCATCGGGTGCGTACTGAGGTGGATGAGCTTCACGCCCTTCGGGATGGTGGTGTGATGCGAGGCGCTGATCAGCGCGGCACACTCGTCGGCAGCGACCAGTGCGAGCTGGTAGTTGATGCCCTCGGCATCCATGTAGATGTCCGGCTCGAAGCCGGCCTCCTTGAAGACCTGCTCGGAGACCATACGCTCGGTAGAGTCCTTCGCGCCGAGGCAGAACGGGACATCACGGAAGCGACGGATGTCGATGACCTCATCGCCACTCTCGTCGGTGATGGTTTCCGAAGCCAGCGGGTTCGAGCTCGCGACGGCGAGCATGATTTCGACATCGGCGAGGAACTCGTAGTGCAGGCGGTAGTTCTGCTTGTCGCCCATCAGGATGATACCGAGGTCGATCGCACCGTTCTTGACGAGCTCCTGTGCCTTCAGCCCCTTCATGAGGTTGAGCTGCAGCTTGACGGTCGGGTGCTGGCGGTGAAACTTCTTATATAAAGAAGTCATCATGTAGTCAGCCTCGACGCCGGCGGCACCGACGGCGATCTCCTCGTTGTGCAGCTTCGCGATATCGGAGATGCGGGAGTAGCAGTCCTTCTTCATGGCGATCATCTTCCGGGCGGTATCGACATAGATCCGGCCGGCCTCGGTGATGGCCCACTCGTTACCACGACGATAGAAGAGCTTGGTGCCGAGCTCCTTCTCAAGATTCAGAAGCTGCAGATTCAGCGCAGGCTGGGAGATGAAGAGCTTGTCCGCTGCGCGAGTGATATTTTTTTCCTCTGCGATACGGATGATATTTTCGATACGACGTAGATCCATAGTGGCCTCCTGACGTAGTATGACCTTCGGTACTCCGGCGGGCGATGGTGTCGCGCCGGAAACATTGGCCGAAGGATGATGGATATAGATGCGGGAAGCGCGGTGGGGCACTTCGGGACAGTATATAACATAGTTGTATGTCTGCGATTCAAGTATATACGGCTCTCTAAATCTATGCAATAGAACTTATATCAAACTCTTGAAAAAATAAATAATAGACGCCCGGCGGCAAACGCTTGACGCATAGGGTGCTTCATGGTATAGTTGCCCCGTAATCAAGGGCTAGGCCCTATTTTTTATGCACTAATTTCGTAGTCATGCGAAGTTAAGAATCATTGGAGGTGAAGAGCCGTGCGTACAAAGATTATATTAGCATGTACAGAGTGTAAGCAGAGAAACTATTTCACGACGAAGGAGAAGAAGAATCATCCTGAGAGAATGGAAGTTCGTAAGTACTGCAGATTCTGTAAGAAGCACACGCTTCATAAGGAGACGAAGTAATGAGCGAGAAGAAGAATTCCGGTTTACAGGACTTCTTCAAGGGTCTTAAGACGGAATATAACAAAATTATTTTCCCGACGAGACAGGACATCATCAAGGAGACCACCGCAACCATCGTTGTCAGTCTCCTGGTCGGAGCGCTTATTGCTGTTCTTGATCTTATTATGAAGACGGGACTTGGTTTTATCATCAGATAAGGGGAAACTATGTCAGAAATTAATCCTGCAGCTCGCTGGTATGTAGCACATACCTACTCAGGCTATGAGAACAAGGTTAAGATGGATCTGGAAAAGACGATCGAAAACCGTGGTCTTCAGGATCTGATCTTCGAAGTCAGCGTACCGATGCAGCCGGTCATCGAGATGAAGAACGGCGTCGAGAAGAAGTCTGATAAGAAGATGTTCCCTGGCTATGTTCTCGTAAACATGATAATGAATCAGGAAACCTGGTACGTAGTGCGTAATACACGTGGCGTAACCGGATTCGTCGGCCCAGGATCAGAGCCGACACCTCTTTCCGAAGAGGAAATCAAGGCACTTGGCTACAGAGCCCAGGAGGTCCTTGTAGATTTCGCGATCGGCGATACCGTAAATGTTACTTCCGGTGCATGGAAGGATACGGTGGGTGTCATCAGTGAGATCAATGATCAGAAGAAGACTGTTACCATCTCGGTTGAGATGTTTGGCAGAGAAACTCCGGTAGAGTTATCCTACGGAGAGATTCAGAAACTCAGATAACGAAGTATGGGAGGGTTAATCAGATCTGCTGATTACCCCGCAATTACCACAAGGAGGTGCCTCATATGGCAAAGAAAGTAGAAGGATACATCAAGTTACAGATTCCAGCTGGTAAAGCAACTCCAGCTCCACCAGTAGGTCCGGCTCTCGGCCAGCATGGTGTTAATATCGTTGCATTCACTAAGGAATTCAATGCAAGAACAGCAAACGAGGGTGATGTTATCATCCCTGTAGTGATCACTGTTTATGCAGATAGAAGCTTCAGCTTCATCACGAAGACTCCTCCAGCAGCCGTTCTGATCAAGAAGGCATGCAAGCTGCAGAAGGCTTCTGGTGAGCCAAACAAGAACAAGGTTGCTACCATCAGCAAGGCTGATCTCCAGAAGATCGCAGAGACTAAGATGAAAGATCTTAACGCTGCATCACTTGAGGCTGCTATGTCTATGATCGCAGGTACCTGCAGATCCATGGGCGTTGAAGTAGAGAAGTAATAGGGAGGTCAACTGATTATGAAGACAGGTAAGAGATATACAGCAGCCGCTCAGGGCTTTGACAGAACGGTAAAGTTCACCGAGGTTGACGCACTTGAGCTTGTAAAGAAGAATGCAACAGCAAAATTCGACGAGACCATCGAGCTCCATATCAGAACTGGTTGTGACTCACGTCACGCAGACCAGCAGGTTCGTGGTTCTGTCGTCCTTCCAGCCGGCACAGGTAAGAAGGTAAGAATCCTCGTATTTGCAAAGGGCGCTAAGGCCGATGAGGCTCAGGCAGCTGGTGCAGATTTCGTAGGAGCTGAGGAGCTTATTCCGAAGATCCAGGATGGCTGGTTTGATTACGATGTAATCATCGCTACCCCGGATATGATGGGTGTTGTTGGTCGTCTCGGTCGTGTACTTGGACCGAAGGGCTTAATGCCGAACCCGAAGACCGGTACTGTTACCATGGATGTTACCAAGGCAATCGCTGATACTAAGGCTGGTAAGGTCGAGTATCGTCTTGACAAGGCAAACATCTTCCACGTAGCAATCGGTAAGGCTTCCTTCACAACTGAGCAGCTCAAGGAGAACCTTGATGCGATCATGAGCGCAATTGTAAAGGCTAGACCAGCTACATTAAAGGGAACCTACCTGAAGTCCGCTACACTGACTTCTACCATGGGTCCTGGCGTTAAGATGGATACCGTTCAGTTCGGTGCTTAATCTTGACAAAATAGGGTATTGACAGCGGCGTGAGCCGATGTTAATATACACTGCGTATTAACCCGAAGACAGCAGGTGGTGCGTCCGCACCGTAAGTCAGAACGCCTGCCGAGGAAAGATACAAACGATTTTAGTTTGTTCAACCCCGTGTCTTTTGGCATGGGGTTTTCCTTTTGTAAAGGTTTATACGAAAAAATCTTATAAGGAGGAAGAACCGAAAATGGCAAAGGTTGAATTAAAGCAGCCGATCGTTGACGAAATCAAGGCACTCCTTGATGGCGCTGTCGCTGTTACTGCCGTTGATTATCTCGGACTTACGGTTGAGCAGGATACTGAGCTCCGTAAGCAGTTAAGAGAGGCTGGTGTTACTTACAAGGTATTTAAGAACACCCTGATCAAGAGAGCAGCAGAGGGTACAGATTTCGCTCAGCTCGACGGCGTACTTGAGGGTCCTACCGCTATTGCAGTATCTAAGGATGATCCTGCAGCAGCAGCTAGAATCATCGCTAAGTTTGCTGAGAAGGCTGATAAGCTTGAGCTTAAGGCAGCTGTAGCAGAGGGCAAGCTTTACGATCAGAACGAGGTCAAGGTACTCGCAGCTATCCCTTCCAGAGAAGAGCTTCTCGGAAGACTTTGCGGATCCCTGCAGAGCCCGATCACGAACTTCGCACGTGTCATCAATCAGGTGGCAGAGAAGAACGCAGAGCCAGCTGCTTAATCAGCAGATGGACATCCGAAGCCGCGTAAGCGTGTGGAGGAACCTGAACTCACCGATGGTGAGTACCGCAGTATCGACTGCAAAACATAAAAGAATTATTTTGAACTGTGCATGAGCACAAAATTTCAAATGGAGGAAATTAAAATGGCTAAGTTAACTACAGAAGAGTTTATCGCAGCTATCAAGGAGCTTTCCGTTGTAGAGCTTAATGACCTTGTAAAGGCTGTTGAGGAAGAGTTTGGCGTATCTGCTGCTGCAGGTGTTGTTGTTGCTGGTGGCGCTGCTGCAGCTCCAGCTGAGGAGAAGACTGAGTTCGACGTAGAGCTTACTGATGTTGGTCCTAACAAGATCAAGGTTATCAAGGTTGTACGTGAGGCTACTGGTCTTGGCCTTAAGGAAGCTAAGGAGGCCGTTGAGGCTGCTCCTAAGGTTCTCAAGGAGGCTGCTCCGAAGGCAGAGGCTGAGGATCTCAAGGCTAAGCTTGAGGCTGAGGGCGCTAAGGTTACCCTTAAGTAATAAAAGCGACATTAAGTCAGATCTTATACAGAGTCGGAAGGTAAGTTACTTACCTTCCGGCTCTTTTTTATGTGTGAATCCGTACGATAAGGTTTTTCAGACAGTGACTGGAAAATTGAACCGGTCAAAGGATTGGGGGCAGATGACAAGAAGTGATGAGAGGCAGGCGTCAGCCGCGATCCGGGCATCCGGAGGTATGCTCGGATTACGTGAGTTGTTATAGGGAAAGGGCCGCGGGAGAGAAGCGCGAGTCGCCAGCCGGATGTGCTTTTCTCGGCCCGCCCCTGCCGCCCACCCTGTTCAGGCAGAGACTCCGGAAAGTTTCGGCCCCACCCTATGCGGCAGGGGCGCGCTGAGGCGGCTGAATAGCTGGAAATCGATGCTTCTATCCAATAATCGACGGTTTTTTAAATTGTGGATATAATCGACAGTTGTTATCGTTTTTACGAGGGAATCAAAAATATCCACGATTTCAAAATATGACACTTATTGGTTAGTTTTCTGGAAAATCAGACATACGCGTATAAGCGTACCATCCAATTATTTTTGGTTTTTAAAATAGTGGATATGTATTTTCGAATTTGGGTAAGCATTTCTTTGAATGTATATCCAATAATTCTTCTTTTCCTAAAAGCTGAATACTTGAGGAACGAGCTTCCCTATGAAATAAGACTTTTAATATCCAATATTTTTGAAATCACCTAGGATTGGATAGTTTGCGATTGCCTTCGAATTTTTTGGGCTGAATTGATATCCATTTTTTGAAAATATGAAGCAGATTAGATAGGACTAGAGGAGTGTTACTAAAAATTGGAATCGTTGTTCACACATGACTTTAGATAGATCATGCCGGACAACGGTCATCGCAACATACATCTTTGGATTTGTAAAAAAGAGATGCCCCACTAGAGGCATCTCTCAAAAAAATCAGATAAAATCGTCCTTTTCGTCATTCAGGATATTCTTAAGTTGTATCTTGAGTTTAGGAAAATCATTGCGAACAGTATCATAAACATCGCCCATTTTTAAGGTCTGATATTTATGCGCAGCAATATCTCTGAACCCGGCGGCCTGTTTCCATGGGATTTTAGGATATGCTTGTCTGGTTGGATCGGTTATGTTCTTTATTAATTCTCCGATATTGATAACAGTCATGCAGACAGCACGTTTCGTTTTCTCGTCTTCTTCAAAATTCTGAAGAGTTTCGTTTCCTAAAAGTTCATCGGCAACATCCAGCTCAGAGATTATTTTCTTTATCAATATATAGTCTCTATGATTCATACAGTGGAACCGCCTTATCTATATCAATCATGGCATCCCTGTTCAGCGGACCATGAATTACATCCACGTCTTTCCCAAGCAGCTCTTCCATGCGAAGCTTAAGTCCGGATAATGTGAGGAGCGATACATGCTCTGTATCGAATTCAACAATCAAATCCACATCACTATTTTCGTTAAAGCTGCCATTTGCGTAAGAACCAAATAAAACCACGCGTTTAATCGGATATTCTTTTGCTGCTTCTTTAACACTGTTTGTAATCTCATTGGTCGTTAATGTCATGGTGCGCCTCCTTTTATTCATATTATCATAAATGAAGTGTTTTTGGTTAGAAATACAGCTCGGATATTATTCCTGTTTTGTACGTTTTTATGCCCTCCCCACCCCTCCCTGCCCCATAATTTTAATAACTATCTCTACGATTATTTGGTATAATAAAATAAGGACTGTCTAAATATATTTGCTTCGCATCCCGCGAAGCGCACTGAACAAGGCATATTTATGATTTGTACAAACTGTGGAAAAGAAATACAGGATGGCGCGTCGTTCTGCCCTTACTGCGGAGCGCTGTTTGCCGACGGCTTAGTCCGGATCCACTACGAGGCGCAGCTCGAGAGTTCGGCGGAGACGCTTCCGGTCTATAACGCGGAAACCGTGCGCGCGGCCTGGGACCGTCAGAAGGCAACCATCGGCGACGACCTTTCGGCGAAGCTCGATCATATGGCGGAGACCCCGTCGGCTGATGCAGGCGATCTCAACGTAGATGGCGCAGCTTCGACACTTGCTGCCACTGTCACATCGTCGGCCAATGCAGGCGACCTCAACGCAGAGGACGCAGCCTCAACACTTGCTGCCGCCGGTGCATCGTCGGCTGATGCAGGCGACCTAGGCACGGCTGACGCTGCGGCAGATCCTCGCGTAACGCAGGACGGTGAGCATGCTTCGGAAGAAGATGCTGAAGATGCCGCAAACACGCCTGCGCGTGAGGATATCGACGCAGATTTCGATATAGACTTCGGCGATTCCTTCGGAAGGAAATGTGATGCTTCATCGAAAGCATCTGCTGTAGAGTCTTCTTCGGAAGACGAGGAGGATTACGATCCGGCAGCGGAAGACGAAGCAATCCTGGATGAGTTTTACAAGAAGGCCCTCCGCTTCGAGGCAGAGAAGCGCCGCCGTCGTGAGGAAGAAGAGCGCAAAGCCCGCGAGGAAGCCGAGGCGAGAGCCGAAGCGGAGCGGAAGGCACGCGAAGAAGCGGAGCGCATCGCCCGCGAAGAAGCTGAGGCGAGAGCCGAAGCAGAGCGGAAGGCGCGCGAAGAAGCAGAGCGAATCGCCCGTGAAGAGGCAGACGCGAAAGCAGAAGCAGAGCGTCTCGCCCGTGAAGAAGCGGAGCGTCAGGCCCGTGAAGAGGAAGAGGCGAGAGCGGAGGCTGAGCGCAAGGCACAGGAAGAAGCCGAAGCCCAGGCGAAGAAGGACGCAGAACGCGCCGAACTCGAAGAAGCGATGAAGCAGGAGCTTCTCAACCTCGCCGCCCATAAAACCCTCGGCACTCACATGTTTGACGATGACGAGGACGAAGAGGCAACGGCAGAAGAGTCAGAAGTCGTAGAAGAGTCAGAGACTTCAGAGACGACGGAAGCCGTAGAAGGGACAGAAGAAGCTTCTACCGAAAAAACGACAGACGAAGCGGCTACCGAAGAGGAATCTGCTGAAGAAGCAGAAACTTCCGAGGACGCTGAAACTGTAGAAGAATCAGCTGAAGTTTCAGCTGAGGACACGAAAGTAGCGGAGAATGTCGAGGAAACATCTGCAGAAAACACAGCAGAATCTGACGAATCCATTGAAGAGGAAGCTGCCGAAGAAGAGACTTCCGAAGCAACCGAATCTTCCGATGAGGTTGAGCTGGTAGAAGCAGAGGAAGCTTCCACTGAGGAAACAACGGACGAAGTAGCAGAATCTGAAGAAACAGTAGAGGAAGCAGTTGCCGAAGAGCCGGAAACTACGGAAGAAACAGAATCCACTGAGGAAACAACGGACGAAACTGTAGAATCTGAAGAAACAACAGAGGAAGCAGAATCTGAAGAAACAGAAGCAGTAGAGGAAACCGAAGAAACTTCCGAGGAGGCATCAACCGAAGAAACAGACAAAGATTCCGAAGCCGAGACCGCAGAGGTGATCCCGATCGCGGATCATCTGCCGGATGATCCAGAGGAAGAGTCCGAGGAAGAGTCCGAGGATGATTCCGACGATGACGACATCGATGAGGATTCCGACGAGTCCCTCGATTCCGATGAGGCAGATTCTGACGAGTCCTTCGACAGCGATGCTGACGATTCCGACAGCCCCGACACGGACGACTCCGATAACACAGATTCTGACGAGTCTCTCGACAGCGATGCTGACGCTTCCGACGATCTTGACACTGACGACTCTGATGACGAGGATTCAGACCTCGCCGCTGACGACTCTGACGAAGACTCCGAGTCCGCCACCGCCGAGGATTCCGACTCCGCTGAAAGCGAGCACACGGCCACCATCACTCCGCTCAACGATTTCGATCGTGTCGACCAGATGCTGGGCGTGAGCGACGTCACCGCCGACACCGATTCCACCGCTTCCGCGGCACACGCGCACAGCGCGAAGCGGTTTGTGAAAGTCGCGCTCGCAGTGATCGCCGTCGTGGCCGTAGCATTGGCGGGATGGTACCAGATGCCAGCCACGAAGGAAAGCCGGATCCGCAGACAGGCGGAGAAGGCATACGCAGTTGCCGACTACACGAGCGCCGCAGCGGCCTACCAGCAGCTGTTCAGCTATGGTATGCAGAGTGAGGAGCTCTGTCTCCACGCCGCCGACGCCTACGCAAACGCCGGCCACCACGCCGAGGCCGTGGCGCTCCTGAAGAGCAGCCTCGCAGACTACCCGGACAGCAGCACGCTGAAGGACGAGCTCGAGGCGCTGGACCCGACGGTTCACTTCGACCCGGAGGGCGGCGACTTCACCGATCCGGTCAGCGTGAAGCTGAGCACCGACGCCGGCGACCAGGTCCTTTACACGATCCAGCGGGACGGCGACAGCACGAAGCCGGAGACGATCGAGTATGCCACCCCGGCCGAGCTCAGCTACAGCGGCCGCTATACCGTGACCGCCCACGCGATCGCACGGGACGGCGAGGCGGGCAGCAGCTTCACGCAGAGCTACGAGATCCGGCTCGACCCGGACAAGTACTCGCTGAACGACTGGCATGAAACCGCCGACGGCGTACAGTACCTCGACGAGGATGGCCGTTTCGTGACCGGCTGGCAGACCATCGACGACCAGAAGTATTACTTCGACGAGGCGGGCTACCGCGCGACCGGGCTCACGGAAATCGACCGCGACACCTACTTCTTCGACACGGATGGCGCGATGCAGACCGGCTGGCAGCAGTCGGACGACGACTGGTACTTCTTCGACGAGACCGGTCACATGCTCACCGACGTCTGGATCGAGGATACCTACTACGTCGGTGCCGACGGAAAGATGCTGAAGGACACCACGACACCGGACGGCATCGCCGTGGACGCAAGCGGTCGCAGGGCCTCCGACCTCGTGACCCTGTTCCAGCAGCACCCGAAGGCGATGGTGGTTATCCAGACCGCCGACCGGCAGAAGACGGGCGACTACTCGACCTTCGCGGCGAAGGCATACTATTCGCACAGCTCCGACACACCGGAGGGCGACAGCGTCGACGTCACCGTGAAGATCAGCAACCGCGCATGGATGCACTACATCGATAAGAAGCTTCCAGACGCGCTGGTCACCGACGCCTACCACTTCCTGCCGCACATCGGCATCCTGAACCCGACCTTCGACGACGACGGCGTCATCACGAAGTTCGATTTCATCCTGGGCAGCCAGGGCTGACCGCGGCCAATGCCTACATCCTGCACACGCTCGCCGATCCGTGTGCCCGCGGCCATGCAGCTTCGTTCACTCCGCCCGCGCGGCTATCAAAACCCGCGGACGACATGCATACACACCATAGAGGAAAAACGATGAATAACACCTTTGCATTTAACCACTTCAACTTCAACGTCAAGGATCTCGACCGCTCCCTCAAGTTCTATAAGGAAGCCTTCGGTCTCGAGCCGGTCGAGGTCAACGATCGCCCGAATTTCACCCTCGCCTTCCTCGGCGACAACACCACGAGCTTCCGTCTGGAGCTCACCTACCTGAAGGACCGCACCGAGGCCTATGACCTCGGCGAGCAGGAGTTCCACCTCGCGCTCCGCACCCCGAACATCAAAGAAGCGCATGACCTCCACACGAAGATGGGCTGCGTCTGCTTCGAGAACGCCCCGATGGGCATCTACTTCGTTGAGGACCCGGACGGCTACTGGATCGAGGTGATCCCGGACCGCACGAAGCCACAGTCTTGGCCGGAAGAAGCATAACCATGGATTTATTTGAATATATGGCCGAGAAGCAGAAGGAGTCCGACGCGCCGCTGGCCTCCCGCATGCGTCCGGAGACCCTCGACGAAATCGTCGGCCAGGAGCAGATCATCGCCCCGGGCACCCTGCTCTACCGCGCGATCCGGGCCGACAAGCTCGGCTCCCTCATCTTTTACGGCCCGCCGGGCACCGGCAAGACGACCCTCGCGCAGGTCATCGCGCACACCACGAAGGCCGACTTCGAGCAGGTGAACGCCACCATCGCCGGCAAGAAGGACCTCGAGGAGGTCATCGCCCGCGCGAAACAGAACCACGGCGGCTATGGCCGGAAGACCATCCTCTTCATCGACGAGATCCATCGCTTCAACAAGGCGCAGCAGGACTACCTCCTCCCGTTCGTCGAGGACGGCACCGTGATCCTCATCGGCGCGACCACCGAGAACCCGTACTTCGAGGTGAACGGCGCGCTGATCTCCCGTTCCCGCATCTTCGAGCTGAAGCCGCTCTCCCGCGAGAACATCGCGACCCTCATCGACCGCGCCCTCACGGACACGCGGAAAGGCGTCGGCTCCTTCCACGCCTGGATCGACGACGACGCACGTGAGTTCCTCGCCGATACCGCAAACGGCGACGCCCGCGCGGCGCTCAATGCCATCGAGCTCGCTGTCCTCACCACGGACCGAGACCCGGACGGCCGCATTCACATCACCCTCGACGTCGCCTCCGAGTGCATCCAGAAGCGCGCGGTGCGCTACGACAAGGACGGTGACAACCACTACGACACCGTGAGCGCCTTCATCAAGTCCATGCGTGGCTCCGACCCGGACGCCGCCGTCTACTACCTGGCCCGCATGCTCTCCGCCGGCGAAGACATCAAGTTCATCGCCCGCCGCATCGTGATCTGCGCCTCCGAGGACGTGGGCAATGCAGACCCCATGGCGGCGGTGGTTGCGACCAACGCGTTTCTGGCGGTGGAACGTGTCGGCATGCCGGAATCCCAGATCATCCTGGCTCAGGCCGCGACCTACGTCGCCTCCGCACCGAAGTCGAACGCCTGCTCCGCCGCGATCTTCGAGGCCATGCAGGAGGTGCAGCACTCCGGCAACCTCCCGATCCCATCCTACCTGCAGGACGCCCACTACAAGGCCAGCAGCAAGCTGAACCGCGGTGTCGGCTACAAGTACCCACACGACTTCCCGGGCAACTGGGTCGAGCAGCAGTACCTCCCGGACGGCGTGAAGGACATGGAGTTCTACCACTACCCGCATCGGCATAAAAGAAATCACGACTAAAAACGAGCCCTACCTCTTCAGAGGTGGGGCTCGTTTCATAAAGTTTATTTTCCGTTTTTAACTTACTCCACGACGGTGATGCTGTCGGCGGTTGCGACACGCATGCGGAGGGAGTCCACGAAGCTGAGCTTGACCTTCTTGCCGACGGCTGCGGTGGCGTCGGAGAGGAGCTGGTCGTCGCCGCTGACGCTGAACTTGAACTCGGTGGCGTCGTCACACTGGAGGTAAACGACGTCGTCCTCGAGCTTCGTGAGGGTGCCCTGTACAGCGATGATGTCAGAGGCCGCGTCGTCCATCATGTCGTCGGTCAGGACGCGGAAGCAGGTGGCGTCGTCTGCGCCGAGCTCGCCGATATAGAGGATCTGAGCGTATGTGCCGACCGCCGGCTCACCGATATCGAAGCCGTAGCTCGCGCGCTTGAAGGTATACTCGGTGTCGTCCTGCGGGCCGTCCTCTTCGTTTCTGCCTTCCTCCTCACGTACGGTGATGGAGTCGTCGGTCAGTGCGGTGATCTCGCCATACACCTGGGTGTTCTCGGAGAAGTCGGAGTTGGTGTTCTCGTACGGTACATCCATCTGAACCTCTGCGACCTTCATGCCATCCGTCGGGTCACCCTCGCCGGCGTAGTAGATGTCGACCTCGTCACCCGGCATCCAGCTCCATGCCGGATTCGTGTGTGCCTCTGAGAGGTCGACGGTGATGCTGCTGCCATCATCGAGCTCGACGGTCAGCTGATTACCGTCCGCCTTCTGAATGGTCGCATAGAAGTCGCTCATGTCATCGGTCGCGATCGTACCCTCGGTCGCCTCCTGCTTTCCGTCCTTCTTACCGCCACAGGCAGAAAGAGACAGTGCCATCATCGCCATCAGCAGTGTGTATGTTAATTTCTTTTTCATGTCATTCTCCTTTGGTTATTCTGTAAATCCATATCTCTGTTGCGAAGCCTGACACAAGCTTATCCTCATGCTCCTCACTGCGTTTCCGCAGCCAGACAGCCGACGATAAAAATCAAGCGAACTATAAGATACCACGCAGAGGCGAACAGTTCCATTTCTTTCCTCTTAAGGCTTTATTAAAATTCCGTTCATGCTTCGTCCGATTCGCAATGATGCACTATTTATAATAGGAAGCTGTGTTTGTTTTGTGAATTTTAAAAGATCTTACTGCCGCCGGGAGAAATCCTGCCGCCAGCTCCCCACTGTCCGTTTTTCTCCATAACCAACAGTTTTATAAATACTGTCATTAATTTACTAAAGTATATAGAAAAATGACGAAAATTTCAGCGAAAATGCAACGAAACCACGAAAGTTACGAAAACGTGTACGAAAACCGGCTCACATATTGAACTGACCGCGCGAGGGGCATATATTAGGTTTGAGTCAGAATCTCTGTAAGAAAATCGTAAGAATTAAAGTTCTGCATCAGATTTTTCAGTATATTTAAGATTTCATCTTGGGGGAGAAGAAAATGAGGATTCATCTGAAAAGACGTTTCACAGCGCTTATGCTGGCGGGCATGATGGTGACATCGAACGTGCTGCCGGCGTATTCCGCGACGGATGGCATCGCCGTAGAGCAGGCGGATGCCAGCTACGAGGCTGATGCCACAGCTGCGGACGCATCCGTAGATGCCGAAAATTCGGAAGTTGGGGGGGGCATCATCTGAACAGGGTGATGCTGAAAAACCAGTGATCGATGCCGATGACACCGACAGCACCGCGGATGCTTCGGCCAATGCAGGCGTCGGCAGTGACGTGGCAGATGCCGCAGCAGGCGAGCAGACCACGGAAAACAAGTCCGAGGCGACCGATGGCGCAGCGACGGAAGAGTCAAAGTCCGACGCTGCCAACGGCACAGTGACAGAAGAATCGAAGTCCGATGCTGCCAACGGCACAGCGGCGGAAGAGTCAAAGTCCGACGCTGCTGACGGCGCAGTGACCGAAGAGAGTAAGTCGGATGCCGCTCATGGTACCGGTGCAGAAGAGAGTAAGGCAGATGCTGGCCACGGCTCGCACGCTGGCGGAAGCTCAGTGGTCGGCGCCGGCAGTGTAGACATTGACGAAAGCACGGGTGCGGCGGTCGAAATCGAAGAGACGAAGCCGGGCGAGCTCCTCGAGGAGGAGACGAAGCTTGCGACCGAGTCCGAGATTCCGAAGGAAGAGGACGAGAAGAAGCTCGAGGAAAACCGGAAGTTCATCTACACTGACATCAGAGCGGGTATCAAGGTGACGGCTACCCTCGAGGATGCAGATGCGGTACCGGATGAGGCCCGCCTGCATGTAACTGAAATCAAAAATGATAAGATGTATGCGGCGTATCTCGAGGCCATGGATGAAGCAGAGCCGGAGATCAAGCATACGAAGAAAAATACCGTTCTCCGCGATATCTCCTTTATTATGAAGGATGAGAATGGCAAAGAGATCGAGTACGAGCCGACAGAAGGCTCCGTAAAGATCACGATCGAATACCTCGAAAATCACTTACAGGACTGGTTCGGCGTAGAGGACGCCGCTGAAGTGAAGACCTACCACCTCCCGCTCGCGGAAGGTGTAAAAGCTGAGGGCGAAAAAACCATTGACGTTCAGAACGTAAAGGCTTCTGACATCAACGTACAGGAACTGGACAGCGACGTAAAGACAGAGAAGACAGTCGAGGTTGAAGTCGACAGCTTCTCTATGTTTGCGATGCGAAGAGCACAAGCAAGAACGGCGGCGTATACGACTGATTCTACACCGATTAACTTGATGGATATCAAGTCCGATATTACTGCAACAGCGAATACAGCTGGTGAGCTTGATCGTAATGCGGAAATCTCATTTGATATGACGTTTGCCGTGGATGATGCTAAGCTTGCGCATACTGTGAAAACCACCGGAAGCGATGGCAAACCCGTAATTCATAATGTATGGGAGTATGACCTTTCTAGTTTCTTTGCTGATAAGCCACTGGCGTTGGTGGACAAAAGTGAGGGCCCCCTTTTTGATGGTGGTACAAAAGCAGGTAAGTATAAAGTTGAAAATAATAAAGTGATTTTTACGATTGACCCTGCTTTCCTGAATGAGCGTACAACTGGAATAAGAGGTAGCTTCAACTTTAAAGCGCAGGTGGATTCCGAAAAGATTGGGACAAAGAAGGAGTATGAATTTACCTTTACTGGCGTCGGTACAGCTACAAAACTCACCTTCAAGGATGTCACTACGAATACAAATAAGTATTGTGAAAATGGTAGTGGAAACGTTGTAGTCACACCAAATGCAGATGGCAACGTAACGCTGACGTATCATGTTTCCTTTAAGGCTGATGCTTCGCTTAAAACACTAAAGATGCATGATGAATTATCCGGTAATCAGTCTTATGATGCGAACTCATTTGAAATCGTGAAAGGAGAGAATTGGGATAGAGTCTGGCGGTCCGTTCCGAGCGATGCAATTACAATAGCTGGAAAGAAAGCAGATATCGATGTTATGAAAGCACTGGGTATTACATCCACGGAGAGAAATACGCAGTATGAGATTCGGTATACAACGACAGTTAAGAAAGAGGATTTTTGTAATGCGTTAAGCAACAGTGCGCACTGGAAGTGGGATGGTGAAAATAAGACAGACGATAAAAGAGTTGATATCACTGTACATAAAACGCTGAATGTAACGAAAAATGTCACTAAAGATGGCGGAAATTATCACTATATCATCAAGGTTGGCGGATCCGACATCGATATGAAGGGACATACCATCAAGGATACGATGTCGGATAATCAGATTCTTGTAGGAGACATCACGATTACGTCGCCAAATGGTCAGAGCCAGAAGATCAATCCAATCTGGAAGGATGATGGTGAGTATAATAAAGACGCCATGACGGAACTCTTTACCTATACTTTCCCAGAGGATAAAGAGTACATGGGTGAATATACCATTGAGTATAGCACGAAGCCGGCAGAGTCGAAGCTGTTAAGCGGAGAACAGGATGTAAAAAATACGGTTACGGACGAGCATGATGGCGACAAGGGTGAGGATCATACAAATCAGAAACATGACTTCGGTAATACGGAAAAGGCCGGCATTTCCAAGAAGTGGGCAGATTGGGACCTCGAAGGAACCGAAAAGGCACTGACCTGGGATATCGAGGTCCGTTTGCCGGATGGTGTGAGCTCACTTCATGATGTTTGCGTAAGTGAGGTGGAATCGAAATATGATGTCGGCTCGGGTGCAGAGTGGAATCGTGATAAAAATATGAGTATAGACTTGAGTGCTATTACGGTGGAGGATTCAGAAGGAAACTTACTTAGAAAGGACACGGATTATACAGTAGATAATACGAAGAAGGAAGTTCACTTCTCAACACTTACGAAGAACGTCACGATTAAAGGTATTCGGACAGTCTGCCCTGTGAATTTTACGAGTGGTGGTCAGGAATACTGGTTCAGCAATAAGGCAAAAGTAAGTGTAGACGGAAGACCAGGAGACGAATCAGAAGATAAGAAACGTTATGTTTCATCAGAATGGTCGATGTCTAAGAATGTAGTACATAATGAGACGGATGATTCATATACATGGACCGTTATCATCAACCCAGAGAAAGCAGTACTTGATACGGATAAGGATCTGATTTTCGAAGATGTGATTCCTGATGGAATGAAGATGACCGGATTTCTTAAGGTTGCAGCAGAAGGAGTGGATTCTCAAGGGGTCAATGTTTTTTGGTGGAATCAGCAAAGTGACTGCCTGAATGTTGAGGGAAAAACTGGAAGTTATAATATTAATATTACAACTGCGTGGAATGAGCAGCCGTATGAAAAAGCACCGCATGGTCTTAGCGGCGTCAAATACACGCTTACGTATAAAACGAAGTTGACGGATGCTGCCCGTAATGATGAAATAGGCAAGGAGGGTATATCTACATATAAAAATGTTGCAAGAGCGCAAGATGGGACAAATTGGAAAAATACTGACTGTACAGTAACACGACAGTATAAATTCCTTGAAAAGAAAGACCTGTCACTGGAAACGATTCCGGATGACAAACATGATGTTATCGAGTATCAAATCGTAATTAATCCAGATGCGCTGACGCTGAATGAAGGAAAGGATCTGGAACTGACAGATACGATTCCGGAAGGCACAACATTTATCAGTAACGGTTACGACTTCGAGCCTGAGGCTATCAAGGATAGAGCGAAGCTCAGCTTAAATTCGGCTACGAGAGAGTTGAAGATTGTCGTACCAGATAAGACGAAAATCACATTTACGTACAAGCTGAAGTCGGATGATCTGCATGAAGGCGGTCATGTATTCAAAAATACAGCAACTTTGACTGGTACGGGAACGTATACAGACTATGTAGAGCAGAAGCACTATATTAGATCTCATTCAGCAACCATTACAGGAGAGAGGACATCCATCAATATTCATAAATATGATGAAGAGGCATTTACTAAGAACCTTTCAGGAGCAACATTCAAGTTATATGAACTGAAAGTGAATAGTGATGGAACCATCTCTGGTACACAAAGAAAGGTGGGAGAAGCAACGACGGATGCGACCGGAAAACTCACCTTTACTGGACTTACACCGCTGAATAAGGATTCCTCATCACCATACTATGTATACAAATTCGTGGAAACACAGGCTCCGGAAGGATACGAAATTAATGAAGCGTATAATGCCGGGCATGGATATTACTTTGTTTTCTATACAGATGCGGATACAAAGGCGAATGAAGTAAAGAACCTGATTGAAGAGAATAACACCGGAATTAAGGTGGAAGTTGTTTCGGGCGCGCATACCTTTGAGGTAAGTAATAAGAAACCGAGTACACCTGCACCGGAAACTATAACGATCAGCGGCGAGAAGACGTGGGACGATAATGAAAATGAGGACCATATCCGACCGAGCGAAATCACAGTACAGGTAAAGAATGGCAACACAGTCGTAGAGAGCAAGACAGTAAAGGCAGACAGCGACGGTAAGTGGACGTACAGCTTTACCGGCCTTCCGAAGTATGATGCAGATGGCAAGGAGATCAGCTATGAGATCGCCGAAGTGGCCGTTCCTGGATATACGGCAACGTACGATGGGAATAACATCACGAACAAGCATACGCATGAGACGGTAGAGATCAGTGGCGAGAAGACGTGGGACGATAATGAAAATGAGGACCATATCCGACCGAGCGAAATCACAGTACAGGTAAAGAATGGCAACACAGTCGTAGAGAGCAAGACAGTAAAGGCAGACAGCGACGGTAAGTGGACGTACAGCTTTACCGGCCTTCCGAAGTATGATGCAGATGGCAAGGAGATCAGCTATGAGATCGCCGAAGTGGCCGTTCCTGGATATACGGCAACGTACGATGGGAATAACATCACGAACAAGCATACGCATGAGACGGTAGAGATCAGTGGCGAGAAGACGTGGGACGATAATGAAAATGAGGACCATATCCGACCGAGCGAAATCACAGTACAGGTAAAGAATGGCAACACAGTCGTAGAGAGCAAGACAGTAAAGGCAGACAGCGACGGTAAGTGGACGTACAGCTTTACCGGCCTTCCGAAGTATGATGCAGATGGCAAGGAGATCAGCTATGAGATCGCCGAAGTGGCCGTTCCTGGATATACGGCAACGTACGATGGGAATAACATCACGAACAAGCATACGCATGAGACGGTAGAGATCAGCGGCGAGAAGACGTGGAATGATAATGATAACCGAGATGGTATTCGACCAAAGCAGATCACTGTAGAGGTAAAGAATGGCGAAACTGTTGTAAAGAGCTTGACTGTAGAGGAGGGCAATGACGGTAAGTGGACATATCATTTTGCGGCATTGCCGAAGTATGACGAATTAGGAAACGTAATTACGTATACTGTGGATGAAGTTACAGTGTCAGGCTACAAAACAACTGTGAAGGACAATAACATCACCAACACGCATACGCCTGCAACCACCAGTGTTCTCGTTAAGAAGACATGGGATGATTCCAACGATGCGTCTGGTAAGCGTCCTTCTGAGATCAAGGTGAAGCTGTATGCGGATCTTGTTCTGACAGCAGAGCATACGCTGACGGCGGATGCAAGTGGTGACTGGTCGTATGAGTTCACTGATCTTCCGATGTATAAGGAAGGACATGTGGGCCAGAAGATCAACTACACCGTAACAGAGGAGGAGATTCCGGGTTATGTACTGACGGATTCCAGCACTTCTACAGAAGATGGTAAGACCGTGGTACAGCTGACGAATAAGTCGATCGATTTCAAGGTCAACAAGTTCGAGCGTACGGGTACGCGTGAACTGGATGGTGCGAAGATCCAGATTAAGGATTCCACAGGCGCAGTGGTTGCGGAGTGGATTTCGAAGTCGAGTGAGACGCATGATTTCGGTTCAAAGCTGAAGGCGGGTGAGACCTACACGATTCACGAGGAGACAGCGCCGAGCGGTTATTACACGATCAGCGATGTGAACTTCACGGTGAATGCGAAGGGTCAGATCACGCTGGCGGGCAGCTCTGATGACGTAAAGCTTGAAGATGGTGTCATCAAGATCTGTGATGAGCGGATCAAGTCCTCCGGCGGTGGCGGTGGTGGAGATCATCCGCATCCGACACCGGAGACTACACCGGCTGAGACGACACCTGCGGAGACGACCGTACCGGAAACCACGCCGGTAGAGACGACAGCGCCGGAGACGAATCCGGGTGGCGGCAATGGTGGTCACCATGGTCCGTCCGAGGAGGTTGAGACCGACGAGTTCGGTAACGTGCTCGGTGCGAACCGTGGCCGGAATAAGAAGGGCCAGGATGGCGGTAATGTAAAGGGAGCAAGCAGAGGAAAGACGAGAACGGGCGATGAGTCCATGATGTCGATCTTCGGTTTCGGATTCCTGGCAGCCGTACTGGTACTGCTCGGATGGTTCGGCATTCGATTCACGAAGAGAAATCGCCGTTAATTCGGTAGAGTAGAAAGAGAGAGGGGACAGGCCGTGTGGCCAATGTCATTAAGTTAAGATGACAAAACAAAGATCTCTATACCAGAAATGGTATAGGGGTCTTTTTTTTACAACAAAAATGCTTGACACAAACGACAGAATGTGCGGCCGCTTTCGCTACTGATTGAATAAAGAGGTAGCGAAAGCGGCCCTTGTAATTAGCAAAGAGTTAATTGCAAGGAGGTACTTACATGAAACCAAAACACATTAAACAGCTTTTAATGTCGGAAATTGAAACTGTTGCAAACGCTTCCGATAAGTACTGTTCAAATCCAGGGCGTGATTTTTCACGAAAACGAAAACTCTCGTTCAAAAAAGTTGTGGAAAGTATTATCGGAATGGGGAGCAAGGGACTTACAAATGAGCTGATTGACATCTTTAATAATGAGCCTGACATGCCCTCAACCTCTGCCTTTATACAGCAACGGAGCAAAATCAAGCCGGAAGCCTTCAGGGATATAATGACAGGGTTCACAGAGAAGATAACCAGGCAATCTATCCGATTAAGATTGTTGGCGATAGATGGTTCCGATATTCAAATTGCAACTAATCCAGATGACGAAGATACTTACTTTCAAGGGTCAAATGGTCAGAAGCCTTATAGTTTAATTCATTTAAATGCCCTTTATGATCTTGAACAACATATTTATATTGATTCGAAAATACAAGGACGTATGAGCTGGAATGAACATAAGGCATTGCAAGAAATGGTCGATAAATCAAACATCCCAAAGGCCTTGGTTATCGCAGACAGGGGATATGAATCTTATAACAACATGGCGCATATACAAGAAAAAGGATGGTTCTTTTTGATACGTGTAAAAGATGGAAAAACTGGCATAAAGGGCGGATTGCTACTCCCTGAAGAGGATAAATTTGATATTGATATTTGTCTTAAGCTTGTACGAAAACGAACCAAACCGATAAAGGAACTTCTAAAAGATAAAAATAAATACAGAGTTATCGCTCACAGCACAAGTTTCGATTATTTACCGGAGAGAACAAGAAAAGCAGATCCTGCCACATTTTATGAGTTAAAGTTCAGGATAGTTCGTTTTGAAATAGGCCCTGACCGTTATGAAACAGTACTCACGAACCTTGACAAAGACGATTATCCGACGGCGGAGTTAAAAAGACTGTACGCTGCACGCTGGGGTATTGAAACATCATTTCGAGATTTAAAGTATACGTTAGGTATGCTTGATTTTCATTCAAAAAAGGTGATGTCCATCCATCAAGAAATCTATGCACATCTGATTATGTATAACTTTTCTGAAATGATTACCTCGCACGTAGTCATTGCTAAAAAGCAAAGAAAGCATACATATAAAGCAAACTTCTCAGTTGCCGTCCATATGTGCAGACGCTTCTTCTATGAAAGAACATCACCACCTGATTTAGAAACCATAATTGCAAGAAATCTTATACCAATACGGACAGAACGACATCGAATTCGAAATCTGACTGCGAAGGTTTTTCATGGCTTCTTGTATAGAGTAGCATAATCGTGCAGAATTGAATATTATTTTTTGGCAGACTTTGGTCTGTCTTATTGTGTTGACCAAAAATAAGAAAAGAGCGATTGAAGATAGAAATATTTCCATCGCTCTTTATGTTTTGGACGAACCTCTTAATTGTTCAATGTAAACTTAATGACATTGGCCGTGTGGCCTGTCCCCTCTTTATAACATTTATTCTCCAAACAGCTGCTGGGAGTCCAGCATCAGGGTGAATGGTCCGTCGTTCAGCAGCTCGACCTTCATGTCGGCGCCGAAGCGGCCGTGCTCGACGGTCGGCACGTACTTTCGGCACTCGGCCATGAAATACTCGTAGAGAGCATTGGCCTTCTCCGGGGCACCGGCCTCGATGAAGCTCGGGCGGTTGCCCTTCCTGCAGTTCGCGTAGAGGGTGAACTGGCTCACGACGAGCAGCTCTCCGCCGACATCGGCGAGGGAGCAGTTGGTCTTGCCGTTTTCGTCCGGGAAGATCCGGAGACCGCAGATTTTCTTCACCATGCGGTCTGCGAGCTCCTCGGTATCCGTTTCGGCGACGCCGAGGAGGATGAGGAAGCCGCGGCCGATGCGGCCGATCTGTTCACCGTCGACCGTGACGGAGGCGTGGTTGACGACCTGGATAACACATCTCATAGTGGTTTCTCCTTACTTAAACTGATTCAGCTCGCGGTTGTAGTGATAGTCGATGCCGGCGAGGGTCGCTTCGAGGGTGGCCTGGTCGGCGTCGAGCGCGTCGCAGAGGGCCTCGAGCGAGTCGTAGTTGTCGCGGAGCTGGGTGTTGAGGTAGCTCATCAGCATGACGGGATCCTTCGGTAAATTCATCTTCGTTCCTTTCTATGTTGTGAAATTCTGATCAAAATACTATAATGTTCAGTAATCTGCGGTTCTATGAGCTGTCGCGCGGGCCGACACTGAGTGGCCGACCACGCCCGCGGTCATGAGCGCGCACAGACTGACCGCGGCGAGATGTACCAGGCGCCGGAGGCATTGGCCTCGGACAGGGTACAGGAAGCCGCATCCGAAAGGAGTATAGCATATGAGAGACGAGAATTGTATTTTCTGTAAGCTTGCCAATGGAGATATTCCGACGACCACCCTCTACGAGGACGACACGTTCCGCGTGATTTTCGACGCGAGCCCGGCGACGGTGGGCCACGTCCTGATCATCCCGAAGGAGCATTATGAGGACCTCACGCAGCTGCCGGACGAGGTGGCGGCGCAGGTGATGCCGCTCGCACGTCGCATCGGCATCGCGGAGATGGAGGCGCTCGGCGCGAAGGGCTTTAACGTCGTGCAGAACAACGGCGAGGCGGCCGGCCAGACCGTGCATCACTTCCACACACACATCATCCCGCGTTACGGCGCAGAGGACGAGATGGTGCTCTGGAAGCCGGGTACGACCGACGCAGCGGAGCTCGCGGATACCTGCGAGAAGCTGCAGGCGGCGCTGAACAACGAGCGCTGAGGACATGTCGCTGTGCCCTCCGGCGGACGCGGGCGCTTCACTGCGCCTGAGCCGTTGCGGTGACGCAGGCACTTCACGCTGCCTGGGCCAATGCCGGGGGCCGCAGCATAGATGGGAGAATTTCATTCGATGATGACGAAAAAGATCGTGCTGACCGGTGGCGGTACCGCCGGCCATGTCACTGCAAATATCGCACTGATGCCACGCCTGCGCGCGGACGGTTATGAGGTGCACTACATCGGTTCCTACGACGGGATCGAGAAGAAGATGATGGAGCGCGAGGAGGTGCCGTACACGGGGATCTCCACGGGGAAGCTCCGCCGCTACTTCGATCTTAAGAACTTTTCGGATCCGATCCGTGTGCTGAAGGGCTACGGGGAGGCGAAGCGGGCGCTGCGACAGATCCAGCCGGACATCGTGTTCAGTAAGGGAGGCTTCGTGGCTGTGCCGGTGGTCTGGGCGGCGCACGCCCTGCACATCCCGGTGGTGACGCACGAGTCCGACATGACGCCGGGCCTCGCAAATAAGCTCTGCCTCCGCGCCGCGAGCCGGATATGCTGTAACTTCCCGGAGACAACGAAGTCCCTGCCGGCGGGCAAGGCCGTGCTGACAGGTTCGCCGATTCGTGAGAAGCTGCTCCAGGGCACCCGCGAGGCGGGACTCGCGATGACCGGATTCAGCGGTGAGAAGCCGGTGCTGATGGAGATCGGCGGTTCCCTCGGCTCCGTAGCGATCAACACAGCGCTCCGTGCGATGCTGCCGCAGCTCCTCGAGAAGTACGATGTGATCCACATCTGCGGGAAGGGCAACCTCGACGAGTCGCTCGCGGACACGCCGGGCTACAAGCAGTACGAGTTCCTGTCCGACGGACTCCGGAATCTCTACGCCCTCGCCGACGTCGTGATTTCCCGCGCCGGTGCCAATGTCATCTGCGAGCTGCTGGCACTGAAGAAGCCGAATATCCTGATCCCGCTGCCGCTCGACCAGAGCCGCGGCGACCAGATCCTGAACGCGGAGTCCTTCGAGAAGCAGGGCTTCAGCTACGTCCTCGATCAGCACGCGATGGAGAAGGACTCGACGCTCCTCTCGACGGCCATCGAGACCGTCTATGCGAAGCGTGAGCAGTACATCGCCGTGATGGAGCAGTCCCAGCAGGGAAACGGCGTCGACCAGGTCATCGCCGTGCTGCGGGAAGTCGTAAATAATAATTAAGAGGTTTAGAAATGATTGGAATTATTGGAGCAATGGATGAAGAGGTCGAGAAGCTGAAGGCGGACATCACCGACGCAGTGAGCGAAGTACACAACGGACTCACTTTCGTGACCGGTCAGCTGAACGGGAAGGACGTCACCGTGGTGCGCTCAGGCATTGGCAAGGTCAATGCTGGCGCCTGCACAGCGGTGCTGATCGACCGTTTCGCGGTGGACTGCGTCATCAACACCGGCATCGCCGGATCCCTCGACGCCCACATCAATATCGGAGACATTGTCCTTTCAGAGGATGCGGTGCAGTACGACATGGATGCGACGAATTTCGGCTACCAGCTCGGGGAGATCCCGCGCGTCGGCACCATGGCCTTCCACGCGGACGACCGTCTGATCGCCGCCGCAGAGGAGGAGAACCGCCGCGTGAACCCGGAGATCCGCACCTTCATCGGCCGCGTCTGCAGCGGTGACAAGTTTGTCTCCGACGGCGACACGAAGAACTGGATCATCAAGCACTTCCAGGGCCGCTGCTGCGAGATGGAGGGCGCGGCTATCGCCCAGATCGCATGGCAGAATCACGTCCCGTTTGTCATCATCCGCGCCATCTCCGACAAGGCCGACGACTCCGCCCACGTGGACTACCCGACCTTCGAAAAGCAGGCCATCGAGCACTGCGTGAAGCTCACCGAAGCACTCGTGGCGAGAATCTGATGCGCGAGACACAGGGGCTCAGGATTTGAAATCGGAATAGTTGAAGTATTCGTGATGAGGATCTGGCGATGGAGATAGTAACAGTTCAGCCGCGAGTATTTCCTGATATACAGATGTTTTTTGGAGGCGTTCACCGGGGCGCCTCTTTTGTTTGCCTGCCCACCCCAGTGTACACCTTTTATCTTCTTACATATCGGCCCCGCCCCATGCAGGCAAACAAAAAAATCGACGCCTGTTTTCGTTCGAGCGGGTGATGCTGTATCAAAACAGCCCAATATGAAAATGATGCTAACGTTAAAATTATCTGTACTCTCTCAACAATCTATCCGCTAATACTAAATATCCATAGTTATCCGAACGAGTCTTACGAAAAGCCTTCATAGTGAGAAGATCCTTTTGCGAAAGATTTTCTGCCCGAAGGCTATCCATATCCAAACTCTTTACAAATGGCGTCTCCGTCAGTAGGCAAGCGGCCATATAGATCACTCTAGGTGCCAAGATCGATGCCGTCTCCATATTGAAGCCCCTCTCATAGATATGGTTCACGATGTCTCTCGTTCCCTGAAGGTATGAAGAAAAATCTTCAGCAGATGTTTTTCCTCTCGAACCGATGCATACCGCCGCCTGTATGGTATCCTCTAACGCCTGCCTTGTGGTCGACTTATTCCCTCTGTATCGAATCTCCGCATCCGAAATGGCGAAATACGTGTTCCTGACATCATCAAAGACCTCATGATGTTCAATCAGCGTACTGACATCATAGAACTGTTTTATAACTTCCAGGTCTTTCTTCTTTCTTAGTGGAATTCCCGTTGTATACGGAGCAAACGCTGTAAGCTTGTCACCAAGAACGCAGTCTATAGACGGAAGTTTCACACGCAGATTTTCACCTTCTGTCAGTAACAGTTCACTTGAGATTTCTTTCTCAACGAGCCGCTCATAATGGTTTTCTTCAAACAACACATCCAGCAATATATACAAAGGTCCTCGTCTGACCGGAGAATCATATGTGAACTTAAAGTGTTTCTTCACAATGTTGTTCCTGCCGATACGCTCCTGCTCCTCCATAGCTGTAAAAG
Source organism: Lachnospiraceae bacterium (assembly GCA_030540075.1). Taxonomy (GTDB): domain Bacteria; phylum Bacillota; class Clostridia; order Lachnospirales; family Lachnospiraceae; genus Oribacterium. The sequence goes on from JAUNWX010000005.1 coordinate 93,449, forward strand.
GAAAAATGTGTGACGCTCTTTCGATATAGGCTGCTATATCTGTTCCAGGATTCACAACAATATCTATATCTGTAGATAATCGCTTCGGCTTCGGCAACAATAAAAGTAAACTGGTTCCACCCTTAAATACAAAATCCAATCCAACCGTTGCGAGTGCCTCCAACAGACCAAAGGCATATAGAGTTCTCTCTATCAATCCTGGGTCCCCTTTGCTTGCAGCCTGGAGATCACGAATATGTTGTTCCTCATAGTTTTCTTTTATAATCATACATTTACTATCCTTCCATATTCATTCAATGCATTCATCATTTTTTCGGTTGCACCTTTGCGTTTTGCGTAACGCATCATCGTTCTCTCATCAATAATGAAGTCATGGTATGCACCTTCAACAATTGCAGCCTTTTCACCATCAGGAACAATTCCCCCGATCAATTTATCAGTAAGGACATCAACAAGTATTTTTTCTATTCTTGCCTGCCATGGTTTATCAATACCTTTCGGTGTCTCCGATGGTAAGCGTGTCAAGACAATCTCATCATCCTGAAAATATCTGTAATACATTTCCAGAGAAGGCTTAAGCATTACTCTTCCCGGATATTTTTCATTCAAAGTATCAAAAACATATTCTACAAGCTCATGCTCAACCGCTACAAAGATCGTATTATGCGCTACAAGATGATTCATAAATTGGTTTAACTGCGTCATCTCAAACACCTGGAAATCAGCATCATAGTAATTATCTTCAATAAGATTTGCGACATCTTCTGCTTCGCTGGAATAACTGTGCAGATATACCTGCCTGTTTTTTATGGCAGTGTACTGATTCCATCCTTTGCGGATAATCTCTCCGCTGTCTAACGCTTTTTGAAGTTCATACTTACTCTGTGGTTCAGTAAGACCACGTTTCTCATTCATAACCTGATTGTATTCGTTTCTCGAAAAAGACTCCATTTCTTTCAAACATTCAGGAATTGTAATACTCTTCATTACATTCGCCCTCCCGTTTTTTGCTTTTTCACAGTAATCCTCATTTACTGCGAATATTCTAATTCTGGTATACTTTACACATACTTCACTGTCAACTGAATCATCGCAGTATTTTCACTTTACTGCGGATTTTCTGATTCTGTATAAAAACTGAAATCTAAATTTCAGGAATAGCCAGAGTCATATTCGTACTGTTTTCCATAGACTGATTCTAACATGACTCTCCTCATCTGCATATCGTCGTCAAACAGACTATATTAAGCGGTTTACCTCTCCAAAAAGAGACCACACAGCGGACGATTATGTCGGCTGTGTGGTCTCTTTCTAAGTGCTTAATAAATTACGGTGGCTGTGATTTTTTGCTCGATTTCTATGAAAGATTTGCCATTGAAACATTTTTCCGAAAGAACGGCATCTATCACGGACGGAGGGATATCGCCCTCACTCCTCGATGACTTCGATGCGGAGGTAGTCGAAGCTGATCGGTTCCATGAAGCAGTCTTCGCGGAAGACGGTGACAGACTTCCGCTGGAACTCCCGGATGTTCGTGGAAAGCCAGATCGGTACGGCGAGGTCCATGTACTCGCAGATTTCTTTCAGCGCGGTGAGCACGCGATCGGTGCGGGACATGCTGTAGTCCTCCTGTCGGGAAACACAGTTCCGAACGATACGTCCGTCCTTATAAATTGTGCCACACATACGAAACATGGGATTCTCCTTTGTAATGTCAACTGACTCGACCGCGCTGGCCCCTGCCTGAACTGCTGTAAAAAATCCGGGATGCGCACGGTTCTGAAGCGCCTTCCCGTTTATCACGAAGTAGATAAATGCTATAATAGTTTCAGAACGGAAGAAATTTGTTTTTGCGGTTCTGCGTTCATGGTTTATTCAAATATGGATACTATGATGAAGTAAATCTGTAGTTTATTACCTTAATGGAAATAAACCGAAAAGTAAAGACCGTGTGAATCATGAATTCATCGCTTTCAGGAGGACAGAAGATCATGGGACTGGAAATAGAGAATCCACAGCAGTTTTTAGGGGAGGCGAAAATCGCCATCGCCGCTTATCAGAAGGTGAGCGAGAGCCTGAAGTCGCAGCGCGAGCAGGAGAAGCAGCTGTCCGGCGCACTCGATAAGGCGCGGAAGGAGATGCAGGAGAAGATTCAGAAGACGCTGAAGGCGCGCGGGGACGAGATCACGGCGACCTACGATAAGCAGCTGAGTCAGGTCGATGCGCGTCTCAAGAAGGCGCAGGACGAGCGCGAGCATGCCCGTAAAGAGGGTATGAAGGGCCGCATCAAGCGGGAGACCGAGCCGCTGGTCACCGAGAACAAGGAACTGAAGCGTCAGCTGGCCGCGATCCTCAAGAAGGATCACGTGCCGTCGATCTGCAACTCGAGTGTGTTCTACACCCTGTTCCGCCCATCCGGCTTCGCCGAAATCTTCCTCTGTCTGCTGACCTTCGTCGTGTTCTTCGCGGCACTCCCGTTCGGCATCTACTACTTCATTCCGGCGCATAAGATCTGGCAGCTGGTACTGATTTACGTCGTAGACATTCTCCTCATCGGCGGGATTTATGTGTCGCTGATGAATGCGACCATCGGGAAGCACTCCGCGGTGATCCGTGACGGTCGGAAGATCAAGAATCAGATCCGCAGTAATCGCCGGAAAATCAAGTCGCTGACGAAGTCCATTCGGACGGATGCGGATGACACGGACTATAACCTGCAGTCGTACGACGATGAGATCGCGAAGGCGCAGCAGGAGCGCAATGATGTCATCAGCCGCAAGCAGGGCGCACAGAATACCTTCGAAACCGTGACGACGAACATCATCACGGATGAGATCGAGACCGCGGCCCGCCCGCAGCTCGAGGAGCTTCAGAAGAACTTCAAGGCCGCCACCGAGCTCCGCCAGCACTTCGAGAATCAGGAAAAGGAGCAGGCACTGAACCTCTCCCGGACCTACGAGCAGTACCTCGGAAAGGCCCACATGAACGCCCAGGACATCGATCGCATCGCGGAGATGCTGCAGCAAGGCAGTGCAACCTCGATCATCGACGCCGTCGCACAGCTCGAGCATCCGGCACAGTGATTTCAGACTTCAGCGATGACCTGCCGAGCTTAACCGATTCATCACGAAATAAAAAAGACCGCTTCCACAGCCACAGCTGCCGGAGCGGTCTTTTTGGATTACTTCGCGTATGGATTCTTACGCGGATTTAAGTTTTTGATATCATATTCTTCACGCATACGGCACCTCCTTATAGCTGCTCGTCGTAAAGTTTGATTTTTCTCACATCTCAATCAGATTAAATGTCACATCTTCGTTTTCAAGGATGCGCTGTTCGCGTGTGTGGCAGGTGAACAGCAGGATCTGTCCGTGGTGGATCTCGGTGATGTATCGGAGTGCGGACGCGAGTCGCTGCTCGTCATACATCGCGAAGGAGTCGTCGAAGATCAGCGGCAGCCGTGCTTCCACTGCGCCGCGATCGCCCTGGATCAGGCGTGCGGCGGCGAGGCGCAGGGCCAGGTAAATCTGGTCCATGGTGCCGGAGGAGACGTCCTCGATCGGCACGATCTTCCCCGGGGTATTCATGAAGATGTCGAGGTTCTGGTCGATCCACATCGAGTCGTACACCCCGCCCGTGATGCCCGCGATCAGCTCGCCGGCCTCCTTGTTGAGGTAGTGTCCGAAGCTCGACTGAATCGAGCTCTGCAGCTCCGTCATCGTCTCCGCTGCGAGATTGATCGCATCGATCTCCGTCGAGATCGCGTCGTTCTCGTCCAGCGTCCGCTTCAGCATCTCCGCGCGGTTCTTCACATTCGCGAGGTGCTGCAGCTTCCCCTCGAGCTCCGTCTGCTTCTCGTTCTGCTTCTGCAGCTCGACATCGTAGCGTCGCTCGTCGTTGCTGAGATTCTGAAGCTCCGCGCTCACCTCCGCAAGCGCCGTCCGATGCGTCTCGAGCTCCTCCTCGGCACGCGTGAGCTCATCCATGTGCGTCCGGAAGCTCTCCATCGCGTCATCGTTGATCTCAGCCGCGCCGATCTGCTTCGTCAGCATCGCGCTGAGCTCTGCCGCTGTCTCCCGAAGGAAGCCCGTCCTCGCAGCATTGTCGTACAGCCGCCAGACGAAGAGCAGCATGTACAGCACGAGGAGGCCAATGCTTCCGGCCACGAGGATCGTCGCGTTCAGGCCACTTCCCGACACCGCCGCGACGAGGCCCGGCACCTTCTCCGGCGCGAGATTGAAGCGTGCAGCGAAGGCAGGGGATTCGACCGCGGTGATCAGTACCGCCGCGACGCCACAGAGGACCGTCAGGAGGCCGAAGAGAAGCGGGAGAGCGATGCGAATCGCCCGTTCACGCGGCTCCGCACCAATTCTACAGAGGCTGTACAGTGTGTCTGCCTGTTCCTTCGCTTCCTGGATATCATCGGCGCTGTCGAAGCCGGCCTGCGTGAGCACCGCCTCCTGGGCCGCCGTTTTCTGCAGCAACTCCTCCCGGCGCGTCTGCCGGTCGACCTGCTCTGTCCGGACCTCCGAACGCAGCGCCTGGTACTTCCGAAGCTGGTTCTCGTACTCCGGCTGCGCGATCTCGCGCTCGATGTTCCGGATCTCGCCGATCAGCTGCGCATAGGACTTCGCCGCCTCCGGCATCCGCTTCGCCTCCAGCGCGCTGCGCTGCTGTCGGAGAAGCTTCAGCGCCCCGGCGGAGTCAAGCGACATATCGCCGGTCGTGCTGAGATTCGTGATGTAGGACTTCAGCTCGTGCACCATGCTCCGGCTCGTCGCGCTTCGCAGCTGCCCGATCGACACCGTGTTCTCGAACGCCGTCTCGGAAATCCCGCCCAGCATCGCCTGCAGGAAGCCCCGCGGATCCGTCACCCGGACGCCCGCCGTCTCGTTCCAGATTTCCAGCGGGCAGACATCCGCGCCAGCCATCGCAGTCGCGCCGTTGCCGGCGCCTGCTCCGCCTGTCAGCCCCGCAGCCCCGACCGTCCCGGTGCCCATGGCCCCGGCTCCGTTGCTGCTGAGCCCCGCGCCGCTCGCTGTCGTCGTGGCTGCGCCATCTGCGCTGAGGTCGTCTGCATTGAAATTCCGTACGATCCGGTAAACCTGCCCCTCATGCGCGAGGCGCAGCGCCCCGCCGAAACGCTCCGGCGCATCCCACGGCCGGTACTTCTTGTGCAGCTTCGCGGCGCTCCCGACGCCGGGCCGCCGCTCGAGCCCGTAGAGCATCGCCTGCAGAAAAGCATGCAGCGTCGACTTGCCGGCCTCGTTGTGCCCGTACAGGATGTTTATGCCCTCGGCGAAGCGGAGATCCAGGTCGTGGAACTTGCCGAAGCCGTCGATATGGAGGTCGATCAATCGCATCACAGACCTCCTTTCTGCGACTGCAGCAGCGCATGAATACCATAGAACAGCGCCTTCTTCTCGATTTCACTCATGTCATCCGGATTCTCCCGCAGGAGCTTCCGGATGTAAAAGCCGATCATGTCGGACGGATGCTCCCGGTACAGCGCGACGAAATCGTACTGTGGCTCGGACACATCCTCGACCGTCACGATGCGGTAGCGCTCCCGGAGCGGCGCGAGATCGAAGCTCACATCCGGATCGTGCTTCCCCGTGATGCGCAGGCGGTAGATATTCTGCGTGCCCCGCTTCTCAATCTCCGCCGAGATCAGGCGCTGCAGCTCCTCGTTCGACGTGCGCTCCGTCACCGCGATCTGCAGCGGCACATAGCTCGCCGCTGCGAGTGGCACGAACTCCAGCTTCTGGATCCGGTGCGTGATCGGGTGGATGTCCCCGACGTAGATGCCGTGCGCACCGGTTTCACTCTGCTCGAGCGGCTCCGGCGTGCCCGCATAGATCACGCGGCGCTCGACGAGCTCAGTCGGCTTGTGGATGTGCCCGAGGGCGACGTAGTCGAAGGGTAGTGCGGCCAATGTCTCTGTCTCCACCGGCATGTGGTCCCGGTCACCGCCGTGCGCCAGCAGGATGTGGATGTGGCCATCCTCCGCCGGATGGATTCCGTCGATCACCGTCTCCCGCAGCTCGCGCGTATGATAGGAGAAGCCGTACACCTCGGTATTGATATCATCGAAGTACAGCGACTGCGGCGTATCCTCGAGAATCCAGTACACATTCGGACTCCAGTTAAAGCTCAGCAGCGCCGAGTTTGCCTCGATCCGATCATGCTCTCCCGAGATGATCACTACATGCGTCGACGGAATCGTTCCGAACAGATAGTTCAGCTCCTGCAGATCCTTATTCATCGGCTGACGGTGAAACAGATCCCCCGCGATGAACAGACAGTCCACATTCGACTCCCGACACCTCTCGATGATACGACGAAACGTCGCCCTGATATCATTGGCACGATCCCGGCCCCACGGCTGATCCGCATCCGGCACCATCCCCCAGTGCACATCCGCAACATGAATAAAACGCATGACAGCTCCCCTGTTAAAAGTTCATAGTTCCCTTTATTTTAACGTAATTACGCAGAAATATAAAGATAAAGAAAAACGCCGGGGCAAACGCCCCGGCGCATTGTGCTCATCACTATTTAGATATCGCAGTTACCGACGGTTCTCGGATACGGAACCACGTCGCGGATGTTCGACATGCCGGTGATGTACATTACGGCACGCTCGAAGCCGAGGCCGAAACCGCCATGGCGGGTCGTACCATACTTGCGAAGGTCGAGATAGAAATCATACTGATCCATCTCCATGCCCATCTCGTTCATGCGCTTCAGAAGCTTATCGTAGTCCTCCTCACGCTGTGAGCCGCCCATGATCTCGCCGATACCCGGAACCAGGCAGTCGACGGCAGCGACGGTCTTTCCATCCGGATTCTGCTTCATGTAGAAGGCCTTGATGTCCTTCGGATAATCCGTGACGAATACCGGACGCTTGTACAGCTTCTCGGTGAGGTAACGCTCGTGCTCGGTCTGAAGATCCACGCCCCAGCTTACCTTGTACTCGAACTCATCGTTGTGCTTCATAAGCTCGTTTACGGCATCTGTATAGGTCACACGTGCGAACTCGGAGTTCAGAACGTGGTGGAGACGATCAAGCAGTCCCTTGTCGACGAACTGGTTGAGGAAGGCCATCTCTTCAGGAGCATTGTCCAGCACATACTGAATCATGTACTTCAGCATATCCTCCTCGCACTGGATGACATCATCGAGGTCTGCATATGCGAGCTCCGGCTCGATCATCCAGAACTCCGCCGCATGACGCTGGGTGTTCGAGTTCTCGGCACGGAAGGTCGGTCCGAAGGTGTAGATGTTGCGGAACGCCTGCGCAAAGGTCTCGCCATAGAGCTGACCGGAAACCGTGAGGCTTGTCTTCTTGTTAAAGAAATCCTGGCTGAAATCCACCTTGCCGTCCTCGGTCATCGGAACCTGGTCGAGCGGAAGCGTGGTTACCTGGAACATCTCGCCCGCACCCTCCGCATCGGAAGCGGTGATGATCGGGGTGTGTACGTATACGAAGCCGCGCTCCTGGAAGAACTGATGGATCGCAAACGCTACCAGGGAACGAATCTTAAATACGGCCTGGAAGGTGTTGGTTCTCGGACGCAGATGGTCGATCGTACGAAGGTACTCGAGCGTATGACGCTTCTTCTGCAGCGGATAGTCCGGAGAGGACGCACCCTCGAGCATGACCTCGTCGGCCTGTACCTCAAACGCCTGCTTCGCATCCGGTGTCGCTACGAGCTTACCCTTTACGATGACGGCCGCGCCGACACCGTACTTCGCCACCTCCTGGAAGTTCGCCATGGTGTCATGGTATACGACCTGAAGCGGGGTGAAGAAGGTACCATCGGAAATCGTCAGGAAACCGAACTGCTTCGAATCACGGTTCGAGCGGACCCAGCCGCCGACCGTCACTTCCTGATCATAGTAGGCTTCTTTATTCTTGAAAATCTCTCTTAATGTAGTAACTTTCATCTCTAACCTCTGTTTCTATCTCAGATTATCTCAGAAAACCGCGGAAAACCGCGATGATTTAACTGATTATAGCGTATGGCTTCCCTGTTTTCAATGTCTCCGACCGGCACATCAAACGGCATTGTGTAATTATTACGAATACACCGTGTAAAATTCGTTATTTTACTGTCAAAATAACCATTTTCTTAGTTAACATGCGGGACCTGGAGTGCTATACTATGTACAGCTAGATATTTTTCTACTACTTATATTACTAATGAGGTGATGACGTGATTAAAAAAGAAATGATCGCCATGCTGCTCGCTGGCGGCCAGGGCTCTCGCCTTGGCGTACTCACAAAGAATGTCGCAAAACCTGCTGTATCCTTCGGTGGAAAGTACTCTATCATCGACTTCCCGCTGTCGAACTGCATCAATTCAGGTGTAGATACCGTCGGCGTTTTGACACAGTACAAGCCTTTACGTCTGAATGCCCACATCGGAATCGGTATTCCGTGGGATCTGGATCGTAACAGAGGAGGCGTAACGATTCTGCAGCCGTATGAGTCGCAGAACGGTGCGGACTGGTTCTCAGGCACTGCAAACGCGATCTACCAGAACATCGAGTATATCGATAACTACAGCCCGGAGTATGTACTCATCCTTTCCGGTGACCACATCTATAAGATGGATTATGAGGTTATGCTCGAGTACCATAAGGCGATGAATGCCGACTGTACGATCGCGTCGATGCCTGTTCCGATGGAAGAGGCGAGCCGTTTCGGTATCACTGTAACCGATGAGAATAACCGTATCATCGACTTCCAGGAGAAGCCGAAGGTACCGAAGTCAAATCTTGCGTCCATGGGTATCTACATCTTCTCATGGCCGGTGCTCCGTGAAGCACTCATCACGAACAAGGACGTTCCGGGTGAGGACTTCGGTAAGCACATCATCCCTTATCTTTTCAATAAGGGCAGCCGCATCTTCGCGTATGAGTTTAACGGCTACTGGAAGGATGTCGGAACCCTCGAGTCTTACTGGCAGGCCAACATGGAGCTCGTATCGATCATTCCGGAGTTCAACCTCTACGAGGAGTACTGGAAGATCTATACCGATACGAAGAATCCGGCACCACAGTTTATTTCCCAGAACTCTCACGTAGAGCGCTGCATCATCGCAGAGGGTTGTGAGATTCACGGTGAGGTCCATAATTCTGTCATCGGCGAGGGTGTTACCATCGAGTCCGGTGCAGTGGTGAACGATTCGGTTATCATGTCCGGTGCGACCATCAGTGCAGGCACCAGAATCGATAAGGGCGTCATCGCACAGAAGGTAAAGATCGGTCAGAACTGTGAGATCGGTGTCGGTGAGTTCGAGCCGAGTGTATATGATCAGAGAGTTTACAACGCAGAGCTTGCCACCATCGGCGAGAATTCTGTGATTCCGGACAATGTAAAGGTCGGAAGAAACACCGCAATCTATGGCGTAACGACAGCAGAGGATTATCCTGACGGATTACTCGCAAGCGGCGGAGCAATCATTAAGGAGGACGGAACATTATGAGAGCGATAGGTATTATTTTAGCAGGTGGTAACAACAAGCGTATGCGGGAGCTTTCAAATAAGAGAGCGATCGCTGCGATGCCGGTAGCCGGATCCTTCCGTGCCATCGACTTCGCCCTTTCCAACATGTCGAACTCTCATGTTCAGAGAGTAGCTGTACTGACACAGTACAACTCCAGATCCCTGAACCAGCACCTTTCCTCCTCGAAGTGGTGGGATTTCGGTCGTAAGCAGGGTGGTCTGTATGTTTATACACCGACCATCACCGCAGAGCACAGCGACTGGTTCCGTGGCACCGCCGATGCACTGTATCAGAACCTCGATTTCCTGAAGCAGTCTCACGAGCCGTATGTCATCATCGCTTCCGGTGATGGCATCTACAAGCTCGACTACGCAAAGGTACTCGAGCATCATATCAACAAGAAGGCAGATATCACCGTGGTGGTGAAGACCATGGAGCCGAATACGGATGTTTCTCGCTTCGGCTGCGTAAAGATGAACGAGGATGGCCGCATCGTCGACTTCGAGGAGAAGCCGATCGCGACCGACGCGAACACCATCTCCTGCGGTATCTACGTCATCCGTCGTCGTCAGCTGATCGAGCTCCTCGAGAAGGCACACGATGAGGATCGTACCGATTTCGTCAGCGATATCCTGGTACGCTATAAGAACGTCAAGCGGATCTATGGTTATAAGATCGACACCTACTGGGCAAACATCGCGTCCGTCGAGTCGTACTATAAGACCAACATGGATTTCCTGAACCGTGACATCCGCGAGTTCTTCTTCAAGGAGCTGCCGGGTATCTACACGAAGCTCGAGGATAACCCTCCTGCGAAGTATAATCCGGACTGCAACGTACGTCACTCGATTCTCGCAAGTGGCTGCATCATCAACGGTACTGTCGAGAATTCCGTCCTGTTCCGTAAGGTCTATGTCGGAAACAACTGCGTGATCAAGAACTCCATCATCCTGAATGATGTATACATCGGTGATAATACCGTCATCGAGAACTGCATCGTCGAGAGCCGCGACACGATCCGCGCCAACACGACCTACATCGGTACGCCGGATGACATCAAGATCGTCGTAGAAAAGAATACACGATATCAGATGTAACAGGAGGACCGAAGCATGCAGATAACAGATGTACGGATCCGCAAGGTGGATAAGGAAGGAAAGATGAAGGCGATCGTCTCCATCACCTTCGATAATGAGTTCGTCATCCACGATATCAAGGTGATCGAGGGTGAGAAGGGTCTCTTCATCGCGATGCCGTCCAGAAAGACGGCGGACGGCGAGTACAGAGACATCGCTCATCCGATCAAGTCTTCGACCAGAGAAGCGATCCAGGAGATCATCCTGGATAAGTATCAGGCGGAGATGATTTCCGAGACGGAAGGATACTAAGATTTATACGGGTGCCCGGAGGGCTGCCACTGGCAGTTCTCCGGGTGCTTTTTACGCCGTTTTGTTCGATATACTATATGTGAAAATAATTCGATTTGTGTTATGATGGCGTGTACGGTGGGGCCGGAGTGAAGGGGGGATCCTTTTCGTTTCAGTTCCGCTTTTGTGATGCTTTTCAAAATTCGTTTTCTATATGGAGGAATTTTATGTATCTGATTGCGGGTCTTGGGAATCCGGAGAAGAAATATATCGGTACACGTCATAATACGGGTTTTGCGGCGGTGGAGGCGCTCTGCGAGAAGCTGGGCGGGCTGAAGCTGAACGAGACGAAGTTTCAGGGCGTCTATACGAAGGCGCGGGTGATGACGCCGGCGGGGCCGGAGCAGCTCATCATCGTGAAGCCGCTGACCTACATGAATCTGTCGGGCAACTGCATCGCGCCGCTTGCGAATTTCTATAAGATTCCGGCGGAGCAGGTCATCGTGGTGTCGGATGACATCAACCTCGATGTCGGTCGCATGCGGATCCGGAAGGGCGGCTCGGCGGGGGGCCACAACGGCCTCAAGTCCATCATCCAGTGCCTCGGCACGGATCAGTTCCCGCGGGTACGGGTCGGTGTCGGCCAGAAGCCGGAGTACATGGACCTCGCGGATCATGTGCTCGCGAAGTTCGACAAGAACGACGCCGCAGTGATGGCGGAAACCTACGATGCGGTGGCGGACGCCATCCTCGACATCGTGAACCAGGGCGTGGAACACGCGATGAATCACTATAATCCGATGAATTGCGCGAAGGCATAAAATATGATCAACCCATTTCTGAAAAACGAAAGCTATCAGGCGCTGCAGCAGGCCCTCACCGACGGTGTGGGTCCGCTTGCGGTGACCGGAACCGTGGATCCGGTGAAGGCCCAGCTCCTGGTGTCGCTCCAGCACAGCCGGAAAACGGGCGCGCGGTCGGTCGCGAAGAGCGGAAACGGCAAGCGTCCGTGGAAGCTGCTGGTCGTGAAGGATGAGGCGACGGGCAAGCGCTTCGTGCGCGACATCCATGCCTTTTCGGAGCAGGCCTGGTACTACCCGGCGAAGGATTTTCTCTTCTACCAGGCGGATACCCAGGGTACGCTCATCACCCGGCAGCGCGTCGAGGTGCTGAAGCACATTATGGAGGACGACGGCGGCGTCGTGGTCGCCAGCATTGACGCACTCATGGACCGGGTGCTCGGACGGGAGAACTTCTCGGAGTCCGTGCTGACGGTCGAGCCGGGGATGACGATGGAGATGGAGGCACTCTCCACGAAGCTGTCGCGCCTCGGTTACGAGCGCGTGGTCGAGGTCGACGCAATGGGCGAGTACTCGATCCGCGGCGGCATCGTCGACGTCTACCCGTTCACCTCGGAGAATCCGGTCCGCATCGAGTTCTGGGACACGGAGGTCGACGGCATCCGGACCTTCGACGCGGAGACGCAGCGCTCGATCGATACGCTGGACAGTGTGGAGATCTACCCGGCATCTGATCGTGCGGGCAGCGCAGCCGGCGAGAAGCAGGAGGTGAGCCTCCTCGATTATTTCGATGAGCGTACGCTGCTCTTCCTCGATGAGCCGGATCGTCTCCGGGAGCGGGGCACGGCGGTCGAAACCGAGTTCCGCGAGAGCTTCGAGGCGCGGGTGGAGGAGATGCAGCACCACGCGAAGCTGGCGGCGACCCTCGAGGCGCAGGGCCTCGCGGAGAAGGACGAGCGCGATCCGGACAAGCTGATCTACGGCATCGACCAGATCATGGAGCGGCTCGACACGCCGCGGACGATTGCCTTCAGTGCCCTCGGCACGAACCTGAGCGCGCTGAAGACGAAGCAGAGCGTCCATTTCGAGACGGCGGAGGTGACGCCGTACAGTAAGTCCGGCTTCGAGATACTGCTGAAGGACCTTCAGCGCTGGCAGAGCGAGCAGTACCAGATCGTGCTGCTGAGCCCGTCCCGGACCCGTGCGTCGCGTCTCGCGCAGAACCTCCGCGATTATGATCTGCGGGCCTACTGCCCGGATGTGCCGGAGGCAGCCGAGGCTGAGGCGGGCGCCATCATGGTCATGTTCGGCGTGCTGAACACGGGCTACCAGTTCCCGGCGGAGCGCTTCGTGCTGCTCACCGAGGGCGACATGTTCGGCAACACGAACGCGGTTCAGAAGAAGCGGAAGCAGAAGAAGTTCGACGGCCAGCACATCGCGAAGCTGAGCGAGCTGAGTGTCGGCGATTACGTGGTGCATGAGGACCACGGCATCGGCATCTACCGCGGCATCGAGCGCATCGAGAGCCAGGGCGTGACGAAGGATTACATCAAGATCGAGTACGGCGACGGCGGCAATCTCTATCTGCCGGCGACCCGTCTCGAGGGGATCCAGAAGTACGCCGGCGCAGAGGCGACGAAGCCGAAGCTGAATAAACTCGGCGGTACAGAGTGGACGAAGACTCGCTCGCGTGTGCAGCATGCGGTGGAGGAGATCGCGCGCGACCTCGTGAAGCTGTATGCGGCGCGGCAGTCGGAGTCCGGCTACAAGTTCGGGCCGGATACCGTCTGGCAGAAGGAGTTCGAGGAGATGTTCCCGTACGAGGAGACGGTCGACCAGGACCTCGCCATTGAAGCAGTGAAGCAGGACATGGAGAGTCACAAGATCATGGACCGCCTGATCTGCGGTGACGTCGGCTACGGCAAGACCGAGGTCGCACTGCGCGCCGCCTTCAAGGCCGTGCAGGACAGTAAGCAGGTGGCCTACCTCGTGCCAACCACCATCCTCGCGCAGCAGATCTACAATACCTTCGTCGAGCGCATGAAGGGCTTCCCGGTGAACATCGCGCTGCTGTGCCGCTTCCGGACGCCGCAGCAGATCCGGAAGTCCCTCGACGACCTGAAGGCCGGCCGTGTCGATGTCGTCATTGGCACCCACCGCCTGCTCAGTAAGGACGTCGAGTTCCGGAACCTCGGCCTCCTGATCGTCGACGAGGAGCAGCGCTTCGGCGTGACGCATAAGGAGCGCATCAAGAACCTGAAGAAGAACGTCGACGTGCTGACGCTGACGGCGACGCCGATCCCGCGGACGCTGCACATGTCGCTGGTCGGCATCCGTGATATGTCGGTGCTCGAGGAGCCGCCGATCGACCGTGTGCCGATCCAGACCTATGTCATGGAGTACAACGACGAGCTCGTGCGGGAGGCGATCAACCGTGAGCTCGCGCGAAACGGCCAGGTGTACTATGTCTACAACCGGGTCAACAACATCGCGGACGTCGCGGGGCATGTGCAGAAGCTCTGCCCGGAGGCGCGCATCGCGTACGCGCACGGCCAGATGTCGGAGACGCAGCTCGAGGATATCATGCTGCGCTTCATCAATGGCGAGGTGAACGTCCTGGTGTCGACGACGATCATCGAGACCGGCCTCGACATCCCGAACGCGAACACAATGATCATCCAGGATGCGGACCGGATGGGCCTGAGCCAGCTGTATCAGATCCGCGGACGAGTCGGGCGCTCGAACCGGACGGCGTACGCGTTCCTCATGTACCGCCGCGGCAAGATGCTGACGGAGGAGTCCGAGAAGCGCCTGAAGGCGATCCGCGAGTTCACCCAGCTCGGCTCGGGCATCCGGATCGCGATGCGCGACCTCGAGATCCGTGGTGCGGGCAATGTCTTAGGCGCGGAGCAGCATGGCCACATGGAGGCCGTCGGCTACGATCTGTACTGTAAGCTGCTGAACACCGCCGTGAAGGAGGAGAAGGGCGAGCTGCAGGAACAGCCGGACTTCGATACCCAGATCGACTGCGATATCGACGCGTTCATCCCGGATACCTATATCCCGAACGAGTCGCAGAAGCTCGACGTCTACAAGCGGATCTCGTCCATCGAGAACGGAGAGGACTACAGCGAGATGCAGGATGAGCTCATCGACCGCTTCGGCGAGATTCCGAAGCCGTGTGCGAACCTGCTCCGCATCGCCCTCCTCCGCGCGGAGGCGCATCGAAGCTACGCCACCGAGGTGGACATCCGGAAGGGCAGCTGGAAGATCCTCCTCGACCCGAAGGCCCGGATCCGCGTCGAGGAGATCCCGGCCCTCGTCCGCGAACAGCAGGGCCGCCTCCGCTTCGTGACCGGCAAACAGGCGATGCTCGTCTTCCGACAGAGCACCCGCGAAAAAGCCTGGACCCTCCTCGAAACCATGGACGACGCCGAAAAGACCCTGAAGCGCCTGCAGCTGTAGCCGGGAGCCGTTTCTTTGTTGACATGCAGAGGCGCAGAGATTATACTTTCCTGTCTTTGACAGTACAAGTGTCTATTAAGTCCTGGAATTGGCTCTATGAGC
>JAUNWX010000022.1 GCA_030540075.1 Lachnospiraceae bacterium
ACCGCAAGGCCATCATCACCTCGATGGAGCTCGCAGAGAAGGCCGTAGACGGCCTCGCAGGCACCACGATCAAGTAAATCACTTAGAGAAGTCCCGAGCGGGGCTTCTCTTTTTTATTTGTCATGTTTTATGCGGCGTGGTAGAATGAGCTCAATTATGGGAACTGATGGAGAGCTGCAGAAGCGCGTCCGGTGCTCGGAAATGCCGGGCGGCGCAGCAGCGACAGAAGAGGATATCCTGCGATATCCTTAGAAAAGAGGAAAAAAATGAAGCTTGTCAGCTTTGCTATACCATGCTACAACTCTGCCGCGTACATGCGGAAGTGCATCGAGTCGATCCTTCCGGGTGGGGACGAGGTGGAGATCATCGTCGTGGACGACGGTTCACAGAAGGACAACACCTTCGAGATTGCGAAGGAGTACGAAGCGAAGTACCCGGGCATCGTCAAGGCGGTGCATCAGGAGAACGGCGGACACGGGGAGGCGGTCAATACCGGTCTCCGCAACGCGAGTGGTCTCTTCTATAAGGTCGTCGATTCCGACGACTGGCTCGATGGCGAAGCCCTCCCGAAGGTGCTCGAGAAGCTCCGTGAGCTCATCATGGCCGGCACTCCGGTCGATATGTTCATCTGTAACTTCATCTACGATAAGGTTGGCCAGACCCACAAGAAGGTCATGCGCTACGAGTCGGCCCTCCCGAAGGACTGCATCTTCGGCTGGGACGAGGTGAAGCACTTCCACCTCGGTCAGTACATCCTGATGCATTCCGTCATCTACCGTACACAGATGCTCCGTGACTGCGGCCTCGTGCTGCCGAAGCACACCTTTTACGTCGACAACATCTTCGTCTACCAGCCGATTCCGAGCGTAGAGAAGATGTACTACATGGACGTCAACCTCTATCACTATTTTATCGGCCGCGATGATCAGTCGGTCAATGAAACCGTCATGATCGGGCGCATTGACCAGCAGCTGAAAGTCAACCGGATCATGATCGACTGCTGTGACCTCACGAAGCTGAAGAGCCGCAAGAAGCGCCACTACATGTTCAGCTACCTCGAGATCATCACCACCGTCTCCTCCGTACTGGCCATCAAGTCCGGTGACCAGGAGAACATGCAGAAGAAAAAGGAACTCTGGGACTACCTGAAGGCAAACAGCTTCCAGACCTGGCTCAAGATGCGCTTCTCCTTCCTCGGACAGGGCTGCAACTTCCGCCTGAAGGCCGGCAACGAACTCACCATCCTCTGCTACAAGCTTGCGCAGAAGTTCTACGGATTTAACTGATGCAACGCAGGACCGCTTCGGCGGTCCTGAAAATCCCTGCAAAAAAAGTTTTAGAAAAGTTGTTGACAAACGAGAAGCGATTTAGTAATATACAGAGGTCGCAAAACGAGCGACACACGAACGGGGTCTTAGCTCAGCTGGGAGAGCATCTGCCTTACAAGCAGAGGGTCACAGGTTCGAGCCCTGTAGGCCCCACGTCTTCGGTCTGGACTGCGTGCATACGCGGTCTGGGTCGGACATATGGCGAGATAGCTCAGTTGGCTAGAGCACGCGGTTCATACCCGCGGTGTCGAGAGTTCAAGTCTCCCTCTCGCTATCAAACAGGCACCATGCGAAAGCATGGTGCTTTTCTTTTGCATTCTGACGACACCCGTAGCTCCATGAAATCGCTACGATAGAAAACACATAGATGTTTTGTGTGGTGCGGGGTGTGGTGCGGCATCCTTCGATGGCTTACGTGGCGTTTTGAGATAAATTTTTCACAAGAGACAGTCGGACGGGGGTCCTTTTTGTTGATTCTTCCGAAATTAAATCCGTGCTATTGAATCCATATTTTTACGGTGCTAGTATTTCTAAATTGATAAAGTGAAACTTTGCGTATTCTTCGACCTGTGCGGGACTGTGATGTTTATTACCTCCCGATGTGCTCGAGGGCTGCGTGTATTCTTGGATCCGAACGTAAAACGTTCCAGAGGCCAGTGGATGGATAAAATCAAAAAGTTTATACAGCGATACCGTCACGCATGGATCCTGTCCTATGCGCTGATCTACATTACCTGGTTCGGCTACCTCGAGAAGACGATCAATCATCAGGTCAGCTTCCATGTCATGCATGCGGCGCTCGATGATAAGATCCCGTTCTGCGAGTACTTCATCATCCCGTACATGCTGTGGTTCGCGTACGTCGCCGTCGCGGTCCTGTACTTCATGTTTAAGAACAGGGATGATTTCTACCGCCTCTGTGCCTTCCTGTTCAGCGGCATGACCATCAGCCTGATCATCTGCTCGGTCTTCCCGAACGGCACGGATTTCCGCCCGATCCTCGACCCGACGAAGAACATCTTCACCAGGATTGTCGCCTGGCTCTACCGCACCGACACCTGCACGAACGTCTTCCCAAGCATTCACTGCTATAATTCGATCGGCGTCGCCATCGCCGTCCTCCGCTCGCAGGACATCGCCGCGTCGAAGCATGGTCGTTTGGTGAAGTGCGCGTCCACGATCCTTGCGATCCTGATCTGCATGAGCACCATGGCCCTCAAGCAGCACAGTGTGTATGACGTGGCCGGCGCCATCATCCTCGCCTCCATCGTGTTCGAGTTCACCTACGGCTACCCGCTCCTTCAGCGCAGCCCGCAGGACCGTCACGCACAGCGCGAGCACGCAACCGAACGTTACTGGCGATAAACGAATCCCTCGTGTGACAAAAGGTCACGCGAGGGTTCTTTTTATGAAACAATAGGGTATAATCTGAGCATAGAAGAGAGGTGACGACGATGAAGGATCACAGGACAATGCAGATGACCGGAACCCCAGGTGGCACTCCGCACAGCGATACGCCAGCGAAGCATCACAGCGCCAGCGCTTCGGCCCGGACAGCGAATGGAGCGCCGGAGACGGTGAAGCCGGCAGAAGCGGCGCTGGCGTCCGTAGCTCCGGCGAAACCAGGACTTTTGCGCTACCTCTGGAATGCGGTGCATCACTTCCGGACGATCAACCGTCATAAACGCGAAGTTATGAAAAACTGCTTCCGCGTGGGCCTCTACAAGCAGGGCCTGCTCCATGATCTCTCGAAATACAGCTGGGCCGAGTTTAAAACCGGTGTGAAATACTATCAGGGCTACCGCAGCCCGAACACGGCAGAACGCCT
Organism: Lachnospiraceae bacterium; assembly: GCA_030540075.1. GTDB lineage: Bacteria > Bacillota > Clostridia > Lachnospirales > Lachnospiraceae > Oribacterium. Next base: position 3,157 of record JAUNWX010000022.1, read on the forward strand.
CGAAACCGGCCTGTGTGAAGCCTGGCTCCATCACAAGGGCCGGAACAAGCACCACTTCGAGTACTGGGTCGACTACGACACGAAGAAAAAGGCCACGATGGTCGGCTGCCGTATGCCATACCGCTACGTCGCCGAGATGTTCTGCGACCGCGTCGCCGCCTCGAAGGTCTACAAAGGCGCAGAGTACGACGACAGCTGCCCATGGGAGTATTTCCAGCCATGCAAGGATTCCCCGCTCCTCGAGCCGGAAACCCGCCGCGAAATCACCGAACTCCTCTGGATGCTGAAAACCGAAGGCGAGGAAAAAACCTTCGCCTACCTTAAGAAGGAAATCGCCCGTCGCCGCCGCGAGAAGGACCACTTTTGAAGAGGCTGATTAAGGGCGTCCTCTGATGCCTCGACTTGATTAAATTCTAGCTGCGTGGTAGGATTAATAAAGTATCGGCAGAACGAAGAGACTTGAACAGTATGAGGTAAGAGCAAGATGATGATTTCAACGAAGGGCCGCTATGCCCTGACAACCCTGATAGATATCGCGCAGAACTTTGACGGTGTGACCCCGGTCAGCATCAAGGAGATTTCCGATCGCCAGAAGATCTCGATGAAGTACCTCGAGCAGATCATCTCCCTGATGGTGAAGGGCGGCTTCCTAAAGTCCATCCGTGGCGCGAAAGGCGGCTACCTCTTTACCCGTCCGATCGATCAGATCAAGGTCGGTGAGATCCTCGACGCCGCCGAAGGTACCCTCGCTCCGGTCGACTGCGTCAACGGCACGAGCACCTGTGCGAAATCCGCCAGCTGCCCGACCTTCCCACTCTATAAGGAAATCGACAACGCCATCTACGAAGTCGTGAACCGCTACACCCTGAAGGACCTCGTCAACCAGTCATCCGCTGACAGCAGCTCCTGTGCGACGTGACAGCGCATCGTCCGTCACATTTGGATGTGAATCTGAATGTGGCAGCTTCGTTTTTTCGACAGATGAAAGAGCCGGTAAAAATCAGGTATAAAAAATTCAAATTGATGCTTGACATTTGCCCTTCTCTTCTGTAATATAACACTTGCGTTTGAAAACAACGCTATGCGCGCGTAGCTCAGCTGGATAGAGCGTCTGGCTACGGACCAGAAGGTCGCGAGTTCGAATCTTGTCGCACGCATGATCGTGCATGAGCACAAACGAAAGAGCCCGGAAACAAGTTCACTTGTTTCCGGGCTCTTTCGTTTATGCTCATATAGGAGCGTCGCTCCCAATCGGGGCACGGCTGTGCCTCTTTTGCCGCCCCTCCGGGTCCTCATAGATTAACTGTTACCGCGATCACGCGCCCCTCATGTTCTAATTGGAAAACATCGAAAATTTAATAGTTAAAACATTGACGAATCTGCCCTCTATGCTTTATATTAGCACGCGTAAAGAGTATTGAATCCTGTATACAAAATAGACAACATGGTAGAAAGAGGAGAAGATATGAGAGAAGAATGGAGAGGCTTTAAAACCGGACATTGGGTAAAGGATGTCAATGTTCGTTCATTCATCCAGGAAAACTACACTGCATACGACGGTGATTCCAGCTTCCTTGCTGGCCCGACCGAGGCGACCGATAAGCTCTGGAACGAGGTTCAGGCACTTCAGAAGGAAGAGCGTGCAAAGGGCGGCGTGCTTGATATGGAGACCAAGGTCGTTTCCGGCATCACCGCTTACGGCGCAGCATACATCAACGAGGCAGAGAAGGATCTCGAGCAGGTTGTAGGTCTTCAGACCGATAAGCCACTGAAGAGAGCATTCATGCCTTACGGTGGTATCAAGATGGCAGAGCAGGCTTGCTCCACCTATGGTTACACACCGGATCCTGAGCTTCACAAGATCTTCACCGAGTACCACAAGACCCACAACCAGGGCGTTTTCGATGCGTACACACCGGAGATGATGAAGGTTCGTCATAACAAGATCCTCACCGGTCTTCCAGATACCTACGGCCGTGGCCGTATCGTCGGCGACTACAGAAGAGTAGCCCTCTACGGTATCGATTTCCTGATCCAGGAGAAGATGGCAGATTATGCCAACACCGGTGACGGCACCATGACCGATAACGTCATCCGTCAGAGAGAGGAGATCTCTGATCAGGTTCGTGCCCTCAAGCAGATGAAGGAGATGGCACAGAGCTACGGTTATGACATTTCCGTACCTGCAAAGAACGCGAAGGAAGCTGTTCAGTGGCTCTACTTCGGTTACCTCGCAGCGATCAAGACCCAGAACGGTGCAGCGATGTCCGTTGGTCGTGTTTCCACCTTCCTCGATATCTACATCGAGCGTGACCTCAAGGAAGGCACTCTCACCGAGAAGGAAGCACAGGAGCTCATCGACCACTTCGTTATGAAGCTTCGTATGGTGAAGTTCGCACGTATCCCGTCCTACAACCAGCTCTTCTCCGGTGACCCGGTATGGGCTACCCTCGAGGTCGGCGGTATGGGCCAGGATGGCAGATCCATGGTTACGAAGAGTGACTATCGTTTCCTGCACACCCTTGAGAACATGGGCCCGGCTCCAGAGCCAAACCTTACGGTTCTCTACACCAAGAGACTTCCGGAGAACTTCAAGAAGTACGCTGCAGAGATCTCTGTTCGCACTTCCTCCATCCAGTACGAGAACGATGACGTGATGCGTCCGGTATGGGGCGATGACTACTCCATCTGCTGCTGCGTATCTGCAACACAGACCGGTAAGGAGATGCAGTTCTTCGGCGCACGTGCAAACCTTGCAAAGTGCCTTCTCTACGCAATCAACGGCGGTATCGATGAGAAGAGCAAGCAGCAGGTAGGTCCGGAGTACCGTCCGATCACTTCCGAGTACCTCGATTACGATGAGGTTATGGAGAAGTACGATCGTATGATGGACTGGCTCGCAGGCATCTACGTAAACGTTCTGAACCTGATTCAGTACATGCACGACAAGTACTTCTATGAGGCAGCGGAGATGGCCCTCATCGACACTGATGTTCGTCGTACCTTCGCAACCGGTATCGCCGGCTTCTCACACGTGGTTGACTCTCTTTCCGCAATCAAGTATGCACGCGTTAAGACCGTACGTGATGAGGATGGTCTCGTAACCGATTACATCGTAGAGGGCGATTTCCCTCGTTATGGCAATGATGACGACCGTGCCGATGATATCGCGGTTGATCTTCTTCGCACCTTCCTCACGAAGATCAAGAAGCACCACACCTACCGTGATTCTGAGCCGACCACATCCATCCTTACCATTACGTCCAATGTCGTTTACGGTAAGGCAACCGGTGCCCTTCCGGATGGTCGTCCGGCAGGCGCTCCGCTTTCACCGGGAGCAAACCCAAGCTACGGCGCAGAGAAGTCCGGTCTTCTGGCTTCCCTGAACTCCGTTGCGAAGCTTCCATATGAGTATGCACTCGATGGTATCTCCAACACCCAGACCATCAACCCGAGCGCACTCGGCCACACCGAGGACGAGCAGTCCAGCACCCTCGTTCGCGTCATGGATGGTTACTTCGCAAAGGGCGCACACCATGTGAATGTAAACGTCTTCGGCGTAGAGAAGCTCAAGGATGCGATGGAGCACCCGGAGAAGCCAGAGTACGCAAACTTCACGATCCGTGTATCCGGCTATGCTGTTAAGTTCATCGACCTTACGAGAGAGCAGCAGCTCGACGTAATCTCCAGAACAGAGCACAAGTCCCTGTAATACAGCGTTATAAAGACAAGATGAGGGAGTGGATAGCACTCCCTCATGTTTTTTAAGGAGGAACTATGGCAGAATCCATCAAAGGTGCAATTCACTCCATCGAGACCTTCGGCGCCGTGGACGGCCCGGGCATCCGATATACGATCTTTCTGAAGGGCTGTCACATGCGCTGCCGCTACTGCCACAATCCGGACACCTGGACCCTGCAGAGCGACGACATGCGCACCGCGGACGAGCTCCTCGACCACGCAGAGCGCTACCGCGAGTACTGGGGTGAGCAGGGCGGCATCACCGTCAGCGGCGGCGACCCGCTCGTACAGATCGACTTCGTGCTCGAGCTCTTCCAGAAGGCAAAGGCACGCGGCATCAGCACCTGCCTCGACACCTCGGCGCAGCCGTTTACCCGCGAAGAGCCATTTATCTCGAAGTTCGAGGCATTGGCCCAGGTCACGGACACGGTCCTCTTCGACATCAAGGAAATCGACGACGAGAAGCATAAGGCCCTGACCGGCTGGACGAACCGGAACATCCTCGACTGTGCGCGCTACCTCAGTGACCACGGCGTCGCGATGTGGATCCGCCACGTCCTCGTACCGGGCCTCACCGACTCCGACGAAGAGCTCATCGCGACCCGGAAGTTCATCGACGAACTGAAGACCGTGCAGAAGGTCGAGGTCCTGCCGTACCACACCCTCGGTACTTTCAAGTACGAAAAACTCGGCATCCCGTACATCCTCGACGGCGTGAACCCGCCGACGAACGAAAGCGTACAGCACGCGAAGGAAATCCTCGGCGCGGTGTGAAAACATTTAAAAGAACCTCTTTCCATGGTAGAATATAACTATCTATCATCGGATGGCAGAACGGTATTCTGAGCCATCCGATGGGCAGCGGCGAATCGCTGCCACAGGGCGTGAATATTCTCCGGAGGAGGTTCTTTTTATGTTTTATAACGAAAAAGTCTGGGCAGCAGTGGACATGGATACGCAGGAAAAGGTCTATATCCTGCCGAAGATGGCGAATCGTCATGGTCTGATTGCGGGCGCTACCGGCACCGGTAAAACCATCACCCTGAAGGTGCTTGCGGAGTCCTTCAGTGATATGGGTGTGCCGGTCTTTCTGTCGGATGTGAAGGGCGATCTCGCCGGCATGATCCTGCCGGGGGTTGATTCTGAAAACATGCAGAAGCGCATCGCGCGTTTCGGCCTCGCACCGGCGGGCTTCCAGTACCAGGCCTATCCGACGCAGTTCTGGGATATCGACGGGAAGAAAGGACTTCCGCTTCGCACGACCATCAGTGAGTTCGGACCGACTCTGCTCGGACGGCTCCTCGGCCTCACACAACTGCAGACCGATATCCTGACGATCATCTTCCGTATCGCAGACGAAGAGAATCTGCTCCTGCTCGACACGAAGGACCTTCGCGCGGTGGTGCAGTACGTCGCGGAGAATAATAAAAAGTATTCGTCCGAGTATGGCAATATGGCGACGGCCTCGCTGAACGCGATGCTCCGTTCAGTGGTCGCACTCGAGACGGCCGGCGGCGATAAGTTCTTCGGTGAGCCGGCGATCGATATCCACGACTTCATCCGCACGAACAGTGTCGGTCGCGGCATGATCAATATCCTCGACGCCGAATCGACGATTCAGAATCCGCTGATCTACTCCACCTTCATGCTTTTCATGCTGAGCGAGCTTTTCGAGCAGATGCCAGAGGTCGGTGACCCGGAGAAGCCGAAGATGGTCTTCTTCTTTGACGAAGCCCACCTCCTCTTTAACGGCGCACCGAAGGCGCTCATCGAGAAGATCGAACAGGTCGTGAAGCTGATCCGCTCGAAGGGCATCGGCGTGTACTTTATCACCCAGAACCCGAGTGATATCCCGGATGGTGTGCTCGCACAGCTCAGCCACAAGGTGGAGCATGCCCTCCATGCCTATACGCCAAGTGAGGAGAAGAAGGTGAAGGCCGCAGCAGCTTCCTTCCGTGTGAACCCGAACTTCGATACCATCGAAGCACTTCAGAATCTCGGCACCGGTGAAGCACTGATTTCCTTCCTCGACAGCGATGGTAAGCCGGAAGTCGTCCGCCGCTGTGCGGTGCTCCCGCCGGCTTCCCGGATGGGCACCATCGATGAGACCGCACGTCTCGCTTCCGTTGTTGCCTCCGATCTCTGCGGAAAATACGACGAAACCATCGACCGCGACTCTGCCTATGAATTCCTGAAGCGTCTGACGGACGAGGCAACTGCAAATGCAGCCCGCGCCGCAGAAGAAGCGGAAGCCGCGAAGCTCGCGGAAAAGGAAGCGAAGGAGCAGGCCAAGCTCGCAGAACGTGAAGCAAGAGAGCAACAGAAGCTCCTGGAAAAAGAGGCCCTCGCGAAGGCGAAAGCCGAAGAAAAGGCAAAGAAAGATCAGGAACGCATCGTGAAATCCGTCGGCCGCACCACTGCCGGTACTCTCGGCCGTGAAGTCGGCGGCGCCGTCGGAAAAAGCTTCATGGGCAGCTTCGGAAAGCGCGTCGGTGGGAACGTCGGTGCAGCGCTCGGCCGCGGTATCCTCGATACCTTATTTGGAAAGTAAAATCTACGTTCAACATCAGCCCCTGCCACCCACCCTATATAAGCACTGGCAACGGAAGCTGGTGGGCCCACCCATGTGGCAGGGGCTGAGCCTCTACTTGACGAGAAACCTCCTCTGTAGTATACACATAGTATATACTACAGAGGAGGTTTAATATGCAGGCACAAGTGAAAGCATGGGGAAACAGTCAGGGAATCAGAATCTCCAAAGATATTCTGAACGAAGCACATATATCTGTAAATGATATTCTGGAAGTGAAAGTCAGCGATGGGCAAATTCTGTTAGCGAAGCCTTTCCGGCATAGAACGCTCGAAGAGCGCGCGAAGGAATATGGTGGGAAACTGAATCTGGATGGTGAATTTGATTGGGGCGAGCCATTAGGAAGAGAGGTATGGTAATGGCGGAAGGTGTTCACCAGGGAGATGTACTGAAAGTCGATAAGATCAAACTTCCGGTACTTGTTGTAAGTAAGGACTTCTTTAATCAAACGGGTGAAATCATTGCCTGTCCTGTCTATAATACGGGAAGAGATGACGCTTTGCACATTCGTGTCCAAACACAGAGCATGGATGGATATGTGCACTGCGAAAAGCTGACATTACTTGATCTTAATGCCAGAGGGTTCGTGAAGTTAAACAGCTTACATATGAATGACATCATGAATATAACAGACGCTATCCAGGGGATATTTGATTATATTTGAGTAGAAATTACCGATATTTGATAATTATCGTTTGTCCGTATTTGGGCCAGTGCTATTCTTTGTAAGATGAAAAATTACAACAGTGAGACCTACAAGAATGTCGCCGTACTGTCGGAGCTTTAATCCGATTGTACGACGACATTTTTGCGTGCCTGAATAGCAGTAGAGGAGGATTAATTGAAAAATTCATACGCCTATATTCGTGTTAGTAGTCGGGATCAAAATGAAGACCGGCAACTGAATGCAATACACGAACTGAATGTACCGGAAAAGAATATTTATATCGATAGACAGTCGGGAAAAGATTTTGATCGTCCGCAGTACATTCGATTGATAAGTAAATTGAAAAAGGGGGATCTATTATACATCAAGAGCATCGACCGTCTTGGAAGAAATTATGAAGAAATTCTAGAGCAATGGCGCCTGCTTGTTCGGACAAAATCTATTGATATTGTGGTGCTTGATATGCCCCTGCTAGATACGAGGCGTGGTAAGGATCTAATGGGGACGTTTCTAAGCGATGTTGTTTTACAGGTATTGTCTTTTGTGGCGGAAAATGAGCGCTTGAATATTCGTCAACGTCAAGCAGAAGGGATTGCTGCCGCGAAGAAAAAAGGGGTCCATTTCGGACGGCCATCGAAGCCCTTACCAAAAGATTTTGATTATATTTACTGGCAGTGGCAAACGGGAAAAATTACTGGAACGGAAGCGGCGAGAAAATGCGGATTACCACTATCGACGTTTAGATATCGGGCGAAAAACTACGGAGACACCTTTTTGTAAGAGCTGAATATTACAAAAAGGTGTACTTTTTTGCACAAAGTATCACCTAACTATTCCACTAGAAATATACCGCTTTACCGTTTGAAAGTCTATTCTACCATACACTTTTCTTCTGCGTAGCAGAACGTTTTTACGATTTACCAAAAAGTACACCTTCCTGCAAATAATCAATGGAGGGTGCTCAAATTGAGTGATGTAAATAACAGTGTATATAGGCCAAAGGTGGTTTCTATTTTTTCTGGCTGCGGTGGTTTGGATTATGGCTTTCACATGGAAGGCTATGAAACAATCTGGGCAAATGATTTTGCAGAATGGGCGTGTAAATCCTTTGCAGCTAACTTTGGCGATGTAATTCATTATAAGGATATTACGAAGATTGACCCATATACAGATTCGTCCATTCCTGATTGTGATCTTGTTTTGGGAGGATTTCCTTGTCAGGATTTTTCGATTATTTGGAAGCAACCGGGGTTGAACGGAACGCGAGGTGGATTATTTCGTCATTTCGCAGAATTTGTTGATGCTAAAAAACCAAAGGCATTTGTGGCGGAAAATGTAAAAGGCCTGTTAACTGCAAACGGCGGAAAGGCTATAGATACTATCATTAAGGACTTTGAAAGTATCGCTCCGGGATATGTTGTAAAACCGCATCTATATAATTTTGCAGAGTATGGTGTCCCGCAGTTTAGAGAACGGGTACTTTTTGTTGGGATTCGAATTGATACAGGTTTTGATTTTGTTCATCCGAAGCCTACGCATGGGCCGAATGGAAAATTGCCATATGTAACGGCTGGTGAAGCTCTTGCAGGGGTTGAAAAAGTTCCTTCGAATAATGAGAAAATCAACATTAAGGAAAAGACCAGAAGAATTCTGGAGCTTATTCCAGAGGGAGGGAATTATACGGATATTCCAAAAGACAACCCGCTTTATGTAAAAGGAATGATCAGTCATGTTTATCGCAGAATAAAACGCGATGAGCCAGCGAAGACAATTATTGCTGCTGGAGGTGGCGGAACATGGGGATATCATTATCCTGAACCTCGACCGTTGACGAACAGAGAAAGAGCGCGTCTTCAGTCTTTTCCGGATGACTTCATTTTTGAAGGTAGTATTACTGAGGTACGTCGACAAATTGGAAATGCTGTGCCACCGGTTGGCGTTTGTTCGGTGGCGAGAAGACTTAGGCCATTGTTTACAGGCGATTATATACCGATTGACTTACAGCCGGAATATGACCGTATGAAGTCAATGAATGTTAAACAACGATTAGCATATGTAACTTCTCAGATGAATTAAAGAGGTGAGAAATGGAATTATTGCTTTCCAATTATCCTCCAATGAAGACATACTATAAATCCTTTTCGGATGCTTTTTACGGCCTTTTATCAAAAAGTTTGCGACTTGATATAGCTGTAGGGTATGTTTCGTCTGATGCATTGATAGAGCTTCAAAAGGCGATAGAACTTAATCACAATATTTCCGAAGTGAATCTAATTGTGGGCATGCATTATTTTGACAAATTCACAAAAGTTCAATATGAAACAGCAATGCGCCTTAATGACTACCTGCTTAAGGAAAAGAAAGGTGAAGTTCGCTTGGTGACAGCTTTTCGATATCACGGAAAACTGTATTCATACAGTGATCAGAATGGCCCCTTTGCTGGGATTGTGGGCTCGAATAACCTTGGCAGTATCGTGGATGGTGGTGTCCGCCAATATGAAAGCTCGATTCTTTGCCAGGAAGAACCACTGATATCTCAAATTAATGATTTCATTAAGGCTCTTTCGTGTAAGACCACTTCGAATATCCGAGAATTAGATATCCAGGAATTCAATACGGATAATGCTTTACTTGAAGGACATGAATTTGTTGAGAAAGTTTCTCCTCAGCGACTTGCTCATATTTTAAATGCCAAAACAGATATATCCTTTGACATTCCGATCAAAACATATGAAGTATCTCCACATAGCAATCTGAATGTGTTTTTTGGGAAAGGGCGAGAATCGAAAAATGGTTTAATTAAGCCACGGCACTGGTATGAAGTTGAATTAATAGTGCCCAAAAAGATTACATCTCAACCAGGGTATCCTAAAGCGCTAACAGAGGAGGCAGAGTTTAAGGTAATTACAGACGATGGATGGTCATTCAAATGCAAAGTCAGTGGAGAATGCAGTAAAAATTTACGTTCAGAAGGCGATTTAAAAATTCTTGGAAAATGGCTTAAAGGCCGACTGGAAAATGCTGGTGTACTGGCTGTCGGAAATCCTGTGACGTCTAGAACGCTTGAACAATATGGACGTGACACTTTTACGCTGACGAAAACGACACAATCAGGAACCTGGTTTCTGGACTTTGGGGTATAATAATGAATTATTTAGAATCCTATCTGAGTAGAATACGAGAGCATAAAAACAGCGCGCTTGCCGATGCCATTAAGAAGACAACGGAAGACATTGTGCCTCAGTATATTTCAAATTTCTCCTTCAAAGAGCATGTGGTCAGTTTGCTGGTTGGAGATGTTCAAAGTGGTAAAACAAGCCATATGTTTGGATTGATGTGTGCAGCGGCGGATGAAGGATTCGTGAATTTCATTCTGCTGACAACAGATAATATTATTCTTCAACAACAAACGTATAAGCGTGCAGTTAATGATCTGTGCGATTTTTGTGTTTGCGATGAGAATGATTATTTGAAATTAAGTCAGAATAATTTACGAAAACCGGCAGTTATTGTACTAAAAAAGAACACCTCCGTACTTAAACAATGGAAAAATAACTTGGCGTCAACAAATTTTTGTGTAGGGAATCCCCTGTTTATCGTTGATGATGAGGCAGATGCTGCCAGTTTGAATACTCAAGTCAATAAGAATCGGCAGAGTACAATTAACAGGGACCTGGAAGCCATAAAAAAGACGAGTTCAAGTAGCATTTACATGCAGGTTACAGGAACGCCACAGTCCATTCTTTTACAAACCAGGAAAAGTGGTTGGAAACCGTATTTTATATACTACTTTAAGCCTGGAAAAGGGTATCTAGGTGGAGACTTCTTCTTCAAAGAACCTGTATCTAAGCAAATCATTTTCACTGATGATACAGAGGCGACGGATATCATCAGTGATGATGAATTTCCTGAAAATGGATTAAAAAATGCGCTTGTCACACATTTGATTTCTTCTGCGCAAATCCTTTTAAATAGTGGAGATGTTTGTAATTTTTTAATTCATCCGAGTGTGAAGATAGTTCAGCACTCCATATTTGCTTCCAAAATTGGAAACTACCTTAATGAAATCGCACATTCCTGGAATGAAGATGAGACACGGGAAGCATTCTTTAGAATGTATGAGTCATTAAAGACGACAAAATCAGACATTCTGAAATTTGATGAAATTTATCGCTTTATAGGTGAACAGGTTCAAAATGATAGAATTCGTATTTTGCTTCTGAATTCTATTTCATCTTATGATCAGAACGTTCAATACGATAAAGGGATAAATGTAATTGTCGGAGGAAATAGTTTAGGACGTGGGGTTACTTTTCCTCAGCTCCAAACTATATATTATTGTCGTGTTGCTAAATCACCGCAGGCAGATACGATGTGGCAACATGCAAGATTGTTCGGTTATGATCGAGATGCAGATTTGATGAGAGTTTATATGCCGCCAAAGTTATACAAATTGTTTTCTGATATTAATCGGACAAATAATAGCATAATTCATCAAATCGAAAATAAGAGTAATGGGACAGATATAAAAATATTCTATCCACAGGGGCTCAATCCGACACGTAAAAATGTGATTGACAGAAAAGCAGTGACCATTTACTCGGGTGGGGTGAACTATTTTCCGTGTTGTCCATTGAATAAAAATCTTGCAAACCTAGATAAACTGTTACGCCCGTTTGAAAGTGATGTGTATTCGGTCAATCTGAAATTCATGATAAAATTACTGGATAATATTGATTCAGAACTTGGTGATTGGAAATCAGACGTCTTTATAAGTTTCCTCAATACGTTACTGGCGTCAAACCCCTCAGAGCAAGGTAAGTTGATTGTCCGTAGAAATAGAGACATTGGTAAAAGTACTGGAACTCTCTTATCAGAAACGGATCGGCTGCTTGGCAATCAATACCAGGATCAAACGGTTTTAACCATGTATAAAATAACGGGTAATCAAGACAAAGGATGGGATGGAAGACAAATATGGATTCCAAATTTGAAACTTCCGGGCACTTGTATTTACTACAGTGGAGAATGATTCAAGCCACAAATTGGTGCTTTGATAGAAGATAAGTATAGCTTCAATGAGTTCAACCGAGGACGCCCGGAGGGGCCGCGTCAGAAACCATACGGAGAGGTCGTGAAAAATCAAAATCCCAGCCCTTAGAAGCACTTAGAGTTATTTCTCCTTGAACCCCTCTGTCAACGCGGAGTTTCCATCAAAGGAAACTCCGCGATTGCAGAGGACTTAGTGCTTCTTAGGGCTTGGATTTTAGAGTTTTCCGAGTTCGGAGTACTGTGTTTCTGGCACGGCTCCTCCGGGCGTCCGAGCTCTACGGTCTTCCCGGTCGGTCAAACGAGGGCAGTGGCACGGCCCCTCCGGGCGTCCGAACTCTATAGTAGTGGTTTAGCCACGCCCCCTCACTCGAAAATGCTGAGGATGGTGAGTCCGACGAAGAGCAGGTTGACGACGACCACCGCGGGTGTCGTGAACCAGGTCTTCACCATCGCTGGAAAGCTGTGCTCGCTTCGACAGAAGCTGCGCAGCTTTTTAAAGTTCCGGAGCAGTGTCACGGCGGTCACGATCATCCCACCGTAGATGAACACGAGGTAAATGAGACTCACGAGCGTGCTGTCCCCGCCGAGATTATTGAAGAACAGTGCGAAGGCGTTGTTGCTGAGATGCATGAGGATCGCGAAGGCGAAGCCGTAGCGCTCCCGGACGAAGGCGAGCAGCGCCCCGACGAAGAGCGCCGTCAGAAGTTGCATCAGATTCCCGTGCATGAGCCCGAAGAGCAGCGCACTGATGACGATCGCGAAGAGCCGCCCATAGTGCCGGAGCTGATTATAGATGAGCCCGCGAAACAGGCACTCCTCGACGAACGGCGCGACGACCACCGCATACAGAATCATCCAGAAGCCGGTCATTCGCCCGCTCGCGACCTCCGTCGCATACTCCATCGTGAAGCCCTGCTGGTGCAGAAATGCCTCCACCGGCGACAGCAGGATCGAGCTGAACGCCTGCAGCCCGTAGATCATCAGCAGCAGCCAGAGATACGTAAGCGGCCCGAAACGCGCATGCGTCGTCCGCGGGACCCCATCGCCCCCGAGCAGAAGCAGCACGACCACCAGCCCGAACAGACTCACTGCGATCATCGTGAAGTCCTCCTGCTGATACACCGCCGACCCGTACTGAATCAGAAAACCACTGCCCAGCTGGAACAGCAGCTCGTAGAGAAGAAGCGCGAGCGCCACCTTCGTGAAGCTCCGCTTCGCCGGATATTGAAAACTCATCTGTCTGATAAACCTTTCTTTTATGCTATACTGGTTAAGTTACTAATTATACAACAAAACCCAGAGGGACAACACATGAAAAAATGGTTCATCTATAATAAGAAGGCGGATTTCAAGGCGGTCGCGGCGGCGCACCACATCGATCAGGTGACGGCGCGTATCCTCCGGAACCGTGAGATCAACTCCGACGCGCAGATCGAGCAGTACCTGCATGGCTCCCTCGAGGAGCTCCACTCGCCGCTTCTCCTGCCGGACGCGATCCGCTGCATGAATCATCTGAACCGCGCGATCCAGGAGGGCCGCCGCATCCGCATCGTCGGTGATTATGACGTCGATGGTGTGTGCGCGACCTACATCCTCTATACCGGACTCCAGCGTCTCGGCGCGCAGGTTGACTACGTGCTGCCGGACCGCATCCGAGACGGCTACGGCATCAACGTGCACATCATCGACCAGGCGAAGGAGGATGGCGTCAGCGTGATCCTCACCTGCGACAACGGCATCAGTGCCATCGAGGAGATGAAGCATGCGCGTGACCTCGGCCTCACCGTGCTGATCACGGACCACCATGACATCCGCCAGCGTGACGATGAGGACTACGGCTGCGAGTCGCGGGATATCCTGCCACCGGCGAGTGCCGTCGTGGACGCGAAGCGCGAGGACAGCCGCTACCCGTATACCCAGATCTGCGGCGCGGTCGTCGCCTGGAAGATCATCACCCTGCTCTACCAGAACCGCGGACTCCCGCAGGACGCGTACCTCGACTTCCTCGAGTTCGCCGCCATCGCGACCGTCTGTGACGTCGTCGAGCTCCAGGACGAGAACCGCATCATCGTGAAGTTTGGCCTCCAGCAGATTCGCCAGACGACGAATCCGGGCCTCCGCGCGCTGCTCGACGAGCAGGGCCTCCTTGAGAAGGAGCACATCACGAGCTACCACATCGGCTATATCATCGGACCTTGTATCAATGCAGGCGGCCGGCTTCGCAGTGCCGAGATCGCACTGTCGCTCTTTACCACCACGGACCCGTCGGAGGCCCTCACAAAGGCGGTGAAGCTGAAGGAGCTGAACGACGTCCGGAAGGACATGACGATCGAGGCGACGAAGGAAGCCTATGCACAGGTAGAGCAGCAGTACATCTCCGATCCGGTCCTCGTCATCTACCTCCCGAAGCTGCATGAGAGCCTCGCCGGCATCGTCGCCGGCCGCCTCCGCGAGAAGTATTACCGCCCGGCCTTCGTGGTCACCGACGCCGAGGACGGAGAAGACGGCACCCTCATGGCGAAGGGCTCCGGTCGAAGCATCGACGCCTACCCGATGTCGGAACGTCTCGCCGAGGTGGCAGAGCTCCTCACGAAGTTCGGCGGCCATCCACTCGCGGCCGGGTTCAGCCTCCCGCGCGAAAACATTGACCGCTTCCGTACAGCCCTCAACGAACGCTGCGGACTCCGGCTCGACCAGCTCGTGGACAAGCTCTGGATCGACGTGCCGATGCCGGTGAGCTACGTCAACGAGGAGCTGATCCACGAATTCGACCGCCTCGAGCCGTATGGCAAGGGCAACGAGAAACCGTGCTTCGCCGAAAAGAACCTCCGCATCCTCGAAGCCCGCGTGCTCGGCAAGGGCCGGAATGTCGTGCGCCTGCAGCTCCTGTCGCAGCAGGGAACCTCGATCTCCGGCATTCTCTTCACCGACGGCGACGCCTTCCTGCGAAATAAAGGCACGAAATCCCTGATAGATGTGGTTTACTATCCGGAAGTGAATGAATATAATGGATTTAAAAGTCTGCAGATCGTCATCGAGGATTATCAGCTGAGGGCGTGAGCAGGCCGGTACTGACGGAAAAACGGCGATGGAACGATGACAGATATACATAAGTAAGTTCGTCTCATCTGTTTCATAAAGGGAATCCGGCAGTGAAGCCGCAGTGCGGCACAGGACAGAAAAGAGGAGGCAGATTATGATCAAGGAAGTAATGAACTACATCGCACAGGCAGATCCTGAGATCGGCTCGGCGATTCTTCGCGAGTATGACCGCCAGATGCACAACATCGAGCTCATCGCATCGGAGAACATCGTATCCGGTCCGGCCATGATGGCCATGGGCACCGTGCTGACCAATAAGTACGCCGAGGGTTACCCTGGCAAGCGTTACTACGGTGGCTGTGTCAATGTCGATGAAATCGAGACCATCGCGATCGAGCGTGCGAAGAAGCTCTTCGGCTGTGAGTATGCGAACGTGCAGCCGCACTCCGGTGCACAGGCCAACATGGCCGTCACCATGGCGATCTGCGAGCCGGGCGACACGATCATGGGCATGTCCCTCGACGCCGGCGGACACCTCACCCACGGTTCACCAGCGAACTTCTCCGGCCGTTTCTATAACATCGTTCCGTACGGCATCAACGCCGACGGCTACATCGATTATGACGAGGTCGAGGCCCTCGCGATGAAGCATCATCCGAAGATGATCATCGCCGGTGCATCCGCATACCCGCGTATCATCGACTTCAAGCGCTTCCGTGAGATCGCCGACAAGTGCGGCGCCGTGCTCTGGGTAGATATGGCCCACATCGCCGGACTCGTCGCAGCCGGCCTTCATCCGTCACCGATCCCATACGCGGACGTGACGACCACGACGACCCACAAGACCCTCCGCGGACCACGTGGCGGCCTCATCCTGTCGAGCGCAGAGGCAGCCGAGCGCTTCAAGTTTAACAAGAACGTCTTCCCGGGCAGCCAGGGTGGCCCGCTCGAGCATGTCATCGCCGGCAAGGCCATCTGCTTCGGCGAGGCATTGAAGCCGGAATTCAGGACCTACCAGGAGCAGATCGTGAAGAACTGTAAGGCTCTCGCCGACGCTATGATGGCGAAGGGCTTCAAGCTCGTTTCCGGCGGCACCGACAACCACCTGATGCTCGTGGACCTCACGAACATCCCGGACCTCACCGGTAAGACCCTGCAGAACAACTGTGATGAAGTACACATCACCCTGAACCGGAACGCCATCCCAAACGACCCGCGCTCCCCATTCGTCACCTCCGGTGTCCGCATCGGAACCGCTGCCGTCACCACCCGTGGCTTCACGGAAGCCGATATGGCACCAATCGCCGACTGCATCTGGAATGTCGCAACGAACTTCGAAGCAACGAAGGACGACGTCACCGCAAAGGTACTCGAGCTCACAAAGGCACACCCGATTTACGAGGGATAACGCGCTGCTGAGGGGCAGAACCGTCCCGGAAGGAATTGCACGAGGACAATAAATCAAAAACGGACCCTTAGAATCACCTGGTAAATCGTGATTCTAAAGGGTCCGTTTTTTTGCTTACTTCGTCTTTAAGTTGTTCTGCGCGACCGTCAGCATCAGCTTGATACGATTCAGCTGATTCACCTCCGACGCACCCGGATCGTAATCCACCGCGATGATGTTTGCATCCGGATGATGCCGCTTCAGCTCCTTGATGACGCCCTTGCCCACGATGTGGTTCGGGAGACAGCCGAACGGCTGCGTACAGATGATATTCTCGACACCCTCGCCGATCAGCTCGAGCATCTCACCCGTCAGGAACCAGCCCTCTCCGGTCTGATTACCGAGTGACACATATTCCCGTGCCATCTTCGCGAGCTCGTGGATGTCGCCAGGCGGCGTGAAGCGTGCGGACTGCGCAAACGCCTTCCGCGCGGTCTTCCGGAAGAACTCCAGCAGCGTGATCGCCGCATTGCAGAGCGTCTTGCCCTTCCAGCCGGCACCCAGATTCTCGTACTTGAAATTCTGGTTGTAGAAGCAGTAGAGCAGGAAGTCCATGAGATCCGGCATGACGGCCTCCGCCCCCTCGCGCTCGAGCAGCTCCACGATATGGTTGTTCGCGAGCGGCGAGAACTTGACGAGGATCTCGCCGACGATGCCGACCTTCGGCTTCCGGAGGCCCTCCTGCAGAGGCAGCACATCGAAATCGTGAATGATGCCGCGCACGTTCCGTGAGAACTCACTCATCGAGGAGGACTTCTTCTGGAGCGATGTGATGCAGGTCTTCACCCACTTCTGGTGCAGCGCCTCGGCGGAACCCGGTGCCTGCTCATACGGCCGTGTCGCATAGAGACAGCGCATGAAGATATCACCGTAGACGATCGCCTGCATGGCCTTCGTCAGCAGCGGGAGCGTGATTTTGAAGCCCGGTGTGGTCTCCATGCCATTTGCATTGAGCGAAATCACCGGAATCTGCGCCATACCGGCATGCTCGAGGGCACGTCGGATGAAGCCAATGTAGTTGGACGCACGGCAGCCACCGCCCGTCTGGGACATGATGACCGCAGTGTGATCGAGGTCGTACTTCCCGGAGTTCAGCGCATCCATGATCTGACCGACGACGATGATGGACGGGTAGCAGGCATCGTTGTTCACGTACTTGAGACCCGTATCGATCGCGGTCCGGTTCGCGTTGTTCAGGACTTCGATGTTATAACCGCAGGCGCGGATGGCCGGCTCGATCAGCTCGAAGTGGATCGGGGACATCTGCGGGCAGAGGATGGTGTAGCCCTCGTCCTTCATCTCCTTCGTGAAGAGCTTACGATCATAGCCTGCCGGACGCAGTGTCCGCTCGTAGTGCTTCTCCTCCCGTACACGGATCGCCGCAATCAGCGAACGTACACGGATACGTGCCGCACCGAGGTTGTTGACCTCGTCGATTTTCAGCACGGTGTAGATCTTATCGGAGCCGTTCAGAATATCCCGCACCTGATCCACGGTGACGGCATCGAGGCCGCAGCCGAAGGAGTTCAGCTGGATGAGATCGAGGTCCTCGCGGGTCTTCACGAAGGAGGCCGCGCGATAGAGACGGGTGTGGTACATCCACTGGTCGGTGACGATGAGCGGACGCTCCACCTCGCCGAGATGGGCGACGGAATCCTCGGTCAGCACCGCGAAGTTGTAGCTTGTGATCAGCTCTGGGATACCGTGGTTGATTTCCGGATCCACGTGGTACGGACGACCCGCGAGCACGATGCCGCGGTGACCGGTCTCCTCCATCCAGCGGAGGGTCTCCTCGCCCTTTTTCTCCATATCCTGATGCGCACGCTCGAGCTCTGCCCAGGCCTCATGCGCTGCCGAGCGGATCTCCTGCTCGGTGAAGTTCCACTTCTTAAACTGCTCGCCGATCTTCTCGAGGGTGAGCTCGCCGACCGGACGGATCGAATCCTCGATGCGATCCGGGTGGACGAAGACCTTCACGAGCTGGTCGGTACAGATCTTCTCGTTCGTCAGTGCGAGGAACGGCTTCATGAAGAGGACGGAGTTGTTCTGCAGGTCCTCGACGTTATTAATGATGTTCTCCGCATAGGAGGTGACCATCGGGCAGTTGTAGTGATTGCCCGCATCCGGCGTCTCGTTCCGCTCGTACGGGATGCAAGGGTACCAGATGAACTTCTGGCCGTGCTTCATCAGCCACTCGATGTGACCGTGTGCGATCTTTGCCGGGTAGCACTCGGACTCGGACGGAATCGTCTCGATGCCGAGCTCGTAGATCTGACGTGTGCTGGCCGGGGACAGGACGGTCCGGAACTTCAGCTCGCGGAAGAAGGTCGCCCAGAACGGATAGTTCTCGTACATGTTGAGCACGCGCGGGATACCCACCTCACCACGCTCGGCGAGATCGATCGGAAGCGGCTCGTAATCAAACATGCGCTTCATCTTGTAAGCGAAGAGGTTCGGAATGTCGGACTTCGCCTTCGCCTTTCCGAGGCCACGCTCACAGCGGTTGCCGGAGATGAAGTTCCGGCCGGCGCCGAACTGGTTGATGGTCAGGACACAGTGGTTGTTGCAGCCCTGGCAGCGCGCCATGCGGGTCGTATACTGGAGGCGGATAATGTCGTCGATCGGAAGCATGCTGGTCTGCACGCGGCCATAAGCGGTGAGTGGAACGTCCTTTTCCTCACCCGGCTTCATCTCCCGAAGATGTTCGTTCTTCAGCTGATAACGCTCGCGTGCGATCAGCGCCGCACCGAAGGCACCCATGATGCCGGCGATATCCGGACGGGTGACATGGGCATCGAGGAGATTCTCGAAGGCACGGAGGACGGCATCGTTATAGAAGGTACCACCCTGTACGACGATGTGCCGGCCGAGATCCTTTGCATCGGTCACCTTGATGACCTTGTAGAGGGCGTTCTTGATGACGGAGTAGGCGAGGCCGGCAGAGATATCGCCGACGCTCGCGCCTTCCTTCTGCGCCTGCTTGACGTTCGAGTTCATGAAGACCGTGCAGCGGGAGCCGAGGTCGGTCGGGTTCTTCGCATAGAGTGCCTCATGCGCGAAGTCGATCACGGAGTAGTCCAGTGAGCGCGCGAAGGTCTCGAGGAAGGAGCCACAGCCGGACGAGCAGGCTTCATTGAGCTGCACGGAATCGACGGTGCCATCCTTGATACGGATGCACTTCATGTCCTGGCCGCCGATGTCGAGGATACAGTCGACCTCCGGCTCGAAGAACGCCGCCGCATAGTAGTGGGAGATGGTCTCAACCTCGCCCTCGTCCAGCTGGAAGGCGGACTTCAGGAGCGCCTCACCGTAACCGGTGGAGCAGCTGTAGGCGATGCGCGCGTCAGACGGCAGCAGGTCCCGGATTTCCTTCATGGACTTGATGGCTGTCGCGATTGGCGATCCTTCGTTATTTGCATAGAACTTGTAGAGGAGCTCGCCCTGCTCGGAAACGAGGGCCAGCTTCGTCGTGGTGGAGCCGGCATCGATGCCGAGGAAGACATTGCCATGATACGTACTGAGATCCGCCGTTTTTACGTGCGCCTGTGCATGACGATTTGTGAACTCTGCGTATTCGGCCTCATCGCGGAAGAGCGGGGCCATGCGCTTGATCTCGACATCCATCTGGATGCCATGACGGAGCTGCTCGATGAGCGTGGAGATGGAAATCGCCTCTGCGTCCTCCGGGCAGTTCAGGCAGGAGCCGATCGCTGCGAAGAGATGGCTGTTCTCCGGCTCGATGATCTCATCCCCCTGCAGATGGAGGGTGCGGATGAAGGCCTTGCGGAGCTCCGGCATGAAGTGGAGCGGGCCGCCGAGGAAGGCGACGTGGCCACGGATCGGCTTGCCCTGTGCGAGGCCGGAGATGGTCTGATTGACGACCGCCTGGAAGATGGACGCCGCGAGATCCTCACGGGCTGCACCCTCGTTGATGAGCGGCTGGATATCGGTCTTTGCGAAGACACCACAGCGCGCGGCGATCGGGTAGATCATCTGATAACCGGCGGCGAGATCGTTGAGACCCGCCGCGTCGGTATGAAGGAGGGAGGCCATCTGGTCAATGAAGGAGCCCGTACCGCCGGCACAGATGCCGTTCATTCGCTGGTCGACACCACCCTTGAAATATATGATTTTTGCGTCCTCGCCGCCGAGCTCGATGGCCACGTCCGTATCCGGACGGTAGTCCTTGAGTGCGCTCGCGACCGCGACGACTTCCTGACAGAAGAAAACATGCATGTGCTTGCTCAGCGTCAGTCCACCTGAACCGGTGATGACCGACGCGAGGCGGATTTCACCCAGCGTCTCCTTCGCTTCCTCGAGAATATCTGCCAGCGTGCCCTGGATATCCGCGTGATGACGGCGGTAGTCCGAGAACAGAAGCTGTTTCGCCTGATCGAGGATGGCGATCTTTACGGTTGTAGAACCAATGTCGATTCCGAGTCTATACTCTTGCATGAAATAACCTCATATTACCTATATACGTTCCTGGCACCTGATTCTTATATAATTAGAAAGATCAAAGTGTTCTGAATAGCTACCTATATTTATATAGAATAACGATATAGCATTGTAGCATTTAAAAAATGGGAATTCAATCGGCATAATCATAAAAGTTTTGTGAAATCTGTAACGCTTTCGTCGGTTATATTATGTTTTCCGGGCATATCGCGGGAGCTGTATGGACCGAGCGACGAGGAGACATGACCGGAGGGCTGCCGACAGAAGCACAGTACTGCGAGCTCGGAAAACTCTAAGTCAAGGGTCCTAAGCGGCACCTTTACGTATATTTTGCTTGAAAAACCGAGTGTCTGCATTTATACTCATCACGTGTTTTAGCTTCATGATGGGGTACTAGTATCAGGGGGCTGAAATTGATATTTTTATAACTACAGGATGCCTTGAAAGGAGTATATATTGACCTTTTATCAGAAGCTGGAGCGGAGGTTCGGGAAGTATGCGGTTCCGAATCTTATGAAGTATATCTGCGTGATTTATGTGGTGGGTTACCTCATCCAGATGTTTAATCCGCTTCTTTATTTTTATTATCTGGATCTGGATGCGGAGGCGATTCTGCATGGTCATATCTGGCGGATCATCACCTTTATTTTCTATCCGCCATCGACGAGCTTTCTGTGGATGATCGTCGCGCTGTTCGTTTACTACAGTCTGGGGATGACGCTGGAGCGTGTCTGGGGGACGTTTAAGTATAATTTCTTCTATTTTACAGGTGTGATTCTGCTGGTGCTGTCGGCGATCCTGATTTATCTGGTGACCGGGTATTCGGTGCAGCTGTATCCGACCTACATGACCTTCAGTATCTTCCTGGCGTATGCCCTGACATTTCCGGATACGACCTTCCTGCTGTATTTCATCATCCCGATCAAGGCGAAGTGGCTGGCGATCGGAGAAGTGGTCCTGTATCTTTTCTATTTCGTAGCCCTTCCGGGCCTCGGTAATAAGGTAGCGATCCTTACGAGCCTTCTGAATGTAGCGCTGTTCTTCTTCCTGACGAATCAGAAGCCGAAGAACAGAAACATCTACAACATGCGGGATTTCCGCTGATCCACTGCGGCGACAGACCTGCGCGAAACCACTGTCCAGCCGGACAGCAGGATGCGCGGCGGTCATCCGAACGTCACGCGAAGCCATCGGCCTTCTGGCCGGAGACATTGGCACACGAAACTGCGAGCATGCACCGGATTTCCCGGCGCTTGACATAAATGCCGGACACAGTACCGGCCGGTTCTAAAAAGAGGAGAATTTTATGAGAAAGACGAAGATTGTATGTACACTTGGACCGAATGAGAACGATTACGAGCTGATGAAGAAGCTCGCAGAGAAGATGGACGTGGCACGTTTCAACTTCTCGCATGGCAGCCATCAGGAGCACCTCGGCCGTCTCGCGCTGCTGAAGCAGGCACGTAAGGATACCGGTCGTGAGATCGCGGCACTGCTGGATACGAAGGGACCGGAGATCCGTACCGGTGAGCTCGAGGATCACAAGAAGGTGATGCTGGAGACCGGTAAGGAGATCGTACTGACCATCGACGAGTGCATCGGAAATGCATCTCGTGTATACATCAACTATGACGGGCTCAATGAAGACGTCCAGGAGGGCAGCACCATCCTGATCGATGATGGCCTCATCGGGCTGAAGGTGGAGCGCGTCGAGGGCGCGGACATCCACTGCCTCATCACAAACGGTGGTGAGCTCGGCGAGAAGAAGGGCGTGAATGTGCCGAACGTCAGCATCCGTCTTCCGGGCCTGACCGAGAAGGATATCGAGGACATCAAGTTCGGTATCGAGGAGGGCTTCGATTTCGTAGCCGCTTCCTTCGTACGTAATGCAGAGACCATCGAGCAGATCCGTGCACTGATCAGTGAGGCAGGCTCCAGCATGAAGATCATCGCGAAGATCGAGTCCCAGGAGGGTCTGGATAATCTTGACGCCATCATCGCCGCAGCCGATGGTATCATGGTGGCTCGTGGTGACCTCGGTGTCGAGATCGATGCGAAGCGTCTGCCGCAGCTCCAGAAGGAGATGATCCACAAGTGTAACTATGCGGGCAAGCTCGTCATCACGGCGACCCAGATGCTCGATTCCATGATCCGTAATCCGCGTCCGACGAGAGCAGAGGTAACCGACGTTGCAAACGCTGTTTACAACGGCACCGACGCCGTGATGCTGTCCGGCGAGACCGCGGCCGGCAAGTACCCGATCGAGGCCCTCGATATGATGGCATCCATCGTTGAGTACACCGAGCAGTTCCTCGACTACACACAGTATAAGAAGCGGAACGTCGATGAGAGCACCTACGCAAACATCTCCAATGCTGTCTGCGCAGCGTCTGTCACCACCGCGAGTGAGCTTGACGCCAAGGCACTCATCGTGCCGACCCTGTCCGGCTCGACTGCGAAGCTGATTTCGAAGTACCGCCCGAAGACCCACATCTATGCGATGTCCCCGAGCCAGGGAACCGTTCGCCAGATGATGCTCCTCTGGGGCGTCACCCCGATCTGGGCGAGAAGAGCCGACACCACCGACGAACTCTTCGAGTCCTCCATGGAGGAGCTCCGCGACCGCAACATCGTCGAGAAGGGTGACCTCTGCGTCATCACCGCCGGCGTACTCTCCCGCATGAACCGCAACCAGCCGGTAACCGCGACGAACATCATGAGAGTTATGCAGGCTTGACATTAGATTTTACAAACGTGGAGGAAACCATGAAAACACCATATATCACACTGGACCAGGTGAAGGAAATCGCACAGACCTACCCGACCCCTTTCTATCTGTATGACGAGAAGGGCATCCGTGAGAATGCGCGGAAGGTATATAAGGCCTTCAGCTGGAATAAGGGCTTCAAGGAGTATTTCGCGGTCAAGGCGACCCCGAACCCGTCCATCCTTCGTATTCTGAAGGAAGAAGGCTGCGGTACGGACTGCAGCTCCCTCACCGAGCTTCAGATGTCCGACGCCTGCGGCTTCCACGGCCACGACATCATGTTTTCCTCGAACGACACACCACTCGAGGAGTATAAGGTCGCGAACGAGCTCGGCGCCATCATCAACCTCGATGACTTCACGAACATCCAGGAACTGAAGGATACCCTGGGCAGCTTCCCGGAGACCATGAGCCTCCGCTACAACCCGGGCGGATACTTCCGCATCGCAAACACCATCATGGATAACCCGCAGGACGCGAAGTACGGCATGACCACCGCACAGCTGATCGAGGGCTACCGTATCCTGAAGGAGGGCGGCGTCAAGCACTTCGGCATGCACGCCTTCCTCGCATCCAACACCGTGACGAACGACTACTACCCGACCCTGGCGAAGGAGCTCTTCGAGCTCGCCGTCAAGATCAAGGCAGAGACCGGCGTGGAGCTTGATTTCATCAACCTCTCCGGCGGTGTCGGCGTGCCTTACAAGCCGGACCAGAAGCCGAACGACATCGAGGCGATCGGTGAGGGCGTTCACCGCGTATTCGATGAGGTCCTCGTACCGCACGGCCTCGGCGACATCCGCATCTTCACCGAGATGGGCCGCTTCATGCTGGCACCATACGGCGCGCTGATCACGAAGGTCATCCACTTCAAGCATACCTATAAGGAGTATGCTGGCGTGGATGCCTGTGCGGTCAACCTCATGCGCCCGGCGATGTACGGTGCATACCATCACATCACCGTCCTCGGCAAGGAGAACGCAGCCTGCGACCATACCTATGACGTGACCGGCTCCCTCTGCGAGAACAACGACAAGTTCGCCATCGACCGCGAACTTCCGGAGCTCGAGAAGGGCGACTACCTCTTCATCCACGACGCCGGCGCGCACGGCTTCGCGATGGGCTATAACTACAACGGTAAGCTCTGGTCTGCCGAGCTCCTGCTCCGCGAAGACGGCTCCGTCAAGCTCATCCGCCGCGCCGAGACCCCGAAGGACTACTTCGCCACCCTTGACATCGACGACTGCATGAAGAAGTACCTCTGATATCAGATAAATATTCTTTGAGGGACCCGGAGGACTGCCTCCGGGTCTTTTTTTGCCACGTTTCGGCGAATTGCCGAGGCCTCGCATCGTGCGAGGTTCTTGCGTATTTGCGCGACTGTTGTTATAATTAAAGGCCGTATTAACATGGATATGAGGTACAGCTATGGCATTAAAGAAGAAACCGGTCACCGGTATGAAGGACATCCTCCCGAGAGAGATGGAGCTTCGCCAGTATGTTCTGAGCGAAATCCGCAGAACCTATAAGGAGTTCGGCTTTACAGAAATCGAGACCCCGGTCGTCGAGCACATCGAGAACCTGCTCAGCAAGCAGGGCGGCGATAACGAGAAGCTGATTTTCAAGGTACAGAAGCGCGGCGATAAACTGGAAAGTGCATTCCAGTCCGGCGATCTGGACGCACTCGCAGATTCCGGCCTCCGCTATGATCTGACCCTTCCGCTGAGCCGTTTCTACAGCCAGAACCAGGCACAGCTCCCGAGCCCGTTCAAGGCGCTCCAGATCGGACCTGTTTTCCGTGCGGATCGTCCGCAGAAGGGCCGTTTCCGTGAGTTCGTGCAATGTGACATCGACATCTTCGGCGATGGCAGCAACGTCGCGGAGATCGAGCTGATCCTCGCCATCTCCACCCTGCTGAACCGCATTGGCTTCGGTGAGAAGTATAATTTCTCCATCGTGATCAACGACCGTGAGATCCTTCGCGGCATGCAGGCCTACGCCGGCTTCCTTGCAGACGACTTCGAGAAGGTCTGCATCAGCCTCGATAAGGCCGACAAGATCGGAAACGACGGCGTAAAGGCAGAGCTCCTTTCCCTCGGCTACGAGGAGAGCGTGATCGATAAGTATCAGGCACTGCTTGCCACCATCGGTACGGGCGCGCAGGATATCCGCACACTCGGTGAGAAGCTGAAGGATGTGCTCCCGGAGAGTGTCACCGACAACCTCGCCACCATCGTGGAGACGGTGGCTGCGGTCAAGAGCGTCAATGTAAAGGTCCTCTTCGATCCGACCCTCGTACGTGGTATGGGCTACTATACCGGTCCGATCTTCGAGATTCGTGCCGAGGGCTTCAGCGGCTCCGTCGGCGGTGGCGGACGCTATGACCGTATG
This sequence comes from Lachnospiraceae bacterium, assembly GCA_030540075.1. Lineage (GTDB taxonomy): Bacteria > Bacillota > Clostridia > Lachnospirales > Lachnospiraceae > Oribacterium. The sequence continues at coordinate 29,312 of JAUNWX010000022.1, forward strand.
GTCGGCAAGTTCACAGGTCAGGATACCCCGGCCGTCGGCTTCTCCATCGGCTTCGAGCGTATCATCACCATCATGCTCGACGCAGACGAGAAGGTTCCGGGTGAGGGCACGAAGGTGGCCTTCCTCCTCGATAAGAACCTCGACCGTGCGAAGACCGCCGAGGCGATCAGCGAAGCGATGACACGTCGTCTTCAGGGAGAGACCGTCCTGGTATCCCGCATGAATAAGAACAAGAAGTTCCAGAAGGAGCAGCTTACATCCGAGGGATATACCGAGTTTAAGGAATTCTATCAGGATTCATTACAGTAATTCATTTCATTCTATATATAAGAGGTAAAAGCTATGGCAGAGTCTATGAAAGGTCTGCACAGAACGTGCAGATGTACAGAGCTTGACGAGTCCTATATCGACAGAGAAGTCACCATGATGGGCTGGGTTCAGCGCTCCAGAAACAAGGGCGGTCTGATCTTTACAGACCTTCGTGATCGTACCGGTCTCCTCCAGATCGTGTTCGAGGAGTCCGAGTGTGGCACCGAGGTATTTGAGAAGGCGGCGAAGCTCCGTTCGGAGTTCGTGATCGCGGTGACCGGTATCGTGCGTTCCCGTGGTAAGGATGCCAACAAGGATATGAAGACAGGAAGCATCGAGATTTCTGCCAGAGCACTGCGTATTCTCGCCGAGTCCGAGACACCACCATTCCCGATCGAGGATGGTATCCCGACGAACGAGAACACCCGTCTCAAGTATCGTTACCTCGATCTTCGTCGTCCGGAGCTTGCAAAGCGTATCATGACGAGAGCGAAGATCGCCTATCTGATCCGCAGCTTCATGAGTGAGAACGGCTTCCTTGAGATCGAGACCCCGACCCTCATCAAGTCCACCCCGGAGGGTGCGAGAGACTTCCTCGTACCGTCCCGTATGCACCACGGCTCCTTCTATGCACTGCCGCAGTCTCCGCAGCTCCTGAAGCAGCTCCTCATGGTATCCGGTTTCGACCGTTACTTCCAGCTCGCACGCTGCTACCGTGATGAGGACCTCCGTGCCGATCGTCAGCCGGAGTTCACCCAGGTGGATATGGAGCTCAGCTTCGTGGATGTCGATGATGTCATCGAGGTCAATGAGCGTCTGCTGAAGTACATCTTCAAGGAGGTGTGCGATGTAGACATTGAACTCCCGATCATGCGGATGCCATGGATCGACGCGATGAACCAGTACGGCTCCGATAAGCCGGATATGCGTTTCGAGATGCTGCTCCACGATGTCACCGAGGTGGTGAAGGACTGTGGCTTCGGCGTGTTCTCCGCATGCGCGAAGGACGGCGGTATGATCAAGGGCCTGAATGTCAAGGGTCAGGCGAAGATGCCGCGTAAGCACATCGATAAGTACACCGAGCTCGTGAAGGGCTACGGCGCGAAGGGCCTTGCTTACCTCGCAATCAACGAGGACGGCAGCTATAAGTCCAGCTTCGCGAAGTTCATGACCGAAGAGGAGCTGAAGGCACTCTGCGCTGAGATGGGCGGCGAGCCGGGCGACCTCCTCATGTTCGTATCCGACACGAAGAACACGACCGTATGGAGCGCGCTTGGGGCACTTCGTCTCCAGCTCGGTGCAGACCTCGATCTCATCGACCTTAAGGCGTGGAAGTTCCTCTGGGTAACCGAGTTCCCGATGTTCGAGTGGTCCGATGAGCTCGGTCGTTACCAGGCGATGCATCATCCGTTCACGATGCCGATGGAGGAGGACCTCCCGATGATCGATACCGATCAGGGTGCCGTACGTGCGAAGGCATACGATATCGTCCTCAACGGTACGGAGCTCGGCGGTGGTTCGGTTCGTATCCACCAGGCCGACGTCCAGGAGAAGATGCTTGAGAAGCTCGGATTCACACCGGAGAAGGCACAGAAGCAGTTTGGCTTCCTCATGCAGGCCTTCAAGTACGGTGTACCGCCTCACGCTGGTCTCGCGTACGGCCTCGACCGTCTCGCGATGTGGATGGTTGGCTCCGACACGATCCGTGACGTCATCGCCTTCCCGAAGATCAAGGATGGCTCCGATCCGATGATGGATGCACCGGCACCGGTATTTGATGAGTCACAGCTCACCGACCTCGGCATCGCCGTGGTTCCGGAGGAGGCAGAGGAGAAGACGGAAGAGTGATTCCGCCGTGCATCTGTGAGGTCAATGTCTACATGATGCACCTGCATCGAAAATGTCTCGCAGCGCTGCACGGCACTGCGATTCCGAATTTTCTGTGAAAAATATAACCGGGACTTGCGCACTGTGCAGGTCTCGGTTTATTGTATATTAGAGGCGCTTCATCTGAAGCATGATCGAATTCTCCGGCATGGGCGCAGCCCTGCGTGCATGTAGACATTGGCCTGCGAAAAGATATCGGCCGGAGTAGAAAAGAAGGCGGCAGCCGCCGCGATGAGGAAACGAATTTGAATAAGGAACAGTTCCTGCATGATTTAACGGTCCAGCTCAACCTGAGCGTTTCAGATCAGGTGATTCGTGAGCAGATCGCATATTACGACAGCTATATCTGTGGAGAGGTCCGGAAGGGCCGCGCTGAGGCAGAGGTCATCGAGGAGCTCGGTTCGCCGAGACTGCTGGCGAAGACCATCATTGATACCGCCGAGGCGGCGGGCGATCCGATTGCGAACCAGGATGATGAGATCCGCGGCACGGTCGATCTCGAGCCGGATTCGGATGCCTTCGACCATTTCCGCCAGAACTACAGCGGCGCCGGTGCGCGCAGCTGCGAGACGGAGACAGAGGACGCGGAGACCGTGCGCCAGGGCTATGAGGACGAAAATCACCAGGAGCGCGAGAGCTACGCCGAGAACGGAAAGCGGAACGACAACGGCTGGAGCGACCCGTTCTACCGCCATCATAACGAGCGGAAGGCGGAGCAGAGCAGCGCGGGCAGCAACGTGCATGTGTTTGACGCGAGCGGCTGGGGCTGCATCGCCGTCTTCATCATCTTCTTCCTGGTATTCCAGGTCCTTGTGGGCCTCATCGGTGGTGTGCTGGCATTCCTTTCGCCGGTACTGCTTCCGCTGCTGGTGATCTTCGTTGTACTCTGGCTCATCAAGGGCATCATAAATCATTAACCCATTACGAAAGGTTTATATAATGAAAACATTTGAACTGATTGCGCCTTGCCATTTCGGTCTCGAGGCCGTCACGAAAAAAGAAATCATCAATCTTGGCTACGACATCACAGAGGTCACCGACGGACGCGTGAGCTTCATTGGCGATGCGGACGCCATCGCGCGTGCCAATGTCTTCCTCCGTACGACGGAGCGTATCCTGCTGAAGGTCGGCTCCTTCCGGGCAGAGACCTGGGAAGAGCTCTTCCAGGCGACGAAGTCGCTTCCATGGGAGAACTTCGTCCCGAAGGATGGCAGCTTCTGGGTTACGAAGGCGAGCTCCATCAAGTCGAAGCTCTTCTCGACCCGTGATATCCAGTCGGTCATGAAGAAGGCCATGGTTGCCCGCATGGGTGCATATTACGGCGTCGACTGGTTCGAGGAGCACGGCGCGAAGTATCCGGTACGTGTTTTTGCGTATAAGGATATCTTTACGGTCTGCCTCGACACCTCCGGCGAGTCCCTTCACAAGCGTGGCTACCGTCTGAAGCAGGGCCTCGCACCGATTACAGAGACATTGGCTGCTGCTCTCATCATGCAGTCCGGCTGGCGTGAGGATCACGCCTTCGTCGATCCGATGTGCGGCTCCGGTACCTTCGTCATCGAGGCTGCGATGATCGCCGCCAACATTGCCCCAGGCATGGATCGTGCCTTCGTATCCGAGGCGTGGACGAATCTGATCGATAAGAAGTGCTGGTATAATGCACTCGACGAGGCAAATGATGCCGTCGACCAGACGCTGCTCGAGACCGGTGTGAACCACTTCGGGAAGAAGGTGGATATCCAGGGCTATGACATCAATCCGGAGGTGATTCCGGTAGCGCGTGAGAACGCAGAGCGTGCCGGTGTGGAGAAGATCGTGCATCTGCAGGTGCGTGACATCGCGAACTTCTCCCACGGCGGTAAGTTCGGTTATATCCTCACGAACCCGCCATACGGTGAGCGAATCGAGGATAAGCGGAATCTGCCGCTTCTGTACACCGAGCTGAAGGAGGCATATCAGGGGCTCGACAGCTGGTCCATGCACCTCATCACGGCCTGGGAGGACGCGCAGAAGTACCTCGGAAAGGCCGACAAGAACCGGAAGATCTACAACGGTATGATGAAGACCTACTTCTACAGCTACGATAAGCGTTATATCCAGCGCTCCGCGCCGCATGATTTCCGCGGGAAGCCGTTGCTTCCGAAAATTTAATAAAAATTTAATGGGGTCAGACCCTCTTACGAAATTCTTAAGATGAGCGTGAGGGGGCCGGACTCCTTTTTGGTTTTACGGGAGGAAACGCGATTGCAGTGCTTTGTGCTTTAAGAGCGAATCTGTGGTAAAATACCACTATATTTCTTTATAGGAAGAGGACGAAATATGCCGGATAAGAATGGTGATATAAATACAGCGTGCATCACCGGTACGGTGGCGAAGGCGGCGGACCGTTACGCGATGGATGTGATGGGGCTCAAATCTCTGACGCTGATGGAAACGGCGAGCAGCAAAATCGCGGGCGACTATCGTCTCTTTATAGAAGAAGCCAACTGCCGCAGCCACGGTTTCGTACTTGCCATCGACGCGCCCTCCGGGATCAACACCGATACGGGCGAGCTCATGGGCTGTGGCATAAAAGCGGATGTCACGATAACCTTCGGGCGAAACAAGACCGGCCTCGCGTGCGGCGCAGGCCAGAACCTTGCCGGGCGGGTGCTGGTCGAAGACATTGGCATCCCCGACGAAGCGTACATCGAGGCGGAAAAACATTTGTAGACCAATGTCTACAGCACGTGCCTGAAACGAAAGAAACGGGCTGTGACCGCGGCGAACGACAATCACTGTGCAGCATGTGACACGAAATATGGAGGCGTAATGAAAGAATATATCCTGGCAGAGGGACACCTCGAGAAGCTGATCTCGATTGCGATCATCGTCGTGGTGTTTGCAGCTCTGATTTCCATCACGAACCGCATCTTCCACAAAATCAATAAGAGGAAGAACAGTATCTTCTATAAATTTCTGAACAGCGTGGTTTACGTCGTCCTTCTCGCGTCGGCAATCTACTCCGTGCTGTCACAGTTCGATATGGCACGTGAGATCAGTACCGTCATCCTGCAGAGTGGTACCCTGATCATCGCCGTTGCGACCTTTGCGGCGCAGCAGGCCCTCGGAAACGTGCTTTCCGGCTTCATGCTGTCGGCATCCCGCCCAATCGAAATCGGGCAGAAGGTGAAAATTATGCAGGGCGGCACACAGATCTGCGAAGGCATCGTCAAGGATATGACCTTCCGCCATGTCGTGATCCAGAGCTATGACGGACAGAGCAATATCCTTCCGAACAGCCTCGTGGATCAGGCGGTGATCGTCAATGCGGACTACGTGGAGGGTACAGGCAATTTCCTCGAGTTCGAGGTCGCGTATGAATCGGACTTCGACCTCGTCCGTTCCCTGATTCGTCAGGCACTTGAAAGCCAGCCGGAGGTCAGCAAGAAGGACGTGAATATCATGATGAACCGCGTCAGCTCGAACGGCGTTGTCTTCAAGTTCACCGTATGGACGCACAGCGTCGACGAGAACTTCCGCGCCTGCAGCGAACTCCGCGAGAAGATCATAAAATCATTCAATGAACATCACGTCGTGATCCCATATCAGACCATAGATGTAAACATGCATTGAGCAGATTCAGGGTGCCCTCCGGGCACCCTGAATTGCTTTGAAGTTTTTTGAAAAAATTGAAAATCACGCTTGACATGACCGGGACTCTCTGGTAAAGTATCCAACTGTCGCCGCAAGCGAAACGGACACAAAGATCCATCGCAAGCCGCTGACAAAAAGAAAATTAAAAAAGTGCTTGACACAAGCGAAACGGTTTGATAGTATATACAAGCTGTCGCGAGACGAGAGCACAACGAACCTTGAAAATCAAAGATCGATTAATACACAGACCCTG
>JAUNWX010000023.1 GCA_030540075.1 Lachnospiraceae bacterium
AAATTTAAATTTCAGCGATCTAACCAACGCTGGAACTACCAGTGAACAGTAACGCGCCCGATTCTGAACTTTCTGTGAAGTGATTGAAATGTTGCACGCAATGTTTTAATATAGTAAAGTTTCGCGAAAAGCAGGTGTTTTCAGCGTATACTATATATGAAAGAGAGGCGTGAGCGCCTCGCGATTCCTGAGCCGGGGATATAGGGTCGGCTGCGGGGATCATACACTGCTTTTCGCCGCCTATCGTTTACACCTACAGGAGGAATTTATGGACGTTATTAAGACGCTCTCGAAATCCATCCGCGAGTTTAAGGGGCCGAGCCTGCGCGCGCCGCTGTTTGTGCTGATCGAGGCACTGATCGAAACCGCCATTCCGTTTGTGACGGCGATGCTGATCAACCAGATTAAGGATGGCGCCGGCATGGGCACCATCGGGAAGTACGGTATCGTGCTGCTCGTGCTGGCGACCCTGTCACTTCTTTCCGGCGTCGCGGCCGGCAACAACTGCGCGACCGCATCCACCGGCTTCGCGCGCAACTTAAGAAAAGACCTCTTCTATAAGATTCAGGACTTTTCCTTCGAAAACATCGACCACTTCCAGACGAGCTCCCTCGTCACCCGTATGACCACGGATATCCAGAACCTGCAGCAGGCCTACATGATGCTGATCCGACTCGGCTTCCGTGCGCCGGCGATGCTGATTTTCTCCTTCGCCGCGGCCTTTCTCATGGGTGGACGCATGGCCTGGATCTTCGTCGCGGTCATCCCGATCCTCGGCGTCGGCCTCGCCGTCATCATCCGCACGGTTATGCCGATCTTCCGCCGCGTTTTCCGGAAGTATGACCGTCTGAACGACTCCGTGCAGGAAAACATCAACGGCATGCGCGTCGTGAAGTCCTTCGTTCGTGAGGACTTCGAGATGCAGAAGTTCGACCGCGCCGCGACCGACGTCCAGCGCGACTTCACGAAGGCCGAGCGCTTCCTCGCGCTGAACAACCCGCTGATGCAGTTCTGTATCTACACCGTCATGCTCTTCGTCCTGAGCTTCGGCTCCTACACGATCATCACGAGCCACGGTGCCGACCTCGACGTCGGACAGTTCTCCTCGCTCCTGACCTACAGCTTCCAGATCCTCATGTCCCTCATGATGCTCAGCATGATTTTCGTCATGGTGACCATGTCGGCCGAGTCTGCCGAGCGTATCGCCGAGGTCCTGAACGAGACGAGCACCCTCACGAATCCGGCATCCCCGGTGACTGAGGTGAAGGATGGCTCCATCGATTTCGACCACGTGAGCTTTAAGTATCAGGCCAATGCTGAGAATTACGTCCTCTCGGACATCGATCTTCATATCAAATCCGGTGAAACCCTCGGCATCATGGGCGGTACCGGCTCCTCGAAGTCCTCGCTCATCCAGCTGATTTCCCGCCTCTATGACGCAAGCGAGGGCGAGGTGCTGGTCGGCGGTGTCGACGTACGAAAGTACGACCTCAAGCTCCTCCGTGATCAGGTCGCCGTCGTACTTCAGAAGAACGTCCTCTTCTCCGGCACCATCGCAGAGAACCTCCGCTGGGGCAACCCGCAGGCGAGCGACGAGGAGATCATCGCCGCATGTAAGCTCGCCCAGGCGGACGAGTTCGTCCAGAACTTCCCGGACAAGTACGACACCTTCATCACCCAGGGCGGTACCAACGTCTCCGGTGGTCAGAAGCAGCGTCTCTGCATCGCCCGTGCGATCTTGAAGAAGCCGAAGGTGCTGATCCTCGACGACTCCACCTCCGCGGTCGACACGAAGACCGACGCCATGATCCGTAAGGGCTTCCGCGACTTCATTCCGGAGACCACGAAGATCATCATCGCGCAGCGCGTATCCTCCGTCCAGGACGCCGACCGCATCCTCATCATGGAGGGCGGCCGCATCGCGGACATCGGCACCCACGAGGAGCTCCTCAGCCGCAACGCGATGTACCAGGACATCTACTACAGTCAGAATAAAACCTCGGAAGAGGCCAATGCAGTCGACCCTGTACGTGTCGTGGCCACCCCGGAGGCGATGGCGGCAGAGCTCGCGCAGCGCGACGGTGTGAAGCCGGAAGCATTGGCAGAAGCAGACGGAAGTGCGCAGCAGCGCGACGATGTGAAGCCGGAAGCATTGGCAGAAGCAGGGAAAGGAGGAGAGCAGCGATGAAGGGAAACAGAAATATGCGCGGCCCGGTCGATAAGACGACGCTGAAGGACGGCACCCTCGGACGGCTGATCCGAATGATCTTTTCGTTTTATCCGGTGCTCCTGCCGTTTACGCTCGCGTGCATCCTCGTGAATGCGATCATCACGGCGATCCCGTCCCTGTTCCAGCAGCGCATCATCGCGCTGATCGAGCAGAACTGGCAGAGTGGTGACTGGGCCGGTGTGTCCGCCCAGATCCTGAGCCTCGTGCTGACGCTGGCAGTCCTCTATGCGCTGTCGCTCATCGCGGGCACCACCTACAACCAGTGCATGGCGGTGATCACGCAGGGCTCGCTCAAGAAAATCCGTACGAAGATGTTTGACGGCATGCAGAAGCTGCCGATTTCGTATTTCGACCACAACGAGCACGGCGACATCATGTCCTACTACACGAACGACGTCGATGCGCTGCGCCAGATGATTTCGCAGTCGATCCCGCAGCTCCTGAACTCGGGCATCATCCTCGTCACCGTTTTCTCACTCATGCTGTACTACAGTGTGTGGCTCACGATCCTCGTGGTCGGTGGTATCGTCATCATGACGAAGGTCGTGAAGAAGGTCGGTGGCAGCTCCGGACGCTACTTCGTGAAGCAGCAGGCGGCGGTTGCACAGACCGAGGGCTTCATCGAGGAGATGATGAACGGTCAGAAGGTCGTGAAGGTCTTCAACCACGAGGATGCGGCGAAGCGCGACTTCGACCGGATCAACGACGAGCTTTTCGCGGTGTCGGAGAAGGCGAACCGCTACGCGAATACCCTGATGCCGATCCTCGGCAATATCGGAAACATGCTCTATGTCGTGCTGGCGTTCGCCGGCGGCGTGCTGCTCTTCCTGAAGGTGCCGAACCTGAGCCTGAGCGGTATGGCCCTCAGCATCAGCATCACCGTGCCGTTCCTCAACATGGAGCGGCAGTTCGCCGGCCAGATCGGCGGTATCTCGCAGCAGATCAATGCGATCGTCATGGGTCTCGCGGGTGCGCGTCGTATCTTCGCGCTGATGGATCAGCAGCCGGAGAAGGATGAGGGCACGGTGACGCTCGTGCGCTGTCATGAGCAGAACGGTCAGATCGAGGAGTGCAGTGAGCGCACCGAGCAGTGGGCCTGGAAGAAGGTCGAAACGGACGGCAGCGTGAGCTATAAGCGCCTCGAGGGCGACGTCGTCCTGCAGGATGTGGACTTCTCTTACGACGGGAAGCACACGGTACTGCATGAGGTCAATGTCTACGCCCGTCCGGGTCAGAAGGTCGCGTTCGTCGGTGCCACCGGTGCCGGTAAGACGACCATCACGAACCTCATCAACCGTTTCTACGAGATCCAGAAGGGCACCATCACCTACGACGGCATCGATATCCAGGACATCGAGAAGGCTTCCCTCCGGAAGTCCCTCGGCATCATCCTGCAGGATACCGTGCTTTTCACCGGTACCGTCATGGAGAACATCCGTTACGGCAAGCTCGATGCGTCCGATGAAGAGTGTATGGCCGCCGCGAAGCTCGCCGGTGCCGACAGCTTCATTCGTCGACTGCCGAAGGGCTATGATACGATGCTGATTGCGAACGGCGCGAACCTCTCGCAGGGCCAGCGCCAGCTGCTCTCCATCGCGCGTGCCGCGGTCGCCGACCCGCCGGTGATGATCATGGATGAGGCTACCTCCTCCATCGATACCCACACCGAGGCCGTGGTCCAGAAGGGCATGGACGCCCTCATGGCCGGACGCACCGTCTTCGTCATCGCCCACCGCCTCAGCACCGTCCAGAACTCCGACGTCATCATGGTCCTCGACCATGGCCGCATCATCGAACGCGGCTCCCACGACGAGCTCATCGCCGCCCGCGGCAGCTACTACCAGCTGTACACCGGCGCCTTCGAGCTGGAGTGAGCTGAATAGAGTTATTTTAAGAGGATGTCGCCTGCGCGACATCCTCTTTTGGGCTGGAACCAATAAAAAGCAGATGGAGTGCTTCCACCTGCTTCGAGTTTATAAATATGTTTGTGGCGTCAAAGCCCAGCGCCGCAGGCCCGGAAATTTTTCTCTGTGCTCTGGGGAAGAAATGTCAGCGGCGGATGTATGCGCCGCCTTCCTGGGCGACGACTTCGGAAGCGACCTGGTTTGCGAATCGCATGGTGTCTTCTTCGGTCCAGCCGAGCGTGAGGCCGGTGAGGACCGCGCCGCAGTGCGAGTCGCCGGCGCCGATGGTATCGACGACGGTCGATGGCACGGATGGTGCGCTGTGCACGGAGCCGTCTGCGGAGATCCAGAGCACGCCGTCCGCACCGCGTGTCACGATGACCATGTTTTGCGTCTTCGCGTGCAGCGTCTGCGCTGCGGAGAGAACGGGATCTGTCTCCGCGCCGGCGAGGGCCTGCGCTTCCTGCTCGTTCAGGTGGAGGATCGGATGCATCGCGAGGATGCGTTCCGTACGATCCGCGTCGACTTCGATGCCGCGTGGGCCCGGTGCATACACGACGGTGCCGGCGATGTCCGGGTGCGCCTCGAGCCAGGCGACGAGCTCGCCGCCGGTCGTTTCCTCGACCTCGAGTCCGCAGATGTAGGTGTAATCGAAGCGCTCGCCCGCGAAGGCGTCCATGTACTCCGCATGGAAGCTGTACTCGACGCCGTGGACGGAGAGGAAGGTACGTTCGCCGCTCCGCTCCACGAGACAGTAGCAGCAGCCATTTTCACTGTCCGGCACGGTGATCGGGCCCCGGAAGCCAGCATTGCTGAGATGTGCGCGCACGAAGTCGCTGAACACGCCGTGGTCGCCGATCGGCGTCACGAAGCGCAGATCGACATCATAGGCCTTCGGCACCTGCGCCACGTTGAACGCACAGCCGCCCATCGCAAAGCGCTGCACCGGATGCATGTCCTCGCCGGTCGTCGGCAGGTGGTCAAGTCGGAGAATCACATCCACACAGGTGGAGCCGATGATGAGAAGTCGTTTCATAATATTCCTCCATGATTTCAGGGTGGTATTTTCAACCTGCGTTTACTATACTACTTCACGTAAGGGGATTCTCGCAATACAGAGTTTTTCACATGTCATGACATTATAAAATTTCCAAAGTTATACAATATGGGTGTTTTAAGGATGAGTGACATTAAGTCATTTTTACAAAAGTGTGGATTTAAAAAGATATGACATTATGTATTTCACAGATTAAGACATTTCAGAGATGATGACATTAACTATATGGAGTGGATTTTCGCAATACACTTAACTTTTTCTGGTGTGACATTATCTGACCTAATGTCACTGGAAGCGGAAACCGGCAGTTTGTTACAAAACTTAAAAAATCTAATGTCATCGGGGCAGTCAAACAGTGAATTGCGAAAAAATTCCCGATGCTCAAAGAAAATCTAATGTCATACGCTAAGAAAGCCCGGATATTGCGTCAAACACAGTGCCGAGGAGGCCGGCGCGCAGGATTTACAGGATAAACAGAACATATAGAATACACAGACTATACAGGAGTAATCATGGAAACAGAGAAGAAGAACATCTACGAAGAATTTGCGGCGGAGGCGACGGCGATGCAGGCGCGTTCGGTGGCGCTGCGGCGTGATCTTCACCGGCATCCGGAGACGGGGTGGCTCGAGATGCGGACGACGGCGATCATCGTGCGGCGGCTCCGCGCGCTCGGCTATCAGGTGCTGACGGGGCGCGAGGTCTGCCTTGCATCCGCGCGGCTCGGGCTCCCGGATGCGGACATCATGGCGGCACACGCAGAGGCGGTGCTGCAGCAGGGCGTGACGGAAGAGGAGCTGACGCCAGATCTCCGCGAGGGCTTCACCGGCGCGATCGCTATCCTCGACTGCGGCCCAGGCCCGGTGGTGGCGCTTCGCTTTGACATCGACGCGCTCGGCATGGTCGAGTGCCCGGAGGCGACGCATCGCCCGACCCGCGAGGGCTTCGCCAGTGTCAATGCAGGTATGATGCACGCCTGTGGCCATGACGCGCATGTGACGATCGGCCTCGGTGTGGCGGAGCTTCTCATGAAGCATCGCGACGCACTTCATGGCACGATCAAGCTGATTTTCCAGCCGGGCGAGGAGGGCGGTCGCGGCGCTGCGGCCATCGTGGCCCACGGACACCTCGACGACGTCGACTATCTCATCGGAAATCACATCGCCCCGACCGGCTCGCTCGACGACGGCGACATCACACCGGGCACCTACGGCTCCCTCGCGAACACGAAGTACGACGTCTACTACACCGGCACGGCAGCCCACGCAGGCGGCTTCCCGGAGCGCGGACAGAATGCGCTCCTCGCGGCGGCCCAGGCAAGCCTCGGACTCTACGCGATCCCGCGCCACTCCGCCGGCATTACCCGCGTGAACGTCGGGACGCTCCACGCAGGCACGGGGCGCAACGTCATCCCGGACCGCGCGAAGATGGAGATCGAGGTGCGCGGCGAGACGACCGAGATCAATGAATACATGATGCAGCAGGCGGAGCAGATCTGTCAGGGCGCCGCCACGATGCATGGCTGTCGCTGCGAGATGAAGATCGAAGGCCGCGGCGAGTCACAGCACAGCGACGAAGCGCTCTGGCAGCGCATCGCGACGCTCGTGCAGACGGAACTCCCGCAGTACCGCGTGAGCTCCACCCCGAACGCGCAGAACTGGGGCTCCGAAGACATCTCCCTCATGATGAACCGCGTCCAGAGCCACGGCGGCCAGGCAACCTACATGCGCACCATGACCGACATGGCGAGCGAGCAGCACACCGTCCGTTTCGATTTCGACGAGCAGGTGCTCGCGCGCGGCATCACCCTGTTCAGCGCGATCGTCTACGATCTCGCCGGTCGTGCGTGACGCTGCGGCATCTGCCTGCGGCCAATGTCTCTGCCACTCATCCGATGGCGCGCCGGATCGAGTTCGACCGGCGGAAGTGCGATGAAAGATTTCCGGAATTCCGGTCATCCGTCGTCCGCAGTCAGTGAAAGATAGAACGACGACAGATTTTCTGAAATCCCGAGCTTCCGTAAGCGATGTGGGAGATGAATGCGAGAAAAGAAAGGCTTCTTACGATATGAAAACACTGATTAAAAATGTGACCATCCTGACGATGGATGACGCCGACCGCGTGCTTCGCGACGGCTGGCTCCTCATCGACGGCGAGAAAATCGCCGCGCTCGGTGAAGAAGAGCAGAAGCAGGCGGAGACCGCGCTCGACGATCGTACGGTAGCTTCAGCGCAGACCAACGCCGCTGCCGAGCCGATCGAAAGCCTGCAGCAGGCGGAAGCGGTGGCGGACGAGGTGATCGACGGGGCAGGCGGCATCCTGCTGCCGGGCTTCGTAAACACGCACTGCCATGTGTCGATGGTGCCGTTTCGTTCGATGGGCGACGACTGCCCGGACCGTCTGCGCCGCTTCCTGTTCCCACTGGAGCTGGAGGCGATGACCCCGGAACTCGTGTACTGGGGCGCGCTCTACGGCATCGCCGAGATGCTTCTCTCCGGCACTACGACCTTCCTCGATATGTACTACTTCGAGGACCGCGTCGCGGAGGCCTGCGAGCAGGCCGGCATCCGCGGCTACCTCGGCGAGACCCTGATCGGACAGAAGACCTGCGACAGCCCGGACGAAGAGTATGGCGGCTTCGCTTACCAGAAGGACTTCTTCGCGGAGTATCACGGGGCACGACACCCGCGCATCTACCCGATCATCGCGCCGCATGGCACGACGACCCTGTCACCGGAGAAGCTTCGCGAGGCGCATGAGCTTGCGGTGAAGTACGACACGATCTTCACCCTGCATGCCTCCGAGATGGACTACGAAATGGAGCATTTCCGTGCGATGGGCATGACCCCGACCGCCTTCCTCGATTCGATCGGCGCGCTGGACGCGCATACGCTTGCGGCGCACTGCATCCACATGACTGAAGAGGACCTGCAGCTTATGAAGCGCCGCGGCGCCGGCATCGCCCACTGCATCTGCAGCAACACGAAGGCCGGCAAGGGGGTGGCCCCGATGGAGCGGGCACGCCAGCTCGGTATCAGCTTCGGCCTCGGCACGGACGGCCCGTCCTCCGGTAACACGCTGTCGATGTTTGACCAGATGCGGATGTTCCCGAATGCCCAGAAGACGGCGAACCATGATCGTTCGCTCTTCCCGGCCCGGACCATCGTCCGCGCGGCGACCCGCGGTGGTGCCGAAGTACTGCATGGCAGCGACTACGGTTACCTCGCCCCGGGGATGGCCGCCGACCTCACGCTCGTTTCGACTGAGGCCGCCCATATGTTCCCGGTATACAACCCGTTCTCAGCATTGGCCTACGCCGCGAACGCGGCCGATGTCGACACGGTGTTCGCAAACGGCCAGATGGTCGTCCGCCACGGACAGCTCACGACGCTCGATCTCGCGGAAATCCGCGCACAGCTCGTGGAAAAAATGAAGCCGTTTATGGCCGCCGCGGAGAAGTACAGCGATATTATTTGATAATATACAAAATAGGGTTTGAATCCGCGCGCTACCTATGTTATAAATATCGATGTTTTAAAGTATCCCGTTTACTATTTACAAATCTTTTGCTTAGATTTTATGAACATCGTCTGATCGAGGGCCGGTGCGGCCACGACTGCCGAAGCGCCTGAACGAGGGCCGGCGCGGCTATGCATGTCGGCGCGTCTGATCGAAGAGGGCAGTGATGCATCATGAAGCAAAGAGGAAACCCGCGGCCTTTGCGAGGAGGTCGTCGACTGGAGGGTAATCGTGCAACTTTTCAAGAAAAATATCTGGTTTTTCATGATCCTGCCGGGCGTGCTGTTCCTGGTGGTATTCATGCTCATCCCGCTGTGTTCACTGCTGCTCACTACAGTATTTCCGGACCAGGGGGATTTCTCTATGTCCGCTTACGCGACGGTACTTCAGAGCACCTACTTCCAGCAGGTGTTCCTCCGCAGCCTGAAGCTGAGTATCCTGAGCACCATCCTGTGTGCGCTGCTCGGCTATCCGGCGGCTTACTACATCGCGAAATTCGCGAAGAACAAGGGCATGCTGATGGCCTTCGCCGTCTTCCCGATGTTCACGAGCCCGGTCATCCGCTCCTTCAGCTGGATGGTCATCCTCGGAAAGAAGGGTATCGTCAACAAGTTCCTGGTGGCGATCGGACTCTTCGCGAAGCCGCAGAGCCTTCTCTATAACGAATTTTCCATCACCATCGGTTTCATACAGCTCTTCCTCCCGCTCATGATCCTGTCGCTGATCGGCGTCATCGAGAGCATCCCGGAGGACCTGACGCTCGCCGCCGAAAGCCTCGGCTCCACGAAGCTCGGCAGCTTCCTGCGCGTCACCCTGCCGCTGAGCGTATCCGGTCTCGTCACCGGCTCCGTGCTCGTGTTCACCGGCTGCATCACTGCGTACACCACGCCGCAGCTTCTCGGTGGCACCGACACCCGCGTGCTCTCGACCATGATCTATCAGTATGCGATGAGTCTCGGTGACTGGGTCAATGCTTCCGTCGTTGCGGTCGTCATGATCGTCGTCACGATGATCGTCTCTACGATCGTGAATGGTGTGAGCCGCAAGGTGAACCCGCTCGCCTGATGAAGAAAAAACTTCGGCGCCGGCGAAGTCCGGGCGTCCGAGCCATCTGATGAAGGTCGCCTGCATTGGCATAAGAAAAGGTCGATGCAGCCACTTGTTTCCTGAAGGAGGAAATACCGTGTCATTACTTGAGTTAAGAAATATCACCGCAGGATATGGAAAGAACATCATTCTGAAGGACCTGAACCTGAACGTCGAGAAGGGCGAGCTGGTCAGCCTCCTCGGCTCCAGCGGCTGTGGCAAAACCACGACGCTCCGCCTGATCGGCGGCTTCTCTGAGCCGATGCAGGGCGACCTCCTCTTCGACGGAAAGGACTACACCCATGTGCCGCTGCATAAGCGGAACTTCGGCTTCGTGTTCCAGAGCTACGCGCTGTTCCCGCACATGAACATCTTCGAGAACGTCGCGTTCGGTCTGCGTCGCCGCAATCTGCCGGAGGCCGAGATCCAGGAGCGCGTGATGAAGATGCTCCACACGGTCGACCTCGACGGCTTCGAGAAGCGCCTGCCGAAGGAGATGTCCGGCGGACAGCGTCAGCGTGTCGCCCTCGCCCGTGCGATGGTTATCGAGCCGGATCTCATGCTCTTCGACGAGCCGCTCAGTAACCTCGACGCGAAGCTCCGCGTGCAGATGCGTGTTGAGATCCGTAAGCTGCAGCAGGAGCTCGGCTTCACTGCGATCTACGTCACCCATGACCAGGAGGAGTGCTTCGCGATCAGTGATAAGGTCGCGATCATGAACCACGGCGTGATCGAGCAGCTGGATCGCCCGGAGGAGATCTACACTCACCCGAAGACCGAGTTCATCGCGCACTTCGTCGGCTTCGAGAACTTCATCGATCTCAAGCACAGTGAGGGCACGCGCTGGACAGCGGCCGACGGCAGCGTTCTCGAGATCGCACATCCGGAGGACGGCCGTGACACGACCCGCGCCTGCATCCGTCCGGACGACATCCTCGTCGCGGCAGCGGGAGAGGACGTAGCCAATGCTGTCGCCGGTAAGGTCGGTGTGCGTACTTACCTCGGCAAGCGCATGCAGTATAACGTGGAGACCGCCCTCGGCGAGCTCGTCGTCAACACCTCGAACGACCGTCTCTTCGACGTGGGAGAGAACATCACGCTTTCCCTCGACGCGCATAAGATCGTCATGGTGTGAGGTGTCGGGGGGCCGGTCCATCCGGGGCTTGGCGTCATGTAAATATGTCGTTCGGCGCTACGTATAAGGCGCTTGATATATCATTATTTAGTGGAGGAAATTATGAGAAAGACATTATCCCTTGTGCTTGCAGCTGCTATGCTGAGCACCACCATCGCTGCGTGCGGTTCATCGAACAACACCGCTACAACCACCGCTGCCGCTGCTGAGACGACAGCCGCTGCTGAGACTTCAGCTGCTGAGACCACCGCTGCTGCGGGAGAGACTGCAGACGCGTCTGTTGCCCAGGACTTCGCCGGCCAGACCCTGACCATCTCGACCTTCTCGTTCAACGCAGAGCTTCTTCAGAAGAACGTTTATGATCCGTTCATGGAGCAGACCGGCGCGAAGATCGTCGTAGAGACCGGTAAGAACGCAGAGCGTGTAACGAAGATCGAGGAGTCTCCGGAGAACTACGATGTGGTCATCATCGGCGATTCCTTCGCAGCGCAGCTTGCAAATGACGGTATCCTCGAGAACATCGATCGTTCGAAGATTGCGAACCTCGATTCCATCTATGATGTCGCGAAGGCACCGATGGGCGAGGAGTACGGCCCGGCTTACACCTTCAACCGTCTCGGTATCGTTTATGATCCGTCGATGATCGACGTGGAGATCAAGAGCTTCGCAGACCTCTGGAACCCAGAGCTGAAGGACTGCATCGCTGTTCCAGATATCACCACCACTTCCGGTATGCTGTTCTACTATGCAACCGCAGCTGCCTTCGGTCTGACCCCGGGCCAGGACGATGACGCCATCTTCGCAAAGCTCGAGGAGCTGAAGCCGAATGTCGTAAAGACCTGGACGTCTGCCAACGACACCATCACCATGCTGAACCAGGGTGAGGCTTCCGTTGCGGCCCTCCTCGACTACAGCTACACCACTGCGAAGCAGGCAAACCCGGACTATGTATGGGTAAATCCGAGCGAGGGTAACTTCGCCGGCTTCAACATGCTGAACATCACGAAGGGCTGCAAGAATAAGGAGCTCGCGGAGGCGTTCATCGACTTCTACCTTTCCAAGGACGTACAGCAGGCCGAGGCACTCGACGGTGTCGACTCTCCGGTAAATACCGAGGTCGAGCTCACCGAGGAGCAGGCTGCAAACTTCACCTATGGCCAGGAGATGGTCGACAGCCTGATCCTTCCGGACTGGTCCCTCATCACAGAGAAGAAGGCGGACTGGATCAACCGCTGGAACGAGCTGTTCTCAGTTCAGTAATATACGCATCTGGCCAGCGTTCGGAAAATCTTGTGAAGAGCATGCGGCATACCTGTATGAGCGAATGCTTTTTACGTATATATCTCATGGACGTTGGAACATGCGTTTCTATGCTTCGGAGGCACGATGAGCGTGCCCCGAAGCGAAGACCGGGTAACTTTATGGTATACGAGCAGCGAAGCTGCTCTGTGGAGAGAAAGAAATGAAAAAGAACAAAGCCCTGCTGCTGATCACCATCCTGGTATACGTCTTTCTGATCGGACCGCTCCTGATTATCATGGCGGCCTCCTTCAGTGACACGAATTATCTGACGTTCCCAGGCCATGGATTCACACTGAAGTGGTATGCACAGGTGCTGACGATGAAGTCCTTCATCTCCGCAGCACAGACCTCGGTGATCGTCGCGATCGTGTCGACCCTGCTCGCCCTGGTACTCGGACTGCCGGCGGCCTATGCGCTGAACCGCTATTCGTTCCGCGGCAAGGACGCCATCAAGACCGTCTTCCTGTCACCGGTGCTGGTTCCGGTCGTCGTACTCGGTTTCGTCATGCTCCGTTATGTTGTCAATGTGCTGAAGCTTCCGGTGATGCCGAGTCTTCTGATCGGCCACACCCTGCTCGGTATCCCATACGTCATGCGTGTGGTGACCGCGAGCCTCGCGAACTTCGACTTCGCGATCGAGGAAGCGGCCGGCAGTCTGGGTGCGACGAAGGTATATTCCTTCTTCCATATCATCCTGCCGAACATCAAATCCGCCATCGCATCGGCCTCGATCATGGCGATGATCAACTCCTTTAACAACGTATCGCTGTCGGCCTTCCTGACCGGCCCGGGCGTCAATGTACTCCCGATTGAGATGATGAGCTACGTAGAGTATCACTTCGACCCGACCATCGCCGCCCTCGCGACCCTCATGATGGTCATCACCCTCGGCATCATGCTCCTGATCGAGAAGACCCTCGGACTGAAGTCGGTGGTGTAAGCATCTAAAACTGAACAAGAATCGGAAATGGGTGATGATCACATGATCATCACCCATTTGCTTTCGGCGGGGTAGTAGACCAGCCGGAAGCTCTGCTCCAGGCCGCCGAGGACGGCGGTGCAGCTGAAATCCCGGCTGGGGATGCCGGCGTAGTGCTTCTCCTCAGAGGACTTCACATGGATGTTCTGGATGTAATGGATCTCGCCGTCGTCTCCTTCGAACTTGAAGGAGAGCGGGATGATCGTACCGGAGCTGGTGAACCAGCTCTTGACAGCGATGGGGTATGGGCGGCCCTTACGGGTGCCGCTGTCGATGTGCGGGAGCACATCACTGATGGCAGTGAAACCGGTCATGATATTGTTTCCTTATGGTAGTCCACCGTCCGCCGCTCGCGGGAGATCCCGCCGTTCATGTGGTCGATGGCGTACGGATCCGCGCAGCCGGGGGCGGAAACGAAGCGGGCGCGCTTGATCGCGTCGTTTCCATAGCGGGTACGGATCTCATCAACGGCGCACTCGGCCTGGCGAAGCTTCCCATAGTCGTAGCGGTCGAAGAGGTCCACCTGTCGGCCGACGGCGTGGCTCACCTTACTGGTGTGGATACCCAGGTGGCGGATCGGGTAACCGGTCCACAGCTCATCGAAGCAGCGGCACGCGGCATCGTAGATTTCCAGCGTCAGGTCCGTCGGTGAGCGGAGCTGCTTCTGATGCCCGTAGAAGCGAAGCTCGCTGTCGCGAATGCTGATATCCACACAGCTGACGCGAACCTCATCGGCACGGATCCGCTGGGAAACCGTCTCTGCGAGGGAGAGAAGATGCCAGTAGGCCTCCTGTCGGTCCGTCACGTCATGGATGGTCGTGCAGGAGTTTCCATAGCCCTTCGGCGGGGCCTCCATGAGCTGCGGGATGACCGGACTGTCGTCGATGCCGCAGGCGAACTGCCGTACCAGAAGTCCATGCGATTTCATGCGGTGATAGAGTATGTCCGGGTCGAACTGCGCGAGCGCACCGATGGTATGGATGCCCAGGCGATGCAGCTTCGGAGCCGTCGCGTAGCCGACATAGAAGAGATCCTCCACGGGGAGCGGCCACATCTTATGCTCGATTTCGGATGGCCAGAGTGTATGCACCTGATCTGGTTTCTGGAAGTCGGAGGCCATCTTCGCAAGCAGCTTGTTACTCGAGATGCCAATGTTCACCGTGAAGCCGAGCTCCTCCCGGATCCGCTCCTTCAGCTGCCAGGCCAGCAGTACCGCCCGATGCTCGACCTCGTTCTGCCACGTGGCGTCGATCTCCGCCGGTAACCGGATCGCATCGAAATCCCGGATGCGGTCCGAGAGTGCGTTCGTCATGTCAAGGAAGGCCTCGTCGATGCTGTACTTCTCGATGGTGTCCGTGTACTCCTGCAGGATCTCGATCATCGCCCGGCTCGCGTGGCTGTAGAGCGTGTAGTTCGGCGGGACGATGACGAGCTCCGGACACTTCCGCCGCGCATCCACGATGGGCTCACCGGTCTTAATATGATATTTCTTCGCCGGAATCGACTTCGTGAGGATGATCCCGTGACGCTTACTCTGGTCGCCGCCCACCGCACTCGGAATCGTGCGGAGATCGAGCGTACCGCCGAGATGGTGAATCCGATAGCACGCCTCCCAGCTGAGAAACGCAGAATTCACATCGATATGAAAAATAATCCGTTCCATAATCTATCCCTCCCCGGTGGCATGATCGGCTCCGACGACATCGCCGGAAGCTGTGATTCCAGTACGATCACTGAATATGAATGCGAAAGTATCTGAAACGCTTGACAAACATCTGTTCTATTTATTATGATAGCCGTGAACGGAACGGATGTCAATCATAAAAACGAGCAGATGTTCTAATTAATTTTTATAACAGCGCCCGACGCAGGGCGGGAAAATAGAGGGAGCGGGATGGATCAGGAGAATCGGAGAGAGCACGGGCGGACGGGGTATCAGGGCCCGCGTGCGGAGCGACAGCAGCATAAAGAAGAGATAGAGATGCATTCGGCCAATGCAGGTAACCGGGACCCGGGACCTTCGCATCAGGTGGAGGACAGCTGCAGTGAACGTGGAAAAAGCCGTCGGAAGTCCGAAAGCCAGCAGATGGTGAGGACGGAACAGCGGAGAGAAGCTTCGGCAGAAGTGCAGCAGGCACCGCGTGGAACGAAGCGCTGGGTTGGGCTGTGGAGTGTCCTTCTGCTCGGCATCCTCGTGGCGTTGGGCGTGATGACGCTGCGCCCGGAGAGTGGGGAGCGTGTGTCATCAGATGTTGGAAATATGGGAGAAAGTCTGCCTGTTTCCGATGATGCCACAGGTACGAATGGAGAGGCTGATGCAGCCGGAGCCGGTTCGACGGGAAAGGATGAAGGCGGATCCGCTGAAAGTGAGAGCGCAGCGGACGACACCACGATCATGATCGAGAATCCGGCGGAGGCAGATGCTGCCGGGAACGATGACAGCGCGGGTACTGCAGATGCGGATGCCGCTACGGATGGTACGGAAGCCGTGAGGGCAGCAGTGCGCCTTCTGTTCGCGGGCGATGTGTATCTCAGTGACCATGTGCTGGAAGCGTATGACGCCGCCGGCGGCATCGACGGTGTCCTGTCGCAGGGCTACCAGGCGGAGATTCAGGCGGCGGATTATTTCGTGACCAATGAAGAATTTCCGTTCAGTACGCGCGGAACGCCGGCACCGGACAAGCAGTTCACTTTCCGTGTGCATCCGGAGAAGGTGAAGCTGATGCAGGAGATGGGCATTGACCTCGTCACGCTCGCAAACAACCATGCGCTTGACTATGGGCGTGACGCGATGCTCGATACGATCGACACGCTGGATCATGCGGGGATCCGTCACGTGGGTGCCGGAAAGAACCTTGCGGAGGCACGGAAGCCGGCCATCGTCGAGCTGAACGGGCGGACCTTCGCCTTCATCGGCGCGACGCGCGTGTATCCGGAGGCGGACTGGGCAGCGGGTACGGATTCTGCCGGCATGTTTTCGGCCTATGATGGCGGTGCAGCGCTCGCGGAGGAAGTGAAGGCAGTGAAGCAGCAGGCAGACTATGTCATCGCCTATGTACACTGGGGCATCGAGCGCGAGGAGATGCCGAACGAGGTGCAGAAGAGCATCGCGCATCGCCTCGTGGATGCAGGCGCAGATCTGGTGGTCGGCGCACATCCACACGTCCTGCAGGGCCTCGAATACTATCAGGGCGTGCCGATCGCGTACTCCCTCGGAAACTTCGTGTTCGGCAGCTCGATTCCGAGCACCGCACTGCTGCAGGCAGACGTCGATGATGAGGGCATCCGGCTTCGCCTGATTCCGGGTACCTCTGCGGCCGGATACACGCGGAAGCTGGACGATGCGGAGAAGATTGCCGCCTTCTATGAGAAGATGAGCGGACTCAGCAGCGGCGTGAAGATCGACGCGGACGGGTATTTATGTTATGATGAAAGCTGATTTATATAGCTGGGAGGACTGAACATGCTGATGAAACGAACACCGATGCGAGATTATATACTGATTGCGCTGGGCGCGCTGCTGATGGCAATCGGCAGTAAAAATATCTATGATCCGAATCAACTGGTCGTCGGTGGTGTGACGGGTCTCGGCATCATCCTGCGCAGCTGGATCGGTATGCCGCTGTGGCTCAGTAATACGCTGCTCAATATCCCGCTGTTTCTTGCGGCGTGGAAGTTTCTCGGCGCGAAGTTTATCGGTCGGACGCTGTATGGTGCGGCGATGCTGTCCTTTTTCCTCTGGCTGCTGCCGGGCATCAGTCTGATTCCGGATGGGGATCTGCTGCTGGCGGCTGTATTCGGCGGTATCCTGTCGGGGCTTGGCTTCGGTCTGATCCTGATCGGACAGGCGACGACCGGCGGTACGGATATCCTGGCGGCGCTCCTGCATATTCCGTTTCCGCAGTACAGCATCCCGCAGATTCTGCAGGTCATCGACTGGGTGATCGTCGCCATCGGTGTCGGTGCGTTCGGCGGCATCCATGCGCTGTATGCGATCATTTCTGTCTATGTCGTGACGAAGGTGTCGAACGGCCTCATGGAAGGTATGCACTACGCAAAAGCCGTCTGGATCATCACTTCGGAGCCGGCGCAGATTTCGGATGCCATCCTGCAGAAGCTGGATCGTGGTGTCACCGGTGTCCACGCGATCGGTATGTACTCCGGTAAGGAAACGACGATGCTCTACAGCATCATGTCGAACCGCGAGATCACCTACCTGAAGGATCTCGTACATGAAATCGACCCGAACGCCTTCGTGATCCTTTCGGATGTCCGCGAGGTCATGGGAGAGGGCTTCTCCCGCGAGAAGCCGATCCCGAAATCCGGTAGTGATGTCAGCTGAAGCTCATAGCGCTGCAATGTGGATTCTCTGAAACTGGAGTCGAGTGGAAGTTCGTTTGACAAGTCACTTCGGCGGCTGGCGTTTGTGGACTGTGAGAATTCCGCTTTACATTTGGCGGGTGACGTGCTATATTGTAATGGCGTTTTGAGGCGCATGCTACTGTAGCACAGTCGGTAGTGCATCTGATTCGTAATCAGAAGGTCACCGGTTCGAATCCGGTCAGTAGCTCGATATTCTCTTGTGACAGCAGTGTCAATCTGAAATAGAGTGACTACCGTTAAATCGTAAAGCGAATATTACCGAAGACAGAGTCCTGGTTTCAGATGCGAGAAACCAGGACTTTTTTTGTAACACAGCTGACGGACGCGTCGGCGTTACTGCGCAAACGTTGTTCAGTCAAGGCTGCCCTCAGGGGCGTCTATGCAAAGGAGATTCCAGTGAAAAAAATAATGAGTGCAGCCATAGCGACCGCGGCTCTGACCATCACAGCGACGATGACAGCATTGGCCGGAAGTTGGACGCAGCAGAACGGTTCGTGGGTGTATCTGAACGACGCCGGACAGCTTCAGACGGGCTGGGTGTGGATCGATGGCAACCAGGATGGCATCGCCGAGTCGTATTATTTCGACATGAGCGGCAAGCTGTCCACCAGTACGACGACACCGGATGGTTATACCGTGAATTCGGATGGTGCCTGGGTACAGGATGGAAGCGTGCAGACGAAGGTGATTCCGCTGTCGGATCCGAATGCGCTCGGTCGTCTCGGGACAGTGGCCGGCAGCTCATCGATGTCAAGTGACAGCTTTCTGGTTGCGGGCAGTGCATACGAGAATGGCAAGAATTATATGCAGTCAGAGGAGGCGCTGCAGCAGGTGACGGGCAGGAAGGATATCGTGAACTTCGCGCGCCAGTATGTCGGTGCAGGCAAGCTCCGCTATGGTGCCGGCACGAATCTGAACGGTGGCCCGGTGGACTGTTCCGGTTTCGTGCTCGCGGTCTTCCGTCAGTTCGGTATTTCGCTTCCGAGAACTTCCGCCGAGCAGTGCGCAGCCGCTCCGCGTTATGTTTCCGAGGCAGAGATGCTTCCGGGCGATCTGATTTTCTATGGCAACGGTGGTCGCGTGAACCACGTCGCCATCTACACCGGTGAGAATTCCATCGTCCATGCGACGAACAGCTCCCGCGGCTGGGTCTTCGAGGACAGCGGCTCTTCCGCGATGCACTACGCGCCGATCGTCGCCATCGGGCGGTACTGGTAATAGAACACCGATGCGTGGTATGAATGAACTGCCGGGTGTTGGAACTTCGTGGGTACGAAAATCCAGCGCGCAGTGAACCCGCAGAGGTCGACAGCATTGGCGGAAGCACGTGGAGGTGCACATGTTTTTCTTCTTTGGAATCATGAATGATCAGAAGAATCTCAATTTTCATCAGCCGATGACCTGCGATGTGTGCGGGCGCATGGGGCAGTACCAGGTGTTTGTGACGTACATGGTGCTGTCGATTTTCTTCATTCCGATTTTTAAGTGGGGGCGTACGTACTATGTGCGCACGAGCTGCTGCGGTTCGCTGTATCAGCTTCGCCCGGAGGTCGGCCGCGCGATCGAGCGTGGGGAGAATGTCACGATACAGCAGACAGACCTCTACCTCGAGCTGCGTGGACAGGCCGGCGCGCAGAATCGTTCAGCGGGTGCACAGAATGGCGCAGCGTATGGACAGAATGCGGCAGGAAGTACCCAGCAGCGGCTTCTGGAGCAGCAGGGCAAGTGGACGAAGGTCTGCTACAACTGCGGTTACACCACGACGGAAGACTTCGAGTATTGCCCGAAGTGCGGGAAGAAGTTCGAGTATACAGAACAGGAGTGAGCATCATGAGTAAAGTGGTTCTGGCCAGCGTCTTTATCATCATCTGCCTGAGTGTCATGATCGGCATCCCGGTGTATCTGTACAGGAAATACAAGAAACTGCAGCAGAAGAAGTGAAAGCTGAAGCATATCGAAAGAAGTAAGTGGAAGACCATCGCAGACGCGGTGGTCTTTTTTGAGTTTGCAACAAAATATTTTTTTGGATGTCAAAAAGTGGGTTTCGGCGCAGAAACCTGTCCTTTTCTATAGTCTGTCTGGCGACTATAGTCTGTTTTCAGACGTTTTCAGATTTCACAAATCACGTTACACTCGAATAAAACATCAAGAAACTGTGAAAGGAGAGATGTAATGGTGATTTCATTGGAAGAGCATGCGAAGCGAGAACTGGAGCGTTTGGGAAAGGATATTAAAGAGCTGGAGCGGAGGCTGAAGCATTATCCGGAAGGAAGGCTGGTGGTTTATGTGATCGATGGGTATCGTCGCTGCTACCAGGCGTATCAGGATCCGAAGACGCATAAGCGTGTGCGTAAGTACATTTCGAAAGCGGAAAGGGTGAAGCTGGAGAGGCTGGCGCAGAAGACGCTGGGGATGGAGGATCTGCAGGAGAAAAAGGCGGAGTATAAGCGAATTCAGGCGTATCTGGACGGGTGTACGGAGGGGCTTCCGGCGGTGGAGAGGCGCGTTTCCGACGTTCCAGAAATATGTGCGATGACGGATTATGTCGCGCCGCTGGCACAGGAGTATAAGGAGTGGGAGGCGGAGGATTTTCCGACCAATGCGTATCCGAACAAGACACCGGTGGCGAGTGTTCTGGGGGTTGAGGTGCGGTCGAAATCTGAAGCGTATATCGCGGCGAGACTGAAGGCCCGCGGGTTGGCCGTGCGGTATGAGTGTGAGCTGCAGCTGAATCACTCGAAGGTATATCCGGATTTTACGATCATGGATCCGCGCACGAATCGAATCTACTATTGGGAGCACCTGGGGCGTATGGACGCGGAAGATTACGCTGCGCATGCGTCGTACAAGATGGATGAGTATGCGAAGGCTGGGTATTATCCGATGAAGAACCTGATTGTCACGAGTGAAACAGATGCAGAACCACTGGATCTGAAATTTGTTGATTACCTGATCGATTATTTCTTTGCGTAGAGTTGAACTTGAAACTAAAAGAATCTTGAATGGCTTTTTTCGAAATCCACAAGAGGCAAATGATAGAAAACAGAAACACTAAAATAGTTCGAGACAGAGATGGAAATAAAAAAGAAACGAGCAAGCCACATCATGAAGTGTGGTGAAAACCCGTTTCTTGTTTAGGATAATATTGTGAATACTCATATTTGTCAAGAAAAATGGAAAGGCAGATGATGAAAGGCAGACGGTGAAAATAGCTGTGACCCAAATAGCTGTGAGTCATGAAAAAGGGAAGATTTCACAGATTGTAGATTTTCAGGCGCTCTGCCATTAGATTTTCTGGAGTTTGTAACAGACGGGCGGTTTCTGGAATTTGTGACATTAGGTGGCTTTCGCAAAGAGTGGATTTTGAAGGGCGATGCCATTAGATTTTCTGGAGTTTGTAACAGAAGGGGCGATTCGGGACTTCGTGACATTAAGTGACTTTTACAAATCGTGGATTTCGGGGAGGTGTGCCATTAGGTTATTTCACAGAAAGGGAAATATTCAGAGCTGTGACATTAAGTATCTGGCTTAGAGGTGGGAATAAGCGGTGATTTACGAAGAAAAGTCTGGGCGGAGATAAAGTCACAGCTTCTGAAAATGGCGGTTTTGCGTCAAAAACCGGGATTTTACTCGGGTGGCGCAGGACGCGAGTGACGTGACTTAATGTCACAGGCTCGCCAGAAGAGGAAAATGCGAAAAAGCCTAATGGCATATGATCGAGGGAAGGCTGGTTTGTGAAAAAGTCGGGCGACGGCAGCCAGACGAAATCAGAGGGAGAGTGATGACTGTGAAATATCTAATGGCATACGAGCGAGATAAGGCTGGTTTGTGAAAAAGCCGGGCGACTATGGCCGTCCGGGATCAAGGGTGAGAGAGGCGACTGGATATATCTAATGGCTTCCAATCGAGAAAAGGCTGGTTTGCGAAAATGTCGGGTAGCCGGAGAGCATCTGGGATGCATTCCATCGGTTCATGTTTATGCATGATGCTTTTCCATCGTTCAGGCTTCGGTGTCGGCGTTTCTGGTGTGGAGACTGTGGCGTGCAGATGCTATAATAGACGCAAATCATCATGCGACGGGCGGTCCAGCTAGCCGCCATCCGGGGAAGCTTCCGGGGCGTCGCACAGCCATCGTGGCGACGGTGTGCCGCGCAGTCTGCGCAACACGTAAGGTGCCAGATATACCACGAGAACGGACACTGGTGCCACGAACGCAGTCTGCGCGCACATGAGGTGCCACGCAAGCACAAATTTTAGCCTGCGCAGCAGGCAAAAACCACACTACACTACAGGGGGACACAATTATGTTAAATGCAGTGGGCCGGGACATCCCGGACGAGATTCTGAAGCGCTATGGGAAGGAGCCGTTCCGGGGCAGCAGCTACCGGGATGACAAGCCGTATACGAAGGCGGCGCCGACGGTGCGCGGCATGGTCGATCCGAAGAGAAGCAAGATGGTCGGCAGTATCCGCGAGGCACTCGAGAAGTGCGGTGCGCGGGACGGCATGGTCTTTTCCTTCCATCATCACTTCCGCGATGGTGACCACATCGTCAACATGGTGCTCGAGGCCGCACAGGAGATGGGCCTCCGCGATCTGACGATCTGCGCGTCGTCGCTCGGCAAGTCGCACAGCCGCGTCGCACAGATGATCGAAGAGGGCACCGTCATCGGCATCCAGACCTCCGGCATCCGTGACCGTATCGGCGAGGATGTATCCTTCGGCCGGCTCGCGACGCCGGCGATCATCCGGAGCCACGGCGGCCGCGTGCGCGCCATCGAAGAAGGGGACGTGCACATTGACATCGCGTTTATCGGAGCGCCGACCGCGGACGAGTATGGTAACCTCCGCGGCGTCGGCGGCAAGAGCGACTGCGGCGTGCTGTCCTACAGCGTCGTGGATTCCCGCTACGCCGACCACGTCGTCGCGATCACCGACACCATGGTGCCATTCCCGAACTTCCCGCCATCCATCCCGATGGTCGACGTCGATTATGTCTGTGTCGTCGACGAGATCGGTGATCCGGCGAAGATCGCGAGCAACGTCATCCGTATGACGCAGGACGTCCGCGAGCTGAAGATGGCCGAAGACTGCGCCCGCGTTATGGCCGCGACCCCGTACTTCCGCGACGGATTTTCCTTCCAGACCGGTGGCGGCGGCGCCTCCCTCGCCGCGACCCGCTTCCTCGAGCCGTTCCTCGCCGAGCGCCAGATCCAGATGAGCTTCGCCATCGGCGGCATCACGAAGCCACTCGTCGACCTCCTGCACAAGGGCTACATCCGCACGATCGTCGATGCTCAATGCTTCGATCAGACGGCCATCCAGTCGATCCGTGAGGACCCGCAGCACTACGAGATCTCGACCTCCGAGTACGCGAATCCGCTGAACAAGGGTGCCTTCGTCAACAAGCTCGACTTCGTCATCCTCGGCGCGCTCGAGATCGACACCGATTTTAACGTGAACGTCACCACCGGCTCCGATGGCGTGCTCCGCGGTGCCCCGGGCGGACATCCGGATACGGCAGCGGGATGCCAATGCTCCATCATCGTGGCACCCCTGATCCGTGGTCGTATCCCGACCGTCGTGGATCGCGTCGTGACCTGCGTCACACCGGGTGAAGACATTGACGTCCTCGTCACCGACTACGGCATCGCCGTGAACCCGCGCCGGAAGGACCTCCTCCAGTGGCTCCGTGATGCGAAGCTTCCGCTCATCACCATCGAAGAGCTCCGTGACATCGCGTACAGTATCGTCGGCAGACCGGACCCGATCGAGTTCCACGACGACGTCGTCGGCATCATCGAAGCCCGCGACGGCAGCATCATCGACGTCGTGCGCCGCGTCGAGCCGCAGAAGCCGCTGCACTGGATCGTTTAATAATAGAAGAGTAGAAAAGCAGCTCCGCGAGGGCTGCTTTTTCTATGACACAAATTCTTTACAGTTATAGAAAAACGTCCGGTTAGTCGCGTTTAATTAGCGAATATCACCCGAAACATCGTAAAAAATCCGTAAAGATTGTGTATAGATCATATAAAATCCCTGTTTTTTCTTCCATATTCATGCTGTATAATGAAACAAACTGGGCTTTCGACAGTGGTGCGTTTTTGTGCCGGCTACGTTAAAAAAATAACGAAGCAGACATCGGAAACGTTCCCGCCCGGTATCACATAAAGCAAGACTGAACCGAACATCCTGTGGCGATGACGCCACGAATATTAAGGGAGAAACCATGCTGACAATACTAGTGAGTCTTTTGGGAGGCCTCGGCCTGTTTATCGCAGGTATGTACATGATGAGCCACGGTATCGAGAAGGTCGCCGGCGCGAAGCTGCGTAACATTCTCGAAACCTGCACCCACAACCGCCTGACCGGCCTTCTGGTCGGACTGTTCTTCACCGCCGTGATCCAGTCCTCCAGCACCGCCACCGTCATGGCCGTCACCTTCGTGAACTCCGGCCTCATGGCGCTGAACAACGCCTGCGGCATCATCCTGGGCGCGAACATCGGTACCACCGTCACCGCGCTCCTCGTCGCCTTCCGCCTCTCCGCGATCGCACCGATCTTCGTGTTCGCGGGTGCCGTGATGATGAACTTCATCCCGAACCAGGTGGTGAAAAAATCCGGCGAAATCGTGATGGGCTTCGGCCTCCTCTTCGTCGGCATCTCCACGATGTCGGCGGCGATGGCCACACTCCGTGACATCCCGGAGGTCATCCGCTTCCTGTCCTCGTTCACGAACCCGATCCTCGGCGTGCTGATGGGCTTCGTCATCACCTCGATCGTACAGTCCTCGTCCGTCACCGTCTCGATCCTCGTCGTCATGGGCGCACAGGGCCTCGTCGACCTCCGGATCTGCATGTTCATCATCCTGGGCTGCAACATCGGCGCATGCTCGAGCGCGATCCTCACCGCGATTCCGTGCAAGAAGGACGCGAAGCGCTGCGCCCTCATCCATCTGCTGTTTAATGTCTTCGGCACCATACTGATGTTCGTCCTGCTGCTGCTTTTCGCGCCGCAGATCGAGATGATCATCCGGACGATCGCCGGTACCGGTGACGACGCCGGCTCCCTCGGCAGAAGCATTGCCTTCGCACACTTCCTCTTCAAGGTGTTCCAGGTGATCGTGTTCTACCCGTTCATGGACCAGATCATCCGCCTCACCTACGTGCTCGTGAAGGGCGAGGACGAGGTGCAGAAGGATGGCGCGTACGAACTCCAGTATATCAACCTCAGCAAGCTCCCGAACCCGGCCGTCGCGATCTACATGGCGCAGCAGGAGATGGAGCGCATGGCCCGTATGGCCTTCGAAAACTTGAACGGCGCAGTTCAATGTCTCCTGCGCGATGACGCAGATGGTCTCGCGAAGATCTACGAAAACGAGCATTATATCGACTGGCTCTCCGAGCAGATCAGCACCTACCTCACGCGTATCAACCAGAACGCGATCCCGCTCCGTGACGCCGACCTCATCGCCGGATACTTCCATGTGAACTCCGACATCGAGCGTATCGGCGACCACGCAGAGGACATCGCGGACATCCTGAAAGACTTCAAGCTGAGGAACGTACAGCTGAGCGACGAAGGGAAGGCAGATATCAAGGGCATGCTCGACGTCGTCAACAAGCTCATGAAGGACTCCCTCGACATCTTCGCCACCGGTGATATGACCCACCTCGAAGAGGTGCGTGTCCTCGAGGATCGGACCGACGAACTCGAGACCAGCCTCCAGGATCGTCACATCCAGCGCCTCAGCGCCGGCAAGTGCTCCGGCGAAGCCAGCGTCTCCTTCTCGGACCTCGTATCCGGCCTCGAGCGCGTCGGCGACCACGCCATCAACATCGCCTTCTCACTCTACGAAGCAAAATCACACACCCAGCCAGGCACCGCGAAAATCGCGAAACCGTAAAAGCGAGGGCAGTAAAAGAACAGGGGCTGTTGCACGACCAGATTGAAAAATCTGGTTGTACAGCAGCTTTTCTTTCGAATAAAGCACGCGTGTCCAGCCGTTACTGTTCGGGCAAGGCGATGTCTTCATCCTCGTTTGATTTTTATGAGACGTCTATGCCGAGCGTCTCTTTTTGTTTGTTTGCCCACCCCATTCGACTGCCTTTATCTGTTTACATATCGGTCCCGCCCCGTGCAAACAAACAAAAAAATCGACGATTTTTTCTTTGCGCGCGGCCCGGAAATTCTTACTGGCGAACTGGGTGAAATAGATGAAGATGGATGGCACTATCCAATAACCAGTTGTTTTCGAAATCGTGGATATTTTTAACACCATCTATCATTTTTGTGTACGGAGCTAAACTATCTAAGATTTTCAAATAGGGCACTTATTGGATAGTTTTCTGCGAAATCAGGCATACGCATATAAGCGTACTATCGAATAATCCTCGCTTTTTTAAATGGTGGATATGTATTTCTGACTTCAGAGACGAGTTTCTTTCGGCTGATATCCAATAAAACTTCTTTTTTTAAATACTGGATATGCGAGCCCGGATTCCTCTTAGGAAATAAGGCTATTCGTATCCAGTATTTTTGAAATCGCCTAACAGTGGATAGTTTGCAGCCACCTGTCATGCTTACAGTCAAAAAACATATCCAGTATTTTTATAATCAAACCATATTGGATAGGAACGCCAGGGGCTACGAAGGGGCGGCAACGGAATACTGTTCCTACGTTGCCGCCCCTCCGGCTCCTGCCTGAATCCGGTTGACGATGGAACAGTAACGTTTGGACAGTAATATGCGCGCGGATGCAACTATATTTAGTTGCATCCGCGCGCTTGAAAGTATATACTACTACCAGAGCCTATTTCTTTATATGAGCACTGCTTATTATATTGCCACATGGAGTATGCCTTATGGGACAGAAGGAAAAACTTATTCAACGATTGAAATCAAAACCGAAAGACTTCACTTTTGATGATGCCGAAACATTACTTAAGTATTTAGATTATGTTCGTTCCAATAAGGGTAAAACAAGCGGTTCGCGTGTTATGTTTATCAACGAGGAACATGGAAGTATTTTACTTCATAAGCCACATCCACAGAAAGAGCTGAAATCTTATCAAATCAAACAATTGATAGAAATATTAGAACAGGAGGAACTCATATGAACAATACGATTCAATATAAAGGATATGTCGGAAGTGTTGAATTTTCTGAAGAAGATGGTATTTTTTACGGGAAAGTTCTCGGCATCCGTTCATTGATTTCCTACGAGGGGGAAAATGCGAAAGAACTTTTAGATGATTTTCACGGTGCAGTGGATGATTATCTGGAGTCCTGTAAAGAGCTTGGGAAAGAGCCTGAGGTTGCCTTTAAAGGCAGTTTCAATATCCGCCTTTCTCCTGACCTCCATAAAAAAATATTTATTTACACCGCTGCACATCACATGACGATAAATAAGTATATCGAAAAAACGCTTGAAGATTCCCCAGCAGCTCAAGTTGTAATTTGAAATTTCTCGTATGACCAATACCATTCAGAATAACAGTAAAGTCTAGCTTATCAAGCATCAAAACAGGGATTGACCACAGCGGTCAATCCCTGCTGTTATTTTGCCCCTATCGCCCGTGGAATACCGCCGGTGAAATAAAAATCAGGGCGGCCGCGCAAGCGGTCGCCCTGTTCCTTACTATACGATATTCGATTGTTTACAGGAACATCTGGAGCAGTGCGCCCATGCCGAGTCCCATGAAGTTTCCGACGGCGCTGCCGAGTACACCCATGAGTACGCCGATACCCGCGTAGGAGGCGTCATACGCAGTCGCGATGATCGGAGCGGTCGCGGTACCACCGATGCAGGCTACAGAAGCGGTCGAGCACATGCAGAGATCCCAGTGGAAGAGCTTCGACAGGATGAACATGAGCACGACGTGTACAACGATGATCGCGATACCATAGACAACCCACATCGGAGCTGCGAGGAGGTCGACGAGCGTCGAGGTTGAAGCCAGCATGGAGATGACAGTGTAGAGGTATAAGCCGGAAAGCTCAGAAACGCCCGGGAGCTTACCGATCGGCGTCATCGCAGAGATCAGACCGAGAATCGTGACGAAGAGCGTCGTGCAGGTTCCCTTATCAAACATCGAGAGGCCGACACTCTTGAAGAAGGCACCCATCTGTGCACCGACGAACTGACCGAATACCGACACCATCAGGCTGACGCTGAGCAGGATGACGAGATCATTGGCAGTTGGATGCACATTCTTCTCACGCTTAACCTCTTCATTTGCAACTGCAGCGATCGCATCGAGCTTCGAGGTATCTGCCTTGGTTGCCTTGTTCCACTTCGGAGCGAACTTTACAGCGAAGAGGAGCAGCGCGATCCACATGGAGTAGCACGCAGTATCGAGTGCCAGCGCACAGGAGTAGGCACCACCGTCGACCGGAAGGGCATCCTGCATCGCCGCCATGTTCGCAGAACCGCCGACCCATGATGCATAGAGCGCAGCCGTCGCACCCCAGGTCTTCTCTGCGCCACCGAGGGCGTTCATGAAGAGTGGGTAGAGCGCGAAGAAACCGACGCCGAGTGTGACCGCACTGCCCATGAAGATGCAGATCATACGCGGTCCGAGCTTCGCGAGCTTACGGAAATCGCAGCGCAGCAGCATGATGAAAATCATCGCATACAGAAGATTATTCTTGACTGCACCGTACGCCGCGCGGCATCCGTCGGAATCGTAGAAACCGATGGTGCAGAAGACCATGTTGATGATGTAGACCCACACGATCGCCGGAACGTAGTTGAAGATCTTCCACTTCGCGTACTTCTCCAACGCGAGGATGATGCCGGGCAGCGTCACATCTGACGCAGAATATGCTCCTTCACCGCGTCGAGCGGGCTCTCTTTCCACGCGCCCTTTTCAGCTTCGGCCGCGAGCGCCATGATGACGCTTAAGTCCATGTGCGCGCCCTCGACGTAGCCGTCCGGCTCCGAGCTGTAGAAGTAGCCGTTCCAGGTCTCCTCCGACGCATCCCGGAAGCGCTCCGGCTCGAGATAGAGCATCTTGCGACGCTCCTCCGCGATGAACGCCTGCGCCGACAGTGGCGCGAGCCGCGCATACTCAGCGGCAGAGACATTGGCAAAAATGGAAGGAAGCGGGGCCACATCGATCCGCTCCTCACCACGCACGATCCGGATGCCGAGCGCCTCGAAATCCATGCGCTCCTCCGTGAACAGAAGCTTCAGCAGCACGCCGGTGTCCGTGTACGGATGCACACGCTGATAATCGGTGTCGAAGATGAAGTTACCGAGGGAGTAGAAGATGGCCTTGCCGTCATCGAAGAGCTCATAATTCTCCGGAACATGCGGGTGATGCGCCACGACGACGTCCGCGCCGAGCGCGAGATAGCGGAGATAGCGATCGCGCGTGTACGGACTCGGCAGACTCGTGAACTCCTCGCCGCCGTGCGACACGACCACGCACCAGCGACAGCGCGCCTTGATCTCCGCGATACGCCGCGCGATCAGCTCGAAATCATCCCAGCGGAAGGTGCCCGGCTCCGTCGCCGTGGCTGGGATACACTCGGCCTGGTACGCCACGCAGATCATGCCGATGCCGCCCGCCTCCTCGAGGTAGACCGGCTCCGACGCCTCCGTCTCGTTCATGCCCGCACCCAGCGTCCGCGCCCCGATCGACGCCGCACACTGCTTCGTGCTCCGCACACCCTCGACGCCCGCGTCCATCGTGTGGTTATTGCCAATGCTCCAGATATCTGCGTGCATGGCTTCGAGGACGCGCGTCGCCGCCGGATCCATACTATGGAAGAAGACCCCGCGGGAGCCGTCATCCACCGCGTCGATCAGCGCACCCTCGACGTTCGCGACGGTGTGGTCCGCGCTGTGGAAAAACGCAAGCACCGGCTGCGCGAGCAGATTCGGATCCTCCCAGCGCTTATCCATGTACCGGTCGAAACCGATATCCCCGGTGAACACGATGGAAGTGGAAGATTTCGGATGATTACCAGCACCCGCCGCAGCGTGAGGTGCGCCCGCCTCGTGACCACGCGTGCTGCTCGTCGTGTGGGTTGTGCCTGCCTCGT
The DNA here is from genome assembly GCA_030540075.1 of Lachnospiraceae bacterium. Classification (GTDB taxonomy): domain Bacteria; phylum Bacillota; class Clostridia; order Lachnospirales; family Lachnospiraceae; genus Oribacterium. The sequence goes on from JAUNWX010000023.1 coordinate 29,646, forward strand.
GATTGCACGCGCTGCTCGTCGTAGGATCGAGAGCCATAGAACCTCCTTATGCAAAAAAAGAAGCAGGAACGGAAGAGCAACGCAACAATGCGCCATGGTCATGGGTTCTTACTTCTGCCAGGTTATCGAAATGCTATGTGGATATCTGAACACAGTTTATCTGAAATGAACAAAACCGGATAGACATCAAATTTTATTTTAATTAAATTTAACATTCCTGTCAATAACATTAGGAATTCCAGGGATCTGCCAGGGATCTGGTGCGACAGCTCTGTTACTGTTCGGTCGTAGCTCGGCGGACGGCTGCCGTCCGCCGAGCCACGACTTGAATTAACTACATCTGAACTGTAGCAAGCGGAAAACGCTGGTGCATTGGAGAGATCTATTAAAGATGTCGCTTTCTGAAATTTAATATATACAAGGGCAGACACTTGAGCGAAAATGTACGAAATGAAAACTCTATACTTTAGATCACGTTGACTGTGTATATACGGTGTAATATAATATACATATAATTGATTGAGGAGGTAACATTTATGGAACCAATGGGAATTGTTCAGGCGCGTACTCCGGAGAGCGTTAAAACGGACGCGATTAATATTTTAGATAAACTTGGATTAAATATGTCGACTTATATTAACATGGCGCTAAATCAGTTGATCATCCAGGAAGGAATTCCATTTGCTGTAAAACTGTCAAAAACATCTTACACAAACGCGGAGAAAATCAGTGAGGTGGCTGCCACATTAAGACTTGAAGGCATGAATTTGGATAACGATGACATCCAGATGATGAAAGAAATACAACGTGGCACGCTCAGTTTTGACCAAGCTAGAGAACAGATCTTAAAAGAGGTATGACATGTCAGATGCAAAATATTGCTATCCAAATTCTGAGGTACTGATTAACAAATTAGGCATTAAAGATTTGGATAAACTGCACACAGTGGAGCGCAAACTCACATTGGTGCGGCTGATGGAACTTCTGGAAAAACCGATCAATGGAAACTTCGACCTTAAGCATTTGCAGGCGATTCATAAGTATATTTTCCAAGATATATACGATTGGGCTGGAAAAATCAGAGTTGTGGATATTGCAAAGGGAAATATGTTTTGCAATGTCCGGTTTATCGAAGATCAGGCTGAACAGATTTTTTCGAAGCTCCAACAGGAAAAGTATTTGGTCGGACTAGATGAGGAAACATTCGCTAAGCGATTGGCGTACTATTTTTCCGAAATAAACGCACTCCATCCGTTTCGAGAGGGTAACGGCCGCAGTCAAAGAGAATTTGTGCGTTCTTTGGCGTTGCGGAATGGGTACTTAGTGCATTTCGATCGAATTTCAGAAGAGGAAATGATCTTGGCTAGCCAGCGATCATTTCTTTGTGATTACAAAGCAATGGAAGAAGTTATGTGTAAATGTATTTGCAGGTAATGAAGGCAGGATGAGCCATTTTGGTTAATATCATGCCTGATATTACAGAAGAGCTGTCGCATGTGCGACAGCTCTTCTGCATTAGCCGTTTGCGGCTTCACTGGTCTTCATTCTGTCGAGGATCGCGAGGCGTTCCTCCTCTGTGAGGACATGCTTGCCTTCGGAGGTTTCACGCGGGCCATCCGCTGGGATTTCGATGACGCCTGGGATCGTGCCGTGTGGTTTATCAGCTTCTGTGGTTGATTCGGCAGCAGTGGAGGAGGCAGTGGTTCCCGCTTCTGAAGAAGCAGCGCTCTCGCGGGTGTTTCCGTCACCGGTATGGGTAGAAGATTTCGGAGTGCCGTCCTGTGCACCGGTGGTCTCCGTGCCTGTAGAAGCTGCGCTGTGGTTCTTATCAGCTGCCTGCTCGGATTTCGGCTTGTCTGTGCCGTCAGAGGTTTTGCTTCCCTTCGTACGATCGGTTCCAGAGCCATTTGTTGACTGCGCTGCGCCCGCCTGCGCGTTCCCAGCGGCCCCACCAGCCAGGTTTGCGGCACCGGCCTGTCCGGCTGTGCCCGGCTTCTTCGCAGCCTTCATGGTTTCCGGCGCGGTCTCCGCAGTGGTTTCGGCGATCCTTCCATCCTCGTCGAGCGGGAGACGCTTGCCGCTTTCGTCGGTCGGGCCGACGTAAGCTACGGTCTTGAAGTCATCGAGTGCAGTCGGGAGCTCGAGGTCACCGCCGAAGATGAGACCCTGGAGGCCCGCGGCCTGCTCCTTCGTTCCGAAGCTGATGATGAGATTACCATCACGGTCGGCGGAGAAGTGGTCGTTCACCGGCACCACCGAGCGGGTAGAAGAGCTGTACGGATTGTTCGCTGTGATGCGACCAAACGGCTTCGTGCCGTCACCGGTCGCGATGTAGAGATCATTGTCACCGGAAGCCAGCATGTAATCGACACCGACGATGCCACGGAAGAAGTCGCCGGCCACATGCTCGCTGTGACGAACGATACTGCCGGATTTCCTGCCACCAGCTGCGCCAGCAGCACCCACACCAGCCGCACCGGTACTGTCAGTCGCGCCCGCATCACCCGTGCCATCCGCACCAGAACCAGCACCCGCACCAGTAGTATCAGCCGCCCCGCCAGTCACTGTGCCACCGTCTGCGCCATCCAGCGCCGCATCATCCGCGCTGTCATCCGCCAGTCGCATCTGGTTCTTCCCGAGTGCATAGGTGTAATCATTCAGGCGGTTCAGCTCCGTGACCGGGATATAGTGGAACTCATCGAGGGCTTCCACCGCCGGATCCAGCAGCGTCACCTCGCCCGCAGTATAGCCCTGTGCGTTCGCGACCTTCTGATCGATGAACTTCTGCAACGTATCGGCCAGGAAGCCCTGGCCAGCGTCGTTCAGGTACAGGCCCTCGACGGTGTATTTCTGGATCGCCGCCTGGGCCGCCTTTACCTGCTCATCCGCATCACCAGCCTCTCCCGTAGCCGCAGCCCCGGCCCCGGCGGCTCCAGAGCCAGCGGCCATCGCGACGGCCTTCTGTGCGATCTCCGACGTCGTGGCTTCTTTCTCCGCGCCCTCCGGGTCCAGCATCTCCATGCCGACGTTCACGACATCCGCGTGGTACTGATTCGAAATCGTGCGGAGCGCCTCCGTGTTCTCATCCGCGAAGCCGAGCTCCGGGCTCGTCAGCGCCTGGCTGGAGAGGAGAGAAATCACCGAGCACTGCCGGTACTTCTCGCGCAGACCGCGGAGCACCGCCTCATACCAGGTCGGGAACTGCGACGGATCATCCGTCATCCCGAGGCTCACGATCGCGAGATCGTACTCATCCTTTCGGAACGCGTGGGACATCGTGTTGTTCCAGCCCTCCGCCGAGATCGTCCCGTCCTTCGACACCTCCGCGCGGCCGTCCCCGACCATCTCCGCGAGCATCGCCGTCGCTGCGCCATCCGGCTGCTGCCGAAGCGCCGCCCACGCTCCGAAGCCGCCATTCTGCTCAGACAGCGAAACATTCGTCAGCTCCACGGTCACACCGTACTTCATCGCCAGTGACGCCTTCAGCCGCTGTGCCCAGGAACGCGCCACCTGCGACGCCCCCATCCCGGCACCATAGCCATCACCGACCACCAGCACACGCACCGGCAGCTGGTCCTGCAGCCGCTGGTAGAAGCTGTCGTTCAGCTGCCGCTCGAGCGAAAGCAGCTGCTGATCCGAAAGCCGCTGCTGCGTCGCCTGATCGAACACCTTTTTATTTTCCGCGCGCGCCCACTCCTGGTACGCCGCCTGCGTCTGCCGGTCATGGTAGAGCACGACCCCCGTCGCACCCACGATCAGCACCGCCAGCACGACCCCGCCGGCCTTCAGCAGCCCCGGATTCACCGAACCACGCTTATCACTTCTCATCACAACGAAACCTCCCCATATCAGGCCAATGCATCTGTCGCCGACATCGTCGTCTTCCGACCATGTACCGTCCCCGGGAAAACCCATGAAGCGGTCATACCTGTACCCGTTTTCTACCCCTCATTCTAGCGCAGTCCACGCCCGAAAGGAACCCATAAGGCAGGCAAAAACTGAGTCTGTCCCAAGGAGCCCATAAGGCAGGTAAAACTGAGTCTGCTCAAATCAGTGCGCTGCCTGCACATCAAAAACCTATGGAAAATCCCGCCCACTGCGGTATACTATAAAGTCAAGGCTCGTCCGCACGGCCCCACAACACGACATCCCGGTCCGTCTGCATGGCTCGTGACATATCATCCCGATCCATCCGCACGGCCTCGCCACACGTCATCCCGCTGCCACGCGCAGCTCAGCATAGGAGAGAGTATATGAAAAACGAAAACCACTCGAAGGAACAGCTTCGTCACCAGCGCCGCCGCCCGATGCGCATCTTCGTCGGCGCGATCCTCTGCATCGCCGCCGTCGGCAGCGCCTGGACGATCAGCCAGTACCGCGCGCGTAAAGCCACAGAGGCGGCCAATGCAGACAACCCGGTCTACGGGACCGAGGACACAGCTGCACTGGCGAACCAGCAGCTCGCAGATGCCGGCATGACCGAGGACGCCGACGGCAAGCTCGGCCTCGAGGGCGTCACCCTCGACACCGACTACCTCGCGCAGATGCTCGAATCCGCAGCGGCAGAGCAGCAGGCGAACCAGTCGAAGCTCGTCGAGATCAACTGCACGAAGAACGCCGACGGCACCCTCAGCTATACCGTGAACGGCGACGCTACCGCGCGCCCGCACCTCTTCAACCTCGACGAGTTCAGCTACAACGGCGTACATTATAAAAGGAACAGTGCCGTCAAGGCCTGGCTCATCCTCGGCGTCGATAATAAGGGCTCGCTCCAGTACGACCGTGACATCTCGGAGATCGGACTCTCCGACGGTATCTTCCTCGTCGCAGAGAACACCGCGA
>JAUNWX010000024.1:0-28169 GCA_030540075.1 Lachnospiraceae bacterium
CATCCGATTTTTATATTTTATCTATGATTTAAAGAGGTTATTCTGTCTTTGCACAGTTCTTCTCTGCCAATTTCGGAATATCACCAACACCATTCAGCACAATGCTTGGACGATAAGCATAGGTATCAAGTGTATCACGAGTAGATACTCCAGAAAGAACAAGTACAGTTGACATACCACTTTCCATGCCAGAAATGACATCTGTATCCATACGATCGCCAATCATCACGGCTTCTGCAGAATGGCACCCAAGCAAGCGCAGTCCTGTCCTCATCATTAATGGATTCGGCTTCCCGCAAAAATAGGCTTTTTTACCGGTAGCCATCTCAATCGGGGCTACTAAAGCACCGCACGCAGGGGCAATTCCATTTTCAATTGGTCCTGACACATCCGAGTTTGCGCCAATCAGCTTTGCACCATTAAGAACAAGATTTGTTGCTTTAGTTAATGTATCGAGTGAATATGCTCGCCCTTCTCCTACAACAACGTAATCCGGATTAACGTCATTCATCGTCACCCCCGCATCATAAAGTGCATTCAAAAGTCCTGCTTCACCAATAGCAAACACAGAACAGCCCGGTGCCTGCTGCTTTAAAAATGCAGCCGTCGCTAAAGCACTCGTATAAAAATGCTCTTCTGGTACATCGAGTCCCATACGTGCTAACTTCTGGTTCAGTTCTCGTCGAGTGTAGCCACTATTATTTGTGAGAAATAAATACTCCTTATGCTCCTCCTGCAACCACTGAATAAATTCTCTGACACCTGGTAGGATTTGATTCCCGTGGTAGATCACACCATCCATATCGCAAATAAAGCCCTTGATTGCAGTAAAGTCTATTCCAGAAAGTCGTTCCATAACACTGTCTCCTCCTATATGGTGAATCACACCAGTAGTAATGACTTCATTTTTTTAATTATATCATCAAGGATTCGCCAGAAAAATAAAGTAGCAAGGTCGATATGCACTCTTTTTTCTTAATATTCAGGAACCACTTACTCGGATGGATTTTCCTGATTCAGGTTTATGTAATACAGAAAGAAATGCAACTACATAGAAATCTCAAACTGTAAAATAGTATATAAAAAAGCCGCCCGCTTTCTATGCGGACGGTGCAAAATATCCCATACGTAACATCGATGGATGAACATACAGAAAGAGCCCGGAAACAACGTATTTACGTCATTTCCGGGCTCTCTTCCAAGTGATTTCTCACCCTATAAAGAAAGCTGGCAACCGGAATCGGACCGGTGACCTCCGCACTACCAAGACGGCTTTAAAAAGCGAAGGGCAGCTCGTAAATACGTCATTTTTTGACTGTTCATAAACTCTCGCCCCTCTATTCTATCACACTTCGCCCCAATGTGTGTAAGAAATGTTTAATAAAGAGATTCGATGCTGCCCCGATACTGTAAATCTCCGTTTCTCAACAGCTGGAACTTTCCCATGTAAATATCATCAAATACTTTCTGTACAGGGACTCTTAATCGCTGATATCCAGATACAGACCATACTTTGTACTCTGTTTGGTTCTTTAAGAAGGAAGTCAGGTGATCGTAGTATTCCTGCATTTCGGTTTTCTCATGCCCCATTTTCATCAGCTTATGAAAGATTCCCAGGATACTGATGCAATTCACAGGGGCAGTCAGACCGGCTATACTCTGTCGTGCCTTAAAATCGTCCGAACAAAATACATACACCTGATCGCCTCGAAGAATCTGCATCATCTGGATCAACACATATGTTTTCTTCTCGCCTACTCCATTCTTATGTGGAATACGGTCATCGCAAGTCTTTAGTGCAACCAGGAAGGCCTCGACATCATCTCTATAATCAAGTGTACGCATGGCACTATAGTATTTTTCGAAAAAACCGGCATTGAATGTTTCGCAGCTTATTTCCAGCAACGTCAGATACATATTCGTTGCTGCTTTCCCATAAATGTGTTGAAGCTCATTCAGGATGTCACGGTCAGAAAATATCTTTATTCGACCTTCCCTGATTTTATCTTCGAGCCATGGATTCGGATCAGGTTGAATCTGATGTCTCGTTAATTCCTCCCGAATCATTTCATGACAGAAAAAATCATAATCTTCAAAGTCCAGAACGAAATCCGCTAATGTATGATGATCCTTATTTCTTGCCAAATGCGTTTTGTATAGAAAGTCTGTATCCAGTAAGGCACATTTTTTGTATACTCCCATAGTGCATTCCTCACTGCTTATTTAATCGACGAATCAGCTCAGAGAGTCTTGCTGTATCGCTCTCCAGACGCTCCTGCCGAACCGATTCCATGCGTTCTGCATCATACATTTGTTCTGACAGGTTTCCAAATCGAATAAGATTTTTCGTAACAGCCTGCCATCGCGCTGCTTTCCCTGTAAGATCAATCTGCTTGTTGATTTCCGATTCATCAACCTGTAAAAGCCGTCTGGCTGTTTTGATATCTATTTTATCTTCTTCAAACAGCCTTAATACTGCCGCTTTATATGGAATCGCAAAGATTTCCATGATTCGGAGAATGGTCTGAACCGAAGCGTCTTTATACGATAAATTATAGACATCCGTCTGTTCTTCTAATCGTTCTTTCGGTGCGAGCAAAAGCGCAGCAAATGCGTTTGCCTCCATATCTTCCACTTCTTTAGCTGCATCATCCAGCACATTTGATTCTAAAATCGAACCAGTTTGTAAAAGAACTGGATCATTCTCCTCTAAATAGCAGTAAATATGGTACAGCTCATGTGCTGCTGCAAAGATCTGCTTTGATAACGGTAAATCGGAGTTCACCATCACAAACATGCAGCCCTTTCGAATAAACGTGCAGGCACATAACTCATTATCTTCGATCGGATATCTAAGAAGGCTGAACGGCATATCATGACGCGTCACATAGTTTTCCAGTATATTGAAAATATCATCCCGGATAATATTGTTTTTATTATAAAGAGAATTAAAGCGCGTGACACATTCAGTGATCACCTTATATTTCTTCTTGTCCTTTACAAAAAGGCTGTTCTCTAATACTTTGCACATAGTATTAAGCCTCCCATGGCTGCATCATGTTCTCGGCGTTTTCACGCGTGCGTGTGTAGAAACAAATCATATCCGCAACCTCATCTGCAATTTGCAGGCCTTCTTTTGCTTCTGGAGATTCTACTTTGCCCATAAAAGCTTTTACTGTATTTGTCTCCGGAATGATCTGTGGAATTTCGACCAGGCTTTCCATCGATACCCCAAGAAATCCCGCTATTTTTTGCAGTTCGACTGCATTGATGATTCTGGCACCACTAAGCATCTTGCTTATAATCTGTTTTGACACGCCTAGATAAGAAGACAGGTCGACCTGCTTCTTTCCCTGCTTTTTCATGGCCAGCATAATATTATTGCTGATGATCTCATTCATATTTGCCATTGCTATACCTCCATCATTGTCCTCGTTCACTTCTATACTTGTATTATATGGAAAATGCTTCGGACGGTCAATGTTTCGTTGACTTCTCCGTGCTAAAGCAAATGTAATTTTGCGGATTCGGCGACTTATCTTGGTTGCTTTCACTACCTCACTGATCCGGACACCGGCAGGCCGTGATACTAAAAATCCGGAAACGACGCATTCACGTCATTTCCGGATTATCTTCAAACAGATAGATCACAGGGATACCTCCAGTTTATTCTTTTGAAGGGTCACAAAGCAGGTATCATCGAAATCGCAGAAGTTTCTTTCCGTCTTGTAATCTACAAGCGTAACACACTCACTATGCTTTAATGCTTCTAATTTTTCTGCCTCATGATCATATAGATCAAAGCGATCTAAAATTAAGAGCTGTGGCTTGCCGGCAATGATTTTTTCAAGGTCCAGCCCCATCAGCATATCATGGTATGTAATCGCGATTTTGTCCTTTTCCCCGATGGATTTCACCATTTTCACAAGCAGGGTTTTTCCTGTGGCGAAATCCGGATGAAAATTATAAAGCCCTGGTTCTAAATCGATATTCACTTTACGATTCATCGCCACAAACTCAATCATAGTACATCCTCGTTAAAACGTACACCGAAGCGGTCTTCAAACGTAGATTCATCGATCATATTTCCTGCATCCACTGCCTTAATGATATTTTTTACAGCATCGTTCACCACGATTTCGAGCTTCGAGAACGCCGCATCGATATCCACGATGTCAGCACGACAATTCTCAGCATCAAATACTTGTAGCATACAAACCTCTTTTTGATTCTTATCTCCATCTTTATAGACGCATCTATGGTATCACATCTTATTTATTTCTAACATAGACGATCATTACCAGTGATCCCAACTTGTTTTGTTGATGCTACCCGTAAGCACCAGCAGCTTCTTCACTGGTTCCTGTCCTTTTGTTATCGGAGTATTAACGCCATTTTTAGTGCCAAAATTAACGTCATTTTCGACGCCAATGGCGTTAATTTGTAAATCATCCCCAACTTGGGGACGATTTGCATCTGTAATCAATCGTCCTCAACCTGAGGACAAAATGCTGCATCCTTATCCAGTTCATATGTAATGATGAATTCCACCTTTATCTAAAATCTGATGGCTTAAGCTCAGTGTATCGTGAAATCCAAGATTATCTAAATCATTTGTGGCATGGTTCAGTGCATCGGCAAACTTATCTACCATGTCATCGAATCGGCGAAGTGCCATTTTTACGCCGAGACCACATAACTTTGCTTCATTTGCAAAATGATCTCGAGATATTTGGCGGATGTCATAAATCCCATCGATACTAAAGGCCATATTTTCGGTGCTGCGTTCATAAACTACGGTACTTACGATATCATAAGCCGGTGCGATATGAATGGATCGTAAATCTTCGCTATATAGTAGTGAAACATTTTTTATATGATTATCGGTGTTGCCGATAAGATAGTTGAAAACACAAAGATCCCATAATTTCAGCTGGTCATGTAGTGGGTCCGAACAGTTTTTTCGGATCGTATCAAACATTCTTTTGAGATAATGCTGCCCATTTTTTTCATATTTATTTATGGCGGCAATCCCTAATGCCTGTGAAAAATCTTCTTGATGCAAGCGGTACGGGACCGGCATATGATTCAGCGTTCTTTTTGAATCCTGCATTTTTCGATCGTAACGCTCCAGTTGCAAAAAGAATATCTGCGTCATCACTACCGTTCAATTGTAAAATAAAGCTGTTTGGGACATCAATCCCGACATTCTTTGCGGTCAGCAAACATAATTGCTCATTTGCGACAATTCTCTTTAATCGAACATGGCTCTGCTTTATGATATGTGTGCTTGGTGCATCTCCGATAGGTAAATACCACTGATGTTTTTCATAATCATAATATAAACCGACTTTTCCAGATGCACCAGTGAGTGAAAGATGGGATTTACTTACAAATTCTGCGGATTCGCTTGCGCCTTCCGCCGCAAGTGCAGTTATTTCGTGATCTTCTAAAGGTCTATAAGCTGCTTTGATTTCGCCATTTATCGGATCAACTATTTTAATAGCCCCCAGGCACTCGCTGCCGAGAACGGAAAGAAGTGTCAAGTAATCTGATTCATCAGCGCGAAGTCTCTCTGCGACACATCTGCGTGTAAAACCTTCTGGCAGTAATCCCTCGAAGAAACATTTCGTCTCTTCGGGACTGAAACGCTTTTTCTCGATCGGTAGACTGATCGATATGGGGCGACAGTCAGGTGTCGATAAATAGATATCGTTATACGAAAAAAAAGAATTAGAAGAATCTGTACCGGTAATGTGCCCGACACAGGTGCTGATCCCGCATATTTCCATCATAACAGTAAGATTAAACATGGCTATCCTCGTTTCTCGGCAATGATGTCCATGCCTAAAATGTTTGCAAGGTGTATTGCTTTTTCAAGCTCTGCCGTAGGTTTGCCACGCTCCAGATCAGAAATATAGCTTATACTGAAGCCGGTTAACTCAGCAAGAGTACTCTGCGTATAGTGAAGTTCTTTTCGACGATTACGAATCGCAAGTCCGAAATCGCTTGAATCATAAAGCTTCATAAGGTTGCCTCGATTCTGCCGTACGGCTTATTTTAAAGTTGAGTTTGGTTATTTGGTTCGTACGGCTAAATTATACTTGCATTTATAAATAATGAGCCGTACGGCTAATTTATCACAAATGAATTATATAATTAGCCGTACGGCGTAGTCAAGCGATATACATCATCATTATTCGCACCATTCCGTCAGCAGGTTGCCGTCCCCTGCCGGATCAGTACACGAGTGAACTATAACCAGTAAACTTGACCGTCAGATCATCGCCTAGAACTGTGTATACATCATGAGAATGGCGACGTCGGCATAGACCGGATCCATGTAGTAACGACGCTCATCCCGGCAGTACTCGAAATAGTGGATGGCCTGCTCGAATTCCTCACCGGTGAGAAAATCTTCGGAGGTTTTTTGGCGCACGTGCTGCTTGAAGAAGTGCAGTACGTCGGTCGGTGATTTTTTCGGCCGATATTTATAGAAATCGTCGATGACAGCTTTTACGAGACGAACTGCCCGATTTAAAGAGGATGAACTATAGTACTGATAACAATGCGTCTTCCCTCGACCACGGTCGTACTGGGCGGTTTCGAGACACCTCATGTAGTTATCTAGATCGCGGCAAAAAATGTGCTCTGCTGAGATTGTTAAAAATTTCCGCCCCACAAAAATCCCTTTTTCGCCCCAATTTTTCATGCTGTAAACGTTCATCCAGTGTGCATACACGGTTATGTAACATCGATGGATGAAGATACAGAAAAAGCCCGGAAATGACGACTTTACGCCATTTCCGGGCTTTCCTTCAGGTGCTTATCTCACCGTATAAAGAAAGCTGGCAACCGGAATCGGACCGGTGACCTCCGCACTACCAATGCGACGCACTACCGACTGTGCTATGCCAGCATTCCGTTCCCTCTCGAGAACTTCTATACTTTATCATGGAGCCTCTGCTCTGTCAACCACGAATTTACTTTTTCTGAAAAAACTTCGCCTTGATCTTCTCCGTCGGCATCTTCTCTCCGGTCCAGAGCTCGAAGGCGGCTGCGCCCTGATACAGCAGCATGTTGATGCCGTTGAAGGACTTGAGGCCGCAGGCCTCTGCCATCTCGAGGAGCTTCGTCTTCCGCGGATTATAGATGACGTCGGCGACGACCAGCGGAGCCGCTGCCCGCTTCGTAAGCCAGGACGGATCCGGGATGATGCAGGCATCGGTGTTCGGAGCCATGCCGACATTCGTCGCGTTGATGAGGAGACAGGACTCCGCGATCTGCTGCTGCATCACGGCATCCTCATAGTCATAGACCGTGACATGGCAGTGGGTACGTTCGTTCAGCTCGGCGACGACGCGGGCGGTCCGATCGCGGAAGCGGCTGCCGGCGCGCTCGAAGACGGCTACCTCGCGGGCACCATCGAGGGCGAGCTGCACGAGGATGGCGATCCCGGCCCCGCCGGTGCCGAGCAGCGTCACCTTCTGTCCGCGGAAATCGACGCCTTCCTGCCGTGCCGACTCTGTGAAGCCGATACCGTCCGTGGTATGTCCCGTTGCCGTGCCATCGTCCTCGAGGACGACGGTATTGACCGATCCTGCAATCTCTGCTGCCGGACTCAGCCGGTCACAGAGCGCGACGGCCTCCGTCTTCAGCGGCATCGTGAGGTTGAAACCGCGCACGCCCATCCTCCGGAAGCTGTCCATCACGCCGGCGAGCTCACCCTCCTTCACATCGAAGGCGAGGTAACGGTAGTCGAGCCCGAGCTCCGCGAAGGCCTCGTTGTGCATCGCCGGAGACATGCTGTGCGCCACCGGGCTGCCGAGCAGGCAGATCATTTTCGTGCGTCCTGAAATTTCCATATTTCCTCCATCATCCAGAACAGGGAATCCGGCGTCCCGCCTGCGATTCCCTGTCATTTTCTTCCTATACGATTATGTGCGGCCGATGTTTACATCAGCCCACATGCCGTCAGTTCAGCCGCTGCCGTACGATTTCGTACGCGAGCACGCCGCACGCGACGGATGCGTTCAGAGAGTCGATGTCGCCCTTCATCGGGATGGAGGCGACCATATCACACTTCTCCTTCACGAGACGGGAAACGCCCTCGCCCTCGTTTCCGATGACGAGTCCGATCGCGCCCTTCAGATTCAGCTTATACATGAGCTCGCCGTCCATGTCGGCACAGACGAACCACATGCCCCCCTTCTTCAGCTCCTCGATGGTCTGGCCGATGTTGGTGACCTTCGCTACGCGGGTATGCTCCAGTGCGCCAGCCGAGCTCTTCGCCACGGTCGAGGTCAGCCCGACGGCGCGCCGCTCACGGATGATGACACCATGGGCACCGGCGAGATTCGCCGTACGGATCATCGCGCCGAGATTATGTGGATCCTCGATGCCGTCGAGGATGAAGAGGAACGGATCCTCGTTCTTCTCGTGGGCAGCGTCGAGCATCTCCTGCACGCTGCTGTAGTGAAACGCCGCGAGGTAGGCCGCCACACCCTGGTGACTCGCACCCTGCCCGGCGATCTCATCGAGGCGCTCCTTCTTTACGAATTCCGGCTTCACACCAGCCTTCTTTGCCTCGCGTAAAATCGTGGAAATCGGGCCGTCGTGGAGCCCGTCCTGTACGAACAGACGATCGATCGCCTTGCCCGCACGAAATGCTTCGATGACCGGATTTCGTCCGATCAATGTAAATTCTTCGTCTCTCATGCTTAGATCCTTCTCCTATGCTCACATCCATGGCCGACTCCGAGAGCCGGTACACAATCGGAGACGGTTTCCGATACAGGATGTGATGTTTGAACCGAAAAAACGCAGTTTTTCAACTGGCTTATTCTTTTTCTGTTTCTGCCGCCTGCTCGTGCCGGATCTCGCCGTAGCGGTTCTCCAGCGCCTGCAGGTGGGCGATGCCTCTCGCCTCCAGATCGATCATGCGCTCGTACTGCTCTGTCAGATACAGGTATCCGATCAGCGCCTCGAAGCCCGTCGCGCGGCGGTACTCCTGGATGGAGCTGTTCTTGCTGTGCGTTGCAGACTTCTGATTGCGGCCACGACGGTAGACGGACATCTCCTCGTCCGTCAGCACACCCTGTCCGATGAGATAGCCCATGATCTCCGACTGCGCATGTGCACAGACGAAGGTCGTCTTCTTCTGGTTGACAGCATTGACCACACCAGGGAAGTTCGACACCACATACTCCCGCACGGCGAGGTCATAGAGGCAGTCGCCGATGTACGCGAGAATAAGCGGTGAAGTCGTCTGGACATCCACCGCTTTCAGATTCAGCTTTTCCTTATAGAGCTTGAAAATCTCGAAATCCATCAGGCACGACTCCACTTCACGCCTTCTCTGGTATCCTTGAGAACGATACCCATGGCGAGCAGCTGGTCACGGATTTCATCCGCCCGGGCGAAATCCTTCGCCTTACGTGCTGCCTGACGCTCCTCGATCAGCTTCTCGACCTCACTGTCGAGATCATCCTTCTTGAGCTCCGTACGAATGCCCAGGACACCCATGAGAAGCTCGAGCTTCGCAAGCACATAGTCCACGTATGCCTTCGTGCTCTCCTCGGTCGCCGTGATGTTCGCCACACGAACGAGCTCGAAGATCGCCGTGATCGCATCTGCGGTGTTCAGATCGTCGTCCATCTTGCTGTTGAAGGTTTTCTGCAGCTGATCGACCGCCTTCTGATCCTCCAGCTCCTTCTCTGTCATCGCATCGCCCTGTGCCTTCGCACTCAGCTCACGCAGACGATCCAGCGCCGTGTAGATACGGTCGAGGGAGGTCTTCGCAGCATCCATGAGCTCCTTACTGAAGTTCAGCGGATTACGGTAGTGGGCGCTCAGCATGTAGAAGCGAAGCACCATCGGATCATACTGCGCGGTGATGTCACGGACAGTAAAGAAGTTACCGAGGGACTTACTCATCTTCTGGTTGTTGATATTGATGAATCCGTTGTGCATCCAGTAGTTCGAGAAGGTCTCGTGGTGTGCACTCTCATACTGTGCGATCTCGTTCTCGTGGTGCGGGAAGATGAGGTCCTCGCCGCCGGCATGGATGTCGAGACGGCCGCCACAGTACTTCGGAGCCATGACGCAGCACTCGGTGTGCCAGCCCGGACGACCCTCGCACCATGGAGACTCCCAGTACGGCTCGCCGTCCTTCTTCGGCTTCCAGAGTACGAAATCGGTCGAGGTACGCTTGCCCTCCTCACCGGACACCTTCAGATCACGGAAACCGGACTGCAGCTCATCGATGTTCTTGTGGCTCAGCTTTCCGTAGCCGCGGAAGGAGGTCGTATCGAAATAAACCGTGCCGTCTGCAGCGACATAGGCATTGCCGTTCTTGATCAGGGTCTCGATCAGATCGATCATGCCCTGGATCTCCTCGGTCGCCTTCGGGTGTGCGCTCGCCGGCTCGATGTTCATCGCGTCCATGTCCTTCTCGACCTCGGCGATGTACTTCTTCGTGATCTCGCCACAGCTTACGCCCTCTTCGATGGACTCCTTGATGATCTTGTCATCGACATCGGTATAGTTTGACACATAGGTTACCTTATAGCCCTGATACTCCATATAGCGACGGAAGGTATCAAACACGATCATCGGACGCGCGTTACCGATATGGATGAAGTTGTAGACCGTCGGTCCACAGACATACATACGGATCTTGCCCTCCTCGATCGGCTTAAACTCTTCCTTCATGCGGGACATCGTATTAAAAATCTTCATAGTATCTCCTCTGCCCATGATTTCTGCCCGCCCGGTAAAATTTCTATGACGGCACATCCTGCGTTCGCCAATGCTTCTGGCGCTACATCATCGCTTCTCATAGGGTCATATAAAACTATTTTAAGGCTAAAAGGCGCGCGCGTCAATGACAATGAGGCCCTGCCGGACGGCCCTCTCATGGAGTAACAAAGAAGCCTTGCCATAGGCAAGGCTCTGAATACGTTCGCCACTAGGGCATCCATGCGCCGCTCCGTCCTTCGGACGGCCCTCTCATGGATTAGCAAAGAAGCCTTGCCATAGGCAAGGCTCTGAATACGTTCGCCACTAAGGCATCCATGCGCCGCTCCGTCCTTCGGACGGCCCTCTCATGGATTAACGCTGATACTGATTGAAGAACTGCTGGAACTGCTGCCACAGCTGCTCCTGATCTGTGCTGCCGGAGCCGTTCGAGCCCTGGCTGCCGTCCGAGCCGTTGCCGTTTGAACCGTTACCGTTCGAACCGCTGCCGCCGTTCTGAGAGAACGGGTCGTTTGCAGAGCCCTGGTTCTGCTGACTCTGTGTGCCGGACTTCTTGTTGGTGTTCGAGGTCTCGGAGGAGCCCAGGGTGACATCGACGGTTACTTCATCGTACTTGCTGCCGTTCGGACGCTTGACGGTGACCTTGACGGTCTCGCCAGCCTTATACTTCGAAAGAAGGTTCGAGAGATCGTCGAAGGTGTTGACGCCCTGACCATCCAGTGCGGTGATGATATCCTTCTCCTGGAGGCCGCTGTTCTCAGCATTGGACCCTTCTGTAAACTTATAGATGAAGACGCCCTGCGGCATGTCGAAGGTCTGTGCGGTCTGTGCATCGATGTTCTTGACCTGAATGCCGAGGTAACCGCGCTCATCCTCCGGAACGGCCTGACGTGTGGTCAGTGTGGACAGGGAATCAATGACCTTCTTTGCCTTGTCGGACGGGATGGAGTAGCCCATGCCCTCGACGTCGGTGTCACTGTACTTTGCGACGTTGATGCCGATCAGCTCACCCTGCATATTGAGGAGTGCGCCGCCGGAGTTGCCCGGGTTGATAGCGGCATCGGTCTGGAGCAGACCGGACTCACTGCCCTCGCTGGTCTGTACATCTCTGTCCTTCGCGGAGATGATACCGGTGGTGACGGACTGACCGTAGCCCAGTGCGTTACCGATGGCCACGACCTGATCGCCGACCTGGATGTCATCACTGTTGCCAATGCTGATGATCTTCAGCGCATCCATCGTTGCCTGTGGGATATCGGAAAGCTTTACAGCGACCACGGCGAGATCCGCGGAGGCATCGGTGCCCTTGATTTCCGCATCGACACTCTCGTTATCACAGAAGGTGACGGAGAGGGAGCTCGAATCGGCGACCACATGGTTATTGGTGACGATCAGAAGCTCGGTGTCATTCTTTCCGACGATGACACCGGAACCACTCGCCGGTACCTCGGTCTCATAATTCTGGTAGTTCCCGAAAAGGGAGAAGCCATTCGCCTGGTACTTCATCATATTGGTGATGGCGACGACCGACGGCATCGCATTCTTTGCGACCTCACTGACGGAGCCATACCCCATCGTGGATGCCTGTGCGGCACCACTGTTCTGCGTGCCTGCTGCCTGTGTTTCTGCGGCGGCCTGGGTCGCGGCAGCGGTGGTCTCCGGTGTGACGGCCTGGGCGCCACTGTCACTCTGGTAGGCGATGCCGGCCTTCTGGGCGGCGACATTGACACCGACCATGGATGCACCGGCGACGGCACCGAATAAAACAGCACCTAAAACAATTCCTGCTACTTTTTTCATCATGAACCTCCTGAGAAAGTGTAGTTCCTGATCGATCGTATATGTTCATTCATCGTAATCTGCTAAAGCCGGACTGCGATCGCAACAGACCTTCTGCGTTCTGCTGCCGACCGCCGCCTCGATGATTACGGATGATGCTCATTCACATCAGCTATCTTTCTGTTTACATCGAGTATGATACGTGATTTCTGTGTTGAAAGTGTGTCTTAGATTTGGAGAATTTGTGAAATACCAAAATCAGTTTATAGTCTTTTTAGAGATGAAACGACGGAAAAATGCTATAATTTTTCCATATAAAGCTTCGGAGGAAGTATGTATTATTTCATCATCAATCCAGAGGCCTCAAGTGGGCGCGGACGAAAAATCTGGGATAAGATACTTAAATACTTGAAACGGACACATAATACGGAGAACTTCGAGGCCTTTCTGACAGAGAAGGCCGGCGATGCGCGCCGCTACGCACGGCAGCTGTCCGAGCGCTGTTCGGAGAAGCGGACGATCACCGTGATCGGTGGCGAGGGCACGCTGAACGAGGTCGTGGATGGACTGCACATGGATAGTGACCGTGTGTCCATCGCCTATATCCCGACGAAAACAGATAACGACATCGCACGCTGCTATCGGAAGCGCTATACACTGCGTTCGCAGCTGAAGCGCCTCGGGAATCCATCGGATGAGCTCCTGCTCGATTATGGCGTGCTGAACTGTGCGACCATGAATCGTCGCTTCGCGGTGAGCTCCGGCATCGGCTTCGATGCGGCGCTCTTTCCGGCACTGTATGCCGACACGTATGCATGTGCGGCCGATGCGAAAAAGCCGTTCTTCCGGCGTCGGCGTGCGAGCTATTTCCGTATCTTCGTGCGGGAGCTGATCCATGCGCGTCCGAGTCACGGCTATGTGGTCCTCGATGGCGATAAGCGCCACGAGTTCAACAACATCCTCTTCATCTCGGCGCATGTACATCCCTTTGACGGAGGCTACATGGTCTGCCCGAAGGCGGATGGCGCAGACGGCTACCTCGATATCTGTATCGTGAGCACGAAGTATAAGTGGCGGCTGCTTCTCATCATGCTGGCGAGCATCTTCGGAAAGCATGTCACGCACACCGGTGTGCACCTCTACCGCTGCCGTGAGGCCGTGATCCATACGGATCGGGCGCTTCCGGTGCATGTGGATGGTGAGCCGATCGGGGAGCAGACGGACTATACGCTGACCTGCATTCCGAAGAAGCTTCGGCTGAGACTCTGATAAGAAAAAAGCTGCCATGCGGCAGCTTTTTTGTTTAAATCAGCAGTGCGACGGCCTGTGCGCTGATGCCTTCGCCACGACCGGTGAAGCCGAGGTGCTCTTCCGTGGTGGCCTTGATGGACACCTGGTCGACGGAAAGGTTCAGGGCCTTCGCGACATTCGCGCGCATCTCCGGGAGATAGCTCATCAGCTTCGGACGCTGCGCGATGATGGTGGAGTCGATGTTCTCGATGCTGTAGCCATGGGCGGCGAGGATGAGGCCGACCTCATGAAGCAGCTGCACGGAATCGGCGTCCTTGTAGCGCGGATCCGTATCCGGGAAGTGCTGCCCGATATCCCCGAGCGCCGCTGCGCCGAGCAGTGCATCCATGATGGCGTGCACGATCACATCCGCATCGCTGTGGCCGTCGAGGCCGAGCTCATATGGGATCGTTACGCCGCCGAGGATCAGTGCACGTCCCTCGACTAATTTATGTACATCATATCCTGTTCCGATTCTCATAAATAACCTCCTTTTAAACTGCTTATAGAATGATCGTCTTCATCGAGGCTTAGCTTTGGAAGCCTCCTCCGCTATCGATTACATGTATGACTGTGGATCCACATAGCTTCCGTTTTCGCGGATGCCGAAGTGGAGATGTGGTCCGGTAGAGTAGCCGGTGGAGCCGACAGAGCCGATGCTCTCGCCCTGCTTGACTTCCTGTCCCTCGGAGACGCCGAGACTCGCCATGTGCATGTAGACGGTATACACGCCGCTGCCATGGTTGATCATCACGTAGTTTCCGGCCGACGCCGAGTAGGTCGCGATCACGACCTCGCCGCCCGCAGAGGCCACAACCTTCGAGCCGCTGGAGGCCGCGATGTCGATGCCCTTATGATAGGTGCTGGCGCCCTCGGTCGGCGCTTCGCGGGAGCCGAAGGTACTGCTGATGCGTCCACCGGACGGAACCGGCCAGGTAAATCCGCCGCGCATCGTGCGCGTCGAATAGTCCGGTTTCACCTTCTCGACCGAATCCGGATCCTTGCCGGCGGCGATGGCCGCCTTCCGTGCGGCTTCTTCCTTTGCCTTCGCCTCGGCTTCCGCCTTCTTCCGGGCCTCCTCTTCCTGCCGCCTGATTTCCTTCTCCATCGCGGCGATCGTGCTCTCCTGCTCCTCGATATCCGCGTAGAGCGCATTGATCTCGCCCTGCTGCTGGTTCGCCGTCGACTGTGCCGAGCGGATCTTCTGATTATAGGCCGCGAGCTCCTGATTCTTCTGCGCGAGCAGGGTCGCCACACTCTGCTGCTTCGCACTCGCGGACGCCTGCATCGTGACAAGCTGCGCCTGCTCCGCCTCGAGCTGCAGATTCGTGTTTGTGATGAACTGCTTCGTCGTCGCAAACTCGTTCAGCTTCTGCCGGTCATACTCCGTGATCTTCGCGATGTACTCTGCCTTGTTGAGAAGATCTGCCCAGCTCTCGGCATTCAGGATCATGTCGATGAAGCTCGTATCGCCCTTCTCGTACATGAAGCGGATGCGCAGCTTCATGCTGGCGTACTGGTCCGACTCGGTCTGCGTCGCCTCGGCGAGCTGCTGCTGTGTGAACTGGATGTCCAGCTGCTTCTGCGCGATGGACGCATTGAGCTCGTTCACCTCGTTCGTGAGCTCCGTCATGCTCTGGTCGAGCGTCTTGATGTAGCTCGCGGTATCCGCCTTCCGGTCCTTGAGCCCGCTGATGGTATCGTTCACCTTCGCCTGCTCTTCCTTCAGCGCGTCGATGGCCGCCTGTTTCGCGTCAATCGTCTTCTGCGCCGACGCGATCTGCTTCTTCTCCGTCTCCGCCGCGAGGTTCGGCTTCGCCGTGCAGCTGAGGGACAGCACGAGCGCCGCCGCAAGCATATTCAGTTTCGCTGATTTCTTTTTCTTCATACTTACTTTCTTTTGGCCAATGCCTCCGTCCTTCGCATTTTCACGCCGCGAATCGTCGTTCAGACCGCGACGCAGCGATGCAACTCCGCGCTGCCCTGCATTATACCCGGAGCGACTTCCGGATCGTCACGAAGGAGACGATGAAGCCGACACCGACACCGAGGCCCAGTGCGACCGCGACCATCTGCGGATAGATGGTGCTGATCGGAATCGGCTGGAACAGACTCGAGATCGAGACGAAATGGCTCGTGACATAGCGGACAGCCTTTTCATAGATGAAATAGATACCGGCCAGCGGGATCAGGGCCCCGACAAGGCCGAGCATTACACCCTCAACGAGGAACGGCAGACGAATCATGAGATTCGTGGCACCAATCATCTTCATGATCATGTTCTCGCGTCGACGGAACTGTGCCGCGACGGAGATCGTGTTGCTGATCAGGAAGACCGACACCGCCAGCAGCACCGCGATGATCACGGCGCTGAGCAGCGAGATGATGCGGTTCAGTGAGCTCAGTCCCGTGACAGCCGCATTGGAGTAGTTCACCTGACGGACGACCGGGAAGCTCTGGAGCCAGTCGACGATGCTCTGCTGATCCTGGATGTTGTGCAGGAAGATCTCGTAGCTCTGGGAGTTCGCGAGCGGGTTATCCTCCGCGAACGCCTCTGCGAGCAGCTCGTTGTTATCGAAGTAATCACTCTTGAATGCATCCCAGGCCTCTTCCGCGGAGGTGTAGTGGGAACTTTTTACTTCCGGGCGGGCCGCGATGGCCTCGCCGACTGCATTGACCTCCTCGCTGCTTGCGTCATCGTTAAAGAAGACGGTGATGCCGACCGTGGTTTCAGCGTTTTTTGCGATGTGCTGCACGTTCGTCACGATCGCGAAGAACAGACAGAACAGGAAGATACAGGCCGCGATGGTCGCCGTGGAGGCCGCGGAAAACAGCTTGTTATGCAATATGTTTTTGAATCCGGAACGGATACAGTAGCCGATGGCGTTCGCTTTCATCTGACCTCACCTCCCTTTCTCCGGCTGACATGACGCGGACGGTGGCTGCCACCGAGACCGCGCGGGCGTTCCGTGGAAACCGTTTCGGAAGTGGGCTCCGGCACGTTTTCACGGATGGACGCGGTCTCTTCCGACACACTTTCCTCCGCTGTCGATCGTTTGCGTGATCGACGACGCTGCAGCTTAGGTACATCTGTCTCTGCTTCTGGAGAAGCGGTGTTTTCTGGTGATTCCTCCGCCTTGGCTGTTTCCAGAGCTTCTTCTGATACGACAGGCTCGCTCGTTTCGCTGCGGTCGTCGTGCACCTCTTCCGCACCGGAATCCGAGATGATCTCGCCGTCCGCCATGTGGACGGTGCGCTTGTTCATCATCCGGACGAGCTCGAGGTCGTGCGTGATGACGATGACGGTCGTGCCCTGCTCGTGGATGCTTTCGAGCAGCTTCATGATGCTGACGGCGTTCTCGTGGTCGAGGTTGCCGGTCGGCTCATCGGCGATCAGGATCTCCGGTCGGTTGATCAGTGCGCGGGCGATGGCCGTACGCTGCTGCTCGCCGCCGCTCAGCTCGCGTGGATAGGCATCGTGCTTGTCGCTGAGACCGACGCGCTCGAGCATCTCCGCGACATCGGCGCGGATCTCCGGGGTGGATTTACCGGCGATCAGCTCGGCGAAGCCGATGTTCTCGTAGACGGAACGGTCCTCGAGAAGCCGGAAGTCCTGGAAGACGACGCCGAGGCGGCGACGGTACTTCGGGACATGGCGGCGTTTCATGTGCTGCAGTGCGAGCTCGTTGACGATGATCTCGCCCTCCGTCGGCTCGAGCTCCTTCGTGAGCAGGCGGACGAGGGTGGATTTACCGGAGCCGCTGCGCCCGACGATGAAGCAGAACTCGCCATCCGCGATGGTGAGGCTGACATTTCGGAGGGCCTCAACGCCGTTTTTATAGCTTTTGGAAACGTTTTTGATTTCAATCATTTATAGAGGGTCCTTTAATGGGGATTACATATAGTATATGGCACAAAAGCTCGATGGAATCGACGAACTTTGCGTCCGGGCGGCCTTCGGAAACCGCGTAGAGGCGTTTCCGGAAGACGATACGCACTATGTAAAATAATAGCAAAAACCGGCCCATGGTGTATACACCACGGACCGGCTAAATCATGTCAATAATCTTAAGATTTTTCAGAGACAGCGGCTGTCTCCGGACGATGAGTGAAGCGTCGATGGATCGATGAACCGATGAATCGAAGGAACTATAATCGAAGGATTAATAATCGATGGTCTCCATATACTTCATGTACTTCACAACCATGAGCGCAATCTTGAAGGTGATGGCATCATCGAACACACGAAGGTCCAGACCGGTGGAGCGCTGCAGCTTATCGAGACGGTATACCAGGGTGTTTCTGTGGATATACAGCTGACGGGAGGTCTCGGAAACGTTCAGGTTGTTCTCGAAGAACTTGTTGATCGTGGTCAGGGTCTCCTCGTCGAACTCATCCGGAGACACGTTCGTGAAGATCTCGCGGATAAACATCTTGCACAGTGGCAGCGGCAGCTGATAGATCAGACGGCCGATACCGAGACGGTTGTAGGCGATGATGTTCCGCTCGGCATAGAAGATCTTCCCGACCTCGAGGGCCATCTTCGCTTCCTTGTAGGACTTCGAAACATCCTTGATCTCGTTCACTACAGTACCGTAGCTGACGCGGGCGTCGATCATCGCCTCGGTCTCGAGCATATCGAGGATGGTCTCGGCTACATGGTGAAGCTCATCCGTGGTCTCGGTCGGCTTCACTTCCTTTACGACGATGACATTCTTCTCATCGACAGCGGTGACGAAATCGTGGGTCTTCGCTGCGAAGAGTGTCTTCAGTGCCTCGAGAGCGCCGGAATCGCTGGTGCTCTTCTTGGTCTCGATGATGTACACTACGCGCTTCACGCTGACATCGATATGCAGCTTCTTCGCACGGTTATAGATGTCGACCAGAAGCAGATTGTCGAGCAGGAGGTTCTTGATGAAGTTATCCTTATCGAACTTCTCCTTGTACGCAACCAGCAGGGTCTGGATCTGGAAGGCGGCGAGCTTGCCGACCATGTACACGTCGTCGCTGTCGCCCATCGCGATCAGCACATACTCGAGCTGGTGCTCGTCGAAAATCTTAAAGAACTGATATCCGCCGACGGCCTGGCTGTCTGCCTGTGATTCCGCAAAGGATGAAACCATCGATTCTGTATACTGGTTATCGGTAAAGGTCGATGCAAGTACCTTTCCATCAATGTCCGCAATGGCGATATCAACTCTTGTAATACTCTTGAGAGAATCAATCGTGCTCTGTAAAACCTGATTTGAAATCATTCTCTACTCCTTCTGCACTTAACGACTAGATACGACTAGTACTCCATAATTACTGATATTTTACTAGATTCGATTTCTAAAATCAATCATTGTATCGACCCGACGGCTGTCATTTTCCGTTGTTTTCCGTCATTTTTCGTCCTTTTTCACGTGCATCCGTGCATGAAATCATAGTATTCCATAAAAAACACCCGGTGGGAAATCCACCGGGTGTACTCAGATCAATATCAGTTTGTGATGGTCTGCTCTGTTTCCTTATCGAAAACGTGGATCTTCGCCTCATCGAGTGCGAAGGTAACGGTAGAACCGGTACGAGCAGCGGTCTTCGGGTTTACTCTTGCAACCCAGCCTGCATCTGCGAGGTCGAAGTAGAGAAGGGTCTCTGCACCGAGCATCTCGTATACCTTGATCTCAGCCTGTACGGTCTGCTTCGGGTGAGCGGCTACGAAATCAGCCTCATCGTGCAGATGCTCCGGACGGATGCCGAGGATGACGGTCTTGCCGATGTATCCGCCGTCCTTCAGCTTGGCAGCCTTGGCAGCGTCGAGGGTGATGGTGTGACCTGCGAAGGTAAGGGTGACGTCATTGCCGTCTGCCTTGCACTCTGCGTCGATCATGTTCATCTGCGGAGAGCCGATGAAACCTGCAACGAACTTGTTGCATGGCGTATCGTAGAGGTTCTCCGGGGTATCTACCTGCTGGATGATACCGTCCTTCATAACGACGATTCTGGTTCCCAGTGTCATCGCCTCGGTCTGGTCATGTGTTACGTAGATGATGGTGGTCTCGAGGGACTTGTGGAGCTTTGCGATCTCTACACGCATCTGTGCTCTCAGCTTCGCATCGAGGTTGGAAAGCGGCTCGTCCATGAGGAATACCTTCGGTCTACGAACGATCGCACGTCCCATCGCTACACGCTGTCTCTGTCCACCGGAAAGAGCCTTCGGCTTTCTGTCGAGGAGATGCTCGAGGTCAAGGATTCTTGCAGCCTCATGCACCTTCTGATCGATCTCATCCTTCGGAACCTTACGAAGCTTCAGACCGAATGCCATGTTGTCATATACAGTCATATGAGGATACAGAGCGTAGTTCTGGAATACCATCGCGATATCTCTGTCCTTCGGCTCTACATCGTTTACTCTCTTTCCATCGATGATCAGGTCACCACTCGAGATATCCTCGAGACCTGCAACCATTCGAAGGGTGGTCGACTTACCACAGCCGGATGGTCCGACGAAGATGATGAATTCCTTATCCTTGATATCGAGGTTGAAATCCTTAACAGCGACGAAGCCGTTCGGATACTTCTTGGTTACATTCTTAAGCTCAACACTTGCCATAATCTTTTTTTCTCCTATAGGGCACAAACGTTTCGTGATCAGGTTCCCCAGACCTTTTCAACTGTACTCATCGTACTCTCGCGGGCCTTTTTTCTCAACGGCATTTGTTCCTAGAAAAATCCGGTCGATTTTATACAAACTGTCGAGCGATTTTATAAAAAAGTCAATATACACAAAAGATCGAGGTCTTTGTGATTTTAATTCTTCCTTCTTTCAGCAATTTGCCCACCGCGCGCTTGAAAGCGGCCTTCGACATACCGAAATCCCGCATAATTTCGTCAGGTTGAACAGTTTTATCGGTGTACGGTACATGCCCTTCGAACTTTTCCGTCAGGATCGCGAGAACCTCATCGGCATTTCGCTCATAATGATAGGTCTTAATTTGATCATTCTGTATAACCGTCGCCTCTTCGTGCTTCTTTGTATACATCGTGGCGGCGAGACGCTGGCTGTGATCGACGTACAGATAGACCTCGACCTGGTCGCCGGCCTTGATCTCGTGACGCATCTCGTGGTATGGCAGAAGCACATCCCGCTCGAGTCCGATGTCCACGAACGCACCGATCTTCGTCACATCCTTTACGAGCACCTTCGCGATATCGCCGACCTGCATGAGCGGCTTCCGGGTTGTCGCGATCAGACGGTCACTCGAATCCTTGTACACGAATACGGAGAGCTCATCCCCGATCGTCTTCCCCGCCGGCACCTGCTTCTTCGGAAGCAGCACCGATGCCCCCTCGCTGTCGGCGAGGTACACACCGAAGTCCTTCTCGCGCGCGATCTTCAGTGTCTGGATCTTTCCTAATTCAATCATCTTTTTCCTCTTCTTTCTATTGATCACGGGCTCTCCGCCTGACGCGGCACTTCCCGTATTTCCTCTGTATTTCAGGCCAATGTCTCCATCGGTGTGCATCCTTCGGTCAGGAACCGACAGTTTCCACCTGCTTTGGCCAATGTCTCCATCGGCACTCCGCTCGTTCAGCTGCGGATAAACTCTACATTACAGTAGGCCTCGCCGGCAGGACTCTGGAGGCTGACGATCAGCCCGCCGTCCGGTGACGATCCATATTTCGGAAGCATTGTATCCCCGAGCACGGCCGCCTTTCGATACTCTGCGCGGATCCGTCCGGCGTGGAAGCGCACCTGCCCGCCGGCGGCTTCGGTGAGCACCTCGTCGGCGATGGCGATGTACTGCGCGTTGTTGACGTGGTGATTACTGTCGATGTGATGAGGCTGCACGAAGATCGGTGCGGCTTCCGTGAGCCCGTCCGGTTCCATGATCTTCCGCTCGCTCGCCGGGAGTGCCAGTACATCGCGCATTTCGCCGAACGGTGTCAGCATATCCTCCGTGATCTTCGCTGGGCGCATGCGCTCCGTGTCGTAGCAGAACCAGAGGCTGTCGGCGCGCAGGATATAGACACCGGCTTCATCCTTGATCCAGAAGTTACGGTGCGCCAGCACGCCGCGGAAGGCATGCGGGCAGGTACCGATCGTGAGGCGCTCACAGAGCTTCGGCATGCGCTCGATGTAGATGTCCCAGTAGCTGAGCAGCCAGGCGCGCTTCATCTCCCGCAGATAATCGACCGTCAGGCCGACCTCCGTCGAGTGGAAGGTGCTGCAGTCCTGCAGGTAATTGACGACCGAAAGTATCGTCGCCTGCTCATGCTCGTCCGTCTCGGAATAGCGGACCCGCTCGTTAAATTCGTACATGCTTACTCTCCTTCTGTAGTGGTATCGGACCCCGGCTGGGTTTCATCTGCTTCTCTGCGCTTGCCGGACTCCGGATGGGCTTCATCTGCTGTTTTCTGTGCGCACGGCGCCTCATCCTTTGGATGCGCTGTGTCCGGTGCGGTCGGCTGCTCTGCGTGTTCCAGATCCTCGGTGGCACGGGCACGTGCTTCGGCGTCCTCCTCGGCGGAGTGCGTGTGCATGTACGGCTTATCGAGCTGGATGATACAGCGTACATCCGGATTCTCGATCTGCATCCGGTTCTGGATGCCATGCAGAAGCTGGTTCTCCTCTTCCTTCGTCAGGTTCCATGGCGTGATGAGGTCGAACACCAGATAGATGAGCTTCTGCGTCTGCGCACCGTTGCTGCCTGCGACGAAGCTGTGCTTCGTATGCTTCTCTCTCGTCAGTTGCGCGCTGTCGGAGGCATGCCGGATACGGAAATCGTGGAAGCTGCTCTCCGGGGAGAGCTCGGCGAGGATGTTCGCCAGCATTGCCCTGTAGAAGCGGGTCTCATCGTCGTTGTGGATCGGGTCCATGTGGATCACCAGGTGGACGCCGAGCTGTGTCTCGCAGTCGTGCTCGATCCGGTCGATGAGGTCATGGGCGCTTTCGATGTCGCTGTGGCCGTCCACCTCGGCGTGAATGGTGGCCATGTACTGGTTCGGGCCGTAGTTGTGGACGATCAGATCATGGCTTCCGAGGATGCCCGGATAGCGCTCTACGAAGTCGATGATGGTGTAAAAGAGCTCCGGATCGATGGAGTCGCCGATCAGCGGTGCCAGGGTCTCCCGCGCGATGCCGACACCGTTCCAGATGACGATCAGGGAGACGAGGAGGCCGACATAGGCATCGATGTTCCGGTCGAAGAAATGGAAAATCAGGAGGGACGCGAAGGTCGTCGCGGTCGTCAGGATATCCATGAAGGCGTCCTGGCTCGATGCACGGTAGATGTTTGAGTCGATTTTTTCTGCGACGCGACGGTAGAACAGCGCGAGGCCAAGCTTCGCCTGCATGGAAACGAGCAGGATCACGACGGCATAGATGCTGTAGTGCATCATCTCCGGATGCAGGATCTTCCGGAAGGAATCCTGCAGAGAGCTGAGGCCGACATTGAGCACCAGGATCGAGACGATGAAGGCCGCGATGTACTCGATGCGCCCGTGTCCGAAGGGATGGTCCTCATCGGCTTTCTTCCCTGCCATTTTCGAGCCGACGACCGAGATCACGGAGCTGCCGGCGTCCGACAGGTTGTTGAAACCATCGGCCATGATCGACACGGAGTTGATGATGATGCCGATGGAAATTTTGAATACAAAAAGGAGCAGGTTGCATACGATTCCCGTCAGACCTGCTCTCTCAGATATTTTCGTTCGTTCAGTATGTTCGTTCATATTCGCCTCTGTTAACTCATCCAACAGACTCTTTTTACGGCTGATGTCACCGCCCTCACTCACCCGGCGCTGTGCGTTCCTATGACGCGAATCCGTGCGCTGCTGCCCTTCGGCAGTCCTCAGGATACATAAAAACACCTGTGAGCGTTTTAGAATCATAAACGCTCGCAGGTGTTTCGTCAAGCACTATATTTTTTATTTATTGAGCTCTGCCGGATCGATCTGGAAGCCCTCCAGCTTCGATGTGCAATGCGGGCAGCGGGTCGCCTTCATATCGATCTCCGACATGCAGTACGGGCAGATCTTCGTGGTCGGAGCGGCGGATGCCGGCTCCTCCTTCGGCTTCCGTAAGTGGTTGATCTCCTTTACGAAGAGGAACACCACCAGTGCCATCACGAGGAAGGAAATCAGCTCGGTGAGGAAGGCGCCGTACGCGAATACCGCGCCCTGCTCGACGGCCTCGCTGTAGGCCTTCGTGTTTCAATGCTTCGATCAATATACCAGTGCGCCGTCTGCGCCGACATAGTGTGTGCCGGTGTAGTCAGAGAAGGTCAGGTTCTTGTCCATGAAGCCGTTCGCGCCGATGTGGTAGAGTTTGCCGGAATCCACGATCCACTTACTGAAGACCGGTGCGCCGTTTACGAGGTAAACGTGGCCGATGCCCCAGTCGGTGATGGTACCGTTCGTGAGGAAGTCACCGCTCGTGTCGGTCGACTGTGTCGCCGCTGTGCTGGTGCCGGCAGGAGCTGCGTTTGGTGTCGCTGGTGTGGTGGACGTGCCCGGCATCGGGATGGAAGAACCCGGTGTCTGGCCGTTACTTGTATTCACACCACTGCTGGTTGCTGCGGTGGATGAAAGCTTCTTCATCGTATCTTCATCGATCTCGTAAAAATCGGACTCGGACTCGGAAAGCTCTCCTTCAGATTTGCCATCCTCATTCTTGCTCTTCGACTTCGCCTTGATCTTGAAGGTGTAATCACCGGTCTTGCCATACTTCTTGATCTGCTGTGTGAGCTCGACCGATCCCTTGGTGGTCGTGGTGGTCACGGAAATGCCGGTCTTCTTGTCATCACGGGTTACGGTGATGGTTGCACCGCAGCTGTCGTCGGAAGCATCCCAGGTGGCATAGATATGAATCTTGCCGTTGGCGTCCTCCTGTACATCCCAGTCCGCACCGCCGATGTTATAGTCCTTTGACTTGTCCTTGTCGCTGTCTGCATAGGCTGTGATCTGGCCGAGTACTGCACCGGCTGGTGTCGAGGTCGCCACAACAGCCGCCATCATGATTGCGCTTAACTTACGTAACTTCATACTTTTTCCTCCATGGTGTCCATGTATTTTTGCGGGTTTTCCCCACTTTCTCGCATACTCTTATGTTAGCTTTTCAGAGGGCAGATGGCAAGGAACATATTCTGTTCTTTTTCTTACAAAAAAGGAATTTTGTACCGATCCCGCCATGTTTCTTTTTCGAAACTGCGATGGGCTATTTTCGATGCCGCCTCCTGCGACTATTTGCATGCATGAACAGCACAAAAAAATCCCAGGACCTTGATGACCAAAGTTCTGGGATCTTTCGCAGCGCTACCAGGATTCGAACCTGGGAATGACGGAATCAGAATCCGTTGCCTTACCACTTGGCGACAGCGCTATGTGTTTGTTTGTGTCGCTCGCTTCAAGCGACTCGTATATAGTACTTGACTTTAAATCATTTGTCAACAACTATTTTTAAAATATTTTTCGGGGCCCCGAAGGGCCCCAAAACGGCTATCCTTTCGTGTAGTTCAGGAAGCCGTCCGTGTACTCCTGGTGGCCGTCGGCGTCGATCCACATGGCTTCGAGATCCTCGACCTTGAAGTCGGCACCGAGGGGGCTGCTGCCCTCACGGATGGACTGGATCAGTGCCTTGCCATCCTCGACCGACATCATGAAGAGCGCGGTCGACAGGGCGTCGGCGAGGCCGGAATCCTCGGTCAGGATCGAAACACTGCGATGATACTTCGCCGGATACAGGGTATCCGGATCGATGATGTGATGATAGCGCTGGCCGTTCACGACATAGTAGCGCTCATAATCACCGGAGGTGACGAGGGAGCGGCCATCGAGGTAGCAGGTGATCGCATACTGGTCGCCGGTCTGGCTGTCGCGGTATTCCGGACTCTCCACCGGGCAGACCCACTTCGAGCCATCCCCCTTGATGCCGATCGCACGTACATTCCCACCGAGGTTCAGGAGGAAGTTTTCCGAGCCTTCGTTCTGAATCAGCTTTGCGGCATTTTCCGTTGCATAGCCCTTGCCGATGCCACCGACATCCAGGCTCATCTCCGGGTCCTTCAGATAGAGGGTGCCGGCCGCTTCGTCGATGATGACATCCTCGATGTTCGTATGCTTCGCGGCTTCCTCCAGCGCGGCCTGATCCGGCAGCTCGGCGTGCGCCGGATCCTCGATGCCGGCGTCCCGCTTGTCATGCCAGAGACGCAGCACGGCGCCGTAGGCGATATTGACCTTGCCACCCGTGAGGGCGTAGACCTCCTTGCCCCACTTCACGAGAGCGATGAGGTCCGAATCGACCTTTACTGGCTGGATGCCGGCGCTGTCATTGACGGTTTTCAGGTTGTTGAGGCCCTCGTAGCTGTTATAGATGTCGTAGAGCTTATGCTCCTTCAGAAGCTGTGCGTGAGAGCTGTCGTAGCACTTCTGGAAGTCCGCTTCACTCTTCTCGAAGCCGATCTCCATGGAGACGGTGTCGAAGACATCCAGGAACTGCCTGTTGTAGCGCACGAGCTTCGTCACCCGGCTGCAGCCCGGCAGGCTGCAGGCCAGTGTGAGGCCGGCGCAGAAAAGGGCCAGCATCTGTTTCAGTTTTACGTTTCTCAATCGATGTTCTCCTTATACTGTCAATGCTTGATGATCTTCCGGATCACGGAAAGGATGAGGCCGAGGCCGCCGGCCATGAGGATCATCGCGCGGTTCACGACGAGGCGGGTGGAGGCGATGGCGAGACCGACGATGACGGGCTGCGCGGATTCCATGATCGGGCTCAGGAGCATGGCAATCACCTCTACGAGGAGCAGGAGGATGAAGGCGGTCATGCCGCGGCCGGTGTCAATCGTTTCCAGCGTGCCGTAGCGCACGTATTTCTTTCTGGAGAGCATCCAGAAGAGCGAGATCAGGCTGAACAGTGTGATGCCCGCGAAAACCGAGATGAAGGTGATTTCGGCGACATTGTGGTCCGTGATCATCGACTCGATCGGGCCGAGGGCGTTCAGGTTTTCGAGCGCTGGTACGACCATCAGAAGGTACAGGAGGATCAGCGCGGCCACGGAGAAGAGCTGCAGGACGCGGTTCACGCCCATGAGCATCCGGTCGCGCATACCGCCGTCGACCGGGCCGTCCTCCTCTTCGTCGCCATACTCCGTGTCGCGGAAATAGGCGTCCTCTTCCTCCTCTTCCTGTTTCGGAAGTGGATTTGCATGGCGGTTCCGTACGATGTCTGGCCGTCCGGTAGACGGTTCTGCTGTGATATCAGAAGCAGCGCGCGGTGTGAAAGGTCGTGTGCTGCCGGAAATCATGCCTGCTGCGGAAGATGCGGTGTCCGCTGCCGGGATCGAGATGGTCGTGGCGTTCAGCGTGGAGCCGGTGGATGTAGACGGGTGTGTCAGCTCCGGCATGTCCAGCCCAGGCTGCACCGGCGCGTCCGTTCCGGTGGCCGGCATATAGGACGGGCTCAGAAGATGCGCGGCTTCGCCGTGCTTCGCGAACCAGTCCACGGCGTAGCTGCAGCTCGGATACGCCTTCAGCTGATTCCGCTCGAGGTAGGCGATGAGCCGTGTCATGAGCTTGCCGGCGAGACCGCGCCCGCGCAGACTCTCATCGACATAGGTATGGGTGATTTCGACCGTGCCCGGCTCCTCTTCCATCGCCGGGAAATCGATCTCGGCCAGTGCCTGCTCTTCGTCATCCACCAGCACGATGCGGTTTTTATAGGTTCTGAATTCCATAGTTCACCTCCGATAGATGACAGTATTATAGCATAGGCGCAGAAAAATCCACCTTACAAAAGCATGAATATAAAAAGGCCACCGCGTGCGCGATGACCTTTTATGATGTTTTTCTGATCTGCGTCTGCAGTACGACGTTTCTTCGATGAAGCGGGGGATGATGTGCCTCAGAGCTTCTTCAGCATCGCGAGGATGTCTTCCTTCGGGCAGTAGCCGATCGACTGGTCGATCATCTTTCCGTCCTTGATCAGCGCCAGCATCGGGATACTGGAAACATTGAAGCGCATCGCCAGTTCCATCTGCTCGTCGACATTGACCTTTCCTACCTTCAGCGTATCCGCATACTCCTCGGCAATCTCATGCACGATCGGGGCCAGCATCTTGCACGGTCCGCACCAGTCCGCGTAAAAGTCGATCAGCACCGGCTTCGCAGAGTGAAGCACTTCGGTTTCAAAATTTGTTGCAGTGATTTTAAGCTCAGCCATACAGGCTCCTTTCTCTTTTAGTCCTTCAGTGATTTGTAGTACAGCATGCAGTGACAGAAGCCCTCGTAGTTCGGGTCAGCGATCTGTTCCTTAAATTCCTTACACATGCACTTCGTATCTTCCGTACGCTCGAGGCGGCATG
>JAUNWX010000024.1:28269-31187 GCA_030540075.1 Lachnospiraceae bacterium
TCCTTAAATTCCTTACACATGCACTTCGTATCTTCCGTACGCTCGAGGCGGCATGGACAGTAGCCACCGGTGCGCTTCAGACCTTCACGGACGGTATTCACCACATCCTGATCCGGATTCAGTTCGATTTTCATCGCTTTCCCTCATCTCTTTCTCTTATGATGTTATGCCTTCCAGAGGCTGTGGAGGTTGCAGTAGGCATAGACCGCCTCCACCTCGTCACCCGCACAGAGTGCGAAGTCCGCGACCGGCTTCTCGCCCGGATGCAGCGCCTTGTGCTGGTAGCCCTGCTTCGTAAAGATGGAGATCCACTCGATGTAGTGCTCCGGCAGCATCGGATGCTCCACGGAGCCGACCTGTACATGCACGATCCCATTCTCTACGCTCCATACTGGAACGTGCTTTTCACGTGCGCCGTCGCTGGTGCCGGCGATGAGCTCTGTCATCGGCTCGCCGCAGCAGACCACCGGGACGCCGCTGTCCTTTGCTTTGATGATGATGTTTCCACAATGCTTACAAATATAATACTTCTGCTCCATGTTACGATCTCCTTTCTTCGTAGTGTTGGTTTTAGAAATTAGTAGTTCTCTGCGTGCACCTCGAAATAGCTCTGCGGGTGGTTGCAGGTCGGGCAGACCTCCGGGGCCTTCTCGCCGATGACGATGTGCCCACAGTTGCGGCACTCCCAGACCTTGACCTCGCTCTTCGCGAAGACCTCGGCCATCTCGACGTTGTGCAGCAGTGCGCGATAGCGCTCCTCGTGGTGCTTCTCGATCGCAGCGACGAGGCGGAAACGCTGAGCGAGCTCAGGGAAGCCCTCTTCCTCTGCGGTCTTCGCGAAGCCCTCGTACATATCGGTCCACTCGTAGTTCTCGCCCTCGGCCGCTGCCTTCAGGTTCTCTGCGGTATCCCCGATGCCGTTCAGCTCCTTGAACCAGAGCTTCGCGTGCTCCTTCTCGTTGTCCGCGGTCTTCAGGAACAGCGCAGCGATCTGCTCGTAGCCCTCCTTCTTCGCCTTCGACGCGAAGTAGGTGTACTTATTGCGTGCCTGCGATTCGCCGGCGAATGCCTCCATCAGATTCTTCTCGGTCTGTGTGCCTGCATACTTATTCTTTTCCATCACGTTCCTCCTTTCGCGATTTACTGATGAAATTATTATAACAGTTTCACGAAAGGCCGGCGCAGGCCGGCCTCAGAGTTTATAAAATCTTTCGATTTCCTGGCTCATTATGCCACAGCGTGTTCAGCTTCTTTCGGATACGCTCCTGTCCGCAGCTGCTGTGTGTCCCCGGTCGCCCGGCTGTCGATGACTTCTGCTGTCA
This sequence comes from Lachnospiraceae bacterium, assembly GCA_030540075.1. Classification (GTDB taxonomy): domain Bacteria; phylum Bacillota; class Clostridia; order Lachnospirales; family Lachnospiraceae; genus Oribacterium. The sequence continues at coordinate 29,592 of JAUNWX010000024.1, forward strand.
GCTCTTATTCGAAGCTGCTGTGCGACGTTTCTTTTGTGAGACCATGATCAGTGGCAGCCGTGGTTTCCGCAACCGTGATTGCCACAGCTGTGTCCACCCTCGCCGTGCTCGTGATCATGGTGGTCACAGTGCACGTCCGGGTTATAGCCGAGATTTCCGGCGATGAGTGCATTGACAGCGGCATCTGCATCGCCGCTGACACCACCGAAAAGGCGGATGCCGACCTCGGCGAGTGCCATCTGTGCACCACCACCGATGCCACCGCAGATCAGTGCATCGACACCGAGCTGCATCAGGAAACCGGCGAGCGCGCCGTGACCACTGCCGTTCGTATCCACGACCGCCTCGCGTACGATCTGACCATCCGCCACATCGTAGATCTTAAACTGCTCGGTATGACCGAAGTGCTGGAAAATCTGGCCGTTTTCATAGGTTACTGCAATTCTCATGATGATATCTCCTTTTTGATCACTGGTTAAATGGAAGGTACAGCAGGCGCTGTCTACACCTGGCTTTCCGCAGGTCTCGTCCGGGCTGGGGCGATTGCATGTATCTGCACGATGGCAGTTTCCGTATCGCTGCTCCTGTCCGCTACAGATCCGGACATTTCCGCCGGTGATGTGCAGCGGCTTCCCGTAGACGAGGCAGGCCGCGAGCTTGCGTCGTGCGCTTTCATAGATCTCCTGCACCGTCGAACGCGAAATATCCATCTGTGCAGCACACTGCTCGTGCGTCTGCTGCTCCAGATCCACGAGACGGATGACCTCGTACTCATCGAGTGTCAGCAGAATCGGATCACTCTCTGCGGCATCGCATGGACCGAATCGCTCCACTCTGGGTGCATTGCATATTCGTCGACATCGTGGCGGCCTCGGCATCGCTGTATCCTCCTTTATTTCCGGTATATACCGATTATACACTTCCGAAATGGGAAAGTCAACCCTTCAAATCCCTTCCCGAGGGCCGGCAACAGAAGCACAGTACTCCGAGCTCGGAAGAATCTAAAATTCTGTCCCCAAGAAGTACTAAGCCCTCTGCAATCGCTGAGTTTTCCTGATGAAAACTCAGCGTTGACAGAGGGTTCCAAGGAGAGATAGCACTAAGTACTTCTAGGGGACAGAATTTTGATTCTTCACGACCTCTCCGTATGGCTTCTGCTGCCGGCCCTTCGGGGAGCGATTCTGCCTGAACGAAATAAAAGCCTGAAACCGATGGAATTCGTCATTCCACGGTTTCAGGCTTTTATTTAGCGGAGATGCAGGGATTTGAACCCTGGCGCCGTTTAACCGGCCTAGCGCATTTCGAGTGCGCCCCCTTCGGCCACTTGGGTACATCTCCATTTTATAACACTAGAGGATGGATCTCTCGAACCATCCTCTAATGCCGGTAGTCGGGGTCGAACCGACACGACCATCACTGGTCACAGGATTTTAAGTCCTGAGCGTCTGCCTATTCCGCCATACCGGCAGGACCAAATTATAATACAAAAAAACAGCGAACTTGTCAATATTCGATTCCGGGCATATATTCCTTCTGCTCTTGCGTTACTGTTCACTGGTAGTTCCAGCGTTGGTTAGATCGCTGAAATTTAAATTT
>JAUNWX010000025.1:0-3866 GCA_030540075.1 Lachnospiraceae bacterium
CGTGGAAAATCGAATCCTTCACCAATCAGTTTTCCTGTTGCGACCAGGAGAACCGATTCTGTTTCTGAAACCATCTTCATTTCAGCGACAATCTGTTTCTTTTCCTTTGCAGGTTTATTTCCAAGAAGCAGAAATGTATGAGCTCCAAAGCCCTGCAAGGCCTTATAAAGCTCTTCTGCATGTGCAATATATCGAGTCAGAATAACTGGACATCGCCCCTTTTCGATACACTTTTTCGTGTCCTCAATGATCATTTGATTTCTGGCAGGATCATCTCGCACCAGTTCATACGCATCATTCACACTTAGCTTATCTTCCCTTGAGCACAGCGTTCGGGTGAATCTCGGATATACCAGATGCCGGATTCCCTGTTCAATTGCTCTTTCCTTTGCAGTAAAGCGAAAACGAATCGGCCCGAGAAGCATATAATTGATTTTTTCCAACCCATCTTCTCGCATCGGTGTTGCCGTTACACCATATACATATTTTGCCTTTGCCTTTCTAAGTATATTCTGTATGGTTTCTGAAGCGGCATGATGACATTCATCGACCAGAATCATGCCATATTCATTTAATTTTGGATGGCATACATTTTTTGAAAAAACAGAGCCAACCATAGCGATGTCGACGATGCCTGTCAGCGTGTCTTTCGCACCTTGTAACATACCGACGACGCTTTTCCTTTTCTTGATTCTGCCGGTTTTGGTTTGATAACTCGGAAGTTCCTCATCAATATCCAGAAATCTATCAATCGCAGTTTGCCACTGCTCCATTAGTGCAGATGATTCAATGAGAATCAGTGTGTTTGTTTTTCTCTCTGCAATTAAATCACAGCAGACAACCGTTTTACCAAATGCTGTAGCCGCACTCAATATGCCTGTTTCATGTGTCAGCAACGCTTCTACCGCTTTACTCTGGTTTTCACGCAGTTCGCCCTTAAACGAAACCTGGATATGCCTGCCCTTCTGTCTCTCGTCCGTCAGTTCATATGGAATGCCCGCCTGTTGGATGCCCCTTTCAAGCTTTTCCCGGAGTCCTCTCGGGAGTCCAATGTACCCGTCCTCCTCTTCTCCCAGATAGAGGAAACGTGATTGCGAAAAATTAGATAAATTCATCGCCTGGTTTTTATAGAAGATCGGATTACTGAATGCTGCCAGACGCCGTATCTGATTTCTGATTCTAGGCATCAGATTAATCCCGTCAACATACACCAGATTACTCAACGTAATTCTCAGCTTTCCGTGAACATCCTCCGGATGTAGTACCTCCGTTTTCTTCCATGGTTTGCTTCGTTCACCTGTTTCTTCAGATGTCTGATCATCCTTTTCCATCCCTTCAAATGGATTATTTCTGGCAGCTTCTTTAAAGAATAAATCGATCGCGTCCTGCTTGATTTTCCGAATGGCGTTTAATGCGCCTAATTGATCAGGATATGCATTCCAGCTTTCATCTACAAATGCACTGTTTCCCTGTGTTAACGGTTCTGCCTGCAGTGGTAAAGCAATCAGATTCCCCAGCCCACCATCCTTTAGATAATCCTGTGCCGGAATCATCCTGTCATAATACTGAAAGCTCTGTAAATCTACCGCTTCTGCACCTTTTTGAAGAAGTGCTTTGCCGAAATCCCGGGCTTTTTTAGCCGCGATTGGCTGTTCAAAGAAGATCCATACATGGGCACCTCGCCCGGATCGAGACCGTTCTACCAGAGCATCAATTTGATTCAGCGCACAGATTTCTCGAAGTGCCTCTACTTCCTGCTGCCATTTATTATCAGTATTTGCAAAATCTGTCTGTGCACTGCCTTCCGTATGATTATCAAAATCGAAGACTAAAAAGCGACAGGTTCCATTTGGCAGCATCGGATAGACGCCGATTGTAATCTCGCCCTTCAAGTGCTTTATAATGGTTTTTGCATCTACATGTTTCCATGATTTAAGAGAGCATTCCATACATGAAACGCCCTTCTTGATTTCTGATTTTTGCTCCTGCTTGCGTTTACAGCCATCCTTCCAGAAATTCCAGCACCGCGGGTAATATCCGACTTTTCCATTTCTGCTCACTATCCTCTGGCTGTACGCATCCATTCGCCCCCAGAATCTGGCGAAAAAATGATTCGCAACATTTTCGTTTATCGTCAACGCCAGGATTCTGGCACCCTGATTTGGATCCACTGGTTCACGGGCTTTTCTTTCAGAATGATTCCATTATCTTCGAGCAACTTACGCAGTCGCTGATTTTCCTTGTTCAGCGTAGAAATCTCATGCAGAAGATTCTCCATTCGCTCCTGATTTCCCAGTCCATTCTTTTCGTCCATATACGCCTGCCTTGCAAACATCTCTCATAATATATGATCTTACTTCCAGTGTACCATGACATTCCGAAATTGGATTTCATAATATTATTTTGATATAACAGTTCAAGTATATCTTGGCTGGCACGAGAAAAATGCTGCCATATTTTGTGAAAGTATCTGAATGGGGCGTCGAATTTTTGTTTGCCTGCACGGGGTGGGGCCGATACGTGCATAGATAAATGCCGTAAATGGGGTGGGCAGGCAAACAAAAAGAGATGCCCGGTTTAGGACATCTCTGAAAATCAGTATTCTTCCAAGGGACAGTCTGTCCCCTGGAACCTTTCCTGCTATAGTATCGCGTGCGTAGACCGCCGCCTCTATGAAGCCCGTTCCATTCAAGTGCTTCACTTGTGCGCTGTCTTGGAACGTGCACTCATCCAGTAACGCCAGGTGTCCCCCGGACGCCTCACTTATACAGCTTCACGTGTGCGTACACTCGGCCTTTTTTCGTGGTGTTTCCGGTGCCGGTGAAGATGAACTTGCCGTGGCCGCGGACGGAGATGCGTTCGTCGGGCTTCAGGGTGTAACTGCTGTCGGTGACGCTGCGGCCGTCGATGAAGACGTTCTCCGCGCTGATCAGCTCCTGCGCTTTCGTGCGGCTCAGGCGGTAGACCATCGCGAGCACGGCGTCGAGGCGCTCGGAGGCGACGGAGCCGGACAGCTCCTCCCACTCAGGTTCGAGGGTGCAGGCGGACGGTGGCACGACCTCGCAGCTCACCGAGGTGTGCTTCACGCGGGTAAATTCACGGGCAATGATGTCGGCCATGTCCGTGAGCACGAAGATGAACGCTTCGGCATCACCACAGAGGATGTCGCCGATCTGGTCGCGCTCGATGCCCATGTTCATGAGGGCCCCGAGGTAGTCGCGGTGCGTGAGCGCGTCCGTGAACTTCCGGTTCAGCGGCGTCACATGCAGGCAGCGGATGACATCCCCCTGCGCCGGCTCCTCGGCAAGGAAGCTCTCCTCCGTCATGTAATCCGGCAGGAACACGACGACGTTCCGGTCGGCATCCGCGCGCCCACCGTAGATAAGGTACGGCGCGCCATTCACCGCGTGCACCTTGCTGCTGATCCCCTGCTTTCGGAGGATCGCGTGAAACTGCGCGAGCTCAGATGCCGCAAGGAAGCAGCTGTGCGTGAGGTAGTTGCTGTTATAGGCTTTTTCAGAGAGGTCGCGGATGCGGCCCTCGAGAAGTGTATTCTGGTCCATAAGTCTTTCTTTTTTACTGCAGGTAGGCTTTATAGCGCTGCAGCATCTCCTGATTGAGGTCGACGCTCATGTGGATGCCGTCGTCTTCGTAGCTCGTTTTGTGTACACGGGCGCGCTCCTGGAGGTCGTGCTCGACCTGGCCGGCGGTGTACGGGATGATGAGGTCCATCGTGATGTAGCCGGCGAAGAGTTTCTCTTCGATCTTCTCGAGGAGGAGGTCGAGACCGCAGCGGCTCGCAGCGGAGATGTAGATTTTATCGCCGCGATCGATCGGGAGCTCCGAGAGCGGGTACTTCCGGTCGG
>JAUNWX010000025.1:3966-30743 GCA_030540075.1 Lachnospiraceae bacterium
TAGATTTTATCGCCGCGATCGATCGGGAGCTCCGAGAGCGGGTACTTCCGGTCGGCCTTGTTCATGACATAGATGACCGGGATGGCACCGGCGCCGAGCTCCTTCAGGGTGCGGGCGGTGACGTCCATGTGCATCTGGTAGTTCGGATCCGAGCAGTCGATGACCTCGAGGATCAGGTCGGCATTGACTGCCTCCTCGAGCGTCGAGCGGAAGGCGTCGACGAGGTCGTGCGGCAGGTCGTTGATGAAGCCGACGGTGTCGGACAGGAGGAAGTCGCGGTGGCTGCCCGGGGTGATCTTCCGGACGGTGGTGTCGAGGGTCGCGAAGAGCATGTCCTTCACCATGACTTCCTTTTCCTCATCCGGACAGCAGGCCTCGAGGAGCCGGTTCATGAGCGTCGACTTGCCGGCGTTCGTGTAGCCGACGAGGGCAACCTGCGGGATGCCGGAGGCCTGGCGCTTGCGGCGCTGCGTGTCGCGGTTCTTCGTGATCTCGCGGAGCTGCTTCCGGAGCTCGGACATGTCCTTCTCGATGCGGCGGCGGTCGAGCTCGATCTGGGTCTCACCGGAACCCTTGTTCGACATGGAGCCGCCGGTGCCGCCCTGCCGGCTCAGATTCTGGCGCAGCCCGACGAGACGCGGAAGCATGTACTGCAGCTTCGCGTAGTCGACCTGGAGCTTCGCTTCCTTCGTGCGGGCGCGGTCCGCGAAGATGTTGAGAATCAGGTTGGTTCGGTCAATGACTTCGACCTCGAGGTCATGTGCGAGGTTCGCAAGCTGTGACGGCGAGAGCTGGTTGTTGACGACCACGAGATCCGCGTCGAGCTCGAAGACGAGCCCCTTCAGCTCCTGGACCTTGCCGGAGCCGATGTAGCAGGCGGAGTCCTGCGAGGCGAGGTTCTGCGTGACATCCGCCACGACCTCGAGCCCCTCCGCCTCCGCGAGGCCGGACAGCTCTTCCATGGAGACCTCGAAGCCGTCGTCGCCGCCGAGGCAGACGCCGACCAGGATGGTCTTTCTTCGCTTGATATTCTGATCTGTTTCGTACATGTAGATGACTCCTATGATTTCGTGAAATGTCGCGCGAGGCCACTCGCCGTGAGGAGCGCCAGCATTGCCCCGACGAAGGTGGCGGCGATGCGCAGTGCGCAGTCAGAGAAGAAGCCCTCCGGCAGCATGTTGATCATGCGGCTCTCGCGCGGGTCAAACAGCCAGTTGCCCTGGCTGAAGAAGATTTCGTGGAAGACCGTGAAGACCCGCGTGAAGTCGATCATGGCGAGGAACGCGATGATCGCGACGACGCCGAGGATCAGCAGGCAGGCGCGGATGAAGCCGCGGCTCAGGTACCCGAGCGCGCCACGCGGACCGGCGACCACGATCAGGAAGCCGGCGATGGCGATGCAGCTGAGGATCGCGAGGGCCCGCACGACGAGGCAGATCACGAAGAGCTGACGGACATCCGCCATGTGGGATTTCTCGTTTTCGTTGTAGAACTCCGTCGTGCCGCCGTTGATGGTCGTCTCGACGATGAGATTCTCGCGGTCGCCCCGCAGGTACACCATCGTCTGATGCATGACGTCGCAGAGGTCGTCCATCGTCATCTCGTCGCCCATCCAGGCCTGCATGTCATCGAGGACCTGATAGTGCTCGAACTCGTCACGGTAGAAGTTCGGCGTCCAGTAAGTGACCGCCTCGAAGCTCGTGACGAAGGTAATGAAGATGAGAAGCACGGCAAACACGATGCCGAGCAGATCACGTAAATGATGACGCATAAGATGCCTCCGGATAATGTTGAATCGTTCTATATAGTTTAGCATGATTTTGAGGCCGGTGACAGCGTAGATATAACAGGATTCCCGGATGGCAGTCACCGAAAGCCATACAGAGAGTCCGTGAAGAATCAAAAAGTCACCCCTTAGAAGTACTTGGAGTATTTTTCCTTAGCACCCTCTGCAACTCTGAGTTTTCATAAAGAAAACTCAGTGATTGCAGAGGGCCTAGTACTTCTTAGAGGTGACTTTTTAGAGCCTTCCGGACTCGGCGTACTGTGCTTTCGGTGACTGCCATCCGGGATTTTGTTAAAACGATGTTCCGACTCAGCCCTGCGCTGCCGTGGTCTCGGTGGTCTCCACGACCTTCACCTGCGTCTGCACGTAGTCGAGGACAGCCTTGTTTACGGCCTCCTCCTTCACGGCATCACCGCCGTACTGCTCGATGAGCTGGATCTTGTTGAGCTCCTTGCCGGCGAGGCCGCTGAGCTCTGCTGCGAGCTCGTCGATCAGCGCATCGCTGGACTTGATGCCCTGCTCGTTCGCGATGGCCGCAACAACCATTCTCTGCTTCGCATAATCGGTCGCGTAGCCGGAGATCTCCTCCTTGAAATCATCGACGCTCATGCCGTACATGTTCAGCATATCCGCGAGGCCGTAGCCATACTGCTTCGCCGTCGATACCTCCTGCGAAATCACATAGTCCTCTGCGTACGTCTGCATCTCATCGGAAACGGTGATCTCCGACGTATCCACGATCTGCTGCAGCGCATCCTGCTGGATCGTGTTGTTGTACTGATAGTCGACCTGCGCCTGAAGAAGCGCCTGCTGCTCTACACGGAAGGAAGCCACATCGGATGCCTTCGAGCCCATGTCCTCCGCATGCTCCTTCACCCACTGATCGGTGAGCTCCGGCATGGTGGAGACCTTATTCACCGTGACATCAAACACCGCCGGCTTGCCAGCGAGGTCCGGGTTGTTCGGATAGGACTCCGGGAAGGTCACATTGACCTCGAGCTTCTCGCCCTTCTTCGCACCGATCAGCTGATCCTCGAATCCATCGATGAAGCTGCCGGAACCGAGTACGAGATCATAGCTGGTGCCGCTGCCGCCGTCAAACGCCTCACCGTCCATCTTTCCGACGAAGTCAATGTTTACAGTATCGCCTTCCTTCGCTGCGTCTTCGGTCTCCGTGAGGTAGTTCTTGCGGAGGTAGTCGATCTGGGAATTCACCATGTCCTCATCAACGGTCAGCTTCGGGCTGGTCTCGACGGTGATGCCCGTGAGGTCACAGAGCTTCACCGCACCCATGTCACTGAACTTCGGAAGCTCCGGAACCTCCGTCGCCTCGAGGGCCTGAATCTCCGGATCATCCGCGCTGAGCTGGGAAGCCGTCGCGGTATCGGATGCACTTGCGTCCGTCGCCTCTGCGGCAGCGGTGGTCGCCTCCGGGGTCTTGTTCGATGAGCCGCAGGCCGCGAGCGCCATCACACTTACCGCCACAGCGGCCGTCAGAATCAGTCTGTTCTTTTTCATAATTTTCTCCTCAGTTCTAGATTTTAGTACATAAGCATTCAGTGCGGGTCCCCGGCTTAGATTGAACCGGTCCCGGAGTACTGTGCCTCCGTAGCCGGCCCGCCGGGGACCCTGACTGAATTATTTATTAAACGCCTTAAACGCCTTATAGGTGTAGTACACGTCGAGCTTCGAGGTGATCTCGAAGGGTGCGTGCATCGCGAGTACCGGCACACCGAGGTCCACGGTATCGACGTCCATGTTGGCGATGAACATCGCCACGGTTCCGCCACCACCGAGGTCGACGCGGCCGAGCTCACCGATCTGCCACATCACATTCTCGTCGTCCATGTACTTGATGACGCGCTGCATGGTCTCCGCCGACGCATCGTTGGAGCCGGACTTGCCACGGGAGCCGGTGTACTTCGTGAGGACCGGTCCACGGTTCATGTAGGAAGCATTGTTCGCCTCGAACGCATCCGCGAAGGTCGGATCGAAGGCCGCATTGACATCCGCCGACAGGCACAGCGATGCACGCAGGACATCGCGCACACGCTCACCCTCGGCCTCTGCGAGGTCCTCCATGTAGTGAAGCAGCATATCGCCGGACATACCGGTGTTTCCGACAGAACCGATCTCCTCCTTATCGACGAGGGCGGTCACGGTGGTGTACTCCGGCTTCTTCGTCTCGATCTCGGCCATCAGTGCGGTGTAGGCACAGACCTTATCGTCCTGGCCATAGGCACCGACCATGGAACGGTCGAAACCGATATCGGTGGCATGCTGTGCCGGTACCATCGTGAGCTCTGCACGCATGAAGTCCGCCTCGGTGATGCCGTACATCTCGTTGAGAATCGACAGCACCTTCAGCTTGAACGCCTGCTTTACTTCCGGATCGGCGATCGGTGTCGAGCCGAGGAGCACATTCAGCTCCTCACCCTTGATCCCGTCCGCGAGGGTACGCTTCACCTGCTCCTGCGCAAGGTGCGGCAGAAGGTCGGATACGACGAAGACCGGATCCCCCGGCTTCTCGCCGAGATCGAGGTCGATGGCGCGACCGTCACGCAGCATCACACGACCGTGCAGCGCGAGCGGGGTCACCGCCCACTGATACTTCTTGATGCCACCATAGTAGTGCGTCTTGAAGAACGCGAGCTCCTCCTTCTCATAGAGTGGATTCGGCTTCAGATCGAGACGCGGGCTGTCAATGTGGGCGATATTGAAGTGCACCCCCTCATCGAGCGGGCGCTTACCGATGGTGGTCAGGATGATGCTCTTGCCACGGTTATCGAAATATACCTTGTCACCGGTCTTATACTTCTTCGAACGCTCGAATGGCTTGTAGCCATTCTCTTCTGCGATCCGGATCGTCTCACGAACGGCCTCACGCTCGATCTTCGCATGATCGAGGAACTGCTTGTAGCCCTCGCAGAACGCCATGGCCTTCTCCACGTCCTCCGGACGCTCCATGCCGATGTTCTGAATCTTATAGCAGAGCTTCTCCTCGAGCTTCTGTCCTTCTGTCTTCGCCATAATATATCCTCCTTCTCATGACAGCTTCCCCATTTTATCGGCTGTCTGTGTTATTTCTGTGAAATCAGTTCACGCTGCCCATATCCGTGAGCGGCCAGTACTTGAAGTATACCTTCGCCACCATCTTGTCGCGGGAGACCATGTTGTACTCGCCCCAGTAACGGGCATCGAGCGAGTTGTTCCGGTTGTCGCCGAGCATATAGTAGCTGCCCTCCGGCACCGTCACATCCACCTCCGGGAACTGCTGCCCGTCGACGATCATCGGCTCCGGCAGATAGGTCTCGGTGATGGCCTCACCGTTCACATAGACCGTACCGATCGGCACCTCTACGCTCGAACCGTCTGCATTCTTCCCGATCTTGATGTTGTGGAACTCGGACGCATCCGCAGTACCGGTCTGTTTGATTTCGATGTGATCCCCCGGCATACCGATGACACGCTTCACATAGTATATGACGGAATTCTTCTTATCCTCGCGTCCGCAGTACGGACATACGCCCTCATCCGTCTCGCGGTAGCTCTGCCCGCAGCCCCCGCACTTATATCCATAGACGAAGATGGCAATGTCTCCACGTTCCACCTCCCCGAAGGTATACTTGAGCCGAGAGCCGAAGACACGCGCCCCGGCCATGATCGTGTCCTGCATGGAGCCCGTCGGAATCGTCGAGTTCGCGATGATGAAGTTATTGAGACAGAACGCCAGCACCGCCGCCACCGCGATGACCTTCAACCAGTCGATGATCTCCCCAAGCAGCGTCGTCGGCTGCTCCCCATCCTCGGACTTCTTCGGCCTCCGCTTCTTTCCACCAGTCTTTTCCCCGGACCCAGATGTGGAATTCTCTACCTGCTGCGTATCTGTTTCATCCGCAGCGGACTCGTTATCCACCATCTTTCCATCGCTGTCCACAACATCGAAAAATTTATTTCCCATGCCCTTTTTCTCCTGTTCTCATACGTCCATACGTTCATCCTGCACGATCTGCCTGGATTTTCCGGACCCTACTATTCTAACAGATAGAATAAAAATGTATAGATTCCACACCGGCCCTCACTTTATTTTCCTTTATTTTTAAGATAAATGTCACAGTTTCGGCAGGAGTACCGGAGGGGCGACAACGGAGGCCATACGTAGAGACCGTGTGAAATCAAGCCGGGGACCCTTAGCGGCACTTGGAGTAATTTTTCCTTAGCACCCTCTGCAACGCTGAGTTTTCATAAAGAAAACTCAGTGATTGCAGAGGGCCTAGTGCCGCTTAGGGTCCCCGGCTTAGATTGAACCGGTCTCGGAGTACTGTGCCTCCATTGCCGCCCCTCCGGGGCTCCTGTCAAGACAATAAAAGAAAAAAAGAGAGCAGCCGGAGCTTGCGCCCTGACTGCCCTGTATGAATGGTAAAGATTGATATTAAAGCTGAGGACCAGCTGCAACGAGTGCCTTACCAGCCTCGTTACCCTCGTACTTGACGAAGTTCTTCTGGAATCTCTGTGCGAGATCCTTTGCCTTCTCCTCCCACTCAGATGCATTTGCATAAGTGTCGCGAGGATCGAGGATTGCAGGATCTACGCCTGGAAGCTCGGTCGGAACCTCGAAATCGAAGAACGGAATCTTCTTGGTCGGAGCCTTGGCAACATCGCCATTCTGGATAGCGGTGATGATTCCACGAGTGTCCTTGATGGAGATTCTCTTACCGGTGCCGTTCCAGCCGGTGTTTACGAGGTAAGCCTTTGCGCCGGACTTCTCCATTCTCTTAACGAGCTCCTCAGCATACTTTGTAGGATGAAGCTCGAGGAATGCCTGACCGAAGCAAGCAGAGAAGGTCGGTGTCGGCTCGGTGATACCACGCTCTGTACCAGCAAGCTTTGCTGTGAATCCGCTCAGGAAGTAGTACTTGGTCTGCTCCGGAGTAAGGATGGATACTGGTGGCAGTACGCCGAATGCATCTGCAGAAAGGAAGATTACATTCTCTGCTGCAGGACCGTGAGAGATCGGCTTAACGATCTTCTCGATGTGGTCGATCGGGTAAGATACACGAGTGTTCTCGGTTACGGACTTATCGTTGAAGTCAAGCTTACCGTTCTCGTCTACGGTTACGTTCTCGAGAAGAGCGTCTCTTCTGATTGCACCGTAGATATCCGGCTCAGCGTCCTTATCAAGGTTGATAACCTTTGCGTAGCAGCCGCCCTCGAAGTTGAATACACCGTTGTCATCCCAGCCGTGCTCGTCATCACCGATGAGGAGTCTGGAAGGATCGGTCGAAAGGGTGGTCTTACCGGTTCCGGACAGACCGAAGAATACGCAGGTGTGCTCGCCGTTGAAATCGGTGTTTGCAGAGCAGTGCATGGAAGCGATGCCCTTCAGCGGGAGGTAGTAGTTCATCATAGAGAACATACCCTTCTTCATCTCTCCGCCGTACCAGGTGTTTACGATAACCTGCTCGTGACTGGTGATGTTGAAGACAACTGCGGTCTCACTGTTGAGTCCGAGCTCCTTCCAGTTCTCTACCTTTGCCTTGGATGCGTTGTAAACAACGAAATCCGGCTCGAAGTTCGCCTCTTCCTCAGCGGTCGGACGGATGAACATGTTCTTTACGAAGTGAGCCTGCCAAGCAACCTCCATGATGAAACGAACAGCCATACGAGTGTCCTTGTTGGCACCGCAGAAGCCATCGATGACATAGAGCTTCTTACCGGAGAGCTCCTTCTTTGCGATGTCCTTTACAGCTTCCCATGCTTCCTCGGAAGCCGGGTGGTTATCATTCTTATACTCGTCAGAGGTCCACCATACAGTGTCCTTGGAGTTCTCATCCATAACGATGAACTTATCCTTAGGAGAACGACCGGTGTAGACACCAGTGAATACGTCTACAGCGCCGAGCTCGGTCTGGAAGCCCTTCTCATAGCCTGTAAGACCTTCCTTGGTCTCCTCTGCGAACAGCTCCTCGTATGATGGATTGTATACGATTTCTGTTGTGTCAGTAATGCCATACTTCGTTAAATCAATCTTTGCCATTCTGTTTAACCTCTTTCTCTTCTCTGGTTACCAGTCAGCGGAATCCTTTGGGGATCTTCCGAACACTTCCGACCTCTCTCTGATATTTTCAGAAAGCATCGGTCGCTTCCGAAAGCGATGGATTCCTCTATCCTTGAGCAAAAAAGCGCTTACATTTTTCGCTCGTTAATTATTATACACGATATTGTTTCTTTGTCGATACAATTAATTTAATTTTTAACAAAGTTTTGTTAATTCTTCACCGGGTTCGAAACCTTCACCATGTGGTCGTACCACTTTCCCTTCTTCCCGATGAGGGCGAGCGGGAATTCCTCGTCGAGGGCCGGTACCGGGACGTCGAAGCCGTTCACGACTTCTTCGGTGCCGTCCGAATACTTCACGGTGTCCTTCGTCGGCTGGAGAAGCTCCGCGCCCTCCTTCTGCGCATCCTCCGCGCTTCCCGGGAAGAGGTTCAGGATATTCTCGGAGGTGAGGCTCACGTGGATCGTCATCTGGCCGTCCTTCACGGTGAGCACGCCCTTTCCTTCCTCCGCTTCATTCACGTGGAACATGCTGCTGTCGGTGGTGAAGTCTGCCGCGTAGGTGCCATCCTCGAGGACGTCTGCATTGGCCTCGGAGGCGCTGTCGGTGGATGCCGCCGCGCCGGTCGGTGCACCGATCACAGCTGCGGTGTGCTCGACGTAGATCTGCTCGATGGCCGGGATGCCGCCGAGACCGCCGATCTGGCAGGTCACCGTATCGAAGGCGCGGGATGCGAGGAACTGGCTCTTCCAGGAGTCGTCATCGTCGCCGGCCATGTCGTTGTTTGCGTGGTCACCGGCTACGACCATGAGCGGACGAAGCACGACCTTTTTATAGCCCGCTTCCTTGATGCGCTCGATCACGGCTTCGCAGGCGGTCTCCGCCGGCTTTCCTTCGACGGTGCCAATGTAGACGTTCCCGTACGCAAGCTCCTCCATCTGGGTCTGCATCTGCGTGTAGGTTACAGCGGCTGCGTGGCTCGTGCCATGACCCATGAAGACGAAGGCGGTGCTGTCCTTCGCTGCATCCTCGAGGCTCTGATAGCCGGCGGCCTTCACCGCCTCGGCGGTCAGCGCCTCGGCCACGGCCTTTTTGTCGGCATTGGTCTCGGAACCGTCCTTACCGACCTCACCGAGCAGCGGCTCGGCGATCTCGATGGTTTCGATCTTATCCTTATAAGACTCGGCGGCTGCACAGAGCTCGTCGTACTCCGCGCCGTGCATGAGGTGCGTCGGCTGGATCACGAGATGCTTGACGCCGTTGTCGACCGCACGCTGCAGTGCCTGATCCATGTTGTCGATCTTCTCGCCGTCACGCGCCTGCACGTGGTTGATGATGATCTGCGCGGTGAAGGCACGACGCACGGACCAGTCCGGATACGCCGCCTGCAGTGTCTTCTCGATGCCGCCGATGTCCTGCGCACGGCTGTCGTTGAAGGAGGTACCGAAGCTCACGACGAGCATCTCCTTCTCGCCGATGCCATCCTCGTTCAGCGGATCATCCTTGCTGGCATCCCCGGTGTCGCGGCCGAAGTAATCCGGATCGGCCTCCTCACCCTCGACGAGCGCCTTCTGCGCATCCGTCAGCTGATCCCAGGCTTCCTTCGCCTCCGCGCACTGCGCATCGGTATCCTCGGTCCGCTCCTGCACATAGATCGCATCGATCAGCGCCGCCACATGGTCCGCAGCTGCCTGATCCGCCTCGGCACCGTCTTCCGTCGCCGCCTCTGTCGTGGCTGCCGCGGTCGTGGCCGCTGCCGTCGTCTCCGCCGGCTTCGACTGCCCGCAGGCGGACAGCGACGCCGCCATCATCAGCATCAGCACCGTATATCTCGATTTTCTCATCTGGTTCCTCCTCTGTTTCGATTCACATATGTTCCATTTCCCGTATCATTTGATAAGGAAACGCTAACAGCATAGCACAGCACTTTATTTCTCTGCTATACTATACGGTATTATTTCTTAAAAATCGGCAGAGAAACAGATGCCAGCGCAGCCAGGGACAAAGGACTACCACCAGAAGCCATACGGAGAGGACGTGTAAAATCAAGCCGGGTTCCCTTAGCGGCACTTGGTGTCATCTCTCCTTGGAACCCTCTAGCAACGCTGAGTTTTCATCAGGAAAACTCAGCGATTGCAGAGGGCCTAGTGCCGCTTAGGGGTCCTGGCTTAGATTTTACCGGCCTCGGAGTACTGTGCTTCTGGGGGTAGTCCTTTGCCCCTGGCTGTATCGATGCCATCAGAAAGGAGGCCCCGATGGACCGCACGATCTTTCATATTGATGTCAACTCCGCGTTCCTGAGCTGGTCCGCGGTGAAGCGCCTCCGTGAGGATCCGACGGCCATCGACCTCCGCACGATTCCGTCCGCCGTCGGCGGCGACGTAAAAACCCGCCACGGCATCATCACCGCACGCTCCCTCCCGGCGAAGCGCTACGGCATCCGCACCGCGATGCCCGTCGTCCAGGCCCTCGAGCGCTGCCCCTCCCTCGTCCTCGTGCCCTCCGACTTCGAGACCTACCGTGCCTACTCCGCGGCCTTCATCGAGATCCTGCACAAATACGCCCCGGTCGTCGAGCAGCTCTCCATCGATGAAGCCTTCCTCGACATGACCGGCACCGAGCAAACGATCCGGAGCGCGATCTTCGAGCAGATCGTCGCGGGGACACTGCGCGGCGAAAAGGCCACCCGGCTCCGGTCGCTTGCATTCCCCATGAATGCCGCGGTGCTCATCAAGGACGAGATCCGCGACACCCTCGGCTTCACAGTCAATGTCGGGATCTCGAGCAACACACTTCTCGCGAAGATGGCTTCCGACCTCGAGAAACCGGATAAGATCCACACGCTCTACCCGTCCGAGATCGAGACGAAGATGTGGCCGCTCCCGATCGGCGACCTCTACGGCTGCGGCAGTAAGACCGCGGAGAAGCTCCGGCGCATCGGCATCCATACGATCGGTGACGCCGCCCGCCTCGACCCGACGATCCTCACCGGTCTTCTGGGGGCCAATGCAGGCAGCTATATTCATGCGGCCGCCCATGGCATCTCGACGCGCGCCGTGTCTGCAATGCAGGAGGAGGCGAAAAGCATCTCAAACGAGATCACGACGACGGTGGATATCGATGCAGAGAATCTCGAGACCGAGGGCATGGAGATCATGCGGGCGCTCGCGGTGAAGGTCGCGGGGCGGCTTCGGAAGCACGACTTCTACGCCGGTACGGTCGGCTTCTCGGCGAAGACCGATGATTTCCGGCGGCGCTCGGTACAGCAGAAGCTGCCGGACCCGACGCAGGATCCGGAGAAGATCCTCGCGGTCGCCGTCGCGCTGATGCATCAGATGCTCGATGCGCCGGACGGCCTCTTCGGGCAGGGACGGAAGGTCCGCCTGATGTCGATTTTCACCGCGAACCTCGACCATGGCGATTTCCGTCAGATGACACTCGAGGAGCTCGCCGAAAACCGCGCGGAGATCGAGGCAGAGATCCGGGACACGCGCCGGAAGGCCGAGAAGGAGCGAAAGCTGCAGGCCCTGTCAAAGACCCTGCAGGAGCGCTTCGGCGCCGGCACCGTGCAGCGCGGGATGAAAATAAATAATATAGGAGAATCAAATGATTAAGATCATCTTTTTTGATATCGATGGCACACTGCGGCCGTTCGAGACGGGACGGGTGCCTGCGTCGACGCAGGCGGCGCTTCAGCGGGCGCATAAGGCGGGGATCCTCTGTGCGATCGCGACGGGGCGGCACTGGATGGAGATCCGGAACGAGAACCTCACGGAGGGGATGCGCTTCGATGCCTTCGTGACCATGGACGGGGAGTTCTGCTATGTGCTGGATCCGAAGAAGGTGGATGCGGCGATCGCGCGCTGGGAGCATCTCCGGCACGATGAGCCGTTCCGCTTCGATGTGAAGGACAGCCCGGAGCCGATGGCGTACTTCGATCCGCGGAACGGGCGGGTCGTGCAGCGCATCGAAATCCCGCGTTCGGCGGTGGAGAAGGTGCTGGCGCTCTGTGAGGAGCAGCCCTTCGCCTGTCTCTTCGAGGAGGAGCGTGCAATCTACGCCAACATGGTGACACCGGAGCTGCTTTCGGTGCTGAAGCACATCAATTCGGCACAGCCGCCGGTGCGGCCGGTACAGGAGGCGCTGGAGAATCCGATCTATATGATGATCCCGATCATGACGCTGGATGAGGCGGATATCATGGAGGCGCGGGTGCCGGAGTGCGAGCTCGTGCGCTGGTCCGACGGCATGAGCTTCGATCTCACGAAGAAGGGCATCTCGAAGGTGTCGGGCATCGATGCGATCCTCGCGGACTATGGTTTCTCGCTCGAGGAGGCGGCTGCGATCGGGGATGGCTGGAACGATGTCGGGATGATCGGGCACTGCGGGCTCGGCATCGCGATGGGCAACGCGAAGAAGGAGTGCAAGGACGTCGCGGACTACATCTGTCCGTCGATCCTCGAGGATGGCATCGCGGATGCGATCGACTACATCCTGAAGAAAAACGCACAGGAATAAAAAACAGTGCAGGGCGACGGCCCTGCACTGTTTTTATTTACGATTCTCTGCAGCCGCGCGTGATTCTGCAGCTGCTTTTTCTTTCTTCTCTTTTTCCTTCAGTTCTTTTGCTTCTTTGGACTCGATGGCAGCCTGCTCGTCGATCTGGCCGAGCTGCTCCATCAGTGCCGACTTCTTCTCGAGCTCTTCCTTCTCCTTTGCGCGTCCGAACTGCTCGGAGAGCGTCGGTACATCCGAGAAGAGATTCGTGCCGAGGCCGAGGCGGTCACCGGCGATATCGACGCCGAGGGCCGCGAGGGTCGTCGGGAAATCATCGAAGGTCGTGAAGTCGCGGCGCTCCGTACGTACTGGCTGGACGGCAGCATTGACATACGCCGTGTAGACGGTGCGCTCGTGGTTCTCCGGGACATCATCACAGAAGTCGTGGTCCATGGTCGGGTGGTCGCCGGAGATGACGATCGTGGTGTCGGCGTACCAGTCCTGCTGCTTACACCAGTCGAGGAAGCTACTGAGCTGCTTCGATGCGCAGGCGTAGACGTTCGCATACTGGTCATCGAAGGTCGTCGGGCAGAGCGGGCAGACGTAGCCGTCCGGGAAGTGCGTGTCGACGGTCAGCATCGTGAGGTTGAAGGGCTGCTCGCTGCTGCTGAGCCGGGTGAGCTCCTCCTGTGCGTACTCGTAGAGCTTCCGGTCCTCGAAGCCCCAGTTCACCCAGTAGTTCGCCGGGAACTTGTGCTGGTTTTTCCAGTAGCTGAAGTCCTTGATGGCGTAGTTTCCGTGGGTCTGGAAGTAGAGCTTGCGGCCGCCGAAGTAGCCGACGGAGCCGAGCATCAGCTCCTGGGTGTAGCCCTGCTTCTCGAGGATATCGCCGATCGTGAGGATGTCCGGGAAGAAGGATTTCTGCGAGTCCATCGCGTTCTGCTCGATGGAGATCTTCAGCGGCAGTCCGGAGGTCTGTGCGAACATGGCGCCCATCGTCCAGGTCGCACCCGGCATGGCGTAACCACCGTTGAGGGTGGGTGCCGCACCCGAAAAGTCTTCATTGTCCTGTGCAATCTTCGTGAGCTCCGGGATCGTGTTCTGCGGGAACGCGCCGCCGGATGCCTGGTCGGCGAAAGTCACCTCGGTGGACTCCATGAAGATGTAGATGAGGTTCCGCTTCTTCTCCGGAAAACGGAGCGTCACGTTCTTCGGATCGACGTAATGATCGTCGATGAAGCGGGAGGTCTCGAGCTGCGACTTGATGTAGGCGCCGATGTCGAGGTCGTCCCAGGCATCCACTACGGTGATGCCGGTGGTGAAAAACGCGGCGAGCAGGGCCAGTGTCACGAGCTTTCGGTAGTTCTGCTTATGCCGGCAGACGATGAAGATCGCGATGATGACGATCGCGATGAGGCCGGCCGGAATCGCACATTTCAGGATGTACTCGTGGACCATCGCGGTGCTGCTGCCCTGGAGCGGCGCGAAGAGGTGATACAGGACCTCATCCACGGTGAGCTCGGACCAGGTGTTCATGAGCCAGCGCAGGCTGAACAGGAGGAGGGCGGAAAAAAAGGACAGAATCACCGCCGCGACGGTCGTCATATCGAGCACGGCGGTTCTGTGTCTATGATAAAAACGCTTCATGATAAAGCCTCGGTTAAGGTTTGCTACAGATCGAGATCAGATGACACGGACACGGATCCGCGCTGACCTCGATGTTTTTTGTCCAATGTATACATGCGGCACCCGGCCTTTTGTATACAGTTCAAATCGTCTTCTAGTGTAGTCATCCCGAAACGTCTTCACAATGTGCAGAAATCTCTAAGATTTTTGCTTTTTACATACTCTTTTCTAAAATTTTACTAAATATAATTGACGGCGTTTCGCACATTCATATATAGTTTTAATAACTACGAGCAGCTGTACGTGCTGCACGCTCTGTTCTGAAACTTCTGAACGAAGTCTGCGACGTATGGACCGCACTGCACGGACTGCAGGCGGCGCCCGTATCCACTTATTTGTTTTTTGTCTCGATGCCTTGCATCAGAAAGGAATATGCCGATGGTTTTAAATGATGACGCAGTGCAGTTTGCGAAGCAGTACCCGTCGATCACCGAGAACCGTGAGTATCGAAAGCTTCTGTCCGTGCCTCGTCACGGCAGCACGAACACCTACGATCACTCGGTCCGTGTCGCGAAGATGGCGGCCGCGATTGCGCCGCTCGTCGGTGTCGATGTGGACAGTGCCGTACGTGTAGGTCTTCTGCATGATTTCTGCCTGATTGATTATCATAAGGTGGATAAGACCATCCATGACGGCCGCTGGTACTGCTTCTATCACCCGGAAGACGCGGTGGAAAATGCAGAGAAGGAAGGCTTCTACCTTTCCTATAAGGAGAAGCGTGCAATCTGGAGCCACATGTTCCCGCTCTCCACCTCGATTCCGACCTCCCGTCTCGGCTGCATCCTGACCCTCAGCGACAAGACCGTCGCTGCACAGGAGTCTCTCGCAAACGCCGTCGAGGGCTGGGCCCGCCTCTGCTACCTGCTGAACCGTGGCCGCCTCCGCGTCGCCCGCGTCGTACGCCGCAGCCACTGATCCGGTTCTGCCGGCAGGGCTTCGAGGACGAGCACCAGAAGCTGCACTTCGTACAGGACGAAATGAAGAATTTGAATCTCCCGGAGCAATCCGGGAGATTTTTTCTATAAATTATGGTACACTACGCCTATGAATAAATTAATCAATCCACAGGAAACCATCAGAATCATACAGAAGAACGATTTCCGCTTTCAGAAGCGCTTCGGTCAGAACTTCCTGATCGACGAAAGCGTGCTCCAGAACATCATCCGGAGCTCGGAAATCACGAAGGACGACTGTGTCCTCGAGATCGGACCCGGCATCGGCACGATGACCCAGGCCCTCGCAGAAGCGGCCGGCCATGTCGTCGCCGTCGAGATCGACGCGAACCTCATCCCGATCCTCCACGAGACCTTAGATGCTTATGACAATGTCTCCATCATCCACAACGATGTACTGAAGCTCGATCTCCACGAGGTCATCGCGACCTACAACCACGGAAATCCGGTGAAGGTCGTCGCAAATCTTCCTTACTACATCACGACCCCGATCATCATGGGCCTCTTCGAGAGCCATGCACCGATCCAGTCAATCACCGTTATGGTACAGAAGGAAGTCGCGGATCGCATGCAGTCAGGACCAGGCACGAAGGATTACGGTGCCCTCTCTCTCGCGGTGCAGTACTACGCCGAGCCGGACATCATCCAGGAGGTGCCGCCGCACTGCTTCATCCCGCGCCCGAATGTCGGTTCCGCCGTCATCCGGCTGAAGCGCTACACAGAACCACCGGTACAGGTCGAGGACGAGCGCTGGATGTTCCAGATCATCAAGGCCGCCTTCGGCCAGCGCCGGAAGACACTGCTGAACGCACTCTCTTCCCTCGCCTCCATCCCGAAGGACGCCACCCGTGAAGCCCTCGCCTCCCTCGGTCTCTCCGAGACCATCCGCGGCGAAGCCCTCACCCTCACACAGTTCGCTGCACTCGCAGACGCACTAATGGATTTTCAACTGAATTAAAGAAAAACCGGAGGCTTTCGCCTCCGGTTTTCTTATGTCTTGTGCGGCACGATTCCGACGAATCGATTACCATCCTGCCGGAACATCGCTTCCGCATCCTCTCTTCCGACGACATTCTGGCTTCCGCTCACCGGATCCACCAGACGGATATTAAAGGAGTCATAGCTGTAGATCAGATAGCAGCTGTCCCCGAGATACGCAATCAGCGGGTAGCCCTTATTCAGGAAGTAAAGGGCGGAGCTGAGGTCCATGCCATAAGCATTGACCATACTGTAGGAATCATAGGTGTCGATCGTGGTCAGCTTCGAGAGCTTCGTAAGCGGCTCCTCGGCGAGGGCCGTCGCGTTCCGGATCGTCACCATCGTACTCTTATCCACACGATTCCATACGAATTCCCCATCGGCGGTGAGGACGTAGCCGAAGTCATCGTACACGAGCTCGTACGCCTCTTCGAGCGTCCGGATACGGCCCTGGAAATGGCCGTGCGCGTAGGCATAGAACATCGGCATCGCATTTTTATCCTCCGTGATGTTGAGGTCGAGGGCGGAGGCACGCTCGAGGGAGAGGTTCTTCGGCGTCGTGCTCCGCACATGCTTCGTGCCGAGGTCCTTGATCTCGATGTACCAGACCTTCTGAAGGATCTTATCCGTGTACGAACCGACACCGCTCAGACGTGCATCGCTCTGTTCACGATTCGAGATGATGGTATCCTCACCGGCGGCCTCATAGCGTCCACCCTCGACCGGACGGATCTTATCGAAGTGAATGCGGGTACCGCTCACACGCACATTCGTGAAGAGCAGTCCATCCTTTGCATAGCTCGTTTTATCGCTGAGATCCGGTCCGATGATGTGGATTTCGCTGATCGGAATCTTATGCTTCTCGGTATAGATGCTGGCGTAGGCCGGATTGATGACACCATAGATCAGATCATCCTGGTTGAAGCCGATCACACGAAGATAGCCACCACCCTGAATCTCGCTGGACTGATTACTCTCGAGATTTACGAGCGTGATCTTCCCGGCATGATAGATGTCCTCCGCATCCGGATTCTGATAAGCGATGTACTGCTGCGTATCCGAGCTTGCGAAGCCCGACTCCTGCAGTCCTGTCGCGATCGTGACGACCTCGAGGCTGTTCGTATCGATGCCATAGATGCTGCCGCCATAGTACAGGTACAGAAGTCCGTCACCGGACAGATAGGCGAGCTGCTCGATATTCCAGCGTATCTGCTCATATACCTCCGGAATCGCGATGAAGAAGTTTTCCGTCACTGTATCATCCGAGCTGTCATAGCGGTAGTACAGGATACCGTTATAACCCTCATGGCTTCCCCGGTTCACATAACCGTAGACGAGAAAATCCACATCGCCTTTATCGGACACCGACAGGATCTTGATGTCATGCTGATCATAGTCTGCACGGACACCATCATCCGTATCCGAGCGGTAGCTGAAGATATTCACCGCATGTCCGCTCTTCGAGGACTGATCGTAGCGCCAGAGCCCCTGATCCGTCTTAAACGCGATATAATGCTCATTTTCCGACTTCTGCACGGCGATGTCATCCGTATTTCCGACACCGAGCGTGATCCGCTTCCCTTCGAAATCTTCGCTGTTACCATCGAAGATCTGATGTGTCGTCCGGTCAAAATCCATCATGTAGACGCGCTCCGGATCGTTTCGGAAGACGAAGTTATCCTCATTCAGAAAGTGCTTCTCCTCGCCGTTTTCATCCGTCATATACGACTCGTAGCTGATCTGAATCTCGCCCATCATGCCGTCAAATTCCCGGAGCGTCATATAGAAGTTTCCCTTCGGCTGCATCCCGGTCTTGCCCCAGGTGATCTGACTGTAGCTCGAGTGCAGATCGACATGCCCGAGACTCGAATTATCCGCCGTATCCTTCGTTTCGAGATAGGTCGTGATATCCCTGCTGTTCGCCGGATCGAAGCTGCCCGTCGTGAACTTTAACGCGACATCCTCCATCGCCTTCGTGTAATCACGATCGGTCCAGAGGATACGTGTGTAGTAGTTCAGGGTGTGGGCACCCGTCTCGAGCGTGATATGCAGAAGATACGCCTGATCCTTATTGATGAGATTCTGAATCGGCAGGACGAAGCTTGCGTTGCCATCACTCCGGCTGATGTCGGAGACCGTCCCCTTTTCGATGAGGTGGCTGAGATCCAGTGTACGGATCTCGTAGCCTGCAGAAGCCACCATGTTATCGTACTCCTGCACGACAAGCTTCAGCTGACGATCCTGTGGCAGCACCGTAATCATATCGCGGGCCGCCTGCTTTCCCATATCCTGCAGATAAGCATGCATCGGATTCATGAGGTAATCGCCACTCGACACATAGGCCACCGGCAGACTTGGCTCATCCATCGTAGAGTACACCGTATTCTGCCGCTCCATCGAGTGGTAGGATCGGTAAAAATAGAGGATGAGTGCGATCAGAAATACCGCACCCATCGCCAGAAATTTTTTCAGTTTTTTTCGTGTCTGTTTTTTCACTGCTGTTTTTCTTTCTCTCTATAGCCCAGTGCCTGTTCCAGCGCGAGCTGCTCCTCCGCACCGAGCTCCACTTCCGTGGTACCGGCATCAACATCCTTTATATAAAGGAAGCAGCCCTCTCTCGAGTGCACGGAGTTGATGACGAATCCACTGTTCGTACTATCCAGCATCGCGATGGCGAAGGACATATTGCCGCCCATGCCAACGAAGGCGTTGTACCGGATGATGCCGAGCTTCTGAAAGGATGCACGGATATTCTTATTGAGTACACGCATGACATCCTTATTCTTGAGATCCTCCTTTTCGAGGGCCTCCACATGCTTCTGGAGATCGACGAAATAGTCCTCCAGGGTCTCTGCATCCTTACCGCGCATGAAGTAATCATACTGGCGATACAGTCTCTTATATTTTGCATTTGCCCGAATGGCCAGAATCAGCGAGATGAGGCCGATCGGCAGCCCTGCGGCTGCGATTCCGAGCAGAAGCGTCTCTGTTACGATCATATATTTCCTCGCTCTGCTTAATCATTTCTGCTGGAATTCAGTATCATAAAGATACGATCCAGATCATCCTGCGAATAATATTCGATTTCGAGTGTGCCACGCTCTGTGTTTTTCGGGACGATGGAGACTTTCGTACCGAGCTTCGTCTTCATCTTCCGCTCGAGATCCTTATAGATCACCTTGAGGCGCCGGAGCTCCTGGGCCTCCGGAGAGGATTTCTTCTCCTTCTTCGCCTTCGAGAGCTTATCGAGCTTGACGAGGGTCTCGATCTCTCGTACGGAGAGATTCTCCTTCGTACACTTCTCGGCGATCTTCTTCCGGAGCTCCGTATCCTCGACTGCCAGCAGTGCACGGGCGTGTCCCTGCGTGATTTTTCCATCCTGGAGAAGTGTGAGGATCTCCGGCTCCAGCTTCAGAAGTCTCAGACTGTTCGTGATGGTCGAACGATTCTTCGCTACACGTGCAGCGACCTCCTCCTGGGTCAGTCCATACTCCTCGATCAGAGACTGATACGCTCTCGCTTCTTCGACCGCATTCAGGTCATCACGCTGGATATTCTCGATGATGGACAGCTCACGGCTCGTCTTTTCATCAACCTCCTTGATGACCACTGGAATCTCCTTGAGACCGGCGATACGTGCGGCTCTCCAGCGGCGCTCACCAGCGACGATCTCGTACAGTGCGCCTCTCTTCTTCACCACGATCGGTGATATCATCCCGTAGGTTCGGATGGACTCTGCGAGCTCGTTCAGCTTCTCCTCATCGAAGTTCTTTCTCGGCTGATCCGGATCCGGCTGAATACGGCTCAGCTTCACAAACAGCATACCGTCCTCTTCCGTGTCATGCACGGTTTCGGTGCTGCGAATATTCTTCGCATCTTTCGTGACCGTATTCTCATGCACGACGTCTTCGTCTGCCATCACGATTACGGTGTTTTCTGTGCTCTTCTTCGTCGTTTCTTTTTTTGCTGCCGCGGTCACCCGCTTTTTTCTGCTGCTGACGCTCTTCTCCGCTTCTGCAGAAGTCTCTCCGGTCGCCTGCATTGGCTCCGCAAGGCCCTCCGCTGTCCCGGACTGTTCCGCTGCCTTCTCCGCGACCGTCTTATAACGATGCTCCGTTTTCGGACGATCCGATTTTACCGTCGTACTGGTTCCGAAGATGGCCCCGAGGCCCTTTCCCAGTCCATGCTCCTTAGCCATAGATATCGTCCCCCTTACTCATAAGCTCTGCCGCCAGTCTACGGTAGCTCTCGGCCCCCGTCGACGATGATTCATACTCCGTGATCGGCACACCATGGCTCGGTGCCTCCGCGAGACGCACATTTCGCGGAATCAGGGTGTCATAGATATTGCCCTGGAAGTTCTGCTTAACCGACTCCACCACCTGCTGTGACAGCTTGTTTCGGCCATCATACATCGTGAACACGATGCCCTCGATGTCGAGATCCGGATTCAGACCCTCCTGCACCAGTCCGATGGTATTCAGTACCTGATTCAGACCCTCCAGTGCATAGTACTCACACTGAATCGGGATAATCACCGAATCCGCCGCCGTCAGTGCATTGACCGTGATCGTACCGAGACTCGGCGGGCAGTCGATCAGGATATAGTGATAGTGCTCCTTATATGGAGTCAGCAGATTCTTCAGAATTTGATTCTTATCCTCCTGATCCGCGAACTCCACTTCGACCGCTGCCAGATTCATATCTGCCGGAATCAGATCCAGATTTTCCGTCACCTCTACGAGAATCGTCTCATCCATCGTACAGCTGCCGCTCATCGCATCATAAATCGTATGCTCGACCTCATCACGCTCGACGCCAAACCCGCTGGTCGCATTCCCCTGCGGATCGAAATCCACCAGAAGAACCCGCTGATTGGCCTCCGCAAGCGTCGCTGCCAGATTCACTGCCGTCGTCGTCTTCCCGACGCCACCCTTCTGATTCGTAATCGCTATAATTTTACCCATTACACTCTCCCGTGATCGATTTAATGTAAACTTAAAATGTTTCACGTGAAACATTCAGATGCCTTATCTAAAAGAAAAACAGTGATAATGTTTCACGTGAAACACTATCACTGTCGATATTTTACCCCATACATATATACGTGTCAAATTTTGACACCACCACGTACCGATTTTTTCTCTGTATTATAGTTTCGGAAGAGTGTCCCGGAGGACCAGTAACAGAAGCCATACGAAGAGGTCGTGAAGAATCAAAATCCCATTCCTTAGAAGTACTTGGTGTATCTCTCCTTGGAACCCTCTGTCAATGCTGAGTTTTTCTCAAAAAACTCAGCTATTGCAGAGGGCCTAGTACTTCTTAGGGATGGGATTTTAGAGTCTTCCGAGCTCGCAGTACTGTGCTTATGTTACTGGCCCTCCGGGCACTCTATTTATTTTACTGAGATGTCAGACGAGCTGTGCGATGATCACCGCTGCAAACACGATCACACATCCGACGAGTTCCTGCATCGACAGCATCTGATGAAGGATCAGGAAGCCACCGACCACCGAGAACACCGACTCCAGCGACATCAGCAGCGACGCGATCGTCGGATCCGTATTCTTCTGCGCCAGCACCTGCAGCGTATAGCCGACCGCCGATGAAAGCACACCCGCATACAGAATCGACGGCATCGCACCAAGGATACCCGCCATATCCGGCCTCTCAAAGAGAATCATACCGATCAATCCGACGACGGATGCAAAGAAGAACTGAATATTCGACAGCCGGATCGGATTCACCTTCTCCGAGAAATGATCGACGGAAATGATCTGAAACGAAAACAGCAGTGCACAGAGACTCACCATCGCATCGCCCCGCTCGATCGTCATGCCGCCATGCATACTGATGAGGTAAAGACCAATCAGCGCCAGCGCCACACTCAGCCAGATCGTTTTCTTCGGTTTCTTTCCTATGAATATACCGAGCACCGGCACGATGACGACATAACAGGCGGTGATAAATCCGGCCTTTCCCGGGGTGGTCGTCTGCATACCGATCTGCTGCGTGATACTCGCCGCACCAAGGCAGAGCCCGCAGACCGCACCACCAAGCATCGCTTCCCTTTTATAGTGCTTCTCTTCCACTGCGGCCGGCAGCGATGCACGATAGTTCTTCTCCGAAAACGCCGAGAGCGGCAGAAGCAGAATCGCCGCGATGATGAAACGCGAGAACACGAAGGTCCACGGCCCGACATAATTCATACCGACGCTCTGCGCGACGAACGCAAAGCCCCAGATGATCGCCGTCAGCAGGAGCAGCAAATTTGAAATCAATGCAATCCGATTTTTCTTCATATTAAAACTGTTTTCCTTCCAAATATAAGAGTAAATCGCCATGCATGGTAATTTACTCTTATCTCCTGTGTTTATCAATATTCGATTTATTTCAGCGGATCCTTCGCCGGTGTGCCGGCCTTTCGCGGGTAGATCTTCGGTGTTTCCTTTGCCTTTCGGATCGTGATCAGTGATCTGCGGATGTCCGACTCCGGAAGCATGTACTCTACCTCCTGCTCCAGTTTGCCACCGAGCTTTCGGATCGCACTCTCCGCCGCCGTCAGCTCCTCGCCGACCTCGCCCGACTTGTATGCGATGAAGTAGCCGTCCTTCTTCACAAACGGCAGATCATATTCGCTCAATGTTGACATGTTTGCCACCGCCCGTGAGGTCGATAAATCGAAGCGCTCACGAAGCTGCTTCTGATGGCCGAGGTCCTCGGCTCTTCCATGGATGGTCTCGACCTCCTGAAGTCCGAGCTTCGCGATGACATCCTCGAGGAAACGAAGACGCTTCTGCAGTGAATCGCTCAGTGTAACCTTCAGCTCCGGAAATACGATCTTCAGCACCAGTCCCGGAAAACCCGCACCGGTTCCGACATCGATCAGTGTCTTTCCGCTCAATGTTTCACGTGAAACATTCTCGTTTTTCACGACGGCTTTTACGATGGCCATGGAATCGATGAAGTGCTTCGTCACGACCTCGGATTCCTCCGTGATGGCCGTCAGGTTCATCACCTTATTGGTTTCCACCAGCATCTCATAATATGTAAATAACTGTTCGATCTGCGTGTCGCTCAGCTGGATGCCCAGTGCTTCCGCCTGCTCCTTCAGTCGACTGTAAAATGTATCGGTCATACTGCTCCCTGTATTTTCTATTGTTTTATCTGTTCTCTGATTGATCCTTCTTACCAGCTGTTTCTTTTCAGAAAAGAGGATGGATCGTCATGCGGCGACGGGATCTTCTTTACGTATCTGCATCCTTCTTTGATGCGTGGAACGTCTCGAGGTAGATCAGCAGAACCGAAATATCTGCCGGATTGACGCCACTGATACGGCTCGCCATACCGATGTTTTCCGGACGGATGCGCTCGAGCTTCTGTCTCGCCTCGATACGGAGATTTCCGACCTCCGCATAGCGTATATCCTTCGGGATACGCTTATTTTCCATGCGGCGGAAACCCTCGACCTGCTGCTCCTGCCGCCGGATGTATCCCTCGTACTTGATCTCGATGCCGACCTCTTCACGTACGCCATACGGAAGCTCCGGTCGTTTCGGATCCAGTGCCTTCAGGCTCTCATAATCGAGCTCCGGACGCTTGATGAGCTCCGCGAGGGAAACGCCGGAGCTGAGCGCCGTCGATCCATGCGCCTCCATGAAATGGTTTACCTCATCACTGTTTCCGATGAAGGTTTTCCGGAGACGCTCCTCCTCGACATCGATCATTCTTCGCTTCTCCACAGTCTTCTCATATTCCTCATCGGATACGAGCCCGATGGCATGGCCGATCTTCCGTAAACGGAGATCTGCATTGTCCTGACGCAGGAGAAGACGATACTCTGCACGGCTCGTCATCATACGATACGGCTCTGTACTTTCCTTCGTGACGAGATCATCGATCAGTACGCCGATGTAGGCTTCCGAACGATCGAGGACGACCGGATCACGGTGAAGGATCCGCATGGCGGCATTGACACCGGCCATAAAGCCCTGCACCGCCGCCTCCTCATAGCCGGAGGAACCGTTAAACTGTCCACCGGCAAAGAGACCGTCGATGTTCATGAACTCAAGGTTCGAGCGAAGCTGGGTCGCATCGATGCAGTCATACTCGATGGCGTAGGCATTGCGGACGATGTGTACATGCTCGAATCCCTTCATGGAGTGGTACATCTGATACTGTACATCCTCCGGCATCGAGCTCGACATACCGCTCAGGTACATCTCGTTTGTATACAGTCCCTCCGGCTCGATGAATATCTGATGCCGGTTCTTATCCTGGAACTTCATGACCTTATCCTCGATGGACGGGCAGTAGCGCGGTCCCACGCCCTGAATCGATCCGTTATACATCGGGGAACGCTCGATATTCTCACGGATGATTTCATGCGTCTTTTCATTAGTATACACAAGCCAGCAGTCGACCTGCGGTCGCTGCACCTCTTCGAACGCCGTTGAGTACGAGAACGGAATCACCGGTACATCACCCTTCTGCACCTCAAACTGGGAGAAGTCCAGTGTACGCTTGTCGACACGCGCCGGCGTTCCCGTCTTGAAGCGAAGCATCCGTACCCCGTTTGCCTTCAGGGAATCCGTCAGCTTCGTTGCTGCCTTGAAGCCGTTCGGACCGGTATGTTCGATCAGGTCACCGGTCAGACAGCGGGAGTTAAGATAGGTTCCGGTGCAAAGGATGACGGCCTTTGCATGATAGATGGCACCGGAGGTCGTCCGGATACCCGTCACCTTCTTATGGGCAGTTGTATCCTCACCACTCTGGTCGCATACCTCCTCCGTGATCAGCTCCGCGACCTCCGCCTGACGGATCAGAAGATGCGGCTGATTCTCGAGGCGCTTCCGCATCTCATCGGTATACGCTTTTTTATCCGCCTGTGCACGCAGACTGTGTACAGCCGGTCCCTTCGACTTATTCAGCATCTTCGACTGCAGGAAGGTCTGATCGATGACTTTTCCCATCTCACCGCCGAGCGCATCCAGCTCACGAACGAGATGACCCTTCGAGCTGCCGCCAATATGCGGATTACATGGCATGAAAGCGATGCTGTCGGCGCTCACCGTAAATACCACAGTCTCCAGTCCGAGACGTGCGGTCGCAAGTCCTGCCTCACATCCGGCATGGCCCGCCCCGATGACGATCACATCATATCTCTCTTCTACTACTGACATTCCAGTCTCCTATCTCTACTTTCCCATACAGAACTTCGAAAAGATTTCATTGACCAGATCCTCGGATACCTGTTCTCCGAGGATGAAGCCGAGCTCCTCATAGGCCCGCATCAGATCGATCGTATAGAAATCCTCCGGCATATCCATCGCGATGGAGCGAAGCACCTCCTCGAGTGCCTTCGCGGCTTCACTGAGACAGTACTTATGACGCTCGTTTGTGATGATCACCTGATCATTGAAGCGGAGCTCCTCATGGAAAAACATCGCCCGGATCTTCTCTTCCAGAAGGTCCATCCCGGTCTCCTGCTTCGCACTGATGGAGAGCACCGGACGGCCCGTCTTTTTCTCGAGCTCCTCCTCGCTGATCACTGCCTGAAGATCTGATTTATTCATCAGTACGATGCACTTCCGATCGCCGAGTTCCCCGATGATCTGTTCATCCGACGCATCCAGTGGTACCGACGCATCCACGACATAGATCAGGAGATCTGCATCCGATGCCGCCTTCAGCGCACGCTCCACACCGATTTTTTCGACGGTATCCTCGGTCGCACGGATGCCGGCCGTATCCACGATGGTGAGACTGACCCCCTTCAGATTGATATGCTCCTCGAGCGTATCGCGTGTCGTGCCTGCGATATCGGTGACGATCGCACGATCTGCACCGACGAGTGCATTGAGCAGGGAGGATTTACCGGCATTCGGCTTCCCCAGGATGACGGTACGGATGCCCTCCCGGAGTCGACGTCCGTCATCCGCACTGGCGATCAGCCGTCGTATACCGGACAGTATATTCTCAACATGTGTTTTAAGTTCGTCTGTAAACCCATCGAGCGAGATATGCTCCGGATCATCGAGTCCCGCCTCGATGAAGGCATCATCCTCGAGAATCTGCGCACGATAGCCCTTGATTTCTCTCGAAACAGAGCCGCGCAGCTGACGCACAGACGCCTTCAGTGCATTTTCATTTTCAGATGTGATGATATCGCCGACAGCCTCTGCCTCTGAAAGATCAATACGACCATTCAGAAACGCACGCTTCGTAAACTCTCCTGGCTCCGCAAGACGTGCACCGGCCCGCACCACGGAATCGAGAATCTTCCGCATCATGAGCACACCGCCATGACAGTCGATTTCCACCGTGTCTTCACCCGTATACGAACGCGGCGCAAGCATCGTCAGGATCAGAACTTCATCGAGCGGCTCCTCAGCATCATAGATGAACGCATACCGGATACGATGCGTTTCCGAGATATCCACTGCGTGACCACTCTTCGAGCGGACGAGTGTCGACACGATCGGAACCGCATCCGGCCCGCTGACACGTATGATTCCTATACCGGATTCGACGGCAGCCGTCGCCAGTGCACAGATCGTATCCTCTCTCATCTCGTCTCCTTTCAAAAAAGCGGACAGTTATCCACCATAATCATCCTAAAACTCCACTTATTCTAATAGCTAATCCGCATATTTGCAATACGTTTAAACAGCATCAGACACACGCGGATCCATACAAAACAAGCACTTTCCATCATCTCAGCGTACGGTACCACCTTGCCCGGAATCTTTCCAGAAACGATTCCATACAAGAAAATGCCCGTTTGTGAAACGGGCATCTTCAAACACCCCCTGCCCCC
>JAUNWX010000065.1 GCA_030540075.1 Lachnospiraceae bacterium
TGGTGGTGATGATGGTGATGGTGGTCATGATGATGGTGGATGGTGATACCATTATCGAGGGTCTCGATCACATCGTGATCATCGTCGTCCTCTTCCTCACCCTCATGCGCATGCACTCTCTCCATGACTTCCTTCATCATGGACTCCTCGAGGTCATCCTTACCGGAGATGATACGGATGAGCTGCTCGCCGGTGAGCTGTGCCTCCGGTGTCGTTACGACCTGGGCCTTCGGATTGATCTCCTTCACGATCTTCACCGCGGTGTCGACCTTCTCCTCAGCTGCGATATCGGTTCTCGACAGCACGACCGTACCCGCATACAGGATCTGGTTGTTAAAGAACTCACCGAAGTTCTTCGAGTAGAGCTTCGCCTTCTGTGCATCCACGATGGTTACCGCCGCATCCAGCTCGACGTCGAGGTTGCCGGAAACCGCCTTCACTGCACCGATGATGTCGGACAGCTTGCCGACACCCGACGGCTCGATGATGATCCGGTCTGGCTGGTAGGTCTCCACGACCTCCTGCAGGGACTTCTCGAAATTACCGACCAGTGAACAGCAGATGCAGCCCTGGTTCATCTCACGGATCTCGATGCCGGCATCCTTCAGGAAACCGCCGTCGATGCCGATCTCACCGAACTCGTTCTCGATCAGCACGACCTTCTCCGTCTTTAAAGCCTCATCCAGCAGGCGCTGAATGAAGGTGGTCTTTCCGGCTCCAAGGAAACCGGATACGATATCTATACGTGTCATATGATTACTCCTTCCAGTCATCATTTGCTTTATCAGGACAATGCAAACGACCGCACGGTACATACCCGGCCCATAAGCTCCGGTGTTCACAAGAGGAACGTACCTCACAGTCTCATTAGCACTCTCTTTACAACACTGCTAAGTATAGTCAGTGCATTTCCGCTTGTCAATTGAGCTGTTCCGTAATCCGAAGAGTTTCGAAAGATTTAAGAGTTGAGGGCGTCTGCATTGGCCCCGTCATCAGATGCGGAAACCGTACTATATAGGAGAAAGGACTCACTCGGAAAGATAGTCGATTGCCTTCCGGAGGTCTGCGGCCTGCTCGATGCAGATCGCTGCGCCGCTCTCCTCGAGCTCCTCCTGCGTCCGGAAGCCGTAGATGCAGCCGATGGACGGGATGCCTGCGCGCTTCGCCGTTTCCATATCGGTGTTTGTGTCGCCGACATAGAGGCAGTCCGCCGCGGTCTTTCCGATGTGGGCGAGGGCATCGTCGACGACGCCGGTGTCCGGCTTCAGCGGGTGGGTGCCGTCATCGCCTGAGATATAATCGAAGTAGCCGGCACCGTAAGCGGTATCGAGGACCTTGACGGCTTCGTGCAGCGACTTGTTCGTGATGCAGGCGAGCTTCCAGCCCTCTGCCTTCAGCTCGTCGAGGCAGACCTTCAGCCCCGGATACGGTTCCGCCTTGTAGGTGCAGTTCTCCTGGAAGAAACCCATATAGAGATTCCAGGCATCGTCGAAGAGCTCCATCACCTCATCCGCCTTCTGGTCGAGATCGATGGCCCTGTCCTCGTCCTTCTCCTCCCACTTCTCCGCTTCTCTGTAGTAACGATCCGCGGTCGCCGCGAGGGCGCGCTCGACGAACTTCTCCCCTCCGTTTCCGACGAACTTCTTCGTCTGCTCCATCGTGATGCGATCGAGCCCCAGCTCATCCATGGTTTTATTCATCGTGTCCTGA
This sequence comes from Lachnospiraceae bacterium, assembly GCA_030540075.1. GTDB lineage: Bacteria > Bacillota > Clostridia > Lachnospirales > Lachnospiraceae > Oribacterium. The sequence continues at coordinate 1,711 of JAUNWX010000065.1, forward strand.
AGACTGTAGAGCGTGTTCACGAGGGTTCCATCGAGATCCATTAACAGTGCACTGTATTTCTGAGACATATCTACCTCCTGTGTTTGAAAACACGGAAATTATAGCATGAAAGGGCGCGTTGCAGTATTAAATTCCTATGAAGCATGCTAAAATACCACAATGCATGTAACAATTCAGCTATGAGGAACCAGAGGGGCGGCAACGGAGGCACAGTACTCCGAGACCGGTTCAATCTAAGTCGGGGACCCTAAGCGGCACTAGGCCCTCTGCAATCGTCGAGTTTTCTTTATGAAAACTCGACGTTGACAGAGGGGTCTAAGGAGAGATAACACCAAGTGCCGCTAAGGGGACCCGACTTGATTTCACACGGTCTCTACGTATGGCCTCCGTTGCCGCCCCTCTTGCTCCTCTGCCTGAACTGTAAGCAATGCATAAAAGAAATGGAGATGCATATGAAATTTTATTACGCAGTGCAGAAGGGGCGTCATCCTGGTATTTACGAAAACTGGAGTGACTGTCAGCGGGAGGTCATCGGGGCGACCGGGGCCGTTTATAAAAAGTTTAAAACACGAGCCGAGGCGGAGGACTTCGTGAAGGGGGACGGCTATGATTCAGAATTACCGTTTGATGAGCCGGAAGCTTCGGCTCCATCATCTGCTTCCGCTTCCAGGCGAAGCACTGGCGCGCCGAGTGGCCCGCTCTTCCACTCCGTCTCGGATGTGACGCCGGAGGATGTGCTGCAGGAGCTTTCGGAGGTCGAGACCGAGGCGCTGGCCTATGTCGATGGCAGCTTCAATATCCGGACGGGTGTCTATGGTTATGGCGGGGTGCTGCTGTGTCGGGACGGAAGCATTCGCCCGCTCCAGGGACATGGTCGCGACGAAACACTGCGCACGATGCGGAACGTCGCGGGCGAGATTCACGGTTCGATGGCGGCGATTCAGGCAGCGGCGGATGCCGGCATCGCGAGCATCACGATCTTCTATGATTATATGGGCATCGAGATGTGGGCGAACGGCCAGTGGAAAACGAATAAGGAAGGAACGCGTGCGTATAAAGCCTTCATCGATGCGATCCGCCCACGCATCGAGATCCGTTTCCAGAAGGTCGCGGCACACACCGGTGTCCGCTTCAACGAGCTCGTCGACCAGCTCGCGAAAGCCTCCGTCGGCATCGCCTGACGAAAGTTTATAAAAATTTAATGGGGTCTGACCCCATTACGAAATTCTTAAGCTCGTCTGTACTGAAAAAGCTGTCGTCATGCTCCGAAATTCCGGGGCAGGACGGCAGCTTTTTACTGACGACGTTTTTCTTCTGATATTATGTATGAATCAGCTCACGCGTAGGCCTGCTTGCCTGTGTGGCTGTGTTCCGGCTGCTCTCCGCTCTGCAGGCGCATCTTCTCCCGATGCGCATCGACGAGGATCCGAATCGTGAGGTACACGATCGGTCCGAGATAGATGAGCATCACCCAGAGGCTCGTCATGTCCATCGCCTCGACGCCCTGCTGCATACTGCCGACGCCATAGATGCCGGACATCATAAGCGAAGTGAAATCATAAAACGCGTGCAGGAAAATCATCGCGAGGACGTTCCGCGCACGTGCATAAATGAGACTCAGATAGATGCCAATGACTACATTCTGCACGATCTGGAAAACGACGGCCATCGGATCGGCTGCCCAGCTCAGGTTGATGACATGGGCGAGACCGAAAAGGAAGCCGGTCAGATAAGCCGCCTGCAGACGACCGAGCGCGCTCGGTCGGAAGCTGCGGATCAGTGTTTCCTCGATGATCCCCCGGAAAACGGTCTCCTCCAGAAGCCCCACCAGGAAGATAAAGGCGAGGAAAATGAGAATCTGTGTCCATGGCAGGGCATCATTCTCGATCATCAGGATACGCTCATACTGCAGAAGCAGCGCATCCAGCAGCAGGACGAAGCCACCCGCCTTCAGCGTATCCATGAAATTATCCTGCTCCCATGGAATCTCCCGAAGCATACCGAAGCCCGCCAGTACGAGCATGGTGAGGATCAGCGCCGACTCTTCACGAAGAAGCAGTCCGCCGTAGCCCGGGATCTCGATTCCCTGTGTCACATGTGCCGTGAAATATAAAATCAGAAGAAAGGAAAGCGCCGTCATGATGGCGTACATGATCGGGTGACGATGCATGAACACCTTACGCGTTTCCTTCATATTTATAAACCTCTTTTCAATGTTTACATCATCATGCCTGCCCCACTCATCGGGCATGCAGTGAATGATCGTAACGCCCGGACCATCGCACATATACAGAATAAAGCCGTATGTATCGATCATCGTCCGGTGCTGTTTCGAACGAAATGAAAAGAGTATTTAATTCAGAAGTCGAACAGAATCCAGGATATACAGAATAGAGCGCGGCGGACGCGAAGCCCAGTGCCCGAGTACGCCAGACCATGAAAGCGAATCCGCAGATTTCGGCGTAAAACCATGATGAAGCAGCTCCTCACTCCCCTCATCGAAACGCTGCGCCATGCGCGTTCTGCTGCCGCTCTTCTCGATCGTCGCATTCAGAAAAT
>JAUNWX010000066.1 GCA_030540075.1 Lachnospiraceae bacterium
TAAACCAAACATACGTTAAGTCAAAATCATAATCGATGCACTTTCCTATAAAGCAAAAAACATGCCCTGCAGATGTACGATCTGCAGGGCATGTGCTTTTTATGATTCTCTTTACTTCGCGTAGTCGACAGCGCGGGATTCGCGGATCACGTTGACCTTGATGACGCCAGGATACTGCATCTGATCCTGGATCTGCTTCGCGATATCGTGTGCCATGATCGTCATGTCATCGTCGGATACCTGATCTGGAACGACCATGATACGCACTTCACGTCCGGCCTGAACGGCGAAGGACTTCTCGACGCCCTTGTAGGAGTTCGTGATGTCCTCAAGCTCCTTCAGACGGTTCGTGTAGGTCTCGAGGGACTTACGACGGGCACCCGGACGGGCTGCGGAAATCGCATCCGCTGCGGCGACGAGGCAGGCAATCAGGGATGTCGGCTCAGTGCCGCCATGATGTGATGCCACGGTGTTGATGACCACCTCCGGCTCATGATACTTCTTGCAGAGATCGACGCCGAGCTGGACGTGCGTTCCTTCCATATCGTGATCGATGGCCTTACCGATATCATGCAGCAGACCGGCTCTCTTCGCCATACGAACGTCGAGTCCGAGCTCCTCGGCGAGGAGTCCTGCGATCTGTGCAACCTCAACGGAGTGACGCAGTGCATTCTGACCATAGGAGGTACGGAACTTCATACGGCCGAGGAGCTTCACCAGCTCCGGATTCAGACCGTGTACGCCGACCTCGAGGACAGCGGCGTCACCCTCCTCACGGATGGTTTCGTCGACTTCCTTCTGTGCCTTCTCTACAACCTCTTCGATTCTCGCCGGGTGGATACGTCCATCGACGATCAGCTTCTCAAGGGCGATTCTGGCAACCTCACGGCGCACCGGATCAAATCCGGAAAGAACAACCGCCTCCGGCGTATCGTCGACAATCAGCTCGACGCCGGTCAGCTGCTCCAGTGTACGGATGTTACGTCCCTCACGGCCGATGATGCGGCCCTTCATATCATCATTCGGAAGCTGCACGACGGAAACGGTCGACTCCGTCACCTGATCGGCTGCGCAACGCTGAATCGCATCCACGATATAGTTGCGGGCACTCTTCTCCGCCTCTTCCTTCGCCTGATTGTCATACTCGCGAATCATCTTCGCATAGTCGTGCTTCGTGTCCTCTTCGAGGGACTTCAGAAGCTCTGACTTCGCCTGATCTCTCGTAAGACCGGATACACGCTCGAGCTCGGTCACCTTCTGGTTATGCAGCTCGTCGATCTCGGCTTCCTTCAGCTGCATCCGTTCCTGCTGTTTCCGGAGCTCCTGCTCCTTCTGGTCCAGGGCCACGGCCTTTTTCTCAGATGCTTCCTCTCTCTTCAGCATGCGGTGCTCGAGATCGGACACTTCCTTACGCCGGTCCTTGATCTCCTTATCGAGATCGTTTTTCGCCTTTAATGCCTCTTCCTTCGTCTCGAGAAGAGCTTCACGCTTCTTATTCTCAGCTGTTCTGATCGCATCATCGATGATCTCTCTGGACTTCTTCTCAGCAGAGCCGACTGTCTTTTCGAAGTCGCTCTTTGCCTTGTTTGTTCCAGCGAAGAACATGATGAGGCCCACCACAACGGCCACTGCCACAACGATAACGATGGTCACTTTGTGTTCCTCCTTCACTATTATGTTGTTAATGTACAAACAGATATGTGAACGAGTCAAAACGGCAGACTGCCCGTCCCGGCCCAGACCAATTCTATTTATAATACCGCTTATATTTGAAATTATTTTCAAATTACATTAACTCAACCATTTAATTTTATATAAATATAACAATCATGTCAACAAGAAGGGAAGGAACAAAAAAACTGTCCGCAGCTTTCTGCGAACAGTTTTTTCATACATATCGTTTCCTATGCGATCGACGCTTCGACGCCATCCAGGGTCTTATAAAGCAGTGTATACAGTGCATGAATCTCCTCTTTCTGAAGCTGCATACATGCGTTGATTTCCTGTGGGATATCGAGTGCGTCTTCCCGAAGCGCTTCGCCCTTCTCGGTGATGGAAACGTCCAGTGCACGCTCGTCGCTGTGGGAGCGGGCCCGTCGGATGAGTCCCTTCGATTCAAGGCGCTTCAGTAACGGGGTCAATGTACCGGAATCGAGGTACAGATTCTCTCCGAGCGTCTTTACGTTCACACTTTTCTTCTCCCATAACACCATCATCACGATGTACTGTGTATAGGTCAGATCCAGTTTATCCAGGAACGGCTTATAGTGCCGTACGACCTCCTTCGCACATGCATAGAGCGGGAAGCAAAGCTGGTTTTCCAGTTTTAAGCAATCGTATTTATCTGCCATGATACCCTCCGGCTGTTTTTCGTCACGAATCGGTATCTTAGCATATGTGGCCCGGGCATGCAATTATATTTTGCACGACAGATTCTGTGTCGGCAGCATCGAAAACAGGCAATGCACGAGGAAGGCGGCGAGGACGACGCAGCCGAGGTACAGAAGGATCCCGGCCGGGCGTCCGATGACGGCATCGATGGAACGAAATACCGGTTGGGAGCTGAGATGATACGGGGTGATGTAGAACATATCGCAGTCACCATAGCGGTGCAGGGCGATGTTGATAAGCTCTGCGATGACGGCAGCGATCCCGAAGATCGGCAGGGTACGCCGGAAGCCGCGGCGCGTTCCGTCCGAGAGGCCGTTGCGATGAATGTAGAGCGCCGTCAGCAGCATCACGATATGCCAGAGGAAGCCATGGGCGGTCAGCAGCGGATGTCCCGGATGCATGAGGCCCTCATGTACGATCAGCGCCATGGCCCCACCGAGGAAGCCATAATCCTGCAGGAAGGTCAGGAGGGCACGCTTGATGATGAAGGCACGCCGCCCTGTACGCTTCCGCAGCATGCCATAGAGGAGGGTAAGGTACATCGGGAGGGAACAGAGCTGAAACGGGAAGTACCAGACATTATACTGTCCGCCCTCCACGAGAAGCCACAGCGTCAGCTGCTTCCAGAGCTCCATCACGATCAGCACGATGCCGGCGACAACGACCGGTTTCCCATACATCCGATCCCGCGCCAGCGCCGCTCTCATCTCGAGCTCTCCGCCTTCGGACCTTGTTTTGTCAGATTTTCCTGTGCCTGCCATGTTCTGCCTCTTCCCGTACAGCCTCTCACGTATGTATGCGTCCGCGCATCGATGCCGATGCTTCATCCCCATCTTTTACGCTTCCTGTGGTCAACTGTCAAGGCTGCAGGTGAAGAAGTTACAGGCTTTCTTCAGCATCGAGCGCCAGTGCCCGTGTCACAAGCTCATAGCTGAAGCCCTTCCGGAGCAGTGCGGCATAGAGCTTCCGCTTCTCCTCTACGCCGAGTGCCTCCGTATCCCTGCACTTCTTACGAATCGCCCGCTGCACGGCGGCAAGCTCCGCGTCGCCGGCACGCGTATCGTCTGCGCGGAAGGCATCCATCGCCGCGCGGATCTCCGCCTGTCCGACACCCCGCTGGTAGAGCTTCTGCTCGATCTCCCGGAGCGACTTCTGTCCGGCATAGGTTTTAATCAGCTGCTCGGCGAAGCGACGGTCATCGATGTACCCATAGCTCTTCAGCATCTTCATCGCTTCATCGATGATGTCCTCTGTGTATTTTCCGGATTTCCGAAGCTTCTCCCGAAGCCGGGACTCACTCTTCTCCGAATGCTCGATGAGATAGAGGCAGCGTTCCTTACAGCGATTCACGAGCTTCTCCCGCTCGCTCAGCTGATCCGGATCCAGCACATACCGCTCCCCGCTGCCATGCTCTCGCTGAAAATCTTCCAGACTTTTCACTGATGCTTCCTTTCCGGTGGATGCATGTACAGCTCCGACCTTCCGATGATCCACTCATACATCTGCATAAGAAAGCCGGATCATTCCCATCGGAATCATCCGGCTGACCAGAAGAGACAGGCTTACAGCTGCTCTTCCTCTTCACTTATGTCGCCTGCCGGCACCTGCTGCGCAGCGGCCGCCTCGGCCTCGGCGAACTCGTCCTTCGGCAGTCCGTACTTCTCGCGTACGAGTCCCTCGATCTCAGCCATGGTCGCCGGATTCTGGCGGAGGTACTCCTTCGCGTTCTCGCGGCCCTGTCCGATCTTCTCGC
>JAUNWX010000026.1:0-7162 GCA_030540075.1 Lachnospiraceae bacterium
TTAATGACCAATGTTTAATGACCGGCAAAACAAATGATGCCTGAAAAGAAAGTGTAGAAATATATGAAAAAAATCATGATTTGCGCCATTTCGGTGATTAGTGTATTCTGCATCAATATTCAATCATATGCTGGACAGTGGAAGCTGAACAACGCAAACTGGCAATATACCGATGAAGATGGTAGCATTACGAAAAATCAATGGAAACAAATATCTGGACAGTGGTATTGTTTCGATAACAATGGAAATATGTATGCCGACACTTTTACACCTGACGGATATCTGGTTTCCGCAAGTGGAGAATGGTGTATTCCGGTCAGTACATATATGAATGTGGATGCTATAAATGATGTGGCTAAAAATACGGCAATACCTTTTGCTGAGAATATAAAGCATGGTGACATTATTCTTGCGGATTCTTCGGAAGATATAACAGGAAATGCAAAATCTGAGCTCATTGATCGTGGACAATATTATGAGCTGAGTAATATGCAGATTCTTAAACCTAAAGAATATTATTTGACACTGTCTCCACAGAACATAGGCTCAACTGTTAACCTTAACGGAGATGAATACTTGATTACCGACTATTTTCCGGAGAAGACATTCTACACACTTAAGTGCATTAAAGATAATACAGGGAAGGGCCACCGTTGGTATGCATTAGTAAATCAAGGGAATGTATATGTTTTGTCAGGTGACGCGGATCTGATAAATATGGAAACTCTCTTTGCGGGGTCAGTGTATTTAAGGAAAGATTGCGCAATTAATGAAATAACATGGAACGGTGACTGGAGCACTGAAAATGCAACCGTTCTTCAACATTTCGAAGCTTCAAATGCTTGCAATAATAAATATGCGACAGAAGGACAGATATTCGGCACCTTTAAGCTGGATAGTAACGGATTGGTGACGGAAATTAACCAGATTTTCTGTTCTTGAGAACGGTTGGTCTATTGAACGAAAGAGCAATCATAAAGAAAAGACGGACTTAGTATTATAAAACTGCGGGGGTGTAAGAGTGGCAAGACCTTTCAGTGCTGCGGATGCAAAGCGAGTAATTCAGAGGCATCAGAATATTATAAAACAACTGAATATTGCCATTTCCTCTGCGGATAAGTACCGTAATCAGGTTAAAGAGGCGTCGGATGTACTTGTGGCGCAGGAAGTGCTCAGGGTGCTTGATGATATCCCCATAGAGGAAATCAATCGAGATAAACGTGGAATCCGAGTGAAGGCGCTTAGAGACTATGGCTACAGATCGATCGCTGACATTTCGTCTGCTTCTGTATACACAATTGCTTCTGTTCATGGGATAAGCGAGGATGCCGCATTTTCCATTAAGCGAATCGTAGATGACATTGTATCTAAGACCCGACAGGGGACGAAGATTAAACTCAGTTCGGATAACCGATCGCGAGAAGCTACAGCGCTTGTGCTTGCATTATCGCAATATCACCGAGGCCAATTGGTTGCGGATGAGTGCAGGAGACTTCTCAATAAGAACCAGCAAACGATAGATTATGCCATTGAGGATCTTGGTTCTGTAGCGGGTAATTTCAAATGGCTCTTTTCATCTAAAGCGAAGAAGCAACAAGCTACCGAGGCATTTGCTACGTTAGAGAGTCTTATTGACGGTAGCTATGGGCAGGCAGCGGAATCACAGATTTCTGCTTCTGAGGAGATTGATAGATGCTCGAATAGTGAAGCGTGGCAGGGTTTTACGACGAATCCAGTGCGATTTTTCAATGAACTCGAAGATATCAATCCAGGCGTACTCGGAAATGATGACTCCGTGTATGGACTGCCGGAAGATCTGGCAAGAGAAATTCAGGAGGAATGCTTTTTCCCGGATGGTCTTCTTTGCGAACTGAGACGTTATCAGGAGTGGGGCGTAAAATATACTCTTCACCAGGAACGAGTTCTTCTCGGCGATGAAATGGGCTTAGGAAAAACGGTTCAGGCTATCGCGACGATGGTTTCGCTGCGTAATACAGGAGGGACACATTTTATCGTTGTCTGTCCGGCCAGTGTTATTACAAACTGGGGACGTGAAATCAGGAAAATGAGCCGACTCAGTGTGACGAAAATACATGGTGCTGGACGCAAAGCAGCGCTTCAGTCCTGGATCAGGACTGGCGGAGTTGCATTGACCACATATGAAACGACGGCATATTTTGATCTTCCGGACGAGTTTAAATTCAAACTGATGGTGGTTGATGAAGCGCATTATATAAAAAACCCGGAGGCAAGAAGAAGCATCAACGTGAAGAACATCAGCACGCATGCAGAACGATTGATGTTCATGACGGGTACTGCGTTGGAAAATAAAGTCGACGAAATGATTTCGTTGATACAGATTCTTCAGCCTCGCATTGCCGCGCAGGTTCAGAATATGGCCTTTATGTCAGCCGCGCCACAATTCAGAAAAGCAGTAGCGCCGGTTTACTATCGTAGAAAAAGAGAAGATGTTCTTACAGAGTTGCCGGACCTGATTGAAAGCAAAGAATGGTGTAGCTTGTCCTACAATGAAACGGAAGCATATGAACAGGCAGTTCTGTCTAAGAATTATGCAGAAGCAAGACGTGTATCGTGGAATGTGGACGACCTGAAGGATTCTTCGAAAGCGAAGAGACTATTGGAGCTGGTTGCAGAGGCTGAATCTGAAGGACGAAAAGTTATCGTGTTTTCGTTCTTTCTTGATACTATTCGCAAGGTGACGAGACTTCTTGGTAATCGATGTACGAATCCAATCAATGGATCAGTAACGCCTCAACGCAGACAGGAAATTATTGATGAATTTGATAAAGCGCCTGCGGGAACTGTCCTGGTGGCACAGATTCAGTCCGGTGGAACCGGCCTGAATATCCAGTCGGCCAGCGTTGTTATCCTCTGCGAGCCTCAGTTCAAGCCTTCAATTGAAAATCAGGCAATCTCAAGGGCATACCGTATGGGGCAGACGAGAAATGTTCTGGTATACCGTCTGCTGTGTGAAAATACGGTTGATGAAAAAATAATGTCAACGCTGGAAAGTAAGCAGGCCATATTTGATGCTTTCGCTGATAAATCCGTGGCAGCTATGGAAAATCAGGAATTAGATGATCGTACCTTCGGAAACATCATAAAAGAAGAGATTGATCGCATTAATGCCAAATATGGCTATAAGAATGACACAGGAAATGAACGGGAAAACGATACCACGGCTACTGCAAGATGAGCAGTTATCGGTGGCGTTGGTGTGTGAAAGGAGGCCGGCATGAATTTAAAGGAGCAGCAGTATGTGTGCACGCTGGCGCGGTGCCGGAACCTTTCCAGGGCGGCGGAGGCGCTGTTTATCTCGCCGTCGGCGCTGAGTGTGTATATCAGTAATCTCGAAAAGAACCTGGGTGTGCCGCTGTTTAAGCGTGTGGGGAAGGAGAAATCCTTCGCCCTGACGCCGATCGGGGAGGAGTACGTGCAACGGGCAGAGAAGATGCTCGAGATGAAGGCGGAGTTCGATGATCTCCTGGAGAGGGAGCGGACGAAGAGCCATCAGCTGATTCGTGTCGGCATCCAGCAGCGAAGAGCGATTTCGATGGTGCCGGAGGTGCTGGCACGTTTTAAAAAGCGGTATCCGGATGTGGAGCTGGTTTTCCGTGATCTCATCGTCGAGGATCTGAAGCAGATGTTTAAGGAGAATGCGGTCGACTTTATGGTTTCGAACTTTCTGGAGTATCTTCCAGATACGGTGTATCACGAAATCGCGAAGGAGCCGGTGCTGCTGGCGCTTCCGGATACGCATCCGGCGATTCAGCAGGCCTATCTTGTGGAGGGGGATGCCTTCCTGCATCTCAACCTTTCGCATCTGGACTGGGAGACGTTTATCGTGCCGCTGCCGAATCAGAGTATGCGTAGAACGGCAGACCGTCTCTTCCGGGAAAATCATATCCACCCGAAACGCCTGATCGAGATCGCTCATTTCGATATCATCATGTCGATGGTGAACCAGGGGATGGGCGTCGGTTTTAATCGTCTCGGGTATCTGCCGGATATGCAGAAATTCGAGCATGTGCGTTATTTCCTGATTAACCAGGAAGTGGAAACCTCCGACTTTAAGCTCGCCTATCGAAAAGGTCATACGCTGAGTGACAGTGAGCGTGCGCTGATCGAGATCATCGAGGAAACGGTGCGCAAAAAGATGCATTGAGATTTCTTTAAAGAGGTATTTGAAAATACAAAATTGCACACTTTTTCCTCCACTGGTATAATGTTATACAAAGAAACAACATTATAAAAAGGGGGAATGTTAACTATGGCAACAAAGAAGAAATTTCGTGTGCCGCACAGCTTCATGATCGTGTTTTCAATCATCGTGTGTGCTGTGATTCTGACCTGGATCATCCCGGCGGGTGAGTATGTACGTGTGGAGAATGCAGACGGCATCAAGGTCATCGATCCGACGCAGTTCAGCTATGTCGATCGTACACCGGTGAATCCGTTCCTGATTCCGATGTATATCGTCAATGCGTTTGCAAAGCGTGTCGACATCATGCTGGTTATCCTGTTTTCGGGTGGTGCTTTCCATATGCTGACGCAGTCCGGTTCACTGCAGGCGGTGATCGCGAAGCTCGCAAAGAAGTTTTCCAACAACCTGTATGTATTCATCCCGATTCTGACGCTGATGTTCGGTCTCATCTGCACGACACAGGCTGTAAACATGTTCATCGCGTTCGCACCGGTTATGGTCATGCTCGCACTGGCGATCGGCCTTGACTCGATCACGGGCGCAGCCATCATCCTGCTCGGTGGAGCCATCGGATTCTCGACCGGAACATTGAACCCGAATACCACGGTCGTCGCACAGAAGATTGCGGAGCTGCCGCTGTACTCCGGTATCGGCTACCGCTGGGTATGCTTCGCCGTGTACTATGTGATCACAAACATCTTCCTCGTGCGCTACGCGCTGAAGGTGCAGAAGGACCCGACGAAGAGCCCGATGTATGAGCTTGACCAGAAGAGTGAGTTCCGTGCAGCCGGCGGTCTGGAGGATTTCGGAACCATCGACCTCCGCAAGATTTTAAATATCGTTGCGCTCGTGGTTTCACTCGGCGTCGTAATCTATGGCAGTATCAAGCTGGGCTGGGATATGCCGGAGATGTCCGCGATGTTCATCTGGCTCGCCATCGTGGTCGGCATCATTTCCGGCTTCGATACGGATACGATCTGCAAGAACTTCCTTGAGGGCTGCAAGAAGATGATGTCCGCGATGATCATCATCGGTCTCGCACAGTCCATCAGTGCCATCATGAAGGATGGTAAGATCATCGATACCGTCGTACATGCCCTGGCGGGCGGACTCGGCAGTGTGCCGACGCTTATGCAGGCACCGGCGATGCTGATTGCGAACACCATCATCAACGTGTTCCTGACCTCCGGTTCCGGACAGGCGGCAGCGGTGATGCCGATCATGGTTCCGCTTTCCGACCTTATCGGTGTGACGAGACAGACCGCGGTCCTTGCATTCAATTTCGGTGATGGCTTCTGTAACTACATCCTGCCGACCTCGACCGCACTCATGGGTATCATCAGTGCCTGCAACATCCCGTATGATCGCTGGATGCGCTTCATGTGGAAGATGTTTGCCATCTGGCTGGTGGTTGGTACCGTGCTTCTGGTGATTGCGCAGATCATCCATCTCGGACCGATGTAATCAGAAAATATCATCAGAATATGTAGAAGAGAGGCGCTGTACCGGTTACCGGGAGGCGCCTTCGTGAATGGTTTCAAAGGATTGAGCGTTTTTGACATTTGCTTAAAAGATGACATGAATGTCATGGAGGAATGAAACATGAGCGATAAGAAGACTTTATTTACTGCGATCGACGCACAGCGGGATGTGCTCTGCTCGATGGCGGATCAGATTTTCGATCATCCGGAATATGAGGGAGAAGAGGTGTTCGCCAGCGGACTGCTGACCGACTATCTTCGTGCAAACGGCTTCGAGGTCGAGATGGGCGTCGGCGGATTCAAGACGGCGTTTCGTGCGACCTATAAGCATGGCGAGGGCGGCCCGAAGCTCGGCATCCTCTGCGAGTACGATGCACTTCGGAACCTCGGTCATGGCTGCGGCCATCATATGCAGGGACCGGGCTGTCTCGGTGCTGCGGTGGCACTGAAGAACATGGACTGTGCGGAGCCGTTCGAGCTCATCGTCTATGGTACACCGGCCGAGGAGAGCTTCGGCAGCAAGGTGCAGATGCTGGAGCGCGGCTGCTTTAAGGAGCTGGACGTCGCCTTCATGATGCATGGCGGTCCGAATACCTGCACGGATGTGAAGTGCCTCGCGCAGAAGAGCTTCAATGTAACCTTCCACGGCAAGCGTGCGCACGCCGCACTGGCACCGGAGAAGGGCAGAAGCGCTTTCGATGCCATGCTGGTCGCATTCCAGGGCGTCGAGTTCCTGCGTGAGCACGTGCCGGATGATGTGCGCATGCACTACTGCATGACCGAGCTTCCGGGTCCGGCCAATGTTGTGCCGGCGACCGCAAAGGGCGAGTTTTCACTGCGTTCTTTCTCGAAGAAGGAGCTTGAGGACGTCAGTGTCCGCTTCCAGGACATCATCAAGGGCGCGGCGCTGATCGCCGGCGTCGACTACGAAATCGAGGACGGCACCTTCTTCTTCAACAAGATTCCGGTGCTTCGTCTGAATCAGCTTCTGATGGACAATGCTGAGCTCGCGGGTGCGCCGCAGCTTGCGCCGCCACGTGAGAAGACCGGTTCGACCGATTTCGGTAATGTCATGTACGAGATTCCGGGCTCCTGCATTCGTGTGGCGTTCGTACCGGAGGGCACCGCTTCCCACTCCCAGGAGTTCGTGGATGCCGGAAAGAGCGACGCAGCGCATAACTGCGTGATTTATGGCGCGAAGAGCATTGCCGGCGCATGCTATGATCTGCTGCATACCGAGGGACTCCTCGATGCGGTCAAGGCAGAGTATGCGGAGAATAAGAAGAAATACCAGTGATTTTCGAGCGGAAATCGTGTATGATAGAAGCTGTGTGAAGCACACAGAAGATCTCCGCAGGCATCGATTCGAAACATGAATCGTGTGTGGAAATCAGACAATAGAAAAGAAATGCAGCTGCATTGATTATAGTTCAGACTATTTTCGTGCAGCCGCATA
>JAUNWX010000026.1:7262-18254 GCA_030540075.1 Lachnospiraceae bacterium
AAAAGAAATGCAGCTGCATTGATTATAGTTCAGACTATTTTCGTGCAGCCGCATAGATGTGAGAGGGCTGACATGAATGTCGGCTCTCTTTTTTATATAAAATCATGGGAGGGCCGAGGGTATATTTCATTGCATCATCTCATTATCCAGAAATGGAAACGTGGAAGAGGAGGAAAAACAAATGGAAACTATGGTGATGAAAAATCGGAAGAAATGGAGAGAAACCGGGCTCGATCTCCTGGGGGATTTCGCGGGTGCGCTGCTGCAGGCCATCGGTGTCTGGTGCTTCATCGAGCCGAGCCGGATTGCACCGGGCGGGGTGTCGGGTATCGCACTGATGATCAACCATCTGTTCGGATTACCGATCGGTGCACTCAGCCTCGCCATCAACATTCCGCTGCTGCTGGCGTCCTGGCTGCTGCTGAATCGCGGTATGACACTGAAGACCATCCGCACGGTTATCTTTATGAGTGTGATCCAGGACCTCGTGTCGGCGTTCTGTCCATGGCAGTACGCAGGAGACCGCCTCGTATCCTGCGCCTTCGGCGGCATCTTCGTCGGCGTTGGCCTGGCCGTGATCTTCATGCGGAACTCCACCAGCGGCGGTGGCGACATCCTCGCGAAGCTTCTTCAGAAGCGCTTTCCATATATGCAGACCGGTTATGCCATCATGCTGGTGGATTTCGTGATCGTCGCGGCCTCCGTGCTGGTTTTCGGTGAGATCGAAGCCGCACTGTACGGCATCATCTCCATCGTCTGCACCACCCAGTCGATGGATGCGCTTCTCTATGGACTGAACCGCGGCAGTCTGATCACGATCCACTCCGCGAAAAACGAAGAGATCGCGCGTGAAATCATGGAAACCATGGACCGCGGCACCACCTTCTATAAAAGCATCGGCGGCTTCAGCGGCAAGGAGTGCCTCACCCTCACCTGCGCCGTCGACCGGAAGCAGTTCCCGATCGTAAAGGAGATCATCGACCGCCACGACCCGCGCGCCTTCGTCATCGTCTCCCCGACGAAGGAAACCTACGGCGAAGGCTTCATCGGTGACCCGCGGAAGCTCTGAGGACAGTCCGGGCCTCTCCTGCTGGAACTGTGCTGCCGGGACTCGCTTGCGGTTGCATCGCGCTTGCGGGCTATGTTATAATAAGTGGTCGAAAACATGGCGAACACCATGAAGCATCGGCGCATTCACCGCTGCTTCATGGACGTAAGAGATAGAGGAGTAACAGTTTCATGGCAGGAAAGAATTCCGTAGAGGTCGTAATCAATGGCAAGATCTACCAGCTGGCGGGTAGTGAGTCCGAGAGCTATATGCACGAGGTAGCGAGCTACCTGAACCAGAAAATTCTCGATTTTCAGAAGGAGACCGTGGGCTACAACAAGCTCGACGACAGCATCAAGGCACTTCTCCTCGAGGTGAACATCTGTGATGACCTCTTCAAGGAGCGGAAGAGAAGCCGTGACATCCAGCAGGCGCGGGATGATGCGGAGCGCGAGAGCTATGCCGCGAAGCATGACCTCGTGAATATGCAGATGAAGCTCGAGACGACCCTTCGCGAGCTCGAGAACACGCAGAAGAAGCTGGCGGAGCTTGAGGCGAAGCAGGCAGCGCGCGACGCGCGTGATCGTGCGCTCGCATCCACGAAAAAATAGACAGCGAAGAGTGGACGACGCATGCGCGCAGCGCCGGGATGCATGAAGTACCATGCGCCGGACAGTCACCTGCGAGCTCGTCCGATGCACAGGATGCCGGCGCTGTCCGGCATAAAAAACTATGAAAATCAAACGAGATAAACGTGTAGAGCTGCTGGCCCCGGCCGGTTCGTTCCAGTCCGTGGTCGCGGCGGTCAATGCCGGCGCCGACGCGGTGTACATGGGCGGCCGTCGCTTCGGTGCGCGCGCCTACGCGGATTCAGCACAGGCCGAGGGGGAAGATATGGTGATGGAGGCGATCCGTTACTGTCATCTCTTCTCGGTAAAACTATATATGACGGTAAATATACTCTTTAAGGACGACGAACTTAAGGAGCTTTTTTCGTACATAAAACCCTATTACGAGGCGGGCGTCGACGGCCTCATCATGCAGGACCTCGGCGCCGTACGTGTGATCAGATCCATGTTTCCGGACCTCGAGGTACATGCCAGCACGCAGCAGACCATCACCAGCGTGGCCGGTGCCCGGATGGCGCAGCGCTTCGGCATGACCCGTGCCGTCGTGTCCCGTGAGCTCAGTCTTCAGGAGATCCGGAAGATCCACGACGAGAGCGGCATGGAGCTCGAGGTCTTCTGCCACGGCGCGATGTGCTACAGCTACTCCGGTGCCTGCTTCATGTCCTCGCTCCTCGGCGGCCGTTCCGGTAACCGCGGACGCTGCGCCGGCACCTGCCGTCTCTGCTACGAGACCGCAGGGCAGAAGGGGTACTACCTCAGCATGAAGGACATGCAGACGATCGAACTGCTGCCGGAGCTGATCGAAGCCGGTGCCTACAGCTTCAAGATCGAGGGCCGCATGAAGTCCCCGGTGTACACCGCGGGGGTCGTGAGCGTTTACCGGAAGTACCTCGACCTCGCGCTCGACTACATTGACCGAAAGCAGGAAGCAGCGAAGCACACAGCGGCAGGGGCGATGAGGGAGGAGAAGCGGAATGCAGAAGATCCGGCAGCTGCGACGAAGCGGAATGCAGAAAGCCCGGTAAGTGCGGGCGGACAGAAATCCGTCGTTTCCGGGACCGCAGCGAAGCACGGCAGTGTGCCGGGCTACCGCGTGGCGGAGGAGGACCTCCGGACGCTGCGCGAGATCTTCGACCGGGGCGGCACCAGCAGCTACCTGAAGAAGCACAACGGCGCGGACATGATCGCGCTGTCGGAGAAGAAATTCCGCGCGGTGGACCAGACGGTGACGGAGCGCATTCAGGCCGCGTACATCGACCGGAACCGGACGATCACGGTGGATGCCGCGATGGACATGATGGTGGGCGCGCCGGCGGTGTTGACCCTCAGCGATGCGGCCGGCCGCATGGTGACCGCGGTGTCGGAGGACCTCGTGCTCGCAGCGGAGCAGAGGCCAATGCAGGCGACGGAGGTCGAGGCGCGGCTCCGGAAAACCGGTGGCACCGCATTTACATTAGGAGACGTACAGGTATCGGTGCACGGCGATGCGTTCTATCCGGTCGGAAAGCTGAACGAGCTTCGCCGGACCGCACTCGCGATGTATGAAGAGGAGATTTTACGTGGCTCGCAGAGAACATACGCAGCACAATCAGATAGATAAGCGGAAGCACGCTTCGGCGTCCGCGGGTCGTAAGGAAAAGCCGACCGAAGCCGGACGGAGAAGCGACCAGGCGAGAGCGAAGCGTGATGCAGCGCCGAAGCGCTGCGGGAACCGTGCCTCCGGCGAGGACCGTCGCGCAGGCGAGCGGGCTCAGACGGAGCGCGCGCCGATGACGTTTACGGCGTTCGGAACGGCGGCGCGCGACTGGGGACTGCCGGTGGCGGTGTCGGTCGAGACGGAGGCGCAGCTTGCGGAGGTGCTGAAGCACGACGCGGTCGCGCTCGTGTACCTTGACGAGGCCTGCTTCGCGGATTTCGCCGCGCCGATCCGGCAGGTGCATGCCGCCGGAAAGCAGGCGGGGCTTCGCCTCCGCCGCATCGAGCGCGACCTCGACGCGAGCGGGCGGAAGGCAGAAAACAGCGCCGAGCTCCTGAACGGACTCTGGAAGGCGGAGTGCCTCCCGGACGCCCTGCTGGTGCGGAACCTCGATGAGGCGATGCTGCTCGAGGATTTCTTCACGGCGCATCCGGAGCTCGGGGCGCGTATCCGCCGGAACTTCGACTACACGGTGTACGGATACAATCAGGAAGCGATCCAGGCGCTGGTGTCACTGGGTGCCGACGGGCTCACCTATCCGATCGAGCTCACGTACCACGAGTGCCGGAAGCTCCGGGCGATGCTTCGGAGCTGCGGTGCCGCAGGCACCCACGGCACGACCGCGGGGGCAATCGATGGAGAGAGCGCCCCGCTGCCGACAGCTGCGTGGGCGGGTGCCGACGCGGACGCCGACAGCATTGGCCTCGGCGAGTTGCCGTTCGAACTGATGGTCTACGGGCACCTGCCGATGATGGTGAGTGCGAACTGTATACAGCGGACGAGCGCGCGTTGTGATCACGGCAACCGGATCCTGCAGCTGCGCGACCGCATGGGCAAGGACCTGCCGGTGCGCTGCTACTGTACGTACTGCTACAATCAGATTTTTAATGCCGAGCCGCTCGTGCTCTACGATCTGCCGGACGAGGTGCGCGCGCTGCAGCCGCAGTGCCTGCGCTACGATTTCTCGGTGGAGCCGGCGACGGTGGTGCGGCAGGTGCTCGAGGGTGCAGTGCCGCGCAGCATGACGCGCGGGCATTTCAGGCACGGGATCGAGTAAAGCAGCCACGCGGCATGCTGCCGCGGCGCCCGAGGCCACAGCCCCGGAACCGCCGCTTCAAAGCGGCCGGGTGAAGACCTGCCGGTCGCCTGCATTGGCAGAGACCCGGGTACCTGTTGATGGATGCTTAGAGGATATATCATGATCAATCTTTTTATCACGGCGGCGAAGTACATTCAGCTCCTGCTGATCGTGCTTTACACCTACTGCAATTTCCGATATCTGTCCATCCCGGACCAGGAGGACGCGGATCCGCTCTGCGACTGGCAGCTCCGGATCATCCTGCTGGTGCATTTTCTGATGAACTGTATCATCTATCTGAAGACGGCGGACATGAGCGCAGTGTGGTTCTACCTCCTGCAGCTCGCGTTTTTCCTGCTGTATACCTTCGGGGCGCAGCGGATCTACCGGAACATCAACCGGCTGCTGCTGAACAATACGGTGTTTTTCCTCACCTACGGGCTCATCATGCTCGAGCGCCTCGATCCGACGAAGGCGATGAAGCAGTTCGTGATCATCGTGGGGGCGGCGGCACTCACGCTCGTCATCCCGTACCTCATCGATAAAATCTGGGACCTCGTGCGCTGGCGTGCTGCCTTCGCCGCCTTCGGCATCCTGCTGCAGGGCGTCGTGCTGATCATCGGCGCGACGAGCTACGGCGCGAAGATGTCGATTTCGATCGGCGGCTTCACCTTCCAGGCGTCGGAGATCGTGAAGATCACGTTCGTGCTGGCGATGGCCGGCATGCTGAGCCGTGCAACGGAATTCAGAGACATTGTCTGCACCTCGCTGGTGGCGGCCGCGCATGTGCTGGTGCTCGTCGCCTGCAAGGACCTCGGCTCCGCGCTGATTTTCTGCCTCGCGTACCTCGTGATGATCTTCATCGCGACGAACCGCAGCCTCTACCTCGTGCTCGGCACGGCGGCGATGGGCGGCGCGTCGGTGTTCAGCTACTATGCCTTTTCGCACGTGCGGAAGCGTGTGTTCGCGTGGATCAATCCATGGGCGGACATCGACGACAAGGGCTACCAGATCACGCAGTCGCTCTTCGCGATCGGCACCGGCGGCTTCGCGGGCCTCGGCCTCTACCAGGGGATGCCGAAGCGCATCCCGATCGTCGAAAAGGACTTCATCCTCTCGGCAATTTCCGAGGAGATGGGCGCGATCACCGCGATCTGCATCATCCTCGTGTGCCTCGGCTGCTTCATGCAGATGATGGTCATCGCCACCTACATGGAGGACAGCTTCTACAAGCTCGTGGCGGTCGGCCTCGCAATCGAGTACATCGTGCAGTCCTTCCTCACGATCGGCGGCGCGATCAAGTTCATCCCGTCGACCGGTGTGACACTGCCGTTCATCAGTTACGGCGGCTCGTCGCTCGTCTCGGCCTTCATCGTCTTCGCGGTCATCCAGGCGCTCTACATCATCCAGGGCAACGAGGATGAGGCGGACGAGCGCGAGGAGATGGAGGAGTACGAGGAGACCCCGGACGACGAGGACGAAGCGCTGGAGGAGGACAATGCTGAGACCGTGCACCGTCCGACCGGCTTTTTCGGGCGCCGGGCTGCAGAGCGACATCCGGCAGAGGACGACGAAGAGGCGTACCTCGATGACCCGGCCGACGAAGATGCGCCCGCGGACAGCGACGACAGCTACACAGCGGAGAAGGTATCCCTCGATGATCTGAAACTGTAGTGGCCGAAGCATTAGCCGACGAAGGCTGAATCAAATGGGAAGGAGCCAAATGACTGAAAGAAAATCCCGTTCCGGGAAGCAGAAATCAAATCGAAATATCGTGGGCTTCATCTACTTCTTCGCGCTGCTGTTTTTCGCGATGATCGGCTACATGATCTACTTCATCGGCTGGCAGGCGGAGGACCTCATGGGCAACGCCTACAACCCGCGCATGGAGGTCTTCAACGACCGCTTCGTGCGTGGTGCGATTCTGTCCGCGGACGGGCAGGTGCTCGCGCAGACTGCGGTGACGGACACGCGTGTGAATCAGGACGGTTCCGTGAATCCGGACGGCACGTACACCGAGACGCGGCAGTACCCGTTCGGCGGCGTGTTCGCGCAGGCCGTCGGCTACTCGACGAAGGGAAAAACCGGCATCGAGGCGCTCGCGAACTTCTACCTGATGCAGTCCAATGCCAACCCCGTGACGCAGGTGGTCAATGAGATTACGGAGACGAAGAGCCTCGGGGACAATGTGGTGACGACCCTCGATGCCGGGCTCCAGAAGGTGGCGTATGACGCGCTCGGGGATCAGAAAGGCGCAGTGATCGCCGTCAACCCGACGACGGGCGAGGTGCTCGCGATGGCCTCGAAGCCGAGCTTCGACTCGAACACGATTGTGCAGGACTGGGACGACATCGTGAATAACCAGTCGGCGGCTGCGCCGTTGCTGAACCGCTGCACCCAGGGACTCTATGCGCCGGGCTCGACCTTTAAGATCGTGATGGCGCTCGAGTATATGCGGGAGCATCCGAATGACTGGCAGGATTTCCGCTTCGACTGCGACGGCGAGTACCAGGATCCGGCGGACGAACGTTACGTCGTGCACTGCTACGGCGGCGAGACCCACGGAAGCGAGGACCTGTCGTCGGCCTTCGCAAACTCCTGTAACGCGGCGTTTTCGAAGATCGGTACGCTGACGGATCCGAAGAAGCTGCTGGAGACCGGCGATGCGCTGCTCTTTAATCAGGAGCTGCCGATCAGCATCGCGTCGAGCAAAAGCCGGCTGAAGCTCGCCACGGATGCCGATCCGTGGACGATGATGCAGACCGCCATCGGACAGGGCGACACGATGATGAGCCCGCTGCATGAGGTTATCCTCAGTGCGGCGATCGCGAACGGCGGCGTGCTCGTCGAGCCGACGCTGCTCCGTCAGGTGCAGTCGGCGGACGGCAAGGTCGTGAAGACCTTCGGCGAGGGTTCGAAGCGGACGCTGATGAGCACAGAGGAGGCGTCGACGCTCGGCGGCTTCATGCGCCGCGTCGTCACCGAGGGTACCGCGTCGGTGCTCCGGAAGGCGGACTACGAGGCGGCCGGCAAGACCGGCTCCGCCGAGGTCGTGAAGAACGGAGAGAAGAGCACTACCGCCTGGTTCACCGGCTTCGCGCCGTACGAGAATCCGGAGATCGCCATCTGCGTCGTCGTCGAGGACGGCGAAACCGGCGGCCGCACCGCCGCGCCGATCGCCCGAAAGGTGCTGGACTACTGGCTCGAAGAGCGGGGATGATGAGAAGAAAGCTGTGCCACAGGCACAGCTTTCGTGCATTTCGGCCCTTTCCTACGCCCTCGTGAGGGCGTATAATGTGAAGATAAAACGGCGCAAGGGCGATACTATCTGAAAAAAGACAGGTGGGTCGACCGTGAGACTGCAACGTGCAGCATCAGCGCGCCGAAACCATCCAGGGGAGATACTATGAAACGTTTACTGACTTATATCCGGGACTACCGGGTGCGCGCTATCCTGGCGCCGCTCTTCAAGTGCCTCGAGGCCTGCTTCGACCTCTTCGTGCCGCTCGTCATCTCGAGCATGATCGATCGCGGTATCCGGAGCGGCAACCTCGGCTATGTTTTTCGCATGGGCGGCCTGCTGCTCGTGCTCGCCGCAATCGGCCTCCTGTGCTCCTTTACGGCGCAGTTCTTCGCCGCGAAGGTCGCGATCCACACCGGAAAGGGCCTGCGGAACGATCTTTTCAAGCACATCAATTCGCTCGGCTATCGTGAAATCGACACGCTCGGCACCAGCACCCTGATTACGCGCATGACCTCCGACATCAATGCCGTCGAGAGTGGCGTCAACATGGCGCTTCGTCTGTTCATGCGCTCGCCGTTCATCGTCTTCGGTGCCATGGTCATGGCCTTCACGATCAGTGCCCGCGCCGGCCTTATCTTCGCGGTGACCATCGTGATCCTCTTCATCGTCGTGTTCGGCATCATCCTGACGACCGCGCCGATGTACCGTGCGAACCAGGGCCAGCTCGACCGTATCATGAAGACGACCCGCGAGAATCTCCTCGGCGTCCGCGTGGTCCGTGCCTTCAACCGCCAGGCCTCGGAGATCGATGAGTTCCGTCGCGAGAACGAGCGCCTCACCCAGATGCAGGTCCGTGTCGGCCGTATCTCCGCGCTGCTGAATCCGGTGACCTACGTGATCATCAACCTCGCCGTCGTCTACCTCATCTATCGCGGCGGCGGCTTCGTCTATGAGGGCACGATCACCCAGGGCGGCCTCGTCGCGCTCGTGAACTACATGTCGCAGATCCTCGTTGAGCTCATCAAGCTCGCGAACCTCATCATCCAGATCACCCGCGCCATGGCCAGCATGAACCGCATCGACGGCATCTTCGCGCTGCAGCCGGCGGTCTCAGATGCCAATGTCTCCGCCCGCGACGCAGTCACTGCGCCGTCAGCTGCGGCCGGCGCTGCATCTGCCGCCAATGTCTCCGCCCATAGCACAGTCACTGCGCCGTCAGCTGCGACCGACGCTGCTTCTACGCCGCGTAGTGGTGACCAGCGAAGCTGCGTTCCGGTGGTTGAGTTCCGGCAGGCGGCATTCGCCTACACCGAGGGGGCCGAGGATGCGCTCCGCGACATCAGTTTCCGCGCGATGCCTGGCCAGACGATCGGCGTGATCGGCGGTACCGGCGCCGGTAAGACGACGCTCATCAACCTGATCCCGCGTTTCTACGATGTGACGGCGGGTGAGGTGCTCGTCTGCGGGCAGAATGTCCGGGACTATGCGCTTGAGACGCTTCGTGAGAAGATCGGCCTCGTGCCGCAGCGCTCCGTGCTGTTCCGCGGCACGCTCCGCTCGAACATGCAGTGGGGGAAGCCGGATGCGACGGATGCGGAAATCTACGCCGCACTGAAGACCGCCCAGGCCTACGACTTCGTGGAGCAGAAGGGCGAGGGCCTCGAGCTCAAGGTCGAGCAGGAGGGCCGGAACTTCTCCGGCGGACAGAAGCAGCGACTCGCGATCGCGCGTGCGCTCGTGCGTCGCCCGGAGATCCTGATCCTCGACGACTCCGCGTCCGCGCTCGATTTCGCGACGGATGCCGCACTCCGAAAGGCGATTAAGACCGACACCGGGAACATGACCGTGTTCCTCATCTCGCAGCGCGTGTCGACCGTCCGGAACGCCGACCAGATCGTCGTTCTCGACGACGGTCAGGTAGCCGGCATCGGCACGCACGCCGAGCTCTACCGGAACTGTCCGGTCTATCACGAGATCTGCCTGTCGCAGCTGAGTCAGGCGGAAGCCGAGCGCAGCGACGAGGCCGCGCAGACCGGCAGCCGGACAGAAGCACAGCCGGCATCCGCAGCAGCTGGTGGGCGTCCGGCCGCTGAGCGAAGTGACGATGTGGGGCAGAAGGCATTGGCCGAAGCACAGAACGCAGGAAAGGAGGCGCAGTGATGGCGAAGGGAAAACCGAGAAAAATGACCGCGGATGACGCGAAGACCATCAAGCGCATCCTTCATTATATCGAGAATTATCGCGGGCACGTGATCCTCAGCGTCCTGCTGGCGGCGGTGACTGTGGTGCTGACGCTGTACATTCCGATCCTGACCGGACAGGCCGTCGACACGATCGTCGGGCCGGGCGAGGTTGACTGGACGATGCTCCTGCAGATCCTCGAGCGGATGGGCTTCATGATCCTCGTGACGGCGTTCGCGCAGTGGGTCATGAACCACATCAACAACGTCGTGACCTTCCGCGTGGTGCAGGACATCCGCACGAAGGCATTCAACCACATCGAGGAGCTGCCGGTCAGCTACCTCGACGCGCACCCGGCGGGCGACCTCACGAGCCGCGTAATCACGGACATCGACCAGTTCTCACAGGGCCTGCTGATGGGCTTCACACAGCTATTCACCGGCGTGCTGACCATCCTCGGCACCCTCGTGTTCATGCTTTCCATCGAGCCGTTCATCACCCTGCTCGTCATCCTGCTGACCCCGCTCAGCTTCGTGGTGACGGGGCAGATCGCGAAGCACACCTACAATTTCTTCCGGCATCAGTCGGAGAGCCGTGGCGAGATCACGGCCTTCACGGAGGAGATGATCGGAAACCTGAAGGTTGTGAAGGCTTTCGGTCACGAGGACGAGGCGCAGGCGGAGTTCGAGAAGATCAACGAAACGCTGTCCGACTACAGCTTCAAGGCGACCTTCGTGTCGTCGCTCGTGAACCCGGCGACCCGCTGCGTGAACTCGATCGTCTATGCGGCGGTCGGCGTGAGTGGCGCAGTGATGGCGATCAAGGCATTCATTTCGGTCGGCCAGCTCGTGTCCTTCCTGAGCTATGCGAACCAGTACACGAAGCCGTTCAATGAAATCTCCGGTGTCGTGACGGAGCTCCAGAACGCCATCGCCTCCGCGAGTCGTGTGTTCGAAGTCATCGACGAGCCGGCGATGGAACCGGACGCGGCAGATGCAGCTGTACTGGGAGACAACATTGGCGTACGCGGCGCGGTCGACATCGAGCATCTGTGGTTCTCGTACGACAAGACGAAGAAGCTGCTCACGGACATCAACGTGCACGTGAAGCCGGGCG
>JAUNWX010000026.1:18354-28127 GCA_030540075.1 Lachnospiraceae bacterium
TACGACAAGACGAAGAAGCTGCTCACGGACATCAACGTGCACGTGAAGCCGGGCGAGACCGTGGCGATCGTCGGACCGACGGGCTGTGGCAAGTCGACGCTCATTAACCTCCTGATGCGCTTCTACGAGGCGGATCAGGGTGCGATCCTCGTGGACGGGCTTGATAACCGGAAGGTGACGCGGGAGAGTCTGCGCGCAAACTTCGGTATGGTGCTGCAGGAGACCTGGCTGAAATCCGCATCGATCCGCGACAACATCGCGTACGGCAAGCCGGATGCGAGCCTGGAGGAGATTCAGGAAGCTGCGCGTCGGGCGCATTGTGACAAGTTCATCCGCCGCATGCCGCAGGGCTACGACACCGTGCTCGGCGAGGACGGCGGCGCACTGAGCCAGGGCCAGAAGCAGCTCCTCTGCATCGCGCGCCTGATGCTGCGCCTGCCGCCGATGCTCATCCTCGATGAGGCGACCTCGTCCATCGATACCCGCACCGAGCTCCACATCCAGCACGCCTTCGACCGCATGATGGAGGGCCGCACCTCGTTCATCGTGGCGCACCGCCTCTCGACCATCCGAAACGCCGACCTCATCCTCGTGATGCGCGACGGCAATATCGTCGAGCAGGGAACGCACGACGCGCTCCTCGCATGCGGCGGCTTCTACGCGAGCCTGTATAACGCACAGTTCGCCGCGAGCTGAAAAGAGCCACGATACCATAGATGTTCTTCCCTTTATACTTCACCAGTTCGCTGCGAGCTGAGAAAAGCCGCGATACCTGCGGGATGAAATACCGGGTAGATCTGTACACATGAAACTGAAAAAGGAGTGCCTCCGATGGGAGACACTCCTTTTTGGGTGAAGAATTCTGGTGCCTGTAGGCACGATGGAGCCTGAAATTGATAAACGTGCCTATCGGGCGGCATGTGAGTTGCGGCGACTGTAGGCACGATGACGATCAAAATCCAGCATCGTGCCTACGAAAATCTTAGAAAATGGATGCTGACTGTAGGCACGATGCCCCTTGAAAATGGCCAACATGCCTATAAATCAGAGAATTTTTATAGGCATGATGGTGTTTTGAAGCGCTTACAGTGCCTGCGATCTAGAAATCTTCGGTTCTACCGCCCACCGCCAGACGACATACAGCGCCCAGCTCATGGCGAAGCCGAGGGCGACGTCGATGATCGAGTGCTGGCGGATGAAAAGCGTTGCGACGCAGATCAGTGCCGCGATGATCGTCTCGAGATTCTTCGTGCGTGGGCGGAGATAGCGGCACTGCCGCACGACGATATCGATCGCGATGGTGCTTGACACATGCATGCTCGGACAGACGTTCCGCGGCGGGTCGATCGAGCGTAGCCACTGCACGCCGAGCGTAAAAAGATCACTGCCCGTCAGCGGCTCCCGCAGCGCGAGGCCATTCGGCCAGACCGTGTACACGACCATGCAGATCGTGTAGCCACCGAAGAGGATGAAGCAGAGCTTCAGAAAATCGCACCGCGTTCCGTAAAACAGAAAAAATACGAGTGCACCCGGAAACAACAGCCACCAGATCGCATACGGTACGAAAAACGCCGGAATCGTCGGGATCATCCGGTCGAGTGGCGTCTCGATGATGTGCAGCGCCTCTGCTGGCACCGTCCGCAACTGCAGCATGCCGAAGTACAGGAGGTACGCCGGCAGATACAGGAGCCACAGCGCATAGCGGTGTGTGCTGATGTAGCCGACCGGGTCGCGCATCACCTCCCGGATCGGTGCGAAGCTGTCAGCGGCTTTCTGCTGCAGATCAACATCCTGCGCAGGTGCTGATATATGGTCTGGGTGACGAAATGTATTCATTAAATTGGGCACTCCTTTAGCTCTGAAATCATATTTTCCTATACTAGCACAAATATATTCAGAATCAGAACTGAATTATTTTTAGCGGACAGCACGGAATCGTTTTAGGGGACAGCACGGGTACTGTCCGCCGATCCACGCCTTGACTTAACACGTCTGAACTGCCGCCAGCACAGAAAATGACGGAAAACGATCTGAAAATTATTTCCGAATCATTTGAAAAAATGAAATTCAGATGATAAAATAAGAGTAGATCAATCGAGATGACTCGATCGAAATCATCCAGGAGGGCAGACTATATGAAGATTAATTACGTTACGATTTCGAGAGAATATGGTTCCGGTGGACGTGAGGTCGGCCGCAAGCTTGCGGATAAGCTGGGCATCCCGCTGTATGATAAGGAGATCATCGAGCAGACCGCGTTTAAGACCGGTTTCGCGGAGGATTATGTGAAGAAGCAGGGCGAGTACGCGAGTGCCCGCAACTGGATCGAGTATTCCTTCTCTGCGCGGAACAGCTACGGCATGAGTCCGGAAGACTACCTCTGGGCGAAGCAGCGTGAGGTCATCCTCGATCTCGTCGCGAAGGGACCGTGCGTGATCGTCGGACGGTGCGCGGATTACATCCTCCGTGATCGTACGGATGTGCTCAATGTCTTCATCCATGCGGATATCGAGAAGCGGAAGCACAGAATCACCGAGATCTATAAGGAGCCGGAGAATACCGATAAGATGCTGAAGGACATGGATAAGAAGCGTAAGTTCAACTATCGCTACTACACCGAACAGGAGTGGGGCAAGTGCCAGAACTACGACCTGACCCTCGACAGCGGTTCACTCGGCATCGACAACTGCGTGGACATCATCTACCGCGTCTGCCAGGACGACGAAGTGGAGAAAACACCGAAGCCGGACAGGTAAACACTTGAAATCCCTTGTATTCTGTAGTATTTTCTGTAAAATTAGATTCAGTAAATTGAACTATGGTAAACATGAGAGGCGCTTTCGTACCTGAGGGGGATCAGGGAGGAAAGAGGCCTCTTGAGTGCATTTATTTTTACCATAGGAGAGAGGTACGAAATGGACAGCACAGGGACGAAAGGGGCCTTTCTGTGTCGAAATATTTATTTTTTTAATAGGAGGATAAATCATGACGATCGAAGAGAGTTATCAGGCGATGGGCGCGGATTACGAGGATGTATCACACCGCATCCCGAATGCTGCGCTGGTGAAGAAGTTCGCGCTGAAGTTCCTGGACGATAAGAGCATGGAGCAGCTGACCGCAGCACTGCAGGCCGGCGAGGTCGAGGATGCATTCCGCGCGGCCCATACGCTGAAGGGCCTCTGCCTGACACTCGGCTTCTCCGCGCTCGCGAAGCCGTCGATCGAGCTCACGGAGCTCCTGCGCGGCCGCCGCATGGATGGCTACGAGCCGCTGTACGAGCAGGTGGTCGCAGAGTACGAGAAGACCGTCGCAGCGCTGCGCCAGGTCGACTAAGGAGATTTCATGGAACGTCAGACTATACTCATTGTGGACGATGCGGAGATGAATCGTATGATGCTGAGCGACATGCTCGGCGATCAGTACGACTACGTCGAGGCCGCGGATGGACGCGAGGCACTTCGGATCCTGGAGAAAAACGTATCCATCGATCTGATCCTGCTCGACATCAACATGCCGGAGATGAACGGCTTCGAGGTGCTCGAGGAGATGAACCGCTACCACTGGATCGATGAGGTTCCGGTTATCATGATCACCGCGGAGGAGTCCGTGGAGTCGATGGAGCACGCCTACTCGCTCGGCGTCACCGACTACATCCCGCGGCCGTTCAATGTCTACATCGTGCGTCGGCGCGTGGAGAATACGCTGAATCTGTACGTGAATCAGAAGCGCCTCATGCGTCTCGTGTCGGATCAGATCGCAGAAAAAGAGGAGAACAACACCCTGATGGTGAGTATCCTCAGTAACGTCGTCGAGATCCGAAACCACGAGAGCGGTGACCATATCTGGAACATCCGCCGCATCACGGAGCTCCTGCTGCATCAACTCGTGCAGAAGACGAAGGCCTATCACCTCAGTGAGGAGGACATCGCACTGATCAAGACCGCGTCGTCCCTCCACGACATCGGAAAAATCACGATTCCGGAGGAGATCCTGAACAAACCAGGGAAGCTCACGAAGGAAGAGTTTGAGATTATGAAGACACACTCCGCCGCGGGTGCACAGATTCTGGAGCAGATGAAGTACGGCCAGGATAAGCCGCTGTACCGCTATGCGCTGGAGATCTGTCGCTGGCACCACGAGCGCTGGGACGGTCATGGCTACCCGGACGGACTGATGGGGGAGGAAATCCCGATCTCCGCCCAGATCGTGGCGATCGCGGATGTATACGATGCGCTCACGAGCGAGCGCTGCTATAAGAAGGCGTACGACCATTCGACCGCCATCAATATGATCCTGAACGGTGAGTGCGGTGCCTTCAACCCGCTGCTGCTCGAGTGTCTGACCGAAACGGCACCGCAGCTTCGCATCGTGACGGGTGTGAATGGAGACGTGATGCCGTACCGCTTCGAGCTGAACCGCCTGTCGGAGGAGATCCTCGCGCATGCGGACCTCCCGAAGAACGACCGTGTACAGAACCTCCTCGATACCATGCAGGAGCGGATCGACTTCTTCGCCTCCACCAGCGGTGGTATCCAGTTTGAGTACGATTCAGTGTCACGCCTCGTGGATGTGACGAACTGGAACGAGCCGCCACAGTACCGCCACAGTGTGAAGAACATCACGCGCGCGAACGACTTCCGCTATCTCAGCCAGAAGGATTTCAAGCGCCTGCGGGATGCGATGGATGCGACGACGAAGGAGAATCCGGAGTTCGCCATGAGCATCCTCTTCCCGGTCGGCAACGAGTACCACTGGTGCGATCTCCGGGTGCGCACGCTCTGGTCGGATCTCCGCCCGGACCACTACATCGCGGCGGTCGGCCAGCTGCTGGACCCGCAGAGGAAGGAAGAGAAGGGATTTCCGTCCCAGGGCGGTCCGTTGGATTCGACTTCACCGGTCATCCTTCAGAATATCCGCTGCCTGCAGTCCGTCTTTGACATCGTGCGTCTCATCGACCCGACGACCTATGAAGTGCTCGAGCTCGACGAGGCGGGCGTGCTCCGGCACTCGAAGCAGCACTGCGCCGCCTTCTGGAATAACGAAGGTACCTGTGCGAACTGTACCTCGGCCCGGGCCTATGCGCAGAAATCGACCCTCAACAAGCTGGAGTTCACGAGCACCGATATGTACTTCGTGGTGTCGAAGTACCTGAACCTGAACGGTACGCCGTGCGTGCTCGAGCTCCTGAGCCGCCTCGACGAGGGCCGCTGGATCGACGCGAACGGCACGCGTCTGCTCCTCGATCGAAACCACGACGGGAACATGGACCTCTTCCTGGATCCGGTGACGGACACCTACTCGCGCCGCTACTATGAGACCTACCGCGCGCACCTCGAGGGCATGGAATCCATCGCCATCATCGACGCGAACCGCTTCAAGCAGGTCAATGACTCCTTCGGGCACCCTGCGGGAAATGCCGTGTTGCGGGAGATCGCGCGCGCCATCAAGGACTGCATACGAAAGACCGACATCCTGATCCGCTACGGCGGGGATGAGTTCCTGCTCCTTTTCCCGAAGATGAGCGAGGAGATCCTCGAGCGGAAGATGCAGGAGATTTCGGCGGCGGTCGAGAACATCCGTATCGCGGATTATCCGGAGCTGCGCCTCTCGATCTCGATCGGCGGTGTGACGGGCGTACACCCGATCACCGAGGCGATCCGCCAGGCGGACCTCCACATGTATGCGCAGAAGCAGGCGTATAATCACGAGCATCAGCTCGAGAATTAAATGTAATCACAGGAAAAACCGGGCACTGCGCTCCGGTTTTTCCTCTGTAAATATGACAGTTTAGGCGAGGGCCCGGAGGGGCGGCAACGGAGGCACAGTACTCCGAGATCGGTTCAATCTAAGCCGGGGACCCTAAGCGGCACTAGGCCCTCTGCAATCGCTGAGTTTTCTTTATGAAAACTCAGCGTTGCAGAGGGTTCCAAGGAGAGATAACACCAAGTGCCGCTAAGGGGACCCGGCTTGATTTCACACGATCCCTACGTATGGCCTCCGTTGTCGCCCCTCCGGGTCTCTGCCTGAACTGTTACCTGTAAATCGATAACAGTTCGAGTTTATGGGGTCAGACCCCATTAAGTGAGGAGAAAAGGATGAAACGAATGACCGCGATGCTGCTGGCGCTGGGGCTGCTCAGCGTGGCGCTGACGGGATGTCAGGGCGGAGCGACGACACCGAAGACCGAAGCATTGGCCGAGGTCACCGTCGGAAGCGACGCCTACCCGCCGTTCGTGTATATGGATGAAAACGGCGACCCGACCGGCATCGACGTCGAGATCGCGCACGAGGCGTTCCGGCGGATGGGCTACGAGGCCGTGTTTACGCCGATCGACTGGGAGCAGAAGGACGCGCTGCTGGCGTCGGGCGAGATCGACTGCGTCTGGGGATGCTACTCGATGAGCGGACGCGAGTCGAGGTATCAGTGGGCGGGGCCGTATATGGTGAGTCGCCAGGTGGTGGCGGTGAATGCGGACAGCGGGATCTCGGATTTCGCGGGACTCGCAGGGAAGACCATCGCGGTGCAGTCGACGGGAAAGCCAGAGGAAATTCTGCTCGGGAAGCAGCTGCCGGACATGCCGGCGCTCGGGGATGTGCTGAGCATCGAGGATCGGAGCGTACAGTATGCGTCGCTCGACTGCGGCTATGTGGACGCGATCGCGGCGCACGAGACGGCGATCCTGCAGTATATGGAGGACTTCGACGCGCATTTTCGTATCCTGCCGGAGCCGCTGCTTGTGACGGGCATCGGCGTCGCGTTTTCACTGACGGACCAGCGGGGACTCGCGCAGCAGCTCGACGACACGCTTGCGGAGATGCGGGCGGACGGGACGATGAAGGAGATCGTCGGACGGTATCTGGAAAACCCGGACAGCTATCTGGAGGTAGACGGACTTGATGGATAGAGCCCAAGAACAGGAAAATAGACAGGCCAGCGGCATGCAGACGCCGGACCGTGATGGGAACGAGCGCCCGGTCGGCGAGCAGATGCCGGACCGTGATGTGAACGAGTGCCTGACCGGCAAGGAGAATATAGCCACTGGCGGAGCGCGGGAAACCAGCGGGGCGACGGTGCAGAGGGCAGCGAGGCGTGAAGCCGCTGGTATGCGCCGGAAGCAGAAGCGCGCCCGCGCGAACTCGATCTTCTGGACCGTCAGCCTCACCGTCGGTGTGCTGCTTTTCAGCCTGGTATTCGTGGTATCGAAGCACAAGGATGAGCTCGACTGCAAGGAGCGGCTGGTGACAACCTTTGAGTTTTTCAAGACGCAGACCTCGGCCTACAGTAAGTACAACGACACGGCGGTGGCGAAGAGCCTGGTCCGTGAATCAGCGGCGGTGCATGCCCTCGAGAGGGACTGTACGCTCGACGCGAGCGAGGCGGAGCTGCGACAGTATACGGAGACGCTCTGGATGACGGGCGTCGCGCTGCTGGACCCGACGGGAAGTCTGATCTCGGAGTACACGAAGGACGGCGTCGGCTATGAAGCGATCCGCGACGGACTGCCGGAGATCGCGTCCCTCGGTCTCGTCGATGCGCCGGACAAGACCTATGTGAAGCGGGTGGAGCTTCGTGACGGCTCCTTCGTCGACGTGGCGCTGCACGCGTTCAGCACTGGCGACGCCATCCTCCTCGCGTATCGCCACACGAAGGAGGCATTCGCCCAGAAATCCGTGCTGTCGGTGCAGACCCTGCTGGATGGCTACGACATGAACACGGTGGGCACCTTCCTGCTCGTGCGGAGCAATGTCGTGGAGGCGTCCAACGATCCTGCGATGATCGGCGTCGATGTGACGAGTCATGCGATGCTGCGGGGGATCCGCGCGACGAATCAGTCGGAGAAGCTCACGTATGTGCTCGACGGACGTGGCGCGAAGTACTACGGCATGTACACGCATGGCCGCGACTTCGTGCTCTATGCCTACGTGCCGGCGCGGAACATTTACCGGTCAATGATGCCGAATCTCGCGGCGATGCTGATCCTGTACAGCGTGATGCTTGCGGTGGTGCAGGGACTTCGCTGGAACGCGGAGCAGAAGTACCGGCAGCGGGAAGCGGCGGCGGAGCATGCGTATAAGGAGGCGCTGGAGAAGAAAAACCACGAGCTCGAGATCGCGGTGCAGCAGGAAGCGGCGGCGAACCGGGCGAAGCGGGATTTCCTCTT
The DNA here is from genome assembly GCA_030540075.1 of Lachnospiraceae bacterium. Taxonomy (GTDB): domain Bacteria; phylum Bacillota; class Clostridia; order Lachnospirales; family Lachnospiraceae; genus Oribacterium. The sequence goes on from JAUNWX010000026.1 coordinate 26,517, forward strand.
CAACATGTCGCACGACATCCGCACTCCGATGAATGCGATCATCGGCTACACGACGCTGGCGGAGACGAATCTCACGCAGCCGGCGAAGGTCGCGGACTATCTCCGGAAGATCTCGACGGCGAGCCAGCATCTGCTGTCGCTCATCAATGACGTACTCGATATGAGCCGCATCGAGAGCGGGCGTGTCGTGCTTGAGCAGAAGCCGGTGCATCTGCCGACGCTCGTGCAGGATGTCCAGGACATCATCCAGTCGAACGTCACGGCGAAGGGCCTGTCGTTTGCCGTCGACCTCGCGGGTGTGCGGGACGAGGACGTGGTGGCTGACCCGCTGCGTCTTCAGCGGATTCTTCTCAACATCCTGTCCAATGCTGTGAAATTCACCCCCTCGGGCGGCAGCATCACCCTCCGCGTCGTCGAAAAGAGCGGCGCGGGCGAGACGCTGCCAGCGAGCCCGGATGGGCGCGCCGCAGGTGGTGTTTCAGAAGGGGCCGGCGGGTCGATATCCGTGGGGCCGGCTGGGCCTGGATCGAACGGTGCGGACGAGTCGATGCCAGCGAGCCTGGATGGGCGCGCGGCAGGTGGTGTTTCAGAAGGGGCCGGCGGGTCGCGATCCATGGGGCCAGCGGGGCCTGGATCGAACGGCGAGCCGGTGCGTTATGGCGACTACGAGTTCCATGTCCGGGACACCGGTATCGGTATGAGTGCGGAGTACCAGAAACACATCTTCGAGCAGTTCAGCCGCGAGGAGACCTCGACGGTGTCGAAGACCGAGGGCACAGGCCTCGGCATGCCGATCACGAAACGGCTCGTGGAGATGATGGACGGAAGCATTGACCTTCTGAGCGTCCAGGGCCAGGGCACGGAGTTTACGGTTCACCTGCGCCTGCCGCTCTGCGGTGCGCCGAAGAAGGAGACGCCGGTCGCGGACCCGGAGTTCGCGGGCATGCGTCTGCTGGTGGTCGAGGATAACGAGCTCAATATGGAGATTACGACGACGGTGCTCGAGGAGGCCGGCTTCGTGGTGGATCAGGCCGTCAACGGGCAGGCCGCGCTCGAGAAGATCGCGACGGCGGCACCGGGGCAGTACGCGCTGGTGCTCATGGACATCCAGATGCCGGTGATGGACGGCTACGAGGCCACCCGCCGTATCCGCGCGCTTCCAGATCCCGCGAAGGCGCAGATCCCGATCGTTGCCATGACCGCCAACGCCTTCGCCGAGGACCGCGAAAACGCCCTCGCCGCCGGCATGAACGACCACATCGCAAAACCATTTGACATCCACACACTCCTCTGGAAACTCGCAGAGATACTGAAGAAGTGAGAGAAGAGTGACATGACAGAGCCCCCGCGCCATGTGGCGCGGGGGTTTACTGTCCCCGGAAGTTTATGAAAAATTAATGGGGTCTGACCCCATTAATTTTTTCTAAACAAAATCTAAAGTTGAAGTTTATGGGGTCAGACCCCCTTACGAAATTCTTAAGATGGGAGCCCCGGTGGCGTAAAGCCGCGCCCGAGTTACTGTTCACTCGTAACCTTGCATAGTTAAGGCCGGACCGCTAAACTGATCTCAGTTGATGCGGACCGGCCTTTCTGGCAATTATGAGTCAAATC
>JAUNWX010000027.1:0-15054 GCA_030540075.1 Lachnospiraceae bacterium
TATACCATTTCTGGTATAGAGATCTTTGTTTTGTCATCTTAACTTAATGACATTGACCTCAGAGGGGCGGCAACAATAGCGCAGTGCAGTGCTATTGTTGCCGCCCTTTTTTAATGCAGTCGTTTCGAATTAGTAACAGTTCAGTCGTTTTTTTCTTGATAAGACTGTTTTTTGGGGCGTCCACCGGGGCGCCTCTTCTCATTTGCCTGCCCACCCCAGTGTACACCTTTTATCTTCTTACATATCGGCCCCGCCCCATGCAGGCAAACAAAAAATCGGCGCCTGTTTTCGTTCGAGCGGGTGATGCTGTATCAAAACAGCCCAAAATGAAAATGATGCTAACAGTAAAAGCCTATCTGAAGGTCATGATGCTGCATCAAACCGGCAGAAAATGAAGCTGATGCCAACAAAAATCAAGCGGGATTGAAGGGTGCTGTTGGCATCAGGGAAGATTTCTGCCCAGATGATGCAGCATTTTTCCAAAACTACCCAGTCATCATCATAAAAAAACTTCAAAAAGATACAGCATAGGCATGCCGGGTGCCGAAAACCATCATCATGCCTATGGAGAGGGAACTCTGAAATTTCAACTGCAGGCATGGTAAGCGCTTTAAAACGTCATCATGCCTACGGAAATAGCCATAATCTGGGGTGAACCGTAGGCATGATGACCCGGTTTTGAAGACACCGTGCCTATAAAATCGATCGTGATCGTAGGCACAATCATCAATTTTGGGTCTAACCATGCTACGATCGCCTTTGGTTTCCGGATAGTCAGAAGTTTGAGGGCTCCTCATGAGCGGGGGGGGGACCGAAACGCACAAACATCCACTGAACTCCATGGGGTGGGCGAATGAGGAGCGCCTCAAACTCCTTAGGAGAGCCAGTGTGCCTGCACTGTTACCTTCGATTATAGAAGATAAAATTAATTTTTATATAAATGCTTGTGAACCATAGCGCTTTATGCTAATGTTTGACTTTAGTGCTTTAAATCAAAAGGGAGACATTAAATTATGAATCAGCATAAAAAGAGAAGCTCGTTCTCCGGCAAGATTGGTTTCGTTCTGTCGGCAGCGGGCGCTTCGGTAGGACTCGGTAATATCTGGCGATTTCCATACCTCGCGGCGAAGTATGGTGGAGGTATCTTCCTGATCGTCTACATTTTCCTTGCGATGACCTTCGGCTACACGATGATCATCGCCGAGACCGCACTTGGTCGTATGACGAAGAAGAGTCCGGTCGGTGCGTACGACAGCTTCGGAAAGTCGAAGTGGCTTTCCCTCGGTGGCTGGATCAATGCGATCATTCCGATTCTCATCGTGCCATATTACTCCGTCATCGGTGGCTGGGTCATCAAGTACCTCGCCGAGTACCTCACTGGGAAGACACAGCTCGTGGCACAGGACGGCTACTTCGGTGCGTTCATCTCCGGCGGCCTTTCACCGGAGATCTGCTTCATCGTCTTTTCCGTCATCGTCATCGCGATCATCTATGCCGGCGTGCAGAACGGAATCGAGCGTGTATCGAAGTTTATGATGCCGATCCTCGTCGTGCTGTCCGTAATCATCGCGGTTTATTCCGTGACGAGACCGGGTGCCATCGAGGGCGTGAAGTTCTTCCTTGTACCGAATGTGAAGAACTTCTCCTGGATGACCGTCGTGACTGCGATGGGCCAGATGTTCTACTCTCTGTCGATCGCCATGGGTATCCTCGTCACCTTCGGCTCCTACATGCGGAAGGAAACGGAAATCGAAGCGGCGACCGAGCAGGTCGAGATCTTCGATACCGCGATCGCCATCATGGCGGGTCTCATGATCATCCCGGCGGTCTTTGCCTTCAGCGGTGGAGACGCCGCGACCCTTCAGGCGGGTCCGTCCCTCATGTTCATCACGATCCCGAAGGTCTTCGCCAGCATGGGCTTCGGAACGCTTACCGGTGTGATGTTCTTCGTGCTGGTGCTGTTCGCCGCCCTCACGAGCTCCATCGCGCTGACCGAGAGTGCTGTTTCGACCTTCGAGGATGAGTTCAAGTGGAGCCGTAAGAAGTCGACGACCATCATCGGCCTCATCATCGTATCCCTCGGCAGCCTGTCTGCCCTCGGCTACGGTCCACTCGCAGAGGTCACCATCATTGGCATGCAGTTCCTGGATTTCTTCGACTTCCTCACGAACACCGTCATGATGCCGATCGCCGCAATCGCCACCTGCCTGCTCGTTTCGAGGGTGATCGGTGTTGAGAAGATTGAAGAGGAGGTCACCGCAAACGGTGCGCCGTTCAAGCGGAAGAAGATCTTCGCTTTCATGATCCGCTTCCTCTGCCCGGTTTTCGCCGCCATCATCCTGATCAGCTCGATCGCAAACGCCTTCGGCTGGATCTCGATGTAAGAGCAATGCAGACGGCCTTTTCATCATGCCCCATCGATACAAAGAGCTGACGCAAACGCGCCGGCTCTTTTTTACGCGGTTTTTACCCTCTTATTTGGTATAAAATTCACAAATTTCTTGTATTAGCCTTTTATTTTTAGTAGAATACTAACTAATGAAATACTTCGTATGCACAGGAGGGAAAGACTTATGAAGGTATATGACACCGGAAACATACGTAACGTTGTCCTTTTGGGACATGGTGGCGCAGGAAAGACGACCGTAGCAGAGGCACTCGCTTATGTTACAGGCGTAACCACCAGAATGGGAAGCGTTCCTGAGGGCAACACAGTTTCGGATTACGACAAGGAAGAAATCAAGAGAAAGTTTTCGATTTCCGCGACCACCGTTCCGATCGAGTACAAGGGTGAGCACGGAGATCTCAAGATCAATATACTGGACACTCCGGGTTATTTTGATTTCGTGGGCGAGGTGGAGGAGGCCGTTTCTGTAGCGGACGCTGCCATCATCGTGGTGAACTGTAAGGCAGGCATCGAGCCGGGCACACTGAGAGCCTGGGACATCTGTGAGAAGTACCGCATCCCACGTCTTTTCTTCGTGACGAACATGGATGACGATCACGCATCCTTCCGTCAGCTGGTACTGAATCTGGAGAAGCAGTTCGGACGTTCTGTCGCACCGTTCCAGATCCCGATCCGCGAAAATGAGAAGTTTGTCGGCCTCGTAAACGTCGTAAAGATGGAAGGCCGTAAGTTCACAAAACCGAACGAGTACGAGCCTTGCGAGATTCCGGAGTATGTAAAGAAGAACCTCGGTATCGCAAGAAATGCACTTCTCGAGGCCGTTGCAGAGACCTCCGACGAGTTCATGGAGAAGTACTTCGGTGGTGAGGAGTTCACCGTCGAGGAGATCCAGACCGCACTTCGTCAGAACGTAAAGACCTGCAGCATGGTTCCGGTACTCATGGGCTCCGGCCTGAACGTACAGGGCTTCAATGTCCTTCTTCAGGTCATCGACAAGTACTTCCCGGCACCGGATGAGTTTGAGACCGTCGGCGTCGACGTATCGAACGGTGAGCGTTTCACCGCAAAGTATAATTCCGACGCGACCCTGACCGCGAAGGTATGGAAGACCATCGTGGATCCGTTCCTCGGAAAGTACTCCCTCATGAAGGTCTGCACCGGTACCCTGAAGCCGAATTCAGAGGTCTATAACGTAAATAAGGAAACCACCGAGAAGATCGGTAAGATCTACGTCCTTCGCGGCAAGGAGTCCATCGAGGTTCCGGAGCTTAAGTCCGGTGATATCGGTGCCGTTGCGAAGCTCAGCGTGACCGCAACCGGTGATACCATGGCAGTTCGTAATGCGCCGATCATGTACCACGGCCCGCAGTTCTCGACGCCATATACCTTTAAGGCATACGCCGCAGAGAACAAGACCGAGGAAGATAAGCTCGCGACCGCACTCGCCCGTATGATGGAAGAGGACAAGACCCTCAAGACCGTTTCCGATCCGGAGAACCGTCAGTCCCTCATCTATGGTATCGGCGATCAGCAGCTCGACGTCGTGGCATCCGAGATCAAGGAGCGCTACAACGTAACCCTCGTCCTTTCCAAGCCTCGTTTTGCTTATCGTGAGACCATCAAGAAGAGCGCGAAGGTACAGGGCAGATATAAGAAGCAGTCCGGCGGACACGGCCAGTTCGGTGATGTTATCATGCAGTTCGAGCCGTCCGGCGACCTCGAGACCCCGTATGTATTCGAGGAGCAGGTATTCGGCGGATCCGTTCCGAAGAACTACTTCCCGGCGGTTGAGAAGGGCGTACAGGAGGGCTGTGAGAAGGGTCCTCTGGCCGGATATCCGGTGGTCGGCGTGAAGGCGATCCTCCTCGATGGTTCCTACCATCCGGTTGATTCCTCCGATATGGCGTTCAAGACAGCGTCGAACATGGCGTTTAAGGATGCCTTCATGAAGTGTCAGCCGATTCTTCTCGAGCCGATCGCATCCATCAAGGTCACGGTTCCGGATGCCAATACCGGCGATATCATGGGTGATATGACGAAGCGCCGCGGCAGAGTCCTCGGTATGGAGTCAATCGGCCATGGCAAGCAGGTCATCCAGGCTGAGGTTCCGATGTCGAACCTCTACGGCTACGGCACCGACCTTCGTTCCATGACCGGCGGCACCGGCGATTATGAGTACAGCTTCGCCCGCTATGAGCAGGCACCGGGCGACGTTCAGAATAAGATCGTCGAAGAGAACGCAGCACAGGGAAACTAAACTACTGTCATACGTCGTAAGTATTTCCGGGCAATGTCTACATCCGACATTGGCCGGATTATTTTATGGATAAACAGAAATATCCGTGCAGAGATGTCTTTTCCGATGGAGGCATTGGCCTGAACAGCTTGCATTTTTTCGTAAATTTCAGCATTCGGATTGCAATAAAGGCGTCGAAATTTTATACTTTAAGGGACCAAAATGTCGATTTAACGGATGAAATAAAGAGATTGAGCAGGTTGAGACTATGATTTTTGAAGAGATTTTCATGGCGAATGGTGCCGCCATCATCATGATGGCGTTTCTGTTGTTCTGCCGACATCGAAACAGAGAGAGCATACATGGGGATGACCGGATCTATGACTGGATGACGATCATCACGTTGCTGGGGGCCGTGATCGACACCCTCACCTTCCTCGTGGATGGGCAGAGCTTCGTCGGCGCGCGCTTCCTCAACTACCTCACGAACAGCCTGTCTTATATAGGCACGGTCGGTGTCGGTTTCCTCTGGTGCCTCTATGTAGACCTGCATATCTATAAGAACCATGCACGGTATCGGCGGAACCTCCGCTACGTCGCGATTCCGTTCCTGTTCGAGATCGTCTGTCTCCTGTATAACCTGCGCGGGACCGGCTTCATGTTCACGATTTCAGCGGACAATATCTACAGCCGCGGATTTTACTCGATCATCAGGTATATTTCGATCTATCTGTATCTGCTCTATAGCATTTACCTCGTATACCACTCGAAGGAAGAGGGCGTGAACCTCGATTTCTTCCCGATTTTCTACTTCATGGGACCTTGTGTACTCGGGATCATCATACAGTTCCTGCGTTACGGTATCACGAGCTCCTGGATTTCGGTCGCCATTTCGCTTACCTTCGTGCAGATGCAGGTGTACTCTGAGAATATCTCGACGGACTCGCTGTCGGGACTCTATAATCGGCGCTACCTTGACCGCGTACTCGCAAATAAAGAACGATTATCGCGATTCTCCATTTACGGGATCATGATGGATGTCAATGACTTCAAGCAGATCAACGACCGCTACGGTCACAGTATGGGTGACCAGGCGATCCGCGTGATGGGCAACATCCTCGCGAAGTCTCTTCCGGACGGAGGAATCCCGATCCGCTATGCCGGCGATGAGTTCGTGGCGCTGCTGATCTGTGAAGATCCGAACGCGGTCTTCGAAACCATGACGGAGATCAACCGTCGCCTCGATGTCTTCAACCGCTCCGGTGCGGAGCCGTTTAAGATCAGCGTCTCGATGGGCCAGGCGAAGCTCACCCCGGGGGACACCGAAACCTTCCTCCGCGAGATGGACGAGCGGATGTATGAGGAGAAGCGGCGCTATCATCAGCTGATACATGAGTGATTAAGTGATTTCATGCTTTCAGAGCCCCGGAGGGCCGGACACATCAGCACAGTACTTCGAGCTCGGAAGACTCTAAAATCCCATCCCTAAGAAGTACTAGGCCCTCTGCAATCGCTGAGTTTTCCTGATGAAAACTCAGCATTGACAGAGGGTTCCTAGGAGAGATACACCAAGTACTTCTAAGGGATGGGATTTTGATTCTTCACGACCTCTCCGTATGGCTTCTGTGTCCGGTCCTCCGGGGCTCTGCCTGAACGATATCGACACCATAAATGCAATTCTTGCAAAATAGTAGCGCTCATATTAGAATAAAGAGATGTTTTGATATTAAATTCGAGGTGGTATACGTATTTGATGTCCGTGCTGTGACGCAGGAGTGTGATGCGCGGTTAAGAATACGGGAGACCTCGATCAAAAAGGAGTATTATGGTCAGAATAGCAATCGACTGTATGGGTGGTGACAATGCGCCTTCCGCAATCATGGATGGTGCGCTTCGTTCCCTTGCAGCTACGAAAGATACGAAGCTTTTTCTTTTCGGTCCGGAGGGGCTTCTGAAGGAGGAGCTTCAGAAGAACGCGAAGGCAGCGGGTGTGTCCGAGGCGGAGCTCACAGCGCGTGTCGAGATCTGTGATGCGGCGGAGGTGATTTCTCTGCACGAGGCGCCGGTGCTTGCGATCCGTCGTAAGAAGGATTCCAGCATCGTGAAGGCACTTCATTTCGTGAAGGAGGGGCATGCGGATGCCTTCATTTCCGCGGGTTCCAGTGGCGCGATTCTCGCCGGCGGCCAGCTCATCATCGGTCGTGCGAAGGGTGTGCCGCGTCCACCGTTCGGCGCACTGATTCCGACCAGCAAGGGCGTGACCCTGCTGCTCGACAGTGGTGCCAATGTTGACGCCAAGCCGGAGTGGCTGGTCCAGTACGCGAAGATGGGCTCCATTTATATGAAGGAGGTCTGCGGTATCCAGAACCCGACGGTCGGCCTCGTCAATGTCGGTGCCGAGGAGGAGAAGGGCAATGCCCTCGTGAAGGAGACCATGCCGCTCCTCAAGGAAGTGAAGGACATCAACTTCATCGGCTCCTGCGAGGCACGTGATATTTCCTTCGGTGCCTGCGACGTCGTCGTATGTGACGCCTTCGTCGGCAACTGCATCCTGAAGATGTATGAGGGTGTCGGTAAGATGCTCCTCGGAGAGATCATGAGCGCCATCAAGTCCACCCCGATCTCACTCATCGGCGGTGCACTCATCAAGGGCACCCTCAAGGGCACGATGAAGAAGTTCGATGCGAAGCAGTACGGCGGCGCACCGATTCTCGGACTCCGTGGCCTCGTCGTGAAGGTCCACGGCAACACCGACGGCCGTGAGATCACCCACGCCATCCAGCAGTGCTACGACTTCGTTCATGCCGACGCGGTCCAGAAGATCGCCGCCAGCATCGAAGCCGAGAACGCCCGCGCGGAAGACGCCGCGCAGCCGTCCGAATCTTAAGAATTTCGGAAGGGGGGCTGACCCCATTAAAATTTCATAAACAAAATCTAAAGTTAAAGTTTATGGGTCAGACTCCATAAATTAAAGGGAGCTAGCAGCAGTCAGGAGCTGCCCCTTCAACTTAAAGGATAAAAAAGCAAACAGGACCGGCGAGCCGGTCAGATAGGAGAAGCTATGGAATTTGAAAAGCTGAAGCAGATTATCGTGAAGGAGGTGCCGCGTGTGGATCCGGCGAAGATCACCCCGGAGGCGCGCTTCGTGGATGACCTCGAGATGGACTCTCTCGACGTCGTACAGGTCGTGATGGCCATCGAGGACACCTTCGGTATCCAGGTACCGGATGACGCCACCGAGCACATGAGCACCGTTCAGGATGCGGTCGACGCAATTAAGGAAGCGGTTAATCATTGATATCATCATCAAATCAATCGATATTTGATTTTTGAATCTTGAAATGAAGAAGCAGGAGCTTGGAGGGCACAAGCTTGCGCATTCCAAGAACAGGTTCTTGCGAATTGTACGTGTCCTGACATACAGAACGTGTTCTGTAATGGCGGGCACGAACAAGGCACAAGGTTCTGTACTTTGAACTAAGGTTGATCACGGGGTACCCGTAGGGTGGGGCCCCCGTGATGCCATAGTGGCGAACGTATTCAGAGTTTTGCCGTAGGCAAAACCACCTTACGCTGTGCCCTCCATGTCATGCTTCTGGAGTAAAGGGGATTTATGGAACAGAATTTAGATGTTTTACAGGAGGCGATCGGCTATCGCTTCAGGGATGTGTCTCTTCTGAAGCATGCGTTGACGCATCCTTCGTATAGTAATGAGAGTGGGGAGCCGAAGGAGGCTTCGAATCAGCGTCTGGAGTTTCTCGGGGATGCTGTGCTAGAACTGGTTTCCAGTGTATTTCTTTTTAACCGCCGTCCGGTGATTCAGGAGGGTGTCATGACCAAGATTCGTGCCGCACTGGTATGTGAGCCGACGCTCGCAGAGGCAGCCCGAAAGGTGAACCTTGGTGATTACATCATCCTCGGAAAGGGCGAGGCCCGGGAGGGCATCAACCGTCGGGATTCCGTCATTTCGGACGCCTTCGAGTCCGTGATCGGCGCGATGTACCTCGATGGGGGCTTCGCACCGGCGGAGAAGTTCGTGCGTCGTTTCGTGCTCTGCGACATCGAGAACGCAGGGCTCTATCGTGATGCGAAGACGGTGCTGCAGGAGTATGTGTCGCAGAACAAGAAGACCCTCGAGTACCGTGTCATCGAGGAGTCCGGTCCATGTCACGATCGTTACTATCGTGTCGAGGCGGTGATCGACGGGGAGGCCTACGGGATCGGTGAGGGCTCCAGCAAGAAGAAGGGCGAGCAGGGCGCAGCGTACCAGACATTAAAGCGTATCAAGGCGGAAACAGGTTATGTATTTAAAATCTATTGAGATTCAGGGCTTCAAGTCCTTTGCGAACAAGACGGTCCTGGATTTCAGTAAGGGCATCACGGGCATCGTCGGCCCGAACGGCTCCGGAAAGTCGAACATCTCCGACGCGGTCCGCTGGGTACTCGGTGAACAGAAGGTGAAGCAGCTGCGTGGAAGCTCCATGCAGGACGTCATCTTCGCCGGCACGCAGCTTCGCCGCCCGCAGAGCTCCGCCTTCGTGGCGATCACCCTCGATAATTCCGACCGTATCCTGAACATCGACTACGACGAGGTGACGGTTTCCCGTCGTCTCTACCGCTCGGGAGAGTCGGAGTATATGCTGAACGGCACCGAGTGTCGTCTGAAGGACATCAACGAGCTTTTCTACGATACCGGTATCGGTAAGGACGGCTACTCCATCATCGGACAGGGCCAGGTCGACAAGATCCTCTCCGGTAAGCCGGAGGAGCGTCGTGACCTCTTTGATGAGGCGGTCGGCATCGTAAAGTTCAAGCGCCGGAAGGCCCTCGCGGAGAAGAAGCTCAGTGACGAGGAAGCGAACCTCACGCGTGTGACGGACATCCTCACCGAGCTCGAGCGCCAGGTCGGCCCGCTGAAGCGGCAGTCCGAGCAGGCCCGCGAGTACCTGTCGATCCGTGACGAGCTCGTGAACGCCGACGCGAACCTCTTCGTGCGCGACATGGAGGACACGCTGAAGGGCCTCGACACGGTCAATGCCAATGCAGACACCGTGGAACAGGACCTCGCCGCGATCAAGCAGGAGTCCGAGCAGCTGAACGGCAAGTACAACGAGCTCGAGGAGCAGATCCACGCCCTCGATGAGAAGCTCCAGCAGGCGAAGGATACCGTCAGTCAGTCGGATGTCCTGAAGACGAACCTGCAGGGCCAGATCGATGTCCTGAACGAGCAGATCAACACCGAAAAGAATAATGCACTGCACTACACGCAGCGTATCAACGCCCTCGGAAAGGACGTCTTCGACCGTATCGCGCAGATCGAGGATAACCGGAGTCTCCTCCGCTGGATCCGCGAGCAGATCACCTTCATCCGCGACAACAAGGCGGCGACCGACGAGATGATGGAAAACATCGATCTCGATCTCGAGATGATCGGCTCCACCATGGATGAGACCGAGCTCACCGTGTCGAGCTGCATGGGTCCGGACTTCGAGCTCGAGGAGCGTCCGGTGAAGGACGCCGAAGCGAGCTCTCCGGTGAAGAACGACCGCTTCCTCACGAACATCGAGGACCAGCGGAAGGAGCTCCAGGCACTGAACGAGCGTCTCGAGGAGGTCAATGCCATCATCGCGAGTGATACCGCGCTGGTGGATCGGCTCGGCACCGAAAATCAGCAGCTGTGTGAGCGGATCGTCGAGAAAAACCGTGAGCTCGATCGTCTCAAGAACCGTCTCGAGACCTTGCGGAACCTCGCGGAGCGCTACGAGGGCTACGGCAATGCGGTCAAGATGGTCATGGACCAGCGCGACCGGAGACGCGGTATCCTCGGCGTCGTGGCGGACCTCATCGAGGTACCGGCGAAGTACGAGACCGCGATCGAGACGGCCCTCGGCGGTGCGATTCAGAACGTCGTCACCGAGGACGAGGCGACGGCGAAGGACATGGTCCAGTTCCTGAAGCAGCACCGCTACGGACGTGCCACCTTCCTCCCGCTCAGCAACATTCGCGGCCGCCGCGATAACAACTGTGAGCAGGCGTCGCATGAGCGCGGCGCCATCGGACTCGCGTGCGACCTCATTGACCTCGACAAGAAGTACATCAGCCTCGCAGAGTTCCTGCTGGGCCGTGTGCTCGTGGTCGACAACATTGACAATGCACTGCAGATTCAGCGGAAGTACCGGCAGAGTCTCCGTATCGTAACGCTCGAGGGCGAGCAGCTGAATCCGGGCGGTTCGATCTCGGGTGGTGCCTTCCGGAACAGCTCGAATCTGATGGGCCGGAAGCGTGAGCTCGACGAGATCGAGGCGCAGATGCTCGAGGGCGAGAAGCAGGCCGCGGAGCTGCGTGCGAAGCTGAGCGAGGGTGAGAACCGTCGTGCGCTCGCGAAGGCGTCCGTCGAGGCGCATCACGAGGAGATTGAGCAGCTGAAGCTCGATCAGAACACGAAGACGATGGCGATCGCGTCCCAGATCAACGTCGAGTACTCGTCCCTGTCGACCCGTACCGACTTCGTGACGGAGACCCTGCACCGCCTGAACGGCGAGCTCGAGGCCCTCACGACCGAGAAGGGCGAGATGGAGGATGCGCAGCAGAACAGCGACCAGGTGCTCGCGGAGAAGGCGGATCGCATCACCGAGCTCCAGGATCTGATCGCCAATGCAGACAACGTGGCAGCAGAGGCCCAGGCGGAGACGGCGCGGGCCACGGAGGAGAAGGAGAAGCTCGTCGCTGAGCGGAAGTCCTTCTTCGGCCGCAAGGATGAGATCTCGCAGCGACTGCTCGATATGGAGAAGGAGTCGATGCGTGTTCAGAATAAGAAGGAGAAGCTCGATGACAAGATCGACAAGCTCACGAGCTACATGTTCGACGAGTACGGGCTCACCTTCGACGAAGCGAAGAAGCGCTATTCCGAGGAGTATAAGAATACCTCCGAGGTGCGTTCCCTCGTGACGAAGCTGAAGAATCAGCTGAAGGCGCTCGGTCCGGTCAATGTCGACGCAATCGAGCAGTACAAGGAGGTCAGTGAGCGTTACGAGTTCCTGAATAATCAGTACCTCGACCTCACGGAGTCCGCGAAGTCGCTCGGCAAGGTCATCGAGGAGCTCGACCAGGGCATGCGCAAGCAGTTCAACGAGAACTTCCAGCGTATCCAGGTGGAGTTCGACAAGACCTTCAAGATTCTCTTCGGTGGCGGACAGGGCCGTCTGGAGCTCGATACCTCGGATCCGGATGTGCTGACGACCTCGATTTCGATCATCGCCGAGCCGCCTGGAAAGAAGCTGCAGAACATGATGCAGTTGTCCGGTGGTGAGAAGGCGCTGACGGCGATCGCGCTGCTGTTTGCGATTCAGTGTCTGAAGCCGTCGCCGTTCTGTCTCCTCGACGAGATTGAGGCGGCGCTCGACGACTCGAACGTTTCGCGTTTCGCCGAATACCTGCATAATCTGAACCAGACGCAGTTCATCGTCATCACGCACCGTCGTGGTACCATGGAGAACGCGGACCGACTGTTCGGAATCACCATGCAGGAGAAGGGTGTGTCGACGCTTGTTTCCGTGGATCTCGTTGCGGATCAGCTCGATGCGTGATTTTACCCGGACGGATTCCGGACCACCCCCCAGAGAGCACTCACTCAGTTCAAAGCACAGAACCTTCCGCCTTGTTCGTGCCTGCCATTACAGGCAAGCCTGTATGGCAGGACACGTACAATTCGGAAGAACCTGTTCTTTGAATTCGCAATTAGCTCTCTGGGGGTGGCTCCAGAATCCTGTTGCATGGTAGAATGAACATAAATAAATGATATAGTTTTAAGGAGAGCGAATGGCTAATTTCTTTTCAAGGCTGATTAACAATATTTTCCAGTCGAACGAGGTCGCGGATGAGGCGTTCTATGAGGATCTGGAAGATGCGATGATTATGTCGGATGTGGGTGTGACGACGACGCTGAAGATCATCGATGCGGTGAAGTCGGAGGCGAAGCGTCAGGGTGTGAATACGACGCGTGAGGTGAAGAAGATTCTCCGGGATTATCTGTATGAGCTGATGCGTGTGGATGAGTCCTACTATGATTTCGAGCGGCAGAAGAGTATCATTTCGGTCATCGGTGTCAATGGTGTGGGCAAGACGACGTCGATCGGTAAGATGGCGTACTTTTTCCAGCGTCAGGGGAAGCGGGTGATTCTGGCGGCGGCGGATACCTTCCGTGCGGGTGCGATTGAGCAGCTGAAGGAGTGGGGAAAGCGGATCGATACGGATGTCATCGCGCAGAAGGAGGGGTCCGACCCGGCGGCGGTGGTGTTCGATGCGTTGCAGTCCTTCAAGTCGAAAAATGCGGATCTGCTGATCATCGATACGGCGGGTCGTCTTCATAATAAGAAGAACCTGATGCAGGAGCTCGGTAAGATCAACCGTATCATCGATAAGGAGTTTGCGGAGGGCTTCCGCGAGACACTGGTCGTGCTGGATGCGACGACGGGTCAGAATGCGATGTCCCAGGCGGAGATCTTCAAGGATGCCTGCCAGGTGACGGGTATCATCCTGACGAAGATGGATGGCACCGCGAAGGGTGGTATCGCCCTCGCAATCCAGTCGGAGCTCGGTATCCCGGTGAAGTACATCGGCACCGGCGAGAAGGCCACGGACCTCAAGCGCTTTGATGCAAAGGAGTACGTCGACTCGATTTTTGCAGATTAAAAAATTGAACGTAACAGTTCAGCCGGGGTGACTTCTTCACCCGGCTGATTTTTACGAGACGCTTATGCCAAGCGTCTCTTTTTGTTTGTTTGCCCACCCCATTTGACGGCCTTTATCTATTTACTTATCGGACCCGCCCCATGCAAACAAACAAAAATCGACGCCCATACATCCTGACTAGAAAGATATGCCGAAAGCCTGGTGACCGAAGTTTTAGAAAGGCAGCACGTGTATCACTGATCACGACGGTTTCCGAAGTTTTCACAAAAACCGTTTATAGAATTCCTGCGCCATTAGTTTTTATGATCTTTTTTACAAACAAGCAATTATCAGCCCTAGCGCCATTAGATGATTTTCGCAAAGGAAGGATTTCAAAGAGCGATGCCATTATATTTTTTAGAGTTTGTAACAAACAGGGTATTTTCAAGATTCGTGCCATTAAGTAACTTTTACAAATCATCAATTTCAGGGCGCTGTGCCATTAGATTATTTCACAGAGTAAGAAATATCAGACTCTGTGACATTAAGTGTGCGGCGTCGAGGCTGGCTCAGCTGGTGGTTTCCAGAATAAAAGCAGAGAAGAGATAAAGTCACTGCTTCAAAAATGAGTGGTTTTGCGTCAAAAATCGAGATTTCACTCGGATTTTACTGGGCGATAGTGACAGGACTTAATGTCATAGACTCGCCAGGAGAGGAAAATGTGAAAAAGCCTAATGGCATACGAACGAGATAAAGCAAATTTGCGAAAAAGCCGATGCCAACCTTCATCAACATGCTGGCACTAGTAAATTCCAAGCAAAAAGCGGATATACATGAAGATATTTTCAGTATCTAGCATGCCTAAACGATGCCATATGGAATTTGCGAGTGCAGGCACGTTGGGGTGAAAAATCCGCCATCATGCCTATGGAGAGGGAACACTGAAATTTCAACTGCAGGCATAGTAAGCGCTTTAAAACGTAATCGTGCCTACGGAAAAAGCCCTAATCTGTGGTGAACCGTAGGCACGATGACCTGGATTTGAAGGCACCGTGCCTATAAAATCAATCGTGATAGTAGGCACGATCTTCAATTTTTGGCTCAATCATGCCTACGATTGTCCTTTGGCTTCCGATTAGCCAGAAGTTTGAGGGCTCCTCATGAGCGGGGGTGGGATCAATACGTACAGCTATTCGTGAATCCTATGGGGGTGGGCGAATGAGGAGCATCCTCAAACTTCCCAAGGGTGTCTGAACTGTTACAAAGATGCTGGATTGAAAAAGATGCTGTCAACAAAAATAGTTGACAGCATATTTTTATGTGCTATACTAGCAAAGGTTTGAGGGTGATTATGGATGAATTTGTAGTGCGCGGCAACCTTTTCGAGCTGTATGGCGGGTTGCTGAATGAGAATCAGCGGAAGGTATATGAGTACCATGTCATGGACGACATGAGCTTCACCGAGATCGGTGAGGAGCTGGGCGTCACACGGCAGGCGGCGCAGGAGCTGTTCCGCCGCGCGGATAAAAAGCTGCAGAGCACAGAGGAAACCCTCGGGCTTCAGCATAAGCTGGTGAGCATTCGTGAGAAGGCGGAGCAGATCCTCGATCTAAGCGGGGATGACGCGATCCGGGCCCTCGCGGGTGAGATTATAGATGGCGTCTGAGACTACGTAAAGACCGGAAACATTGGCCGGACGAGTGGCGGACGCAGATGCACAGAGACGTTTGAAAATGCAGGA
>JAUNWX010000027.1:15154-27643 GCA_030540075.1 Lachnospiraceae bacterium
CATTGGCCGGACGAGTGGCGGACGCAGATGCACAGAGACGTTTGAAAATGCAGGAGAGTATATGGCATTTGAAAATCTGACAGATCGATTAAGTAATGTATTTTCAAATCTTGGTCGGAAGGGGAAGCTTTCCGAGGACGATGTCAACCAGGCGCTCCGCGAGGTGCGTATGGCACTGCTCGAGGCCGACGTCAACTTCAAGCTGGTGAAGGATTTCATCGCGAAGGTGAAGGAAAAGGCCATCGGTGAGGAGGTGCTGAACAGCCTCACACCGGCGCAGACGGTTGTCAAGATCGTAAATGACGAGCTCACCGAGATGATGGGTTCGGAGACGACCGAGATCACCCTTCGTCCGGCGAGCGAGATTTCCGTCATCATGATGGTGGGTCTCCAGGGTGCCGGTAAGACGACGACCGCGGCGAAGCTGGCGGGAAAGTTCAAGTCGGCGGGCCGCACACCGGTCCTCGTTGCCTGCGATATCTACCGTCCGGCGGCGATCGATCAACTGCGTGTCAATGCAGAGAAGGTGAAGGTTCCGTTCTTCTCCCTGGGCGATAAGATCAGCCCGGTCGAGATCGCACGGAGAGCCATCGAGGAAGCGAAGGCCCAGCATTATAATGTGGTCATCCTCGATACGGCAGGTCGTCTTCAGATCGATGAGAAGCTCATGGATGAGCTCCAGAACATCAAGAAGGCGGTCGATGTACAGTGGACGGTCCTCACGGTCGATGCGATGGCCGGTCAGGAAGCGGTCAATGTCGCCGAGACCTTCACGGAGAAGGTGGGCATCGACGGTGTGATCCTCACGAAGTGTGATGGTGATACCCGCGGCGGTGCGGCGCTTTCCATCAAGGCGATGACCGGGAAGCCGATCCTGTATTTAGGTATGGGTGAGAAGCTCGATGACCTCGAGCAGTTCTATCCGGATCGTATGGCGGGCCGTATCCTCGGCATGGGCGATGTGCTGTCTCTCATCGAGAAGGCGCAGAAGAACATCGATGAGGATAAGACGAAGGAGACCATGGGAAAGATCACCCGTGGCAAGTTCGACTACAACGACTTCATGGATCAGATGGAGCAGATGAAGAAGCTCGGCGGTTTCGGCGGTATCATGAAGCTGCTGCCTGGTATGTCGGGGCTCGGGGACATCGATACAGACGATGCCGAGAAGAAGATGAATCAGGTGAAGTCGATCATCCAGTCCATGACACCGAAGGAGAGAGCAAACCCGGATCTCATCAATCCGTCCCGTAAGCGCCGGATCGCGCGCGGTGCGGGTGTCGATATCGCAGAGGTGAACCGCCTCGTGAAGCAGTTCGAGCAGATGCGGAAGATGATGAAGCAGTTCGGCGGTGCGATGCGCAACAAGCATGGCCGCGGCGGCTTCGGAAACCTCGGCGGACTCGGAAATCTCGGCGGCATGGGCCGTGGAAGATTTCCGTTCTGATAAAAGCCTGCCGGACGTTCGTACGTAGCACCGAAGGCAGCCGCACAGCACCCGGGAGGGTACGTGCACAGAGGCCGATGACATTGGCCTCCGATAAGTAAACGGATTTAACAGCACTGCTGTTGATCATATATATGTAAATTTATTTTTTATAACAGGAGAAAAAGACATGTTAAAGATCAGATTAAGAAGAATGGGACAGATTCACGCACCGTTTTACAGAGTTATCGTAGCAGACTCCAGATCCCCGAGAAACGGCCGTTTCATCGAGGAGATCGGTACCTACAATCCATGCGTAGAGCCGTCTGAGATCAAGATCGACGCTGAGAAGGCGAAGCAGTGGATCGCAAATGGCGCACAGCCGACCGAGACCGTTGCAAAGCTCCTCAAGAAGGCTGGTATCTGCTGATTATTTAGCCGAGAGGAGACCTCATGAAGGAATTACTCGAAACGATTGCCCGGGCGCTGGTGCAGAATCCGGACGACGTCAAGGTCGTCGAGGAAGAGAAGGACGGCGAGATCGTACTCACCCTCTCTGTAAATGAGCAGGATATGGGAAAGGTCATCGGTCGTTCCGGTCGCATCGCCAAGGCGATTCGCTCAGTGATGTCTGCCGCTGCCAGCAAGGCTGACGTTAAGGTTTCCGTAGACATCCGCTGAGACCATCCGATTACGGATCATAAGGATTAATATGCAGGAAAAACTGAGAGTTGGTACCGTTGTTACCACCCATGGCCTCAAGGGTGAGGTGAAGGTTTATCCTACGACAGAGGATCCAGACAGATTTTTCGATTTAGATAAAGTCTGGCTGGATCTTTCCGGTTCTATGGAAAACCTGCGCGAGCTCCATGTCGAGCGCGTGCGCTTCTCGAAAAACCTGGCCATCGTAAAATTCGAGGGCATCGACACGATCGATGATGTCCTCCCGTTCCGCCACGGCGAGCTGTACGTGGATCGCGCCGATGCGATCCCGCTCGAGGAAGGCGAGTATTTCGTCGGCGATCTGATCGGCATCGACGTCCTCGATGACGTATCCGGCGAGTGCCTCGGCACCGTCAAGGATATCCTCGAGACCGGCGCAAACAATGTGCTGATCGTGAAGAATCAGAAGAAGGACCTCATGATCCCGTATGTACGCGGGCAGTTCGTCACGGACGTGCAGCCGGAGCAGGGATTCCTGAAGGTGCATCTGATTCCGGGCATTCTGGATTTATAATATGAAAAACTACTATGTAATGACCCTCTTTCCGGAGATGATTGAAAACGTCGTCCGTGAGAGTATCAGCGGTCGTGCCATCAAGGCCGGACTGATGAATGTCGAGGCCTTCAATATCCGCGACTACACGAAGGACGCGCATAACCACGTCGACGACTATCCGTACGGCGGTGGTGCCGGCATGCTCATGCAGGTGCAGCCGATCGTCGACTGCTACCAGCACATCGTCGATCGGATCGGCCATCGCCCGGCCCGCGTGCTCTTCATGTCGCCGCAGGGCCGCACCTTCGATCAGAAGATGGCCGAGGAGCTCGCCGCGGAAGAGGATATCCTGTTCCTCTGCGGACACTATGAGGGCATCGATGAGCGTGCACTCGAGATTCTCGACGTGGAACATGTCTCGATCGGCGATTATATCCTGACCGGCGGTGAGCTGCCGGCACTCAGTATGATTGACTCCATCTCGCGCCTCGTCCACGGCGTTCTGAATAAGGATGCCTCTCACGAGATCGAGAGCTTCTCCGACGGCCTCCTCGAGTACCCGCAGTACACACGGCCGGAGGTCTATGCGGATCGTCGTGTCCCGTCGATCCTGCTCTCCGGAGACCATAAGAAGGTCGACGAGTGGCGCCACCAGATGAGCCTCGAGCGCACGAAAGAGCGACGTCCGGACCTCTACGAGGCGTATGTCGCCTCGCATGCAGAGGAGTTCGCACCGAAGAAGCCGAAGCGCCGCCGGAAGGCTGTAGCAGATCAGCCGAAGTGACTTCTTTACCCCGGTTGATCTATTACGAGACGCTTATGCCGAGCGTCTCTTTTTGTTTGCCCACTCCATTCGACGTTCTTTTACAATCGTTGCTATTTACTGCTGATTTCTTCTGGAAAAAGAATTGTCTTTTGAAAGATTGATGGTAAAATTATTCATATAAGAAGACAAAGAGAACCGAACGGAAGGAGTAAACGTATGGCTACACAGAACATGGGTATGGAGATTCTCACGAAGGTAAATGGCATTCGCGCTGCAAACGGATTAAAACCACTTCGGTACGATACGAATCTGGATGCGCCTGCACTCGTAAGAGCGACCGAAGCTTCTACCTTATTTTCTCACACAAGACCAGATGGAACCGAATGGTACACTGTAAATGCGAATCTTATGTATGGTGAGAACCTGGCAGAGGGCTACCATACGGCAGATGAAGTTGTCAATGCATGGATGGCATCTCCGGAGCATAAGGCGAATATCTTAAAGCCGGATTTCACCACGATGGGCATCGGAATCGCAAATAAGAACGGAAAGAACTACTGGGCTCAGATTTTCGGCATGGATTAAATGCCTGCATGCCTGCGTAGCAAAGAGCACAGCGTATAAAGCAACTGAAAATCCCATGATGGAGCCTCTGTCATGGGATTTTAAAATGCGCAAACCACCGAGTGATTTGTTTTAAAAGGCTGTATGAGAGCTCGTTTGATAGGCTAACCTGAAAGGCAAAACTCCTCGTTTGAAAGCCAAAAACCGCTTGCAATTCCGCCGTATCTATGGTAAATTGTCAAGGTTGTGACTAAGAGAGATATTCCGCTGACGGTTCCATCTGCTTGGAATAGGTGATTCGGCTCTGACCGAACGAGAAACTCCGTGAATGAATGTCGAATAGTACTAGGAGGTACACAATGTCTAATAACGAGATTATCAAGAACATCGAGCAGGGTCAGCTCAAGGCTGAGGTTCCAGTATTCAACACTGGTGACACCGTTCGCGTTTACAACAAGATCAAAGAGGGTAACCGTGAGAGAACTCAGATCTTCGAGGGTACTGTTCTGAAGATCCAGGGTGGTTCCAACAGAACTACTTTCACCGTTCGTAAGTCTTCCAACGGCGTAGGCGTAGAGAAGACCTGGCCGCTTCACAGCCCGATGGTTGAGAAGGTTGAGGTCGTTAGAAGAGGTAAGGTAAGAAGAGCGAAGCTCACATACCTTAGAGAGCGTACTGGTAAGGCTGCCAAGGTTAAGGCACTGTAATCAGAAGCGATGAAACATTGGGGGCGTTCCGTTTTACGGGATGCCCCTTTTCATTGGTTTGGTTTACTGGTAGTATTTCAGTTATGAAGTGGTTTACGGGATTGGGGTCAGACCCCATGCGGGGTCTGACCCCTTGGCCTCTCGGAAAGTTTTGGAAGGGGTTTTCCTTCCTGTGCAGGAGATCCGGTCTGCTGGCTGGATTTTCGTTATGTAGTGGTTTACGGGAGGTGTTTCCCGTTCGTTTTATGAGGTGAAGTATGCGAGAGAAAAGTCCGATTCAGAACTTCGTCGGCACGGTCACGAACGTGATCGTCGTGATCGCGCTTGCGTGGTTTCTGGTACACAGCTTTCTGACGACCGAGGAGATTTCCGGTCACAGCATGGAACCGGCGATCTCCGCGAGCGACCTCGTGCTGGTCGACCGGCTCACGTATAAGTTCATAAAGCCGAAGCGCATGGATGTCGTCATTTTCCAGCGAAGCGACGCGACGAAAAATGTGAAGCGCGTCATCGGACTTCCGGGTGAGACGGTCGTGATCCAGAACGGCCGCATCTACATCGACGGTACCCTGCTCGAGAGTGATCAGATCTCCGACATCTCCCTCGGCGGCATCGCGGAGAAGCCGGTCGAACTGATGGAAGACGAGTACTTCCTGATCGGGGACAATGCAGACTCCTCCGAGGACAGCCGCTTCATCAATGTCGGCAATGTCAAACGCTCGCAGATCCTCGGACGCATCTGGTTCCGGTTACTACCGTTTAAAAAGATCGGTTTCATAAAATGAGACTGACGGCTGCATCCGCAGAAACCACCCATCCAGCTCTATCTGTAGTAAAGACTGGTCTCATCAAATGCTGCGGGCATGCAAACTCATGCAACGATGATTTATATAGAAGTATAGAAGATAGGTGAATTATGACGATTCAATGGTATCCAGGCCACATGGCCAAAGCAAAACGAAACATCCGTGAGGACCTGAAGCTGGTCGATCTCGTCATCGAGGTTATCGACGCCCGCTGCCCAGAGTCCTCCCGTAATCCGGACGTCGACAGCTTCGCGAAGGATAAGGCCCGCATCCTCCTCATCAATAAGGCGGATCTCGCGGATCGTCGTGAGACGAAGCGCTTCGCGGATTACTTCGCTTCCCGCGGCTACTATACACTCGAAATCGACGCGCGAAACAAGGGCAGCTTAAAGAAGCTGAACCCGCTCATCGATGAGGCGACGAAGCCGCTCGTCGAGAGGAACCTGAAGCGTGGCATTAAGACCCCGGTCATCCGTGCGATGGTCCTCGGCGTGCCGAACGTCGGCAAGTCCACCTTCATCAATTCCTATGTCGGGAAGTCCATGGCGAAGACCGGAAACAAGCCGGGCGTCACCCGTGGTAATCAGTGGATCAATGTCAATAAGAAGCTGCAGCTCCTCGACACCCCGGGTATCACCTGGCCGAAGTTCGAGCGCGAGATCGTGGGACTCAATCTGGCTCTCATCGGTTCCATCAACGACCAGATCCTCAACATTGACGAGCTCGTATTCTACCTCATCAAGTACCTCGTACGCTATTACCTGGAGGCACTGATCGCACGCTACGGCAGCTCCCTCGAAGGCCTCGAGGAAGCGATCCAGGTCTTCGACGAGATCGGTCGCCGCCGCGGCTGCATCATGAAGGGCGGAAACATCGACTACACGAAAACCGCGAAGATCATCCTCGACGACTTCCGGAGCGGACGCCTCGGCGCCATCACCCTCGAGCACGTCCCGACCAGCGCCGGCCAGGAGACAACCGAAAAGGAGTAATATGGCAAGAGAATTAAAGGGCGAGCGTCTGGAGAAGGAGCTCGCGCGCTTAGCAGCGATGCACGAATACGAAAACGCACACGCCGATGTCCGCTTCATCGCCGGCATCGACGAAGCCGGCAGAGGTCCGCTGGCAGGCCCGGTCGTGGCCGCCTGCTGCATCCTCCCAAAGGATGCCGTGATCCTCTATCTCAACGATTCGAAGAAGGTGACCGCCCTTCGCCGCGAAGCGATGCTGCCGGAAATCAAGGAAAAGGCCATCGCCTACGGCATCGGCATCGTCGAGGAAAAGCGCATCGATGAGATCAACATCCTCCAGGCAGATTATGAGGCGATGCGCATCGCCCTTCAGCAGACGAGCGCGATGCTCCAGGCGAAAGGCCTCGCGGATGCGCCGGGCCTTCTCCTGAACGACGCCGTCACGATCCCGGGCGTCGACATCCCGCAGGAGTCGATCATCAAGGGCGACGCGAAGTCCGTCTCCATCGCCGCCGCCAGCATCCTCGCGAAAGTCACGAGGGATCACCTCATGGAGGAGTACGACGCGCAGTATCCGGAGTACGGCTTCGCCCGTAATAAAGGCTACGGCACGAAGGAGCACATCGAAGCCCTGAAGCGCCTCGGTCCATGCCCGATTCACCGTCGCTTCTTCATTGGACACTTCGTCTGACTCTCGCCACTCAAAGATTCCCGAGAGGCCAAGGGGTCTGACCCACGCGTGAATTCTGCGACCTCCCTCCGCCTTTCGGAAGGGGGTCTGACCCCTTTAACTAAAGGAGCACCATGTATTTCGACAAATTACCGAAAGCATTCACCACGAAAATCGAGGACCCAAAACCGAGTCAGAAGCGCTCCGACGCGCGTCGCGGCAACCACGCAGATGGTGTCCGTGGGGAGGACATGGCCGCGGCGTACCTCGAGACGGCGGGCTACCGTATACTCGAACGGAACTGGCGCTTTCACCGGAACGAAATCGACATCATCGCGATGGAAGACGACACCCTCGTCTTCGTCGAGGTGAAGAAACGCCAGGACAGCGCCCACGGCTACGGCTGCGAAGCCGTCCACCACGCGAAACAGCAGCGCATCCGCCGGGTAGCAGAAGCGTATCTCAGCTACACGAAGCGATCTCTGACCGAAACGAAGTGCCGCTTCGACGTCGTCTCGATCGACGATGACAAGATACTACTGTTTAAAAACGCATTTTAGTATGCTATACTCATGATAAGTTTGTGCATTTTATGGAGGCAGGCATGTTAGCAAAAGATTGTAAGCGTAAAGTCATCCTGACGGGCGATCGTCCGACCGGAAAACTTCATTTAGGACACTATGTAGGTTCTCTCCAGCGGAGAGTACAGCTTCAGAACTCCGGCCAGTTCGACGAGATCAACATTCTCGTCGCAGACGATCAGGCGCTCACCGACAACTGGGATAACCCGAAGAAGGTCCGTGATAACATCATCGAGGTCACCCTTGATTATCTCTCCGCAGGTATCGACCCGGATAAGTCCTTTATCTGCATTCAGTCCGGTATCCCGGCGCTGCACGCGCTGACGTTCTACTATATGAACCTTGTAACCACCCAGCGTCTCTCCAGAAACCCGACCGTCAAGTCCGAGATGCTCATGCGTGGCTTTAACGGCAGCGAGTCGGAGGATGACAATGTTGCCGGCCTCCCAGCCGGATTCTTCACCTATCCGGTATCGCAGACCGCTGATATCACCGCGTTCAAGGCGACCACTGTACCAGCCGGTGAGGACCAGATGCCGATGATCGAGCAGGCACGCGAGATCGCGCACCGTTTCAACACGATCTACAAGTGCGATGTCCTCGTCGAGCCGGATATCCTGATCCCGGAGAACGCCGCACAGCGTCGTCTCCCGGGCATCGATGGCAAGGCGAAGATGTCAAAGTCCCTCGGCAACGGTATCTTCCTGTCTGACGATGCTGCGACCGTAAAGAAGAAGGTCATGAGCATGTACACGGATCCGACCCATATCAACGTTGCGGATCCTGGTCATGTGGAGGGCAATATGGTCTTCACCTACCTCGACGCCTTCCTGCGGGATGACAACCAGTTCGCAGACTATCTCCCGGATTATAAGAACCTCGAGGAGATGAAGGAGCACTACCAGCGTGGTGGTCTCGGCGATATGAAGTGCAAGAAGTTCCTTCTGAAGGTCATGGAGGATATGCTTCAGCCGATCCGTGAGAATCGTGCGAAGTGGGAGACGAACATCAACGACGTCTATGACATCCTGAAGGCCGGTACCGATCATGCGGTACAGGTGACGAACCAGACCCTCCACGAGTGCCGCGAAGCGATGCAGATCAACTACTTCGACGATAAGGACGCGATGGTGAAGAGCTGGGAGTCCTGGCTGAACGAGAGCCATACGAAGAACTGATGGGCACGTGGAAGTCCCGCGGGCTCCGCGGCTCACAGCTGGAGGAGCTCATCAACCGGACGAACGAGGCCTACCTCGAGAAGAAGCTGGCAGTCGTGCAGAAGATTCCGACACCGATCACGCCGATCAACATGAACGAGGACCATACGCAGATCACACTGGCCTACTTCGATCAGAAGTCCACGGTCGACTACATTGGCCTCGTACAGGGCATCCCGGTCTGCTTCGACGCGAAGGAGTGCGCCACGAATTTCTGGCCGCTGCAGAATCTGCATCCGCACCAGGTCCGCTTCATGCAGGCCTTCGAGGAGCAGGGCGGCATCAGCTTCATCATACTTTCATTTACAGCCCGGAAGGAAATGTACTACATTCCCTTCCGGGATATTCAGTATTTCTGGAACCGTATGCAGAACGGCGGTAAGAAATCCTTTAATATTCAGGAGATCGATCTGAACTACCGGATCCGGTCTCACAAAGATATGTTTGTGCATTACCTTGAGCCGCTGCAGCGGGATCTCGACGAGCGGGATCGCGTCGGATCGGCAGAAGAGGATGGGGCAGACATACCGTGACCGAAGCCGCATGTGCGGATCGGATATATTCGAACGGACACCCCGGGATGGAGGCCGCTCGACACAAAGAACGTTCGATAGACGACGGAGGAGTTTAGAGCTATGAACATTATTGTGGTTGGCTGTGGTAAGGTGGGATATTCTCTCGCCAGTCAGCTGAACAAGGAGAACCATAACGTAACGATCATCGATAACAACGAGAAGGTTCTCCGACATGCGGTGGATTCACTGGATGTCATGGGTATCAACGGAAACGGCGCCATGCTGGCGATCCAGCAGGAGGCCGGTGTCAAGAATGCAGATGTCCTCATCGCCGCAACCGACTCCGATGAAATCAACATGCTGTGCTGCCTGATTGCGAAGAAGGAAGGTAACTGTAACACCATCGCGCGTATCCGTAACCCGGAGTACAAGGATGAGATCAACTACCTTCGGGACGAGCTGAACCTCGCGATGGTCATCAACCCGGAGATGGCGGCCGCCAAGGAGGTCGAGCGTCTGCTTCGCTTCCCGTCGGTCATGAAGATCGACAGCTTCTCCCGCGGCAAGATCGACCTGATTCGCGTCAAGGTACCGGAGAACAGCAACATCGTGGGCATCCGCATGTATGACATCCCGCGCATTCTGAAGGTCAATGTCCTGATCTGCTCCATCGAGCGCGGCGACCAGGTCATCATCCCGAGTGGTAACGACGCCATCATGAACGGCGACGTCATCAGCTACATCGCGAGTGCGGATCAGTCGAACGAATTCGTGAAGCAGCTCGGCATCGATTACAAGCCGATCCGCAGCTGCATGATCGTCGGTGGCGGTAAGGTCACCTACTACATCGCGAAATACATGCACGACTCCCACATGAAGTGCAAGCTGAAGGTCATCGACTTCGATCGTGACCGCTGCGAGTTCCTCGCCGGCGAGTTCCCGGATGCGACCATCATCAACGGGGACGGTACCGACCAGGATCTCCTGATCCGCGAGGGCATCGAGAAGACCGACGCCTTCTGTTCCCTGACCGGCTTCGATGAGGAGAATATCATGCTTTCCCTCTATGCCGGCAAGCTGTCCGACGCGCGTCTCATCACGAAGATCAACCGTATCGCCTTCGAGAACGTCACCTCCGAGATGAACCTCGGCTCCGTGATCTACCCGAAGCAGATCGTCGCCGACCACATCGTACAGTATGTGCGTGCGCTGAAGAACTCCGAGGGCTCGAACGTCGAGACCCTGTATAAGATCGGTGATGGAAGAGCAGAGGCCCTCGAGTTCAAGGTGGGCAATGATCCCGCCCTCTGCAATCATACCTTCGCGGATCTGACATTTAAGAAGAACGTCCTGATCGCGTCCATCGTCCGTGGAAACCAGATCATCACGCCGCGCGGCGCCGACTTCATGCTGCCGGGCGACAGCGTCATCGTGATCACCACGAACACCGGTTTCAACGATCTCAAGGATATTCTCGCATAAGGAGCGTTCGGGAAATGAACTTTAGTATGATTATTTACGTGCTCGGATGGGTGCTGAAGCTCGAAGCCGGCATCATGATCCTGCCGATCATCTGCGCACTGATCTATCAGGAATTCTGGGCCGTACAGGCCCTCGCAGTTTCCGCCGTACTGTCGCTCGTGATCGGCACCCTGGCCACGATCAGGGGGCCGAAGCGTACCGACTATTATGCGCGTGAGGGCTTCGTCATCTGTGCACTGAGCTGGATCGTGATGTCCCTGATCGGCGCGCTGCCGTTTTATCTGACCGGCACGATTCCGTCCTACATCGATGCGGTCTTCGAGATCGTATCCGGCTTTACGACGACCGGTGCTTCGATCCTCAGTGAGGTCGAGCACCTCGGCAAGGGCCTCCTTTTCTGGCGTTCCTTCAGCCACTGGGTCGGCGGCATGGGCGTTCTCGTCCTGGTACTGACGATCCTTCCGCTCGGCGGCGGCTACAATATGATGATCATGAAGGCCGAGTCCCCGGGACCGGATGTCAGCAAAATCGTCCCGCGTGTCGCCGATACCGCGAAGGCACTGTATAAGATTTATGCAGCATTGACCCTCCTCTGGATCGTCCTGTTCCTCCTGAGCGGCATGAGCATCTATGATTCGATCTGTATCGCCTTCGGCAGCGCCGGCACGGGTGGATTCGCCGTCCGGAACTCCGGTATGGCCGACTACAGCATGCTGAGCCAGTTCCTGATCTCGGTATCGATGATCATGTTCGGTGTGAATTTCAATGTCTACTACCTGATGCAGAAGCGGAAGTTCAAGGATGCGCTTCAGTGTGAGGAGGCACGTGTCTACCTCGGCATCGTCGCCTTCAGTACCTTTTTCTTCGCAATCAACATCGTGAAGATGTACGGCGGTGATTTCCTGTATGCACTGCATCACAGCTTCTTCACGGTCGGCGCGATCATCACGACCACCGGTTACTCGACCCTTGATTTCGCGACCTGGCCGCAGGCGAGCCAGATGCTGATCCTGTTCCTGATGTTTACCGGTGCCTGCGCAGGCTCCACCGGCGGTGGCTTCAAGATTTCACGACTCATCATCATGGTGAAGGAGATCGGAAAGGAGCTGCTCGTCCTGGTACACCCGGAGGCGGTCAAGCACATCCGCCTCGAGAATAAAAGCCTCGAGCACAGCGTCGTACGTTCCGTCAACTGTTACCTCATCATGTACGTGGTGATCTTCATGGTTTCCGTGTTCCTGATCGCATGCGCAGATAATTTCGATTTCACGACGAATTTCTCCGCGGTAGCCGCGACCTTCAACAACATCGGACCGGGCCTCGCCGCCGTCGGACCGACCTGCAACTTCGACGCCTATTCCGACTTCAGTAAGATCGTCCTGACCTTTGACATGCTCGCCGGAAGACTGGAGATCCTCCCGATGATGCTCTTATTCCTGCCGAGAACCTGGCGGAAATCGAACTGATCATAACGTTAAAAGAAGGATGCATCACGCATCCTTCTTTTTTAGCTTTATAGGAAAGTGCATCGATTATGATTTTGACTTAACGTATGTTTGGTTTAA
>JAUNWX010000028.1 GCA_030540075.1 Lachnospiraceae bacterium
GTACGCACGGTGGTGTGAGAGGACGGCGGCTAGTCACCGCCTCCTACTCGATTTAAGAATTTCGTAAGGGGGTCTGACCCCATAAACTTCCGTTTAGAATCTGTTTAGAAAAATTTAATGGGGTCAGACCCCAATGTCGTCAACTTAACATTTTGACTCACGCGAAAGCGTGGGTCTTTTTTTGCAAATAAATTTAAAAAAGACTTGACAAAACCTCCCAAAAGTGAGGTCGCTTCGCGACCTTGTCAGTCAAGGGGATGTTCGCAGCGGCGCGAACCCTTAACCGCACTTCAAGGAGGTCAGTCTTATGAATCGAATCAACATCTGCAAAAACATTATTCAATCCATCCGTGATTATATCACAAATCCGGATAACCTCGATGCTTATCGCGAAAAAAATCGCTTCGTCCGTAAACGGAAACTATCGATTTTTCATGTAATCATGTACCTGCTCTTCACCTCGAAAGCGTCCATGTATCAGAACCTTTTCAGAATCCGAACGGAGCTGAATAAGCTTGAATTTCCTGATGTTTCCAAGCAGGCACTGTCCAAAGCCCGGCAGTCTATTCATCCGGATTTATTTCTCTCGCTCTTTAACATCTCCGTAGATTTGTTTTACAAGCAGCTGCCACAAAGACGAACATGGAACGGATACCATCTTTTAGCTGTCGATGGTTCCAAGATTGAACTACCGAATTCGAAATCCAACTTCGAATTCTTTGGTGAAATGTCGACCTATCCAAATCCAGAGCGGGTCTTCACCTCGGGGCTGGCATCGATCATCTATGATGTTCTGGACGATTACATCGTCCATGCTTCTCTCAGCCCGTATTTAGCCTCTGAGCGAACGGCAGCGAAGGAGCACATCGCAACTCTGGAAGCACTTGAGATCTTCACCGATAACAGCATCGTCATCTTCGATCGAGGCTATTACTCTGAAGGCATGTTTCGCTTCTTTTCTGAGCGAAATCATCTTTGCCTTATGCGCCTGAAAACCAACACGAAGCTAGTTAAAAACTGCAAAGACGATACCATGTCCATCCTGCCGGGTAACCCGAAACTCGGAACGGAAGATGTAAAGATACGCGTCGTCGAGGTCGACCTCCCGAATGGCACCAAGGAGTACCTCGCTACAAACATCTTTGATCCAGGCATCACGCCGTCGATGTTCCGTGAGCTTTATTTCTATCGCTGGCCGATCGAAGTAAAGTACAGAGAGCTCAAAACCCGCCTATGCCTTGAAGAATTTTCAGGAGCAACTGCCGTCTCGATCATGCAGGAATTCTATATCAATGTCCTTCTCTCAAATCTTGCATCGCTTATCAAAAACGAGGCCGACAATAATCTGCAAATCCCTGCAGAAAGCGCCAACAAGCACCGATATCAATCGAACAGGTCCTTTATCATCGGCTGTCTCAAAGGCTTACTTCCTAAGATCCTGTGCAGCATTCGTAAAATGGCTTGTATCGATCAATTATACAAAGAAACGCTCCGAACCAAAGGGAAGGTGGTGCCAGGCAGATCCTATCCGAGGAAAAAACTCAAACTGGTGTGCCGGGAGCATTTCAATAACCAAAAGGTGGCGTTTTAATTCTATTCAAAATCAATACCGTTGAAGAGGGCTTTTAACGAAGCTCTGTTAAAGTGCGCCTTCTTTAAAGATTTTTCGCTGGTATTCAAATTTTCCGCTGCCTTTGTGATATCATTCTTCTAGCAACCAGTCTTAAGTTGACGTTGGGTTGACTACATTGGGGTCAGACCCCATTAAATTAAGAGGGGGCAAGAATTAAATATTCATCTGGAAATGACATTCTTAAGAGTTATGCTGGCGAAAACCGGGCGGAATGATAAAAGATAGTTTCAAAAAGTGACGAAATCACGTAAGTGTAAGCGCTTTATGTGACAAATTTGTCATAATCATCGGCAAAATGATGGACAAATTCTAAAGAAATTGTTAAAATATTCTAAAGTTAAGAATTTCACAATTCAAAACGAGAATATAATGTACAAAAACCCGTAATGTTAAAGCCCGTCTGAACGCGGCTTTTTTTGAGCAGTAAGAAAGGATGCGATACAAATGAAGGAATTTTCTTATGTTATCAAGGATGAGATCGGACTGCATGCGAGACCAGCCGGATTACTGGTAAAGGAAGCGAAGAAGTTCGAGAGTGCAGTGACACTTTCCTGCAAGGGAAAGACCGCAGCGGCAGGTAAGCTGATCGCCATCATGAGCATGGGCGTCAAGCAGGGCGACGAGGTGACCGTGCAGGTCGAGGGTCCGGATGAGGATGCTGCATATGAGGCACTTGAAAAGTTTTTCCAGGAAAATCTGTAATTCGTCGATAAGATAAGATTTGAGAGGACAGGAAATGGAAAAATACATCGGAAAGTCCGTCTATAAGGGCACGGCGATCGGTCCGATCAATGTTCTGAAGAAGCGTGATGGCATCGTGAAGCGCCAGCATATCGAGGATGTCGCGGCAGAGCTCGAGCGTCTCGAGGCAGCGAAGGCGCAGGCGCAGGCCCAGCTCGGCGCGCTCTATGAGAAGGCGCTCCAGGAGGTCGGTGAGGTAAACGCGCAGATCTTCGAGGTGCATCAGATGATGCTCGAGGATGAGGACTACCAGGACGCGATCCACTCGATGATCGAGACGGAGGAGGTCAATGCGGAGTACGCGGTGGCGGTCACCGGAGACAACTTCGCCGAGATCTTCGCGAACATGGATGACGAATACATGCAGGCGCGTTCCGCGGATGTGAAGGATATCTCGAATCGTCTGATCCGGAACCTGAGCGGTGAGGAGGAGCTCGACTGGGCGCATATGGAACCGTCCATCATCGTGGCGGATGACCTGACACCGAGTGAAACGGTGCAGATGGATAAGAGCAAGATCCTCGCGTTCGTCACCGTCCATGGCTCGACGAACTCCCATACCGCGATCCTCGCGCGTATGATGAACATCCCGGCGCTGATCGGCGTGCCGATGGAGCTCGAGCAGCTTCACTCCGGTACGATGGCCATCGTGGACGGAAAGGATGCTGTGTTCTGTGTGGACCCGGATGAGGCGATGATCGCCGCGGCCCGGGAGATGCAGGCGAAGGCAGCCGAGCAGAAGCAGCTGCTCGCCACCTATAAGGGACGTCCTTCGGTGACGAAGAGCGGCCGGAAGGTCAACGTCTATGCGAACATCGGAAGCGTTTCGGATGTCGCGTATGTGCAGGAAAATGACGCGGAGGGCATCGGCCTCTTCCGCAGTGAGTTCCTGTACCTCGGAAAGACGGCGCTGCCGGATGAGAATGAGCAGTTTAACGCGTACCGCCAGGTACTGCAGACGATGGGCGGAAAGAAGGTCATCATCCGCACACTGGATATCGGTGCAGATAAGAATGTCGACTACCTCGGTCTCGGAAAGGAAGATAACCCGGCGATGGGCTATCGTGCGATCCGGATCTGCCTCAAGCAGCCGGATGTGTTCAAGACACAGCTTCGCGCACTGCTTCGGGCAGCGAAGTACGGAAACCTTGCCATCATGTATCCGATGATCATTTCAACGGAAGAGGTGCTTCGGATCAAGGAGATCGTTGCGGAGGTAGCGGCAGAGCTCGAAAGCGAGCACATCCCGTATGCAATTCCGGAGCAGGGCATCATGATCGAGACCCCGGCGGCGGTGATGATCTGTGAGGAGCTGGCGCAGCTGGTGGATTTCTTCAGCATCGGCACCAACGACCTCACGCAGTATACACTTGCGATCGATCGCCAGAATGAAAAGCTGGACGATTTCTATAATCCACATCATGAGGCGGTTCTTCGGATGATTCAGATGACCATTGATGGCGCGCATAAGGCGGGCAAGTGGGCCGGCATCTGCGGTGAGCTGGGTGCGGACACGACGCTGACGGAGCGTTTCGTCGAGATGGGCATCGATGAGCTGAGTGTCGCACCATCTATGGTGCTCAGCGTACGCAGTAAGATTTGTGAGATGGAGTAAGGGAGTAGGAATCATGAGAATTTACAGAGCGAAGGACTATGCAGACATGAGCCGCAAGGCAGCGAATATCGTTTCTGCACAGGTAATCATGAAGCCGGACTGTGTGCTCGGCCTCGCGACCGGTTCGACACCGATCGGCTTATACAAGCAGCTGGTGGAGTGGTATCAGAAGGGTGACCTCGATTTCTCCGAGGTACGCACCGTGAACCTCGACGAGTATAAGGGCCTGACCCGCGACAACGATCAGAGCTACTACTATTTCATGCATGAGAATCTGTTCGATCATGTGAATCTCCCGGTGGAGAGCACACATCTTCCGAACGGCATGGAGATGGATTCCGAGAAGGAGTGCAAGCGTTACTCCGCACTCATCAAGTCCATGGGCGGCATCGATCTGCAGCTCCTCGGCATCGGCCACAACGGTCATATCGGCTTCAACGAGCCGGATGAGGCCTTCGATTCCGACGTGCACTGCGTCGATCTCACCGAGTCTACCATCGAAGCCAATAAGCGTTTCTTCGCTTCCGCGGACGATGTTCCGAAGCAGGCATACACGATGGGCATCAAGACCATCATGCAGGCGAAGAAGATCCTGATCGTGGCAAGCGGCGAGGACAAGGCACAGATCGTGCACGATGCGTTCTACGGACCGATCACACCGAAGGTTCCGGCCTCTGTTTTACAGCTTCATAATGATGTGACCCTCGTGGCAGACGAGGCCGCCCTCAGCAAGGTCGAGCTGTAAAGCGCAGCATCACATCATAGAACGCGGCATATCGCACGCACAGTGCGGCGCGAGGATGCCATGGTCGACAGCATTGGCCCCCGGAAAACGGAGGCCTGCAGAAGATGGGAGCGGAGAGCTATGGTTATAAAGGGTGCAAAGGTATATACAGCGGCGCATACCTTCGAGACGAAGGATGTCGCGGTGGCCGATGGCCGATTCACTGCGCAGGGCGGAGATGAGCGGGTGGTCAATGCAGACGGCCTCTACATGATTCCGGGCCTCGTGGACATCCATTTCCACGGGTGCATGGGCGCCGATATGTGTGATGGCACGGAGGAAGCGCTGGATGTGATCACGAAGTATGAGGCTTCGATCGGTGTCACATCGGTATGTCCGGCGACGATGACCATCGCAAAGGACGAGCTTCTTAAGGTGATGCAGAACGCGGGCGCGTACCGGTATAAGAGCGGTGCACATCTCGTCGGCATCAATATGGAGGGACCGTTCATCAGTGCGGCGAAGAAGGGTGCGCAGGCAGCCGAGAATATCCTTCGCTGTGATGTGGAGCTGTTCCGTGCGCTGCAGGACGCGGCGAAGGGACTGATCAGACTCGTCGATATCGCACCGGAGGAGCCGGGCGCGCTCGAGTTCATCGATCAGGTGAAGGATGAGGTCGTGGTGTCCATCGCACATACGATGGCGGACTACGAGGAAGCGAAGGCGGCCATCGAGCATGGCGCGTCGCATGTGACGCATCTCTATAACGCGATGCCGCCGCTCAACCACCGGAATCCGGGGGTGATCGGTGCAGCACGGGATGCGGAAAACGTTCATCCGGAGCTGATCTGTGATGGCGTTCATATCCATCCGTCGGTGATCCGGGCGACCTTCGCGATGTTCGGTGCGAAGCGGATGATCCTCATCAGTGACAGCATGCGGGCGACAGG
This sequence comes from Lachnospiraceae bacterium, assembly GCA_030540075.1. Classification (GTDB taxonomy): domain Bacteria; phylum Bacillota; class Clostridia; order Lachnospirales; family Lachnospiraceae; genus Oribacterium. The sequence continues at coordinate 5,664 of JAUNWX010000028.1, forward strand.
CCTCGAGGATGGGGAGTATACCCTCGGTGGTCAGCCGGTGACGGTGCGGGGTAATCTCGCAACACTGCATGATGGCACGATCGCAGGATCTGCGACGAACCTCATGGACTGCATGCGTTTCTGCGTGAGGACGGTGGGACTCCCGCTCGAGGATGCGGTCATGTGTGCAACGGAGAATCCAGCCAGAGAGATCGGTATATACGATCAGGTCGGCAGCATTGAACCAGGCAAGAAGGCGGATTTCGTGCTGCTGGATCAGGATTTAAAGCTGGTAAGTGTTTATATAGACGGAGAGGAGATTTGACAGATGTTCGGACTTTTCAAGAGTAAGGAAAAAGGCAGCATCCTCCACTCGCCGTGTAATGGCAAGGTGGTTCCGATCACAGAGGTACCGGATCCGACCTTTGCGGAGAAGATACTCGGTGATGGATTTGCGGTGATTCCGGCAGAGGGGAAGGTGTATGCACCGGCCGATGGCGAGGTCACCATGGTATTTGATACGCTGCACGCAGTCACGATGACCACGACGCAGGGCGTCGAGGTCCTGATCCACATCGGACTCGATACGGTGAACCTGAAGGGCGAGCCGTTCACCGCGCATGTGAAGGCGGGCGATAAGGTGAAGCAGGGGGACCTGCTGATGGATGCGGATCTCGGGAAGATCCAGGCCGCCGGCTTAAACATCATCACGCCGGTGCTGATCTGCAACACCGATGATTATAAGGAAATCAGCCTGCAGAAGCAGGGCGAGGTCACACTCGCGGACAGCGTGCTGAAGATTTCCTGAGAACAAAGTTTAAGATTTTTGAGTTCTTCAAGCGCTTTCGAAGCGTGTTCTGATCCGGATCGCCGGATATGTGCTTATTTCGAACCTGATTGGAGTAATCCAATTTAGTATATTTTTCTTAAGGAGGGGAAATATGAAGTTTCTTCAAAAGTTGGGTAAAGCGTTAATGCTCCCAGTAGCTGTGCTGCCGATCTGTGGTATCCTGATGGGTATCGGATACCTGCTCTGTCCTGCAACCATGCAGGGTGGTGACATCCAGGGTGCAGCCAACCTGATCGGTCTGTTCCTCGTAAAGGCAGGTGGTGCCTTAATCGATAACATGGCGATCCTTTTCGCAATCGGCGTCGGCGTCGGTATGTCTGATAAGAATGACGGTACCGGCGGAATCGCGGCTCTTGCTTCCTGGCTCATGCTCACCACACTCCTGTCCACAGGATTTGTGACGACCCTGATGCCGTCCATCGCAGAGAGCGAAGTCAAGACCATCGCGTTCAACAAGATCGCGAACCCGTTCATCGGTATCCTCGCCGGTGTCATCGGTTCTACCTGCTACAACAAGTTCAAGGGCACGAAGCTTCCGGACTGGCTGGCATTCTTCAGTGGTAAGCGTTGCGTAGCGATCGTTGCAGGTGTGGTTTCCATCATCGTATCCGCAGTTCTTCTGTTCGTATGGCCGCTGTTCTTCGGTTTACTCGTAAGCATCGGTGATGCGATCGCGAAGATGGCTGTTGTAGGTGCAGGTATCTATGCATTCCTGAACCGTCTCCTCATCCCGACCGGATTACACCACGCACTCAACAACGTATTCTGGTTCGATACCATCGGCCTCGGTGATCTTTCTCACTTCTGGGCTGGTGAGACTTCCGCAGATGTTTCCTGGAGCCTCGGTATGTACATGTCCGGATTCTTCCCATGTATGATGTTCGGTATTCCGGGTGCTGCACTTGCAATGGTACAGTGTGCAAAGCCTGAGAAGAAGGCTGCAACCATCGGTATCTTACTGTCCGCAGCTGTATGTTCCTTCATCTGTGGCGTTACCGAGCCGTTCGAGTTTGCATTCATGTTCCTCGCACCGGGTCTCTACCTGATCTATGCTGCACTCTATGGTGTATTCACGATCGTTACTGTAGCCCTCGGCTTCCGTGCAGGTTTCTCATTCTCTGCAGGTGCAATGGATCTCCTTTTCTCAGCTTCCCTTCCGGCAGCTGCGAAGACATGGCTGATCATCCCGCTGGGCATCGCTGCATTCGTTGTTTTCTACTTCGTATTCCTGTTTGCGATCAAGAAGTTTGATATCAAGACTCCGGGTCGTGAGGATGATGATGTAGAGGCTGAGAAGAATGTTCAGCTCGCAAGTGATGATTTCACCGCGATCGCTAAGCAGATCCTCGCAGGCTGCGGCGGCAAGGAGAACATCGCCAGCATCGACAACTGTGTTACCAGACTGAGACTTGAGGTCAAGGATATGACGCAGGTGGACGACAAGGCCATCAAGGCTGCAGGCGTTGCCGGTGTCATCAAGCCAGGTAAGACTTCCGTTCAGGTTATCGTCGGCACGAAGGTTCAGTTCGTAGCAGATGCGTTCTCTGAGCTTTGTAAGTAAGCGGAGAAGTCGATGATGTGTTTCGGGATACACTGAAAATCCAGTTTTTATGAAAAGCGAAGGGACTGCCGCACGTCATCATGTGCGGCAGTTTTTCTGTTCATGAGGAAGGCCGGTCCTCCGGCCTTCCACGCTATAGAAATTTACGGCGCTTACCTGTTCGAGGGTAATGCTGTATCAAAACAGCGAAATATGGAACTGTTACTACTCGATCACGACGATGATTCCGTGCGGGAGACAGGTGATCGGGAAATCGTAGTCCGAACCGCTGAGCTTTCCAATTGAAACGCAAACCTGGTTCGAGCAGTTCGATTCCGGTACCCAGACCTCGCCATCTTTGATTTCGAGCAGATTCACATCATGCTGCGACGGATACGCCTCCTCGCCGAGCGACGCCAGCGTCGTATCCTTCGGCACCTCGATGGCCCGTCCATCCTCGATCTTATACATCGCGTCCTTCGAGAGCGGCACACGCAGGATCTCCTGATCACCGTACTGCACCACGACATCGAGGCGCGGCCCGCTCGTCTTTCGAATAACGAGCATCGCAACGAAGCTGATGATGATCACCGCCGCGATGACCGCGATTACAATGATATTTCTCTTCCTATTTAATGTTTCCTGCATATCTTTCTCCATCGGATGCCTGCGTTCTGCCTCCAGATGTCCTTTCTTTCAATCAAATCTTCATTTAGAATATGTTCTCGATCATCCATGCCCCTGTCAGTGGCCCGGTATCGGTGATTCAGTGCTCGACCTTCGTTTGGCTGATGATCTGGAAAAGCATCTCGTAGCTCTTTCCATCCTCTGGTCGGAACGGCCAGTGAAGTCGCTTCTCCTGTACCACCGGATAGCGCTGCCGGATATCCTGCATCGACTGAAACGCGCCCTCCACCGGATTCGCCTCATCCTCCTCGACCGCGATGATCGCCCGGTCGCCCATCGACAGCAGCACCTCGTTCAGCATCGGGATAAACGCATCATCGATTGCCCGCAGCGTCTCGAAAAACGGATCATGATTCATCACATGCCCGAGAATCTGCTCCTCGACATTCCCGGCCAGCGTCAGCCAGCTGTAGCTAAGGATGCTCCAGAACTGACTGTGTAGCCCCACACTGACGACCATATCGTAGTGATTTGCTGGCAACTGCGCACGGAGTGCCTCCCGCGATGCGTAGACCTTCCGTCGGATCTCCTCGAGCGCCGCCAGCGACATCTTCATAAACGCCGCCTCCGTAAGCGATCGCCCGCTTTGCACCACCTGACCATACAGCGTCTCGAAAAACGCCGCCACATCCTCCATCGTCACCCCGGACAAGGAAGTATCCCACAGCTCCACTTTGGGACAATGCTGCAGCCCATAACGCACGAGCCCTCTCTCCATACTCTCACGATCCAGATCGATCAACGTGATACGCCCGAAGCGCTCACTCAAACGCCGGAGATCGATATCATTCGCCGGCCCGATCCCGAACAGCGCGATGGAACCTGTCGTCATTGTGTCCGATGTAGGCATTGGTCGCCGTGTACGCTCCACGTTCTGAATCGTGGTCTGCAGCGAAGCCTCCTGTATCAAATCTGGCTGTGAAGCACCTGCCAGAATCAGATCCGTGACCTGTTCGCGGTACGCCGCCCAGCTCTCAAATGCCCCCGGAATCTCAAATTCCTTTTTAATTTCATCTATCACATTCATGGTCCCTATACTACCATAAACCCCACATCTTTTCCGAACCCTTTCCGCTTTTTTTACTATTTTTAGTCAAGGACATACCGGAGTGTTCAGATGTGCTGTGTAGCGTGGAAGGCCGGAGGGCCGGCAACGGAAGCCATACGAAGAGACCGTGTGAAATCAAGCCGGGTCCCCTTAGCGGCACTTGGTGTTATCTCTCCCTGGAACCCTCTGTCAACGCTGAGTTTTCATCAGGAAAACTCAGCGATTGCAGAGGGCCTAGTGCCGCTTAGGGTTCCCGGCTTAGATTTCACCGGTATCGTAGTACTGTGCTTCCGTTACCGGCCCTCCGGCCCTCATTATATATAACATGTTGTAGAGTTATGCCGGATATGATAAAATAATAACGTATTTTTGTAGTACGTGAAACAAGGAGGAACTATGAAAAAAATCGTAAGTGGTGCGATGGCGCTTTGCCTCGTCGCATCGATGACGGCTTGCTCATCCGGGAAGCCTGCAGAGACGACGGCGGCTGCGACGGAAGCTGCGAAGCAGTATGTGGCGGGCACCTACTCGGCATCCGAGGAGGGCTTCGCCGGTAAGGTAACGGTCACCATCACGACCAGTGAGTCGGAGATCACCGATGTGAAGGTCGAGGGACCGAATGAGACCCCGGACAAGGGTGGCGTAGCGATGGAGCAGCTGCAGGGCGAGCTTCTGAAGGCGCAGTCCGCAGAGGTGGACGCGGTCAGTGGTTCAACCGTGACCAGTGATGCTGTAAAGAAGGCGATGGCCGCAGCCATCGAGAAGGCGAAGAGTGGTGATACCTCGACCGGATCTGATGAGGCGCTTGCATTTACCGCAGGTACCTATACCGGAACCGGTGTGGGCTATAACGGCCCGACGACCGTTGAGGTTACCTTCGATGACAGCAAGATTACGGATATCAAGATCGTGGATACGAAGGAGACCGGTCATGTAGGTGATACCGCGTTCGAGGTACTCATCCCGCAGATGATCGAGGCAAACGGAACTGGTGTCGATGCCGTATCCGGTGCAACCTTCTCCTCGAAGGCACTGAAGACCGCCGTGAATGATGCGGCAGAGCAGGCCGGCGTGACCAACCTCGATGCGTTTAAGGCAAACACCCTCGAGGTTAAGGCGCAGGATCCGATCGAGGATACCTGGGATGTCGTGGTTGTCGGTGGCGGCGGAGCCGGTATGGCGGCAGCTGCACAGGCAGCACAGAACGGCGAGAGCGTACTCGTGATCGAGAAGAACGTCGAGGTCGGTGGTAATACCCTCGTATCTGGCGGTCAGTATCAGTCTGTGATGCCGTATCTCGTATGGGATGCAGAGAATCCGGATGCGACGACCGGTATCGGCTTCGATGGCAATGAGTACAATAAGGTAAAGTCCGTACAGGGCTGTATCGATGAGCTGAAGACCATCTACAACTGGTCCGAGGAGCCGTTTGATGAGGATTACTACGATACACACGAGTATGTAGCCGGTGATATCGAGGAGCTTTCGAAGCACGGTGTCGTTGCGGAGTATCTCCCGACGCTCCAGGCGCTCAAGAAGGAAATCAAGGCATACCTCGACTGGGCACAGCCGAAGCTCGACGCCGGCACACCGGAGTCCGATCTCACCCTGTTCTCAACGGTAAACCTTCACATCTTCCAGAGCTACTATGGCGGTCTCCGTCAGAGCGCGGATAAGTCCAGCTGGATCTGGGGCGATGTTGATCTCGTTTCTCAGTTCATCGAGGATGGTCAGGATCTGAAGCCATGGCTTGAGTCGATGGGTTCGACCTTCGTCGAGGATACACAGCCGACCCTGATCGGTGCCCTCTGGTACAGAGAGAACCAGTTCATCGGTGCCAATGTTGATACCGATGGGGATGGACAGACCGAGGAGTATGCAGGCAGATGGGGCACCTACTTCGTAGCTCCGATGACCTCTTTCCTCAATGCAAATGAGCACAACCAGATCATGACACGTACCACCGCCGAGGAGCTGATCCAGGAGGATGGCCGTGTAACGGGTGTGAAGGCGACGATGTATGATGGTACACCAGTCACTGCACATGCGAAGAAGGGTGTCGTTCTCGCCACCGGTGGTTATGCCGCCAACATTCAGAAGGTCGTAGAGACCAACAAGTACTGGGATCCGGAGTATCTCAATGATAAGACCGAGACCACAAACCGCAGCTCGCTGCAGGGCGACGGTATCACGATGGCAGAGGCAGTCGGTGCCGCAACAACCGGTATGGGCTATACACAGCTGATGCCGATCTCCTGGGTAGACAACGGTGACCTCGCATTCGGCGGCGGTGACTATGCTGTTTACATCAACCCGACGACCGGCAAGCGTTTCGTTGACGAGACCTCTGAGCGTGACGTTCTGTCCCTCGGTGAGTTCCGTAATGGTATTGAGTGGAACGGCCACAAGGGTGTCTTCATCGAGATCGCCAATGCAGCTACCCCGATCCCTGGACCATATCCTTACAAGGATGAGGACGTCGAGGGTCGTCAGTATGTGCGTACCATCGGCGAGATCGCGGATGTGCTGAAGGCAGAGGGCTTCGATACAGATGTCGAGACCATCAAGGCGACCATCGAGGATTACGATCAGGCGATCATCAATGGCACACAGCCGCAGGATGTCAGCAAGAAGCAGTTCTCTGCACTGATCGGCGACTGCGAGAAGAACGAGGACGGTTCCTACAAGGCCGATACCTATAACCTTGACGATGCGAAGCTTCGTATCCGCTTCCTCGCTCCGTCGACGCACCACACCATGGGCGGTATCAGCGTAGACGTGAAGCGTCACGTACTCGATGCAGACGGAAAGGCGATCGATGGCCTGTATGCAGCCGGTGAGGTAAACGGTGGTATCCACGGTGGTAACCGTCTCGGCGGTAACGCGATCACGGAGATCTTCGTTTCCGGTCGTACCGCTGCAAACGCGATCAGCGAGGATAACAAGTAAGAAAGAACGTTCAGAAACGTTACCAGGAAACGATTCAGCCGGCAGTCTACCGGCTGAATGATTACAAAAATACCATGTCTGGGCCGCTCCGAAAGGGGCGGCCTTCTTGATTATTCCGCGCATCCATACTATGATGAAAGCTACATTTGTTTTTCGGTAACAGTTCAGCGGTGCCGCCCCTCCAGGGCTCCTGCCTGAACGGTTACATTATTTGAGGTGAGTCGATGAAATGTCCGAAATGTGGTGCTGAGATATCTGATTATGCGAGCAGCTGTCCGGAGTGTGGTACGCCGATCGTGAAGATCCGCCCGAAGCGTGTCTGCACGAACTGCGGCGCGGAGGTGCCGGATGACGCGACCGTATGTCCTGGCTGTGGCCGTCCCGTGAAGCGTCGTGAACACCAGCAGGCACACGCGGCCAATGCAGGCGACGCGAACGCAGGTGGCGCTTCATCGATGCATGGCAGCGGCACTTCATTTACGGCGCGCATCCGTCAGAGCTGGGCTTGTGATAAGTATGCCTGGCTGCAGGCGGTGCTCCCGATCATCCTCGCCTTTCTCTATCATATCAATCTGCTGCAGGATAAGATGTCGTTCAATCTGATGAACACGGCACTGATCTTCGAGGGCCTGATCTTTTTCTTCGGCTACCTCGACGTAAAGGAAATCAGCCAGCGCCCGGAGATGTACGGCGGTGTCGCCTTCAGCAGCCGCTACATGTACCTGAGCTATTTCCTGCCGGTCATGAGCTTCTTCGAGCGGCGACAGCTCCCGGGCATGAAGCGAAATGCGCTTTACCCGATCGTTCACGCCGTGCTCCTCGCGATCTTCGTCGTCCTGATGCTCTTCACATCGGATGAAGTGATGCTCCTTCAGACTGGCGGTGCACTGTGAGCGAGAACAGGAAGCCGGTGATCGAGCCGGAATTTTATGGAGATTTCCACTGCATCGGCGGACAATGCTCTTTCACCTGCTGTAAGGAGTGGAAGATTGCGGTCGACCACGAGACGAAGAAGCGATGGCGGAAGATGGACGTGCCGGAGACGGTTCTGGAAAGCGGTCGTGTTCCGAAGCATGCATGCCTTTCTACATCAGATAAAGCGCAGCTCAGCCAGTTCGTGGTGAAGAAGGATGGCGGTGAGATCATCGAGCTTCTGCCGAATATGCGCTGCCCGTTTCTGGAGGATTCGGAGCTCTGTCGGCTGGTGCTGGATTATGGAGAGGAGTGCCTCTCCGAGACCTGTCATGTCTTTCCGCGTGAAACGCATGCATTCTCTGATCGGACAGAACGGACGCTGGTCAGCTGCTGTCCGGAAATCGTCGATCGACTGCATGCATTACATGAACTGCACTTCACGAATCTCCCGTATCAGGAGCGGGCGTTCCTGCTGAAAGGAAACGATAAGCTGTTTCAGATCCGAAACATCATGATGTACTGGCTCAAGGATGCGTCGGTTTCAAATGAAGTCAATCTGAAGCGATGCCTCTTCATGCTCCTCGATCTTCTCGAGAAGAAGACGAAAGGAAAGACGCTGGACCCTGCCGAGTGTCTGAAGGAAGAGGATGTGGCGAAGCTGACGGAGATGATCCTCGCGCTGCCGAAGGATGCAGTAGCGTCCATCGAAGAGCAGAATGAGCTGTTCCTTGATATTACGGAAAACTACCGGAAGGAAGGGCGTTATCAGGGGCTGCTGAATCCGCTCTATGCGATGGCAGAGCAGCTGAGTCAAGAATTTGAGGAGGCGGATGCTGTCCGGATGGATGAAATCTCTGCGTTGCATGCGGAGGTTGTGGCTGCCTATGCGCCGCTTCTCCGAAACTACCTCGTGGCGGAAGCATTTGCCACCCTGCTGATTCCGGGCTGTACGTTGCGGGACATGGTGCTGCAGCTCGAGTGGATGATCATGGAGTATGTGCTGATCGTGCACGCGATGGTGCTGCAGCGCCTGTGCGAAGATGCACCGCTCGCCTATCCGAAGGCGCGGGAGCTGCTCATCTTGATCGCGCGGATGACCGGGTATGACGGTGACGAGATCGAGGAGTATCTCAGTGACAGCTTCGAGAACCCGGTATGGCCGTGGGGATACGCGGATTACCTGCTCGCCTAAGGAACCGTCGCCTGTTAATATGTGCGACTAAACGAAGATCGTCTATATATCAGATCATGATTGATTCTTGAGAATCGATGAATATACAACTTAATATAAAATACAAAACAAAGGAGTTTTGACTATGAAGAAGATTGCGATTATCGGTTGTGGTTTCCTCGGAAACATCATCGCGGATGCGATGAAGAAGGGCCTGCTCGCGGACTATACGCTGGCAGGTGCGATGAGTCGTCAGAAGGCTTCGGCCGAGAAGCTCTGCGCGGGTCTCGGTGGTGAGGCGGTCGAGAGCCTCGACGAGCTGCTGGCGCTGAACCCGGATATGGTGATCGAGACCGCGTCGGTGGCGATGGTCCGTGAGGCCTGCATCCCGACCCTCGAGCACGGGGCGGACTTCATCCCGCTTTCCATCGGTGCATTTGCGGATGCTGCGTTCTATCAGAAGGCACAGGAAGCTGCACGTGCGCATGGCGTACACATCTACATCCCGCACGGCGCAGTCGGCGGCTTCGATGTGCTCCAGACCATCGCGCTGATGGCCGAGGCCGGTGACATGGAGATCAAGGCCGGCATCGAGACCCGAAAGGGACCGAAGTCTCTCCAGAATACCCCGGTGTATAAGGATGAGATGGCTGGCACCGAGGAGGTCGAGGCGTTCTACGGCACCTGCCAGGATGCGATCGCGCTGCTTCCGACGAAGGTCAATGTCGCCGTCGCGCAGTCCCTCGCGACCATCGGACCGGAGAAGGCGACCGCACGGATCACCTCCGTTCCGGCGTTCGTCGGCGATGACCATAAGATCACTGTGGAGACCGAGGGCCTGAAGGCCATCGTGGATATCTATTCCAGCACCTCTGCCATCGCCGGCTGGTCCATCGTGGCGCTGCTGCGTAATCTCAGTAATCCGGTATCGTTCTTCTGATCGCGGAGTTCCTGTGCGCGCGCCCGGAGCATTGGTGCTCTGGAGAAGAAATGGCATCAGGAGCGGAGGTCCTGTGTGCGCGCCTGAAGCATTGTCCCAGGATATGTGGCGGGTACACAGGACAGTCCGGCATCGTGATTTGATCGTAAGCCATCGGGCTTTAATAGGGAGTAAGCTATGAAAAAATTTAAGAAACTTGTATCGATCGATAAGGTGGCGCTGACGGAGACGGGCATCCGGGAGCTTCAGAACTACGCTGAAAGCATCGAACTCGCGCAGGATATTCCGGAGAATGATGAGGAGATCGTTGCGCGGATCGGGGATGCGGACGCGGTGCTGCTGTCCGCGAACTCACGGCTCGAGGCCGATGTGATGACGCAGGCGCCGAACCTGCGCTATGTCGGCATGTGCTGCAGTCTCTACAGCGAGGAGAGTGCCAATGTTGACATCCCGTACGCACGTGCTCATGGCATCGAGGTGAAGGGCATCCGCGACTATGGTGACCATGGCGTTGTGGAGTATGTGATCTACCAGCTCGTGAAGCTGCTGCATGGCTACGAGGGCCGGATGTGGAAGTCGGCACCGATGGAGATCACCGGACTGAAGGTCGGCTTCGTTGGCCTCGGCACCTCCGGTGGTATGACGGCGGATGCGCTGCATTTCCTGGGCGCGGACATCTCGTATTTTGCACGCGCTGAGAAGCCGGAGCGGACGGCGCAGGGCTATCACTTCAAGGATCTCCGAACATTGCTTTCGGAGTCGGATGTCATCATCACGGCGCTTAATAAGAACGTCATCCTGCTGCATGAGGATGAGTTCGAGGCGCTCGGTGACGGCAAGATCATGTTCAACACCTCGATCGGACCGGCGGCCGATATGGAGCCGCTCCAGAAGTGGATCGAGGATCCGGAGAACATCTTCTGCTGTGACACGAAGGGCGCGATCGGCGAGATCGCGGATGAGGTCATGGCGTACCCGAACGTGTACTGCATGAATGCCAGCGCCGGTATGACCTGTCAGGCTTACGAGCTGCTGAGCCGGAAGGTACTGGATAATATCCGGAGTGTGCTGGAGGTGTGATTCTTTTCACTTTCAGGCTTCACGAATAGCACGATTCAGTGTGTTTAAAACATTCTTTTTGTTAGCGGACCAGAGCGGTGCGAGGAGCAGTCGCTTTGGTCCGTCGCCGGTTATGCGGTGAATCACGGTGTCGGGTGGGAGGAGCCGGAGGCACTGGACGACGAGGGTGCAGTATTCGTCGAGGGTCAGGGTGCGGAAGGGTTCCGCTTCATACATGCGGCCGAGCTCGGTGCCGCGGAGGACGTGGAGGAGCTGGAGCTTGATGCCGTCGAGTGTGGGCTCGAGTGCGCTCAGGTAGCGGATGGTTGCGAGCATGTCGTCTTCCGTTTCCCATGGGAAGCCGAGAATGACGTGTACGATGACGGTGAAGCCGGCGGCCTTCAGGCGACGGTAGGCGTTCTCGAAGACGGCGAGTGGATAGCCGCGGTGGATGCGCTCTGCCGTCGCTTCATGGATCGACTGGAGTCCGAGCTCGATCCAGATGTCCTTGCCGGATTCTTCACGGAGCTGGCTAAGCATCGCGAGCATCTCGTCCGGGAGACAGTCGGGACGGGTGCCGAGGGAAAGGACGACGATTTCCGGCTGTGCGAGTGCTTCCCTGTAAAGCGCTTCGAGACGCTCGACCGGGCCGTAGGTGTTCGTATAGGACTGGAAGTACGCGATGTACTTCTGTTCCTCCGCAGCGCGGTTCTTCGGTAGTTTCGCCTCGACACGCGCCTTCGCGAGCCGGAGCTGCTCCTTCAGCGGAAGCAGCGGCGCCGCGAAATCGCCGGAGCCACCCTCCGAGCAGAAGATGCAGCCGCCGTAGGAGAGCGTGCCGTCCCGGTTCGGGCAGGAGCAGCCGGACTGCAGCGAGAGCTTATAGACCTTCGTGCCGTAATGTTCTTTTAGATAATCAGATAGCATATATATTTTCATAGGCGTAGTATAGCATAGCATGGCCAACCGTGGCAGACGGACTGGTGGCTTAAATCTGGTCTTTAGGATATGCTTTGAATATAACCTTGGGATATACATGGAGTATAACCTGATTGATGAAATAATTAATTCAGAGTATGATGAAATTAATTATTTTAATAGTACTGGAGCATGTTTGATAGAAGGAGGTCATTGGATGGCTACGCACATGAGTATTCGACTCGCTTGGCATAGCGATGGATATAATAAAAGGACATAAGTAAAATGAGTGTGAAGACGACTTACGAATGGCAGATAAGAGGGTTTACTGCGATATGGAAATAACTAAACCTATACTTGATCTGGATGGACAGGTGAAACATCTTAAGGATAAAGGTGTTCGTTTTGATCTTATGGATGAGGATGCTGCTAAGGAGTATCTGCTTGAACATAATAATTACTTCAAACTTACAGCGTACAGAAAGAATTATCCTAAGCATCCAGACGGTAAGAATAAAGACAAGTATATAGATCTTGAGTTTGCGTATCTGGTTGATTTGGCAATAATCGATATGAAGATCAGATATCGAATCGTACATATGGCTTTGGATATTGAGCATCACACTAAATTACTGCTTCTTCGCAAGGTTGAAGAGAATTGCGAAGATGGATATCAGATCGTTCAGGATTATATTGATTCTTTAAGCGAAAAGCAAAAGAGAATTTTTGACAGCGAGATCAATCGTAATAAAGGAAATATATATTGCGGTAACATCATAGATAAATATGATGGAGCTTACCCTGTATGGGCATTTATTGAGATTATTCCATTGGGGAGATTGGTTGCATTTTATGGCTTCTGTGCGGATCGTTTCTCTGACAAGAGCATGAAAAATGATTTTTACCGGCTTTTGACTTGTAAAGAAATCAGAAATGCGTCGGCTCATAGTAATTGTATTCTGAATGATCTTCGTGCAAAAACAGCAGCACATGATACGAATGCTGATGTTACTAAAGCGTTAATGAAAATAGATGGCATGAGCAAAAATTTCCGTAAGAATCGGATGAGTAATGCCAGAATACAACAAGTTGTGACATTGCTTTTTATGCATAGAACAGTGGTGACGAGCTCGGGAGTCAAAACTTCGGAGAGTGAAGAACTACACAAGGTCATGACTCGCATATATAAGCATATAGACTATTACAAAGGGAACCCGCTGGTGAAGAATACTTTTGATTTCCTGAAGATGGTGGTTGACAGTTGGTTCCCAAATGAGTAGAATTAGCACTACATAGAAAAAGTTTAACTTTTACAGAGCGGCATTGTACTCGTACGATGTTAGCTCTGTTTTTCTTTGTTTGAGAACTTCTGGTATAAGAAGTGTCGAGTACAGATTGTTGTTGACTGCCGAGATTGACTCCGGGCTGATCAGAGGCGGGGGGAGTTGTAGACAGAAACCCCGAGGTTAAACCTCGGGGTTTTCTCACGTAAAAAAACGTTGTAATATAGAGCCTGAAAATAATTCTATGAGGAGATTTTGATATGAAGATTACGATGCTTGGTACGGGCAATGCGCTCGTGTCGGAGGTTTACAATACCTGCTATGTGCTGACGGATGAGGAGAAGCAGGGGACGGAGAAGTACTTCATGGTTGACGCCGGTGGCGGCGGACAGATCGTGCATCAGCTGAAGTATGCGGGACTGAACTGGATGGATATGCGGGAGATATTCCTGACCCATAAGCATATCGATCACTTCACGGGGATGATCTGGATGGTGCGTCTTATCACGCAGAACATGAAGTCCGGGAAGTACGAGGGGGAGGCCAATATCTATGGCCATAAGGAAGTCATCGAGCTGCTCGATGATATCTCCCGGAAGCTGCTGCAGCCTGGGCAGGTAAAGTTCATCGGGGACCGTCTGCATCTGATTCCGGTCGAGGATGGCGAGACCCGGGTGATCAATGGACACAAGGTGACCTTCTTCGATATCGGTTCGACGAAGGCGAAGCAGTTCGGCTATCTCTATGAGATGAGTGATGGACGGAAAATCTGCTGCTGCGGTGATGAGCCGTACAATGCAGAGTTCGAGGAGAAGTACGCGAAGGGAGCGGACTGGCTGCTCCATGAGGCATTCTGCCTCTATGAGGAGCGGGACAGCTTCCATCCGTATGAGAAGCATCATTCCACGGTGAAAGATGCGGCAGAGCTGGCGGAGAGTCTGCAGGTGCCGAATCTTCTGCTCTATCATACGGAGGATAAGAACATCGCGCGTCGGAAGGAGCTCTATACCGCGGAGGCGCAGGCGTCGTATTCCGGGCATGTCGTGGTGCCGGAGGATCTCGAGAGCGTCGAGCTGTAAGTTTTTTTCAGGGGGAGAGTTATGGGAACAAATTACGTAGCGTACTGGAAGACGCTGCCATATAAGCTGATGGTGGGTCTCAAGTGGATCGGTTTCGGTGTGCTGACCGGCATCCTCGTCGGCGGTGTGTCGGCGCTGTTCGCGAAGGCCATCGTGCTGGCGACGGGCTTCCGTCTGGCGCATACCTGGATCGTGTTTTTACTGCCGCTCGCGGGTCTGTTCATCGTCTGGTTCTATCATCGGCTCGGTGCGCGGAAGCCGCGGGGGACGAACCTCGTGCTGGAGGCGATCCGTGAGAGCGAGAAGGTGCCGGTGAAGATGGCACCGCTCATCATCGTGTCGACGGTGCTGACGCATCTTTTCGGCGGTTCGGCCGGACGAGAGGGCGCGGCGCTGCAGGTCGGCGGCTCACTCGGTCATGGGCTCGGGCAGCTGCTGCACTTCCGGAAGGACGAGCGGCGGCGGACCATCATGTGCGGCATGAGTGCGGCCTTTTCTGCGCTGTTCGGCACGCCGCTCGCGGCGACGGTGCTCTCGATGGAGATCAGTACCGTCGGCGTGATGTATTACTCCTCGCTCGTACCGTGCGCGGTGTCTGCATTGACCGCACACTTCGTGGCGCAGGCGATCAACCCGGGGAGCGAGGCGATGTTGCTTGCGGCGGTGCCGGCCTTCCATGTGCGGGACGCCGTCTGCACGATGCTCTTCGCGTGGGCGTGTGCGCTGGTGTCGATCCTCTTCGCGACCTCTATGCACAGCAGTAAGAAGCTGCTGCAGAAGTACTTCCCGAATGACTACATCCGCGTGGCGGTGTCCGGCGTGCTCATCGTCGTGCTGACGCTGCTCGTGGGCGACCAGACCTACAACGGCACCGGCTCGAACATCATCGCGAGCTGTATCGAGAACCCGACGTTCAAGCTCGCGTTCTATGCCTTCCTGCTGAAGATTTTGTTCACCTCCGTGACGCTCGGCGGTGGCTTCCAGGGTGGCGAGATCGTGCCGTCGCTCTTTATCGGTGCGACCTTCGGACATGTGGTCGGCAGCTTCACCGGCATGGATCCGGCGCTCTGCTCCGCGATCGGCATGGCCTGCGTCTTCTGCGGCGTGACGAACTGCCCGCTCGCCTCGCTACTCATCGCGTTCGAGATGTTCGGCTTCGACGCCTCGTCGTACTTCATCCTCGCGATCGCGATCACCTATCTGTTCTCCGGAAATTACGGTATTTACGGCGCGCAGAAGATCCGCTTCAGCAAGTGGGATCCGGCGGAGATCGACGCGAATACACACTGAGCCGGCGCACCGTGCAGTGACGGAGCCCCGAGTGCCGGCATCAGAAGCACAGTACTCCGAGACCGGCGGGTTATGCCCGGTACAACAATTCATCATGGCGTGCGGCGTTGACTTCGGAAAATCCGGGTGCTAAGATGTGGGGCATATGAAAAAGACAGGCAAGGGCGCTGAGAATCATTGTTTCTCAGCGCCCTTTTCGTATACTGAAGCAGGTCATTTTCATAAGAGGAGAGGTACAGGAATATGAAGAAGTTTATCAATGTCAGGTTAAAGGGTTCGCAGAATCTGAATTCGATTTATGTGGAGAATGGTGTGATCCGTAAGATCATGCTGGGCACGAGCGAGGATAACAGCCTGGGTGGCGAGGACTGTGAGACGATCGATGTCGAGGGGCATCTGGTGGTGCCACCGTACGTGGATCCGCATCTTCACCTCGATTATGTGTTTACCGCAGGCCTCGGTGAGAATAACGGATCGGGCACGCTGTTTGAGGGTATTCAGCGCTGGAGCGAGTCGAAGGGGCACATGACGGTGCCGGAGATGAAGGAGCGGATCTACAGTGGTATTAAGAAGGAGATGCTCCATGGCGTCCAGGCGATCCGTACGCACATCGATGTGACGGATCCGACGTTTACCGGGCTCAAGGCGGCGCTCGAGGTGCGGGAGGAAGTGAAGGATATCCTCGATCTTCAGATCGTGGCGTTTCCGCAGGAGGGCATGTATGCCTACAAGGGCGGCGATGAGCTGGTAGAAGAGGGACTGAAGATGGGCGCGGACTGCGTCGGTGCGATTCCGCACTTCGAGCTGGCCCGGGAGTTCGGCGAGAAGTCGATTCATAAGACGGTCGAGCTGGCACTGAAGTATGACAAGTTGATCGATGTTCACTGCGATGAAACGGATGATACACAGAGCCGTTTCCTGGAGCTGCTCAATGCACTCGTCCTGATGGAGGGCATAGGAACAAAGACGACGGCGAGCCATACCTGCTCCTTCGGTTCTGCGGATAACAGCTACGCCTTCCGTATGATGAAGCTCTTTAAGAAGTCCGGGATCAACTTCATTTCCTGCCCGACCGAGAACATCTACCTCGAGGGCCGTCAGGACAGCTATCCGAAGAGACGAGGCCTCACGCGTGTAAAGGAGCTCCATGATCAGGGCATCAATGTCTGCTTCGCGCAGGATTCGATGTCTGATCCGTGGTATCCGCTCGGAAACGGCAACATGATGATGATCCTCGACCATGGCATCCATATCGCACAGATGATGTCCCCGGAGGAGATTCAGGATGATCTCGATCTGGTGACGACGAATGGTGCGATCACGATGCACATCCAGGATCGCTATGGTATCGAGGAAGGAAAGCCGGCGAACTTCATCGTGCTCGACGCGAAGAGTGAGTTCGAGGCAATCTGTGAGCGCGCAGGCATCCTCGCATCCGTCCGTAAGGGCGAGTTCCTCTTCCAGAAGGAACCGGCGAAGGTGATCGGTGCGATCGATCTTCTGAAATAATAAATAAGATAAAAGGGCAAGGGCGCCGTGAGATGGTCATCATCTCACGGCGCTTTTTATACGGAAAAGGATGGACAGAATTATGAGTTATGGATTGATAGCAACCCTGATCGTGCTGGTAATCGTCGTCGGTGCGATCGTGACGAAGAAATGTGAGGCGTTCCTCATCGCGGGTTCGATGGTGGGGGCGCTGGTGCTGTGGAAGGGCGCGTTTCTCACACAGTGGGTCGCGACGCTCGAGGAGGTGATGGCGGATGAGGCTTACGTCATCCTGATCTGCGGACTGTTCGGCAGTCTCGTGGCGCTGCTGACCGCGTCGAAGGGTAGCTTCGGCTTCACGAAGATCGTCACGCGCATCTGCAATTCGGAGCGGAAGACGCTGCTCACGACCTTCCTCCTCGGTATCATCATCTTCGTCGATGATTACCTGAACGTGCTGTCCATCGGTACGGCGATGAAGGGCTCCTATGATAAGAAGAAGGTGCCGCGTGAGGCGCTCGCGTATATCCTCGACAGTACCGGTGCGCCGGTGTGCGTACTGATCCCGTTTTCGTCCTGGGCGGCGTACTTCGGTGCGATCTTCCTCCAGCAGGACTGCGTACAGGCGCTCGGCGCGGGCAGCCTAATCCGCACCTACATGATGGCGATTCCGTACTGCGTGTATCCGATCGTCGCCCTGCTCATCGTGTTCCTCTTCTGTATGGGCTGGTTCCCGAAGCTTGGGGGAATGAAGACGGCCTACCAGCGGGTGGCTGAAACGGGCAAGACCTACAGCGATGCAAGTAGAAAGTACAACCTCGCGTCCGAGTATGGCGAGGAAGAGGGCAACAATGTATGGTACTTCATCCTGCCGCTCGCGATTCTCGTCGGCATCGCCGTCGCGACCGGTGACCTCGTCGTGGCCGCCGTCATTGCCATCCTCGTCTGCATGGTGATGTACATCGCCGGGAAGATCATGACCTTCTCGGAGTTCTGGGATACCTTCGTGAAGGGCTTCTCGGATATGCTTCCGATCATCATCCTGCTGATCGCGGCGCTGACCTTCCAGAAGATCGCGAGTGAGATGCAGATGACCGAGTTCTTCGTCGATGTGTGCAAGCCGATCATGTCCGGTACGCTGTTCCCGATGATCACCTTCATCATCGTCGGCCTGCTGGCGTTTATGATCGCCAATGCCTGGGGCGTCTGTACGCTGGTGGCACCGGTACTGCTGCCGCTTGGTGCAAGCGTCGGGGCGAATATCGTCCTCGTTATGGCGGCGATTCTGTCCGGCTGTGCCTTCGGAAACCACGCCTGCTTCTACTGTGATACCACGGTGCTGGCGTCGAACGGAGCCGGCGTCGAGAACCTCGAGCATGCGGGCTCACAGCTTCCGTATGTCATGATCGGGGCAGTGATTTCGATCATAGGATTCCTGGTGCTCGGGTTTATAATGTAAAGGGGAGGCAGAACTATGGAAAAGAAAAAGTTTGTCATCACGATCGCGCGTCAGTTCGGCAGCATGGGACGTCCGATCGCGAAACGGATGAGTGAGAAGCTCGGGATCGAGTTTTATGACCGTGACATCGTCGAGGAGGCGGCGAAGAAGCTGAATCTGCCGGTGTCGAAGATCAACGAGATCGAGGAAACGGCGCAGAAGAGTGCGAAGACCAACTCCTTCCGGCGGATGATGTTTCCGCTGGGCACCCAGGCGGATGAGATGCAGGATAAGCTCTTCGAGACGCAGAAGAACATCATCCAGTTCCTGGCGGAGCGGGACTCCTGCATCATCGTCGGACGCTGTGGTGATTTCATCCTCGCGGATGAGCCGAACATCATCCGTATCTACATTTACGCCCCGTACGAGGCGCGGCTGGAGCACTGCCTTCACGACCTGAATCTCGACGAGGACACCGCGAAAAAGATGATGAAGTCGGTCGATGAGGCGAGAGACCACTACCACATGCACTATGCAGGTTTTCTCCCGAACGACCAGCGCTTCAAGGAAATCATGATCGACAGCAGCATGCTCGGCATCGAAGGCACCGCCGATTACCTCGTGGACGCCGTGATCAAGCGCTTCGAGCTGGACTGAAAAAACGGACCTGGTTCTTTAGAACCGGGTCCGTTTTTTCTTAAGCAGTTGCGTCGATGGCGAGCTTGATCGCGCCCATGATGCCCTGGTCGTCGTGGAGGGAAGCCGGGACGATGTAGTGGTCGAGGTCGGCGAGCTCGTCGGTGCGGATATAGCCGTTCACCATGGTCCGGACCTTCACGCGGATCAGCGGGAAGAGCTGCTCCTGGTGCATGACACCGCCGCCCAGGATGATGATCTGCGGGCTCAGGGTCATGATAAGGGTGGTGCAGGCTTCGGCGATGTAGTGCGCTTCGATATCCCATACCTTTGGATCATCCTTCAGGGTGATGGCTTTCTGTCCCCAGCGATCTTCGATGGCTGGCCCGGCAGCCATACCCTCGAAGCAGGGACCATGGTACGGGCAGTGACCTTCGTAATGATCGTCCGGATGCTTCACCATCGGGATGTGGCCGAACTCCGGGTGGAGCATGCCGTGGACGAGGTGACCGCCGGAGAGGATGCCCGCACCGACACCGGTGCCGATCGTGATGTAGACGGCATCCGTGAGACCGCGCGCCTGTCCGTAGGTGGCCTCGCCGAGAAGAGAACCGTTGACATCGGTATCAAAACCGACCGGAACACCGAGTGCGCGTTTCAGTGTGCCCACGATGTCAACATTCGCCCAGCCCTTCTTCGGGGTCGTCGTGATATAGCCGTAGGTCGGCGAGTTCCGGCGAAGATCGACCGGGCCGAAGCAGGCCACGCCGAGAGACGCGATCTCCTTATCGCGGAACCAGTCGATGATCGCAGACAGCGTTTCCTCCGGCGTAGTCGTCGGGATGGATGTCTGCGCGAGAATCGTTCCGTTTTCATCGCCGAGCGCGCACACCATCTTCGTGCCGCCGGCCTCTAAAGCTCCGTAAAGCATAATTTCATATCCTCCTGTTGGATGGGTCAGTCCCCTTATGGTCGTCTTAAGAATTCTGTAAGGGGGTCTGACCCCCATTAAATTTTTCTAAACAGATTCTAAACTAGAAGTTTATGGGGGCAGACCCCAATGTCGTCAACTTAACATTTAGACTCACGCGAAAGCGTGGGTCTTATTTTTTGCAAATAAATTTTTAAAAGACTTGACAAAACCTCCCAAAAGTGAGGTCGCTTCGCGACCTTGTCAGTCAAGGGGATGTTCGCAGCGGCGCGAACCCTTAACCGCACTTCAAGGAGGTCAGTCTTATGAATCGAATCAACATCTGCAAAAACATTATTCAATCCATCCGTGATTATATCACAAATCCGGATAACCTCGATGCTTATCGCGAAAAAAATCGCTTCGTCCGTAAACGGAAACTATCGATTTTTCATGTAATCATGTACCTGCTCTTCACCTCGAAAGCGTCCATGTATCAGAACCTTTTCAGAATCCGAACGGAGCTGAATAAGCTTGAATTTCCTGATGTTTCCAAGCAGGCACTGTCCAAAGCCCGGCAGTCTATTCATCCGGATTTATTTCTCTCGCTTTTTAACATCTCCGTAGACTTGTTTTACTCGCAGCTGCCTCAAAGGCGAACCTGGAAAGGATATCATCTTCTGGCTGTCGATGGTTCCAAACTCGAATTGCCGAACTCGAAATCCAACTTCGAATTCTTTGGAGAAATGTTTACCTATCCAAATCCAGAGCGACGCTTCACCTCGGGACTGGCATCGATCATCTATGATGTTTTGGATGATTACATCATCCATGCTTCACTCAATCCGTATTTAACCTCTGAGCGCACAGTTGCAAAGGAGCACATCGCAAATCTGGAAGCACTTGAGATCTTCACCGATAACAGTATCGTCATCTTCGATCGAGGCTATTACTCTGAAGGCATGTTTCGTTTCTTTTGTGAGCGAAATCATCTTTGCCTCATGCGCTTGAAAACCAATACGAAGGTAGCTAAAAACTGCAAGGGCAAGGGCGATACCCTGTCCATCCTGCCGGGCGACCCAAAACTCGGAACGGAAGATGTTAAGATACGCGTCGTCGAAGTCAAACTCCCGAATGGAACCGATGAATATCTTGCTACAAACATCTTTGATTCAGGAATCACACCGTCGATGTTCCGTGAACTTTATTTCTATCGATGGCCAATCGAAGTGAAGTACAGAGAGCTCAAAACCCGACTGTGCCTTGAAGAATTTTCAGGAAACAGTGCCGTCTCGATCATGCAGGAATTCTATATCAACCTTCTTCTTTCAAACCTTGCATCGCTTATCAAAAACGAGGCTGACAATAATCTGCAAGTCCCTGCAGAAAGCGCTAATAAGCACCGATATCAATCGAACAGGTCATTTATCATCGGCTGTTTCAAAGGATTACTTCCGAAGATCCTGTGCACCATTCTTGAAATGGCCTGTATCGATGAATTATACACAGAATCGCTACGAACCAAAGGAAAGGTAGTACCAGACAGATCTTATACGAGGAAAAAACTCAAGCTGGTGTGCCGAAAGCATTACAACAATAAAAAGGTAGCGTATTAATTCTGCTCAAAATCGATACCGCTGAAGGGGCTTTCTTAACGAAGCTCTGTTAAAGTGCGCCTTCTTTAAAGATTTTTCGCTGGTATTCAAATTTTCCGCCACCTTTGTGATATCATCCTTCTGGTAACCAATCTTAAGTTGACCTTGGGTTGACGACATTGGGG
>JAUNWX010000067.1 GCA_030540075.1 Lachnospiraceae bacterium
CGGTACGCACGGTGGTGTGAGAGGACGGCGGCTAATCACCGCCTCCTACTCGATTTTGCCCACCCCATTCGTTGTTTTTATCTATTTACATATCGGACCCGCCCCATGCAAACAAGCAAAAATCGACGCCCATACATCCTGACCGGGGTAAAATCTGATGAAAACCTGGTGATCGGAGTTTTAGAAAGGCGGCATGTGCATCTCTGATCATGACTATTTCCGAAGTTTTTACAAATACCGTTTATAGAATTCCAGCGCCATTAGTTTTTTAAATCTTTGTAACAAACAAGCGGTTTTCGGTCCGAGCGCCATTAGATGATTTTTGCAAAGAAGAGATTTCAAAGCGTTATGCCATTATATTTTCTGAAGTTTGTAACAAACAGGGTATTTTCAAGATTCGTGCCATTAAGTGACTTTTACAAATCATCAATTTCAGGGAGCTGTGCCATTAGATTATTTCACAGATAAAGAAATATCAGACTCTGTGACATTAAGTATGCGGCGTCGAGGCTGACTCAGCTGGTGGTTTGCAGAAGAAAAGCAAAGAAGAGATAAAGTCACTGCCTCGGAAATAAGCGGTTTTGTGTCAAAAATCGGGATTTCACTCGGATTTCACTGAGCGAGAGTGACGGGACTTAATGTCATAGACTCGCCAGGAGAGGAAACTGTGAAAAGCCTAATGGCGTACGATTCGGATAAACCAAATTTGCGAAAAAACGATGCCAGTCTTCATCAACATTCCTGCACTCGTATAATCCATGCAGCGTCGGCAAGGCATGAAGATGGTTTTCAGTACCCGCTCAAACGAAAACAGGCGCCGATTTTTTGTTTGCCTGCATGGGGCGGGGCCGATATGTAAGTAGATAAAGGATGTATACTGGGGTGGGCAGGCAAACGAGAAGAGGCGCCAGGTATGGACATCCAATGAAAATTATCTAGGGTATAAAATCACCCCGGCTGAACTGTTACTTGCATCTCTCGGACTGGTTATCCCATCTGATCAGGCCTCTTGACACCCAAATGGCAAGTTCTTATAATAATAGTACAAAGATAGTTGCGTCTATCTTAGGTGTGCTGACACCTTAAAAATCTGACATTTAAGCCAGTTTGTAGGCTGGCAGGTTGGGAAGCAACAGAAAAAATTCACAGTTAAGCCACACATAGAGAGGTGGACGGTTGGCAGACAACAGAAAAATCAGCATTTATAAAAATTGAGAAAGGTTGTCCGAGAGGACAATCTTTTTTGTTATTGAGGTATAAATGGCGAAATATGATAAAAAAGCAGCGCTGAAAATCATTATTGACGCTGCGAGGCAATACGAAGACAAATTAAATGACAGACACTTTTTGATCATATATCGAGAAAGAAAAGAAATAAAGGCAGTAAGTGTTGGCTTTCGCGATATGAACTTTTTGCATATGACAGGCGTGAAAACACGATTGTCAGCGCAGCAGTTTTATGCAGCCTGCCTGGAATCAAAGCTTTCCGAGAAAGATTTTGAAATCGATAATAAAGGAAAGGTTCAGCAGAAATTAATAGTCTTACCTTACCTTGCAGAGCTTTTATACCATCATTGTATGATTGGGAATTTCATAAACAGTGGGGTATACATCAGAGCTGATTATTTTGTGGGAGATACAAAAGCTGTTTTAAGCGTAGGATTTAAAAATGGAACAAATATAGATTTCCCGGTCACTCTGTATAATGAAGATGTTCGAAAATTATCACAACCGACAAATAAGGTGCTTGCTATTTATACTAAGTATTATAATGAACAGAGTTACAATACTTGCGCATATAGTGCAAAGAATCTGAATATTACACTTGATGAGTTTATCAGATAAAATCAGAGCCGTTACATGACCGGATTAAATATTCCGTTTGTGCAACGGCTCTTGCTGTATAGTTGTCATCATCGTTTATCCCGGTCAATGAACTCGAGGCTGATGATGCCGGCCGTGATGGCGACGAAGCCGATCAGCAGGATGACGCCCCAGCTCTTCAGGATGTTCTGCACGGTGCCGTCATAGAGCGGATTCTGCATCTGCTTCGCGCAGAGGATATCCATCTTCATACGGAGATCTGAGGACTGGATGTAATCGACGATCTTCTGCACCTCCGGGATGCTCCGGAACTGATAGATCGAGGCGAAGAGCGCATGGCTCGGCAGTGCGTTGTAATCGGCGATGGAGCAGATCGCGACGGTGCCCCAGTGGCTGATGGTCAGCTTCTCGACGAGCTCTGCGGCACCTCCGTCAAACGGGAAGATGATGCCGGCAAACACGAGCTGCACGATGAGCAGGAACGGCATGACGGTCATCGCCGAGGTCGTGGTGCGCACGATGCAGGACACCATCAGCGCGACGAGGTCGGCGGCATAGGTGATGATCCAGAGCGTCAGGGCGAAGTCGACCAGGAAGTTTCCTGTGACAATGCTGGCGACCGGAAAGCGGATACCGTACCAGACATAGATGCCGACGGAAATCAGGACCTGCAGGAGGCAGATCAGCGCCTGGTAGAGCATGTGTGCCATGATATACGCACTGATATGGAGTCCCGCGCGGTGTTCCCGCTTGATGATCGCACGCTCCCGGCAGACGACCTGGATGGAATTGAAGAAGCCGTTCCAGATGCAGACACAGACGAGTGCGAAGGCACCGGCCTGCAGGCGCTCCATATTGGCAAACAGACTCTTCCCGACGACGAAAGCCACCATCAGCGAGATGATCGCGGACAGCGGGAGCAGTACCCAGTCGTGCTCATGGATGAAGAGACGGAAGAGCTTCCCGAGGTAGATCTTTACCTGGGCCGGTCGGCGGGTATGCGTCGGTCGGTAGGTATCTGCGATGCCCTCCTGCCGCGTCGTCGTGGTCGTGCTTTTCGTCTCCTTCGCAGCTTCCGCCGCACGGTAGGCCCGGAAGGCCTCGATATAGTGATCCGCGAGTCCCTCGCCGCCTTCGTTTTCCGGGTTGATGGCGAGGATAATGTCCTCCATGGTATCGCGCCCGAAGAACTGACGTGCCTCCGGGATCGTTCCGTAGAAGGCGAGCTGCCCGGTATGCTGGCTGTTCTTCGCGAGGACGATGACCTTATCGAAGAGGTCGATGACACGGTCCGGCGTGTGGGTGATGACCATGACGATTTTCTGCTGGTTCGCAATCTTCCGAAGCTGCTCCATGAGGTCACGCGCCATGACACCGTCGAGGCCGGAATCCGGCTCATCGAGAACGAAGAGACTCGGGTTCGAGATGAATTCAACACAGATACTTAAGCGCTTCCGCTGCCCGCCGGAGAGCTTGTCGACCAGCTCATCCTTCACCGGCGTGAGACCGAAGAGCGCGAGGACCTCCTCGACCCGCTTCTTCCGCTCGGTCGTCGGTGTGCCTTCCGGGAGGCGCATCTGTGCCGCGTTCGTCAGGGTCATGATGACGGTATCATCGCCACGCAGAAGCTCCTGCTGCGGCACCATACCGATCTCGTATTTCATCCGGGAGTAGTCCTCATAGACGTCGAGGTCGCCCTGCCGGATTTCCGCATGGGCCTTTTCATAGCCGGTGACTGCATTGACGAAGGTCGTCTTACCGGAGCCGGAGCCGCCGAGGATCAGCACCATGCTGCCAGGCTCGATGCTGAGCTTGATATCCTTCAGGAGCAGACGCCGCTTGAGGAAGCTGCCGACCGAACGGTTATCGATGTGGATCTGGAGATCGTGGTTCCGAAAGGTCGTGTGGTTGTACGCGAGGTAGTCGCCGGCGAAATAAAAGACGGTGTCGCCGATGTTGATGACGTCGTTCGGCGAGAGGACCATGACGC
>JAUNWX010000029.1:0-6006 GCA_030540075.1 Lachnospiraceae bacterium
GGCACCGATCTGCCCGGTCGCCAGCATTGCCCAAATGCGCGGTGCGCACCGCGATTACTCCTCGCCGACCAGCTTGACCACGCGGTAATCGTGGTGCACGGCCTCGAGGTACTTCCCGAAGACGTCCGCTGTCCGGAGTTTCAGCGACGAGGTGTTCACGCACGGGTGACAGCCGACGTACTCGCCCTTCAGGACGTCCTCGTCGACCAGCAGCTGCACGTGATTCTCCGTGTCGTTCATGAGCCCCATGATGCTCACCGCGCCCGGGTGGATCTCGAGGAACTCCATCATCTGCTCCTCCTTCGCGAAGCTCAGGCGCGCGGAGCCGATCTGGTGCGACAGCTCCTTCGTCTTGAAGACCTTGTCGCCCGGCATCATCAGAAGGTAAAACTCCGTCTGCTGACGGTTGCACAGGAACAGATTCTTGCAGATCAGGCAGCCGAGCGCCGCGTCGATCACCTCGCACACCTCCATGTTCGTCGCCGGCGCATGATCCGTCCGCTGGTACGCGATGCCCAGCGAATCAAGCAGATCATATACCCGCATCTCCTTCGGCTCACGGCCCTCCGCCGTCGCCGGCCGTCCATCATATAAAACCATTTCATTCACCTCTTCTGTTCATGGGCTTCCCGCCCTCGGGCAATACCTTCGTCCACAACGTACATCTCCGCCCGGGCGTGTATGGGCTTTCAGCTCTATGCCCATGCCACCGTCCGCAACTTATATCCCCGCCCGGACGCGCAGGGGCACCCTCTTCATGTCCTAATTCTTCAGTTCCTGTGTGCGCACCAGGGCGGCGTAGGCGCCGTTCCGGGCCATGAGCTCGTCATGGCTGCCGAGCTCGATGATGCGGCCGTCGTCGATGACGGCGATGCGGTCCGCGTTCTTCACGGTCGCGAGGCGGTGCGCGATAACGATCGTGGTGCGGCCCTGCGAGAGCTTCTCGAAGGTCGCCTGGATGCGGGCCTCGGTCACGCTGTCGAGCGCCGAGGTCGCCTCGTCGAGGATCAGCACCGGCGGGTTCTTCAGGAAGATCCGCGCGATGGAGATCCGCTGCTTCTGACCACCGGAGAGCAGGACACCCCGCTCGCCGACATTGGTCTGATAGCCCTCCGGCATCGCCGCGATGTCGTCCGCAATCTCCGCCTTCGCGGCCGCGAGCATCACCTCTTCCATCGTCGCGTCGAGACGACCGTAGCGGATATTGTCGGCGATGCTGCCCGCGAACAGGAACACATCCTGCGAGACGACGCCGATGTTCTGGTGCAGGGACTCCTGCGTCACCATGCGGACGTCGTGCCCGTCGAGGTAGATCGCGCCATCCGTGACGTCGTAGAAGCGCGGAATCAGCTGGCTGAGCGTCGTCTTGCCGCCGCCGGAGGAACCGACGAAGGCCACGGTCTCGCCCGGCCGGATGTCGAGCGACACGTCGTGCAGGATGCCCTGCCCCTTCTGGTACGCGAAGGACACGTGGTCCACGCGGATCTCGCCCTGCACGTTCTCGAGCGCGAGTGCCCCAGGGCTGTCCCGGAGCTCCGGCTCGGTCCGCATCAGCTCCACGAAGCGATGCAGCCCCGCCGTACCGTTCGCAATCACCTCCGAGGTATTGGCGAGCTTCCGGATCGGATTCACGAAGGCCGACACGTACATGCTGAACGCGATCAGGTCAATGACGGTGAGCTGCTCGTTCATGATGAGGGCGCCACCGACGGCGATGACCACCACAGACATCATGCAGAGGCAGAACTCCATCGTCGAATGAAATTCCGCCATCGCGCGGTGGAACCCGAACTTCGCGCTCCGGTAGCCTGCATTGGCCTTCTCAAACTTCTCGAGCTCCTCCCCCTCGTTCGCGAAGGCCTTCGCCGTCCGGATGCCGGACAGACCCGACTCGAATTCGGTGTTGATCAGGGAAACCGTCGACTTCACCCGGCGCGAGGCGTCGCGCATGTGGAAGCGGCAGCGCAGCACCACAAACAGAAAGACCGGCAGCATTAACGTAAGTACCAGGGTGAGCCGCCACTGGATGGTGAACATGATGATGAGCGCGCCGATGATCGTCACCGAGCTGATGAAGATGTCCTCCGGGGCGTGGTGCGCCATCTCCGTCACGTCGAACAGGTCCGTCGTGAGGCGGCTCATGAGCTGGCCGACGCGGTTATGGTCGAAGAAACTGTAGTTCAGCTCCTGGATGTGCCGGAACAGGTCGCGGCGGATGTCGGCCTCGACGCGCGCGCCGAAGTTGTGGCCCCAGTACGTGATCACGTAGTAAAACACGGAGCGCAGCACATAGGCGGCGGTCACGACGGCCATCACCGTCCAGAAGGTGCGCCAGGCGTTCGCCGGGAGCAGCGTGTACATGCACCAGCGCGACACCGCCGGGAAGGCGAGGTCAATCACCGCGATCGCCAGCGCGCTGACCATGTCAAGGTAAAACAGCTTCCGGTGCGGCCGGAAATACGAGAGAAAAATCCGGAGTTCCGACCAATTCCGGAAGTCCTTTTGCGTCGTGTTCTGATTCTGAAGTTTCATACATCACCTGCCTGATTACGGGGCCCCTGTGCTGATGTCTCCGCCGGTCAGACAATCGCCTCCCGCCTGCGCACAGGGGTCTGACCCCATAAACTTTCTGTTTAGATTCTGTTTATAAAAATTTAATGAGGTCAGACCCCATTACGAAATTCTTAAGATAGAATCCCACACGGGCTATTCTAGCAAATTCTCTGTTCAAAAGCCACCACGCTCCGGTCGATACAAAAAGAGCCGGAGGTCTCCCTCCGGCTCCGTATCCATGACGGAATTATTTATTTTCCTTCGCAGCGAGTGCAGCGGCTTCCTTGGTCGCCGGTGTCACCAGCTCCTTCTCTGCCGGTGCCTCCGGCTCATCGACCTCGGCTGCCTTGCCGTGCTGATGTGCAGTTACGTGAAGCACAGTATCGGTGAGCGGTGTCTTGATGTCGAGCTTGCCTTCCTTCGCGATGTCGAGGTCACCGACGGTCAGTCTCGTGCCAACCGGGTACTTCGCAAGATCGATCACGATATGATCGACGAGATCCTTCGGATAGCCGACGAACTCGACTTCCTCACAGGTCTTCGTCAGGAAGCCCTGTGCCTTCTCTGCATTGACGAACTCGATGATTGCCTTCGAGTGAATCTTCTCATCGTTCAGCAGCTGCTGGAATGTAACATCGACATACTGACGCTTCATGGCATCATAGTCGACACTCTTGATCAGAACGGAATACTGCGTACCATCGACCGACAGCTCCGCCTCGGAACCGACGTGGTGATCCTGGAAAAACATGCCGAGGTCCTTCTGCGTCATGATGATCGCGAGGGACTCCTTCATTGCCTTACCACTGATCGAACCGGTCGCATAACCTTCCCGTCTAAGCTTCTTTCCCTTGACGCTCAGATCTCTTGTCTTCGCCTGTAATGTCTCCATAACTACCTCTTTCTGTGGCTTCTGCCACCTGACGTAATCCTCGCCCGCGGTGGGCGCGGCAGAAACATCGTAACATCCCCGGCAAATTTCCCGCGAAAGATTTCTGCTCTTACAGGATGTAAGGGCCGTGATGGTACGGTGCACAGACAACTATCTGTAACGCCCTATATGGTAGTCCTTTTTCGGCTTGAAGATTCACCAAATCTGAATTTTTTTCAGGGGCTGTTTTCGCCATTTTTTCGGCGTGGGCTTCACAGAATCGACATATTTTCGTATGGATTTGGCTAATGCAGGCGGCCTCGGCGCGGGTGGCTGCGCGTCAGATTTCGAAGTCCACCAGTGCCTGGTCGAGCTTCGCGACTTCGGCGTCGCTGAGGGTCCAGTCGAGGGCGTGGCAGTTTTCGATCGCGCGTGCGCGGTGCTGTGTGCCGAAGAGGGCCGTTGTGAGGAAGGACTTCTGGAGCGCCCAGTTCACGGCGATCTCGGAGAGCGGTACGCCGCCGCGGGCAGCGGCGATTTCGTCCATCACGCCGAGGAGCTTCTGCGCCTTCGTCCAGCCCGGCTCGCGGAAGAACTTGTAGAAGCGGTTGCGGCTGTCCATGGTCTCGTAGGTCCGGAGTTCGCGGTAACGTCCGGTGAGTAAACCGCCGCCGAGCACGCCGTAGCCCATCGTCGCCATACCGTGTGCCTCTGCGTAGCGCATCTCCACCTCACGCTCGCGCTCCAGCATGGAATACTGCACCTGGATGAAATCGATGTCCGCATACTTCGCGGCCTCCTCCATCTGCGCCACACTGTGGTTGGAGAGACCGAGGAAACGGACCTTGCCAGCCTTTTTGAGTTCCATCATCGCCCCGAGCGTCTCCTCCGGTGTCGCATCGTCCTGCGGCCAATGCAGGATGTACAGGTCGATATAGTCGGTCCGGAGGTTTCGAAGCGACGCGTCGCACTGTGCGAGGATGTGGTCGCGCTTACCACAATGCACGTACTGCCCGTTCACGAAGTCGTTGCCGCACTTCGTCGACAGGATCACGTCCTTCCGAACGCCCATCTTCTCGAGTGTCTCGCCCAGGATCCGCTCCGCCGCGCCCGCATTGTACGCCGGCGCCGTATCGAAGATATTCACGCCCTGCTCAAACGACGCCCGGATCGCATCCATCTTCGTCTCCTCCGGATTCTGATCCCAGCCCGCACCGCCGATGCCCCAGGTGCCGAGACACAGCTCCGAAACCTCCAGCCCCGTCTTACCAAACGCCTTATATCGCATGATTTTCCTCCTCTGATCAGGGGTCTGACCCTATTAAATTTCTGTTAAATTTTGCTGGTGAACACGGCCCCTGCATCATTTCGGCACATTTTCCAACTGATGACTGGGGTTTATGACGCCAATGTTGGCATCAAAAAGGCATATTTCCGCCCTGATGCCAACAGTTCGCTCCAAATTCGGCTTGATTTTGTTGGCATCAGCTGGGGTTTTCGCCACTTTGATACAGCATTGTCCTCGCCAAATGCGGATGCAACGTTGGCATCAGCTGGGATTTTCACCAATTTGATACAGCATTGGCCCAGGCGGGTGCCGATGGCGCAGGTGCATCAAGCTTACAGCAGCTCCCGGTAGCTCTCGATCACCTGCGCAGCGCCGAGTGCTCGAAGCGCCTCCGGGTCGGCCGTCCCCGCCACGGCGATGACCTTCGCCGCACCGGCCGCCACCGCAGCCTGCACACCCGACTTCGCATCCTCGAACACATAGCTTCGATGGATGTCTGCGTGAAGCTTCTCCGCCGCGCGCAGGAAGATGTCCGGTGCCGGCTTTCCCGGGAAGCTGTGGTCGTTGTACGTCACCTGCTCAAGCGTGAACCAGCGCGCGAGGTCGATCTGTCGGAAATAAAACTCGACGTTCTCGATCGGCGACGAGGTCGCGATCCCGAGCTTCACGCCCGCGGCCTGCAGCTGGTCCAGAAACTCTGGCAGCCCGTCCCGCAGCTGATAGATATCCGCATGCGAAACGCAGACCTCCCGGTAGGTCTCCTCCTTCTCCTCGACGAGCTGCTTCACCTCCTGTTCGCTGAGCCCCTCCCCGAGAAAATGCCGGATCGTCACATCCGCATGAATCCCGTGGATGTACCGATCGAACTCCTCCTCCGTGAGGTCCCGCCCGAGATGCCGCTTCATAAACAGACTCCAGGCCTCGTTATGGTAGATTTCATCATTCACCATCGTCCCATTATAATCGAAAATCACCGCTTCCGGATATTCCATCATCTCTACACCTCCTATAACAGCACCTTGGCTGTCCTGCTTTCACTACACCAGCACTTTCCGCTCGCCAATGCAAACGCCCTGTCGATCGTCACTTCGCGGGAGTTTATGGGGTCAGACCTCCTTAATTTTTCCTTACGATGCTTCAGAAATTCTTAATGGGGTCTGACCCCATTAAATTTTTATAAAGTCCCTCATCGTCCCATCTTCGCTTTCACCTTCTCCGGCACGTCGATGATGCCGAAGCGGTAGAACATCGCGTAGATGTAGCTGATACCGCGGATGTCGCCGAGGTCCTTCGG
>JAUNWX010000029.1:6106-10967 GCA_030540075.1 Lachnospiraceae bacterium
GGTAGAACATCGCGTAGATGTAGCTGATACCGCGGATGTCGCCGAGGTCCTTCGGGCGCTGGATGACCGGCACCGTTGTTTTCTGCGGTTGCGGCTCCTGTTTCCCGAAATCTGACATCACGCCGAGCTCTGCTGAATTCCGCCCATCCGGCATCTTCCCGAGTGCCAGCATCGCCTGCTGCCCGGAATCTGACATTCCGCCGAGCTCTGCTGACTTCTTCGTTCCCGACACCTTCCCAAGCGCCAGCATCACCGAACTCCACGCAAGGCTTTTGCTCTGCGCGCGGCGATCGATCCAGAGCTCCCGCGTGAACTCGCCATTCCGTCCACGCCGCAGCTGATAACTGAACCCGAGCCCCGACCAGGTTTTAAACTGCGCGCCCGCGTAGGCCTGCACCACGCCCCAGAGGTTCTCCTCCGTCGGTGCTGCCCGCCACTTCTTCATCGCGCGGTAACGCCGCTGCCGCTCCGCCCCGGCGCTGATCTTCTCGACGCTGTCCGTCGCCGCGAAATACACGCCCTTCTCATACGGCAGATACGAGTTCACCGACGGAATCGAGAGCCGAAGCTCCTCCGCCGTCGCCTGC
This sequence comes from Lachnospiraceae bacterium, assembly GCA_030540075.1. Taxonomy (GTDB): domain Bacteria; phylum Bacillota; class Clostridia; order Lachnospirales; family Lachnospiraceae; genus Oribacterium. The sequence goes on from JAUNWX010000029.1 coordinate 6,694, forward strand.
ACCGCCGCCCGGTAGTCCTGCCGCGCACGGTACGCCTCAAACGTCGCCCGCACCTCCTCCGCGATCTCCGATTCGTACACCTCCGCCGTGATCAGCAGCTTCCGCACCTTGATCGGATTCAGCGCAAGCTCGTCCGCGATCGCCTGCAGTGACTGCCCCGCATCGTACAGCTCCACCGCCGCGTCCATCAGCTCCTCGAGATTTCGCCCCGCATCATAGTCCGGTCTCTTCCGCTTCCTGCCACCGCCCGGCCGCCGCTTCCGCACCCTCGCTTCTTCCATATCTGCGCCCTCCTGGTCATCACTATCTATACAGTATATCACGATTAAAGCCGTATGGAAGATCTATTCCACACGGCTTTCTCAATCAACCGAACGAATCGTACTGCTCATCGCGCGGCATGACCAGCGCGAGGTCGGTTTTCTCCTCGCCGTCGGCGGTCTCGACGTCCATGAGCAGGGTGCGCGTCGGCAGGTCCATGTCTGTCTCGAGCTCGGTCAGGATGTAATTTACGCCTGCTTCACGCGCCTCATCCAGCGCCTCGTCGAGCGTCGCGCCCTCACCGAAGCAGTCCTGCAGGTCCACGTAACGCACATGGTAGCCCGTCGCCGTTTTCTTGATAATCGCCGGAAAGTAAAATGTCATCGTGTTCGCTCCCTTACGGCATAATCGAGTTCGCGCCGTCGACGATGACGCTCTGGCCGGAGAAGTAACAGGAATCCGGGCCGGCGAGGAAGGCGATGACCGGTGCGATATCCTTCTCCGGGTCGCCGAAGCGCTTCATCGGGTTCAGGTTCACCTGCTTCGCGTACTCCTCCGGGAACTTCTCCGCCCAGGCCTTCGCGGCTGGCGATTCTGCGCCCGGGAGGACAATGTTTACACAGATGCCGTACTGCCCCCACTCCTTGGCCGCGATCTTCGTCAGGCCGCGCAGCGCCTCTTTGTTCGAACCGTACGCGAGCTGGCCGGCGATACCGAACATACCGGTCGCCGACGCGAAGTTGATGATGCGGCCCTCATGCTGCTCCTTCATATACGGGAATGCTGCCTGCATGTAGTTCAGCGAACCGATCACGCCACTCTGCCATGCCTTCAGCATGTTGTCGTAGCTCGTCTCCTCGACTGGGGAGGACGGCACGATGGCCTGTCCGTTATTCACCACGACGTCGATCGTACCATACTTCTCGACCACCGTCTTCACGACCTCATCCACTCTCGCTCTGTCTGCAGAGTCACAGCTCATCGCAAAACCCTCGCCACCGAGCTCCTTGATCTCTGCGATGGTCTGCTCGATCGGCTCCAGACGACGTCCCGTCGCGATGACCTTCACGCCCCTCTTCGCGAGACAAAGGGCGATGCCCTTTCCGATTCCCTGTCCCGCACCCGTCACGATCGCTACCTTTTCATTTAACTGCTTCATGTGCCATTGGCCTCCTATTTCATAATATATCGATTATATCAGATATTGCAGTTTGCACAAATCCTTTTGGCCAATTCGCACATTTTCGTCATTTTCACATGCCCGCCGGGAGTTTATGGGGTCAGACCCCCCCCTTCGAAATTCTTAAGACAGGGACAGCGCCGCGCGGCCGGGGAAGTCCGGTCGCGCGGCGCTGTTCGAATTTGCGTCTATGATTGTTATTACAGTGGCATGATGCCCATGATCACTGCGAAGATCATGCAGAGGATCGAGAATACCCATACGTAACCGAAGGATGCGCGGATGTGATCCTTGATGTCGACGTCGGCAAGACCGATACCGAGGAGGGTCGCCGGGACCATCGGGCTGATGAAGGTTGCGCAGTTACGGCATACAACCATGGCAACGGCGATCGGGAATGCCTCTACGCCGAAGGATGCGCCGATGGCGATCATAACCGGAAGCATACCATAGAAGTAGGAATCCGTATCGAAGCAGAGTGCAAGCGGTACAGACAGGATGCCGATCACGAGCGGCAGGTGCTGGCCGAGGGATGCCGGAAGGATCATCGAGATGATACCCGCCATGTTGGACACAACGGAAGTCTTCATCATCTCCACGCCCGGCTTCGCGATCGCAGCTGCGCCGTCAGCATTGAATCCATATACCAGAATACCCATCAGAACCGCTGCGCCCATGAGCGTCGAGCACATCATCAGCGCCGGACCTGCGTGACGGTTGATCATCTTCTTCTGAAGCTTGATCGGAGTGTAGTTCACGAGGAGGGCGGCTGCCACACCAAGCATGAACGGATAGTAGCTCGGGAACTGATCCCATACGAGCATCGCGATGACCGCGATGGTGAGGGCAATGTTAAAGGCGAAAAGCTTCGGGCGGGCATATTCGTTCTCGTCTGCCGCATGCTGTGCCTCTTCTGCCGCATCCTCGCTGCTTGCTGCCTGTGCGAGCTTACCATTGAGACCTGCGCCTCTCTTCTTCTCCTGCACACCGGCGAAAACCGCGTGTACGAGGCAGAGGATGATACCGAAAATCTGGATCGGGATCAGCTTATTCCAGAGCTGACCAGCCTCCATGCCGAGGACGGAAGCGGCACGCATGGTCGGGCCGGCCCACGGCATCAGGTTGAGAACACCCATCGCGAGGACAGCGACACGAAGCAGGGTCGTCTGTCTCATGTGCATCTTCTTGTACACCGGAAGCATCGCCGGAACGACGATCAGGAAGGTCGACGCTCCACCACCATCGAGGTGGCCGATCAGCGCGATGATCGCGGTCATGACGGTAACGCCGATAACATTGTCCCCGACGTACTTCATCAGCTTGTTGATGATGACGTCGAACATGCCGGCGTCGGTCATGATACCGAAGAACAGCACGGAGAATACGAACAACGCGGCGGTCGGGCCGGTGCTCTTGAAGCCGCCCTTAATCAGGTCACCGATCTGCTCGATCGAGTAGTAGCCGCCGATCACCAGAACCAGCGCCAGCAGCGTCGGGAAAATGATGAAGGCCATGCTCGGAGTGGTTTTGCTCTTAAACAGCGTCACCACGAGCGCGATGATACATGCGAATCCTAAAAGACCCACGACGAATTCTGACATAATTTGTCCCCCTTTGGAATGTCGAAGTGTGTTGTTTTCTGTTATCCGCAGTGTACCATTTCATGTACAATCGCGCTAATATTTAAATCCGAATAGACGGTATAAGTTTTACGTTATGTGATCGTCGTAGGCGATAGGATTAGGCTATCAATATCCGGCGCCGCTGTCCGTGTTCTTCATGATCTTCACGAGGCGGCTGGTGCCGAGACGGTCCGCACCGAGGCTCATGAACTTCTCGGCGTCGTCGAAGGAGCTGATGCCGCCGGCGGCCTTCACCTTCACGCCCGGGCCGACGTGCTCATGCATGAGCTTCACGTCGTCGAAGGTTGCGCCCGCGGTGGAGAAACCGGTCGAGGTCTTGATGAACTCCGCGCCGGCCTTCGTCACGATCTCGCACATCCGGATCTTCTCTTCCTCGGTGAGGAGGCAGGTCTCGATGATGACCTTCAGGATGTGCCCGTCGCAGGCCTCGTGGATCCGGCGGATCTCCTCCTCCACTTCGTCGTAGCGTCCATCTTTCAGGAATCCAATGTTGATGACCATGTCGATTTCCGCCGCCCCGTTCGCGATGGCGTCCTTCGCCTCGAAGACCTTCGTCGCGGTCGTGCTGTAGCCGTTCGGGAAGCCGATGACGGTGCAGATCGGGAGCTTACCGTCGACATATTCTGCGGCCTGCTTCACGTAGGCTGCCGGGATGCACGCCGACGCACAGTGGTACTTGATGCCATCGTCGAGGATGGTCTTGATATCTGCCCAGGTCGCGGTCTGTGTTAATAAGGTGTGATCAACGATTTTTAATACATCAGTGGTGTTCATTTACGTTTACCTTTCTTTACATTCGTTAAAGTTCCACCAGGGGACTCGGAGGGCCGGCAACGGAAGCACAGTACTCCGTTGCCGGTCCTCCGTAGTCCCCTTAGCTGAACTGTTTCATTAATTCAGTTTATCGAGGATCGAGTGGCCGATGGTGCCGTCCGGCATGGCGATGCCGAAGTTGTCGGTGATGGTGGCGCCGATCACGGCGAAGCTGTCGGCCTCTGCAAGCGCGCCCGGTGTCTGCATTGACCGCGAGTACGCAAGGAACGGCACCTTCTCTCTCGTGTGGTCGGTGCCCGTGTAGGTCGGATCGTTGCCGTGGTCCGCGGTGATGATCAGGAGATCGTCGTCCCGGAGCGTACCCAGCAGCTCGCCGAGCTTCACATCGAAGCGCTCGAGCTCCTCTCCGTAGCCGA
>JAUNWX010000029.1:11067-12123 GCA_030540075.1 Lachnospiraceae bacterium
CCCAGCAGCTCGCCGAGCTTCACATCGAAGCGCTCGAGCTCCTCTCCGTAGCCGACCACGTTGCGGCGGTGGCCCCAGAGTGCGTCGAAATCCACGAGATTCACGAAGCAGAGACCCTCGAAATCACGCTGCGCGATCTCGATCGTCTGCTCCATACCGTGCACCGAGCTCTTCGACTTGTTGGACTCGGTGAGCCCCTGCCCGTCGAAGATGTCGAAAATCTTGCCGACGGAAATCACGCTGAGCCCCGCGTCCTTCAGTGCATCGAGCGCCGTTCTGCCGTACGGCTTCAGCGCATAATCGTGACGGTTGCTCGTGCGCTTAAACTCGCCCTTCTTCCGGCCCACATACGGGCGTGCGATGACACGGCCGACCTTCCACTCATCCTTCATCGTGATCTCGCGGGCGATCCCGCAGCAGCGGTACAGCTCGTCCAGCCCGAAGGTCTCTTCATTGCCGCAGATCTGCAGCACCGAATCCGCTGAGGTGTAGACGATCATGTGCCCCGTCGCGATCTCCTCCTCGCCGAGCTCGTCGAGGATTTCCGTACCGCTGGCCGCCTTGTTGCCAATGATCACACGTCCGGTTCTGCGGGAGAGCTCGTCAATCAGCTCCTGTGGGAAGCCGTGCTCCGTAAAGGTCTTAAACGGCTTCGTGATGTGGAGCCCCATCATCTCCCAGTGGCCCGTCATCGTATCCTTGCCATTGCTCGCCTCGCGCAGCTGCCCGTAGTACGCAAGCGGCTTCTCCGTCGGCGCGACACCATGGAGGCTCTTCAGATTCGCCATGCCGAGCTTCTGCAGATTCGGAATCTTCAGCGCCTCGAAATTCGCCGCGATGTGGCCGAGGGTATCTGCCCCCGCATCACCAAACGCCGCGGCATCCGGCATTGGCCCGACCCCCAGCGAATCGATCACAATCGTAAATACTCTTCTATATTTCTTTGCGTCCATCACGCATACCTCCTAGTTGCTTTTTAATTTTCCTTCGATCGTCAGGCAGTAACCCGGTTAATGCTCCGGAGCTTTCGATCGTCAGACAGTATCCCGCTTAATG
>JAUNWX010000029.1:12133-26428 GCA_030540075.1 Lachnospiraceae bacterium
CAGTGTGTTTGCCGGTTATTGCGCGTGTTTCTTTCTATCATCAGATAGTATTCTGGTTAATGCCCTGGAATCTTTCTATCATCCGATAGTATCCCGGTGAATGCCCCGAGATTTTAAAAATATACCTTTGATTATAGCAGATATGACGCCGCCGCGCATAATAAAAGGACAGCCCATCACGATTAATTTTAAAGATAGACAAACCCTCAAGAAGTTTGATGATCTTTAAAAATCGTGATGTGCTGTCCCATAAAACGAACCTTTTCAGTTCTCTTCCCAGCCTTTGCAGATGTCGCACCAGCCCTGCGGCGCGGTTATTTTCTCCAGTTCCTCCGGGGTGAGCTTTACGGAGGTGAATTCGTTGCCGCCGGCCGGGTGGATGTACGCGAAACGCTTCATCGAGATGTCAAGCCAGATCGGAATCTCCTCCGGAACCGCAAACGGACACACGCCGCCCGGCTGAAATCCGGTGATTTCTTCCACCTGCTCGCGCGGAATCATGTGCGGTTTCGTATGGAAAACCGCCTTAAACTTCGAGCTGTTGACCTTTCCGTCGCCCGCCATGACCACGATCACCGGCTTCTCATCCACGATGAACGACAGCGTCTTCGCGATCTCCGGCTCCGAACAGCCGATCCGCAGCGCCGCGTGCTCCACCGTGTCGATCGTCTCCGCATGCTCCGTCAGCCGATCTCCGTAGCCCTTTTGCTCCAGAAAATCCTTCACCTTCTCGTTTATCATCCGCGCCACACTCCTTTGCTCATACTGGAGAACACTATACCCCCGATCGCCCGCTTTCGCCAATACCATTTCACTATCATGAGAAATCGTCACCGGCTTACGAAATTCTAAAGATGTTATTCTGAATAACATTAAAAATCATCTCCAGCTTCCATCCTTCGCCTTCCCGCAACTTTGCAGAAACTTTTCTGCTCGAATTCTTGTCTTTCCATATCTCATGCTCTATACTGTATATGTTTTAGCTTACGTCACGTCGCAGACGTGGTTGTTATTTCGAGTAACATGCCGTACATTAGCAGCTCATCAGTTTGCCACGCCTGCCTGCCAACGCAAACGCTCGGAGCCTCAACACTCCGCGGCAGTTTATGGAGTCTGACCCCATTAAATTTTTATAAACTTTCAGAATCGAGGGTATATATGAAGAAGCTTTCTACTCAGAAACTGGCGGATACGATCGCGTCGCTGCGGAAGTCACAGAAGCTTTCGCAGCAGGAGCTGGCGGATCGTACCGGTATCAATCGTGCGCTGATCTCGCGGATCGAGGGGCAGGATTTCACGCCGTCGATCGAGCAGCTCGAGCAGCTCGCGGGGGCGCTGCACTTCGATCTCTGCGATATGTTCGAGGACGACAGCATCCGCTCGCTCGCACCGGTGTCACCGATGAACATCGTGGTGGCCGGCACGGGTTACGTCGGCCTGTCGCTCGCGACACTGCTTGCGCAGCATAATCACGTCACCGCGGTCGACATCATCGAGGAGAAAGTGCGGGATCTCAATGCCTGGATCAGCCCGATCCAGGACGAGTATATCGAGAAGTTTTTCGCCGAGGCGAAGGCCGGCACCCGCAGGCTCGACCTCCACGCCGTCCTGAACACCGGCATTGGCCCACAGAACCCGTCTGACGCCGCCTACGCCGCGGCCGATTTCGTCATCATCGCGGCGCCGACGAACTACGACAGCAAGAAGAACTACTTCGACACGAGCGCCGTCGAGAGCGTCATCGAGCAGGTCCTCGCGTGCAACGACCACTGCTACATGTTCATCAAGTCCACGATCCCGGTCGGCTACACCGCCTCGATCCGCGCGAAGTACCACACCCGCCGCATCCTCTTCTCCCCGGAGTTCCTCCGCGAGTCGAAGGCCCTCTACGACAACCTCTACCCGTCCCGGATCATCGTGTCCTGTGACGAAAACGACCCGGCCTCCGTCGACGCCGCGCACCGCTTCGCCGCCCTCCTCCAGGAAGGCGCGATCAAGGCCGGCATCCGCACCCTCTTCATGGGCTTCACCGAAGCCGAGGCCGTCAAGCTCTTCGCGAACACCTACCTCGCGCTCCGCGTGTCCTACTTCAACGAGCTCGACACCTACGCCGAGACGAAGGGCCTCAACACCCAGCAGATCATCGACGGCGTCTGCCTCGACCCGCGCATCGGCGACTTCTACAACAACCCGTCCTTCGGCTACGGCGGCTACTGCCTCCCGAAGGACACGAAGCAGCTCCTCGCGAACTACCAGGACGTCCCGGAGAACCTGATCCAGGCGATCGTCGAGAGCAACCGCACCCGGAAGGACTTCATCGCAGACCGCGTGCTCGAAATCGCTGACGCATACGAGGCCAATGCAGGCTACAACAAACAGCAGGAGGCCCTCCAGGAGGACACCGTCGTCGGTGTGTACCGCCTGACGATGAAGGCGAACTCCGACAACTTCCGCCAGTCCTCGATCCAGGGCGTCATGAAGCGCATCAAGGCGAAGGGCGCCCGCGTCATCATCTACGAGCCGACCCTCGAAAACGGCAGCACCTTCTTCGGAAGCCGCATCGTCAACGACCTCGCCGAGTTCAAGGCAGAAAGCCGCTGCATCCTCGCAAACCGCTACGACGCCGTCCTCGACGACGTCCGCGAAAAGGTCTACACCCGCGACCTCTTCCACAACAACTGACGATAGTTTATGGGGGCTGACCCCATCACGAAATTCTTAAGAAGGGCCAACGCGGGCCCGGGGCCAGCACTGTCCCGAACCGATCACTCCCAGGAGAACATAACGAACATGGAAAATATGGAAAACACAGAGAACTCACAGAAAACAGAAAAAACAATCGTATCCCTCGACGGAAAATCCATCCTCGTCACGGGCGCAGCGGGCTTCATCGGCTCGAACCTCTGCGCGCGGCTGCTCCGCGACACGCAGGGCGCGACGATCGTCGGCATTGACTGCATGACGGATTACAACCCGCTCGAGCTGAAGGAATACCGCCTCCAGAAGGTCGAGGAAGCTGCGCAGGCCTCGCAGTCCCGCTGGGTCTTCATCCGCGGCGACATCGCGGACAAGCCGCTCATCGACGAGCTCTTCGCGACCTACCGCTTCCACGTCCTCGTCAACCTCGCCGCCCAGGCCGGCGTGCGCTACAGCATCGACCACCCGGACGTCTACATCCACTCCAACCTGATCGGCTTCTACAACCTACTCGAGGCCGCACGCCACGACGACGCGATGGAGCACTTCGTCTACGCCTCGTCCTCCTCCGTCTACGGCGGCAACAAAAAGGTCCCGTTCAGCACCGACGACAAGGTGGACACCCCGGTGTCGCTCTACGCCGCAACAAAAAAAAGCAACGAGCTCATGGCCCACGCCTACGCGAAGCTCTACAACATCCCGTCCACCGGTCTCCGCTTCTTCACCGTCTACGGCCCGGCCGGCCGCACCGACATGTTCTACTTCTCCGCGACGAACCGCCTCGTGAAGGGCGACTCGATCCAGATCTTCAACTACGGAAACTGCAAGCGCGACTTCACCTACATCGACGACATCGTCGAAGGCATCGTCCGCGTCATGGGCGGCGCCCCGCAGAAGCAGAACGGCCCCGACGGCCTCCCGATCCCGCCATACGCCGTCTACAACATCGGCGGCGGCACCCCGGAGAACCTCCTCGACTACATCACGACCCTCCAGGAGGAGCTCGTCCGCGCCGGCGTCCTGCCTCCGGATTACGACTTCGACGCCCATAAGTCCCTCGTGCCAATGCAGCCGGGCGATGTGCCTGTCACCTACGCGGACAGCACCGCCCTCGAAAGGGACTACGGCTTCCGCCCGGAAATCAACATCCGCCAGGGCCTCCGCGCCTTCGCCGAATGGTATAAAACCTTCTATATGTCATGACGCACCAGAGCCCGGCGGATATCCGCCGGGCTCTGCGTGCATCCACCCCTACGCAAGCATCGTACTTTACTATGAAGATGGCCCCAACACGACGGGGCTTTGCCCAAACAACCGTACCCAAACGCTATTATTTTTTTAAGATTTCCAGCATCTCTGCCGGGGTAACAATAAAATTTCTGACCGGATAGTGTTTCTGATTTCCTGTCACAAGATAGGCATCGTCTTCACGCTTTTCCATTGCAACCTCATAGAACACAAGGTCATCCATATCAATCAGTATCTCACCGGATGGTTTGGGCATCACCTCAACGCCAAACTGCCGTACAGCTTCTAACACTGTCTGAATCGTTTCCGGGTTTAAATGAAACTTTTTTCGGCTTAATACCTCTTCGTATTCAGCTAAAATGTCCGGGTGATACAGCGGGATAATTTCTCCTGACAACATCGCCCGAAATACTTGTCGTGGAGGTGAGTCCGGATTTTTGGTAATGACAGCTGACACGATTACATTTGTATCAACCACGGCGTAGCATCGCATCACTTTGCCGCCTTTCTAGCCGCTCTCACATCCGCTATCTCTGCATTGATTTCATCCAAAGTCATATCGGGAACAGCTTCTGCCTGCTTAAACATATCATCTAAAGCACTCAAAGCTTCCGTTCTTGTCACAACGCCTTTTGGCAAAGTCGTATCAAATGGAATACCCCGTACCATCTTACTTCTGACAAAAAACATTCTGATAGCCGTTGGAATGTCCATCCCTAAAGCTTCGTAGATTTCCGTCACTTCCTGTTTCAGTTCTTTATCAACACGTGCCTGAACTAAAGTCTGTTCTGCCATAATGAGCGCCTCCTTATTTATATTCGTTCCACATACCTCCGTATGCTTTCCACATATCTATTATGCGTTATTCAAATAAAAATATCAAGCACTCAACAGAATTTCACTGTGAATGTGAGCTTCCTGAAGATTTTCTAAAGCCACTTTACTTCCCATCAACTTTCATCCCCACCATCCACATATTACCATCTCTATCTATACGATAACACCTATCAATCAGCTGCAGTACATATGCTCGCCGATTGACAAGTTTATGCTTATTTCAAGTTGTTTATTCCCGATGCCTGGCCCCAATGTCCGCAAATTTTAGATTCTTGCCAGAAGTTCAGTCGGCGTAAACGCCATCACTCTACTCTGGGTGAAATCCTTCAAATTTCTTGTGATAATATAGTCAGCATGGATAGATTCCGCAGTTGCACTTTGAACGGCATCCTCGAAATCTTTCCATTTCATATTCACAGCACTTTCCAGAACTGCCGGACTGAAATCTGCAAATTCAAAAATCAAATTCAACTTACGAAACACTCCCTCAATCTGATCTGGTGTCAGCTGCTTTCTCATGACATACATCATATTGGCATAGGTCAATGTTGAAATGTAGCCCTTTGCCTGTTCTGTCTCGCAGAGCTTCCAAATCAGCGAAGAATCTTTGACAAATTCTGGCCGATTTAGAAGAACATCCAGCGCAATATTGGTATCAATCAGCAGAACCATACTTTGCCCTCATGCTTTCTGCCTTGACCTCATCCAAGTCATAGTCTTCCTTCAAAATTCCAGTAAGGGAATCTGTCAGATAAGACACAGTGGCATCTTTCGGAATAAACCGGCCGACTTCCCGTCCATTTTTTGTCACGATTATTTCCTGTCCGGACATCACAAGATTCAAATACCTTCCGAAATTATTCTGCATTTCAGTTGCAGTTGCAGTTGCGGTTGCGGTTGCAGTAATCATATCATCGCCTCCTTATTTTAGCTATTTTTATTATGCTTCAAATTAGCTATTTTATCAACCTGTCCGCAAAATATATTTCAGCTGTATTTTGCGGCTTCTGCGTATATATGAGGGCTGTCCATACTCATCTTTCTTGCGCCAATGCAGTCGGGCGACGGGACTGTCACCTACGCGAACAGCAGCGCCCTCAAAACAGGCCAATGCAGCCGACCCTTCGTTCATCGCTTTGACCAGCCACCTCACATCCCCGCAAACACCCGACATACGCTTCTGTAGCTCTCCACGTCCCCGACGTCATACCGCTTCCCGGGCATCACGAACGCGTGCATCGACACCTGCCGGCTGAGCCACGCCGCGAAGCTTCCCGGAGCGTCCGCGCCGCACCCTGCGGCCAATGCTTCCGGAATCCGCTTCACGTCCTCCCGGCGATAAAAATAAAACGGCGGCACAGCGAGATGCCCCTTCGGCACCTTCGGCTTCTCCTCATACGACGTGATCAGATCCGCGTCCGCAGGGCCCCAGGCTTCGCTCTCGTCCCGATCAGCCACACTCGCCTGCGCCTCAACAGCTTCTTCATACGTCCGATCAGCCTCTCTCGCGCGTGCCTCAGCATCCTCTCCACACATCCGGTCTCCCCGATCAGTTTCACTCGCCCGGACCTCGGCTTCCTCCCTACCATCCGTCGCGCGCTCGCCCGGTCCCCGTCCGATCGTAATAATCGCCGTCTTCTGCTGCTTCTTCAGTTCCCGCTCCTCGTGGCACATCACGCACGACGTTCCCCGCGCCTTCGCGAACTCGATGAAGCGACACAGACTGAAATCCAGCACGTTATCGCCCGCCATCACGAACACATCATCATCGACGCCCGCCTGCTCCAGCCACTCTCGAAGACCAGCTCGCCATAGCGGCTGATGTCTCCGTCCTCCCATGCTGTCGTTCCTTCTTCCACGCGCTGGAACTCCGAGTAGTAGTGCTCCGCCCGCTTCCGGAAGCTCTCCGGCAACCGGTCCTTATACGCCTCGAATACCTCCAGCGGCACATCCCGCAGACGCGTATTCGCGAAGGTATCGTAGTCCATCCCCGCGTAGCTCATCAGCGCATACGCCGCAGCCTTACACTCATCCTGGCGCAGATTGTACTTCGAGTTCTTCAGCGACCGCTCGAGCCCCGAGAAGAAAATCCCGATCTTATACGGCTTCATCGCCGGATTCGTATCGATCAGCCGGTATTGATCATCCCGCGTATCGAGATACAGCAGCCGATTCAAGTCCATATTTGTGTGTAAATTCCCTTTAGGTACGCTTCATCGGGCTTGGCCCCATTATCCTACACTTCCATCTATCCCTTCGGCACTTTCGGCTTCTCCTCATCTACCGCAGTATCATTTTTCAAATGAAGATTGGAAAAATGAATCCATCTAATCTCATTCGCCAACGTGCCTCCTACACAAATCCGATTAAACCGGTGGAATATATACCCATCTCATGCTGCGTTTAATCCCATAATTTTTCTCGATTGAGAATCCATCGTAGTGCATATTACAAGCTTTGATTCTTTGACGCGAAACCTTTATCGGTTCTTCAGCTGTTACGATGATTTCATCTCCAAATATACTTTTGCAGCACTCTCGGTCATCAATCAATTTCTGCACTTCAGCTTCCGTGAATTCACAATCTTCATCCGTCAGGGCAATATCAAAAGCTTCTCTGCTGAAAAATGTGGTGTGTTTGATCTGGTCGATGATATCATCAAACTGATTCAGACCTTCTTGTGGATATATCTTTCGCCCGCAATCCATTTTTTCGAACATTTCCCTTGAGAACCTTTCATCATGCCTGAAATGCAGTTTTTCAAACTGACTGTCTTCCTGCAGCGGAAAAGGCTTTTTCATGCAAATCCCGTAACCATGCTGGCTATGGCATCGCATAAACGGCTGATAGCCGATAGGCAGAATCTCATTCCTAACATATTCATCCCCTGAACCCGATAACATATTGAACCTTTCAGCTTGCCATCCAGGAATATGAAAAATCACCCCGTACTTTGTTTTCTCGTTAAGCTCGGTATCAGCTTTAGTCAGAGGACACCATCGCTTGCTGCCACTATCATATTTACAAGTAGCAAAAAACAAAGCAACATCTAGATCACTACGCCGAACAGAACATGACTGACGACACCACCCGCGACGAGTACTTCCTCCAGGCCGACAGCACTGGAAACATACGCGCCGCACGCTACGATGACACCGCTGCCGTACGCCTGATCTTCACAGTCAAATAACTTACGAACTATCAAGTATAATTATTTCCATCTTAATCTATATCTCCGCGTCACTCATTCGGTGCCCGCTCTGATCGCGGGCACCGAATTTTTGTGCATCTTATAGTTGCCTTTACGCCTCTTCGGCAATCCAGTTTATAAATATTTTACTTAAACTTCCCACATAAATAGTGGGCTTTGTACCTTGAAAACTCTATATTTCAGATCATAAAAATACCACTTATGCCACCCGGAAGTCTTCGCTAAGGGCGTTCTGCATGAATTCTGGCAGTCTGTTGAAGAAGTCTATATAAATTTTTTCAATCAGCTCGTCAGAAACATGTAAGATTGCCTTGATACTCTGGGTCATCGCTTCCACCAGAAGGAAAAGGGAGTGCTGAAAAGTAACATCTTCCATCTCCTGAAGCAGTACATAGAACATCTCACCGATAGTGCGCTGATCTTCATCCTTCCGCTGGTACACTGAAAGAAGCATGTATCGTGCAAACACCATCGCTACATGCGCAGTCAGTGCATCGTAAGAAAGACTATGGCATTCGGTTCTGAGATTCAGCAGCGATTTGCAGCTCTTGAAAAAGACCTCGATGTTCCATCTCTTTCCATAGATCCGGATGATTTCTTCTTCCGTCAGCGACATATCTGTGCAGATCACAGCAAGCCAGTTCTTTTTGTTTGACCGGTTCCGAACACATACGATGCGGGCAGGAATCGCGGGCTCGTTTTCAGTACCCTTGCCGACTTTAACCTCGACAGACAGAAGGTAAGAAGAACGCCCACGGCGCTTCTTGCAGCTGGCATAGATCTGTTTGATGTTCTTACGCTTGCCTTCAAACTCATAGTTGATCTTGGAGCTGACCTTGACCATTGCGATGGAATCGAAGCCCCTCTCCTTGATTTTCACGAGTGTGTGCGGAGTAGAGAACCAGCTGTCAAACAGAACATACCTGGCTCTGAGACCGGATGTCTTAGCGTACTTCAGAAGATGGAGTACCACGTCCGTTGCCTTCGTAACAGCCATCTTCCGGCGCTTACCCGCCAGAGAACGGTTGTCGACTTTTGAGAAGTCACCGAGCTGATTTGAATCTTTTGAAGAAGCCAGAAGACTTGAGTTGATTGGAACGAAAGAATTACCATCGGACCATCCGAGCGTCAAGAGACGGAAGCCTGTCTTGTACCGCATGGAGACATGATCAAACACGCGGGAGGCCATCTGCGTTTTCTTGTAACCAGCGCGCTCGTAAAGCGAGTCATCAACGATGAAAACGTCAGCGCGATCTTCGCTGGTCAGCGGCTTGAAGAAGTTCTCGATGACCGAAAGGGCAAGCAGGGTCGTAAAACGAAGCCAGTTGATACCGGCATCATTCAGAAATCGATAGAACGCATTCTTTGAGAACGGCTCAGCGAAATGCTTCGTCTTCATCTGCATGTACATGCTCTTCTGATTGAAGACATTCGCGAGCTTGTACCGAAAGATCGTCATGACCGGAACACCCTTCTGCTTCTGAGCATTGCACTTTTTCAGAAGGTCACCGATTCTGAAGTCGGAAATAAACTTTGATACAGCGCAATCTACCTCTTCACGATTATCCTGTCCCTGTGCTAAGATATGCATATGGCGTAAGTCTCCTTTGTGGTAATGTTTTGTGGTAAATTCATTATACCTTAATCAAAGGGCTTATGCCTTTTTTATTGTCTGAAATATAGAGTTTTCAAGGTGCTACACACGATTTACGTGTGGGAAGTTTGAGTATTTTAGAATTTGTTTATTCTTTGTTCCCGGGGCCTGGTCCCAATGTCCTGCTGCGTAGCAGCACTATCGCTAATATGTAAACCGAATCCAACAACACAAATATGTGCCCGCTCACATATAGGTAACCTTCCTCCCATAATAATCACTGTACTTTGCGGTGATATACGCACCGCTTCCTTTACCGGCAGCGACGACGATCAGTTCGTCGGACCAGGCACTGATTATTCGGTTTCTTTCTGGGAAGGTATAGCGTGCGGGATACGTACCGGGTGGATATTCAGATATCAGGAGGCCGTCTTTTTCTAAACATTCTTTCAATTTTGCATGCTCACTCGGATAACAGATATCGAGGCCATTCGCGAGAACGGCAATGGTATATCCACCAGCCTGCAGGCATGCGGTATGAGCATACGAATCGACGCCTTTGGCCATACCACTGACGACCGCAATGTGTTTCTCAGCATTGGCCTCGGCAAGCGACGCGACGAGATGCTTCGATTCCTGTGTGCAGCGGCGGGCTCCGACAATACCGACCGACTGCTCGATCGGCTGAAGATTTCCTTTATAATATAGAAGAATCGGGGTGTCCTTGCAGTTTCTGGCGCGCTTCGGGTAGCGCGGATCGTCAAGCGGCAGTAGCGAAATATGCTTTTGTTCACACTCCTCTAGTATTCTTTTCGCATCGTCCATGTCCCTATTTTCGAGGAGAATATTTCTCTGCGCAGCTGTCAGGTCCCCTATCTTCTTTAATTCTTCTTCCGAACTGTGATATACATTTTCCGGATTCATGAACTTTTTCATGAGGCGATTCGCCGTAACAGGGCCGATGCGAGGCAATGTCGTCAGCCAGATCCAGTATTCCAACATCACTTCTTTCTTCCTTTCCTACAATTTCAAGCTCTTCATCATTGATTTTTTCGAGTTATTCTTTCATCGCGCAAGTTTTCACTTCACAACGAGCATTTCACTGTTACTCTTATCCAGGTCCCGATAGTTCAAAATGCGTTTTATATCCTGCAGACGGATGTTCTCGACACCATCGAGATCTGCACTCGTGCGAGCGAGCCGAAGCAGCTTGTGAATCACACGTGCGCTATAGCCATATTTTTCGCTGGTTTCCTTCAGAAGTGTTCGCGATTCTTCATCCAGGGCACAGTATTTCTGCATCTGTGCGGTCGACATCTGTGCGTTACAGTTGATGCCTGGATCATTTTTATATCGTTGCTGCTGAATTTTTCGCGCCGCTTCTACTCTTTTCCGAATTTCAGCAGATGATACCATCGCATCCTCCTGCTCAAGTTCGAAGTAATTCACCGGCTTCACTTCCTTCTGAATATCGATGCGGTCCATGATCGGACCAGATATTTTCCCTCGATATTTTATGATCTCATAGTCACTGCAGCGGCATTTGGGACCAGGATGATAACCGCACGGACACGGATTCATCGCAGTCACGAACATAAAATTCGATGGGAAGGTGTGGGTACCGTTCACTCGAGATATACAGACCTTTTTATCCTCGATCGGCTGTCGAAGGGCATCGAGCGTTCGGCGCGAAAACTCGGCGAGCTCATCCAGAAACAAAACACCGTTATGTGCCAATGAAACCTCGCCTGGAAGCGCATTTGTACCGCCACCGATAAGAGCGTTCAACGACGCATTGTGATGAGGTGCGCGGAACGGGCGGTTTCGGATCAGCTCATGTCCATTCGAGATCATCCCCGAAATACTGTATATCTTCGTCACTTCCAGGCATTCCTCTTCGGTCATAGCTGGGAGAATCGTCGGAATTCGCTGCGCAATCATCGTCTTGCCACAGCCTGGTTCACCGATCATCAGCATATTATGGCCACCCGCTGCTGCCAGAATCACCGCATCGATCAGCTCCTTCTGCCCCTTCACATCCGAAAAATCAAGGACCCGATCTCTGCTCTCCACTGCGTTACTCTCATGCGCATACTGTGTATCTACCGGCTTTCCTTCCAGATAACGCACGACATCCGCGAGATTCCGAAGCCCGATGATGGTCATATCCTGCACGAGCTTCGCCTCCTGCAGATTTCCCGCCGGAATGATCACCTTCCGAACGCCCTTCCGCTGTGCTGCGATAATCATCGGCAAAATTCCATTGCAGGCCCGCAACTTTCCGTCCAGCGCCAGCTCCCCGATGAAACCGTAGTCACCCAGATTCTTCGCAGCGATATCCTCATTCTGTTGAAGAATACCGATTGCCATCGCAAGATCAAAGTGCGAACCACTCTTCTTGATATCGCCCGGTGCCAGACTGATGATGACACGCTTCTTCGGAAATACATATCCGGTCTCATCGATGGCCGCCTGTACCCTTTCCGATGCCTCTTTCACCGCCTGATCCCCCAGGCCGATCACCGAAATAGATGGCTGACCATCGAGTGTTTTCGTTTCGATATCTACCTGATATCCATCGATTCCATCAATCGCAAAACTTTTTACCAAGGAAGCCATACGTCATTTTCTCCCATTACTTTTCTGATGCCGTCTTCTTCGACGACGTATTTATGTGCCGTATTTTCTACAAACTCCCGATACCCGAAGATCCCCTTCGACCCAAAATATGCTAATGTCTTCTCCGGTTCTGTGATGCCATCATCCTGCAGGCGGATGATCGTTTTATAGGAACTATAACGATAGTCCTCCGGATGTGCTGCCATCCTCGCCTTCACCGGATTCAGATGAATATACCGGCTTGTCTGCAGAAAGTAATCATCCGTTTGCACCAGACAGGACTTGTATCTCCGCTCAAACACATGCCCACTATAGCCATGATGACGGTTATAGTACATCGCATATTTCCCCGAAAGATGCATCATAAACTGGCCGATTTCAACCTCTCCCGTCTCTACCAGAAGGTGAAAATGATTCGTCATCAGGCAGTATGCATGGATACGGCAGTCATTATTTACTGATTGCTGCTGCATGATTTTCAAAAACACCTGAAAATCGAATTCGTCTTCAAAAATTTCCATTCGGCGGATTCCACGTGCCATCAGATGATACGTTGCACCGGGAAACCACTCTCTACACTGTCTGGCTATGGCATCGATGACCTCCTTAAATCGAAGTATTTTGCGGGAGAAGATGTACGCGAAAAGCGCGTCTTACAGGATATCAGAACAGGAACCATCTATCGGATGGATTCCATAGAAGAATCTTTAATATAACCCGATTCTAGCATGAAGTTCCGAAATTGCATATAGTCGTCAAACAGACTATATTAAGCGGTTTACCCCACGTATTTTCAAGGTTTCTCGAGATTTTGCCTTTAAAATATTTTTGACTTTTTTGCAGAAATCCACCCTGGCGCAGGTGAACTCCAGCATATTCTGACCTGCTCTGCATTATCCGGGCAATGCAGACGACGCTGTACTTCTACCATTCACTGCCTTTGTTTCTTCTGTCATGTTATTTGCATCTTTATCTATACGTCGATCACTATATATCCGCCGCAGAGAGCTGATCTCGGAAATATCAGAAAAACAGTCTCGCGCGGCGGAACGATAATTGATTTTCAATAACTCTGCATATATTTCTCCCAGAATTCCTTAGCTGTAATAATTTCAATATTCTCAAACTTTTCTAAAACCAGCAAGTCTTTATCACCGCTTACGATATACAGCGCTTTAGCATCTTTTGCGCATCCCAGAAACTTGTCATCGTCAGGATCTCTACTCAATTCGACATGTGTTACAGGTTCAACTACTTCCAAAGCCTGTACCAGCGGTGCCAGCAATTGACGATTAATATGCCCCTGCTTCCTGTCGATCATTTCCTGCACGATTTCCTCGTATTCATCAATAATCTCAGTTGTAGCGCATGCAGTCAATCTGCTTTCTACCACCGCATTTAAGATTTGTCGAGGAAATCCGCCAAAGAAAACTCCGGAAATTAAAACATTCGTATCAACAACTATTCTCATTTCCGTTTACTCTGCCTCACAGACTTGATGATATCGTTTACATCTTCTTCCTTATACCCAACCGAAGATGCCCACTTCTGCGCGTCATCAAGAGATGCTTCAAATTCCTCTGCGGTTGGCAGCTTCAACGTTTTCAGCATAATAACATCTCCAGAAGCATATGCCACCAACTTGTCACCAGCATCAATCGACAATAGCTTTCGGATCGCAACGGGTAAGGAAATCTGTCCTTTAGATGAAACTGTCAAAACCTGAGTATTCATAAAATGCTCCTTTCAGAAGCAAGATTTTCTTACTTAATTATGCCACAATCAGCTGCTTTGTGGTACGTGAGAAGCTTCGAATTTACAGATATTTTAGAATTTGTTTATTCTTTCTTTATGGGGCCTTTTATGGGGCCTGGCCCCAATGTCTCCTTCAAGTTCGCGTCTGGCATCACCGGCACTGTCCAGAAGGCCACCCGTCATACGCAGTAGATACTTGTTCAGATGGAACTCATCCATCACTCTCGTGAGCCCGTGTAACCGCTTCTTTGCTCCCTGTATCCAGCTTCCGCCGTCTGCTGTTGCTGATTTCATGAGCTGTCACGGAGCTGCTCTCATGAGCTGTCGCTGAACT
>JAUNWX010000030.1 GCA_030540075.1 Lachnospiraceae bacterium
TGCCGCTAAGGGGACCCGGCTTGATTTCACACGGTCTCTCCGTATGGCCTCCGTTTCCACCCCTCCGGGGACGCCCCTCTTATCATAGTGTGAGAAATCCAGGGGATTGCAAAAGCTGCCGCACGTTTCGAATCTTTTGATCCGGTCGTACGGCAGCTTACTCTATTCCACTCTAACAGCCCTTAGCTTTCTATAAAATCCATTTTAACAATAAAACTCAATATGATCCGTCAAAAAGAAATCCTTCCATTTAGCACATATCAAGAAAAACTGTGCTGCGATGAAATCCAGCAATTCATCCAGTTCATGCTTCGGAATATTACTTTTATTGTTTGCCACGATACACCCTCCGGCTCGCGTCAACCATACCTTCGTAGAGTTAGGAACCGGCGCCCCTTTAGAAATATGAACATGAATAGGCTCATTATTTTCATTTGCCCAGAAATAAACTCTATATCCGCTTACGGTAAAAATATTAGGCAATTCGAATACCTCCCGAAGCAGCATATTTGTAAAGCAAGTGCGCATTCGACTTCAGGAGCTTCTCGAAAAACTCCATATCTGCATCACTGAATCCTGAGCGCTCCGTCCATTTATAATCCGGCAATACGCATCGCGCATCATCAAACCCATCTTCTGTAGGTCGTTCAAAATGTACCACTACTTCTCTTTTTCCATCGTTCTCAATAATCTGCGAATGTACTATTTCTGTACCATCTCCAAGCGTCATATATGGATACATCAAAATGTTCACCTCCTCATCGACATATAAGTATTTCTACCCTTATCTTAACACGCTTCGATCATGATTTGCATCGATTTATTACCAGCCCGGTGAAGGCATTCCTCGAAAACAGCATGAATTTAATAACAGAGATATTTCGTAACAGTTCAGCCACTCCTTGGCTAACTTGTGGAGTTTGAGGCACTCCTCATTCGCCCACCCCATCGAATCCGCGCATATATCTGTACGTTTTGGTCCCGCCCCGCTCATAAGGAGCCCCTCAAACTTCTGGCTGGCATCGTTTTTCACAGATTTGCTTTATCTCGGTCATATGCCATTAAGCTTTTTCACATTTTCCTCTCCTGACGAACCTGTGACATTAAGTCCAGTCTTTCTCACCCAGTATTATCCGAGTGAAATCTCGATTTTTGACGCAAAACCGCCTTTTTTTGAAGCAGTGACTTTATACCTGCCTCAGCTTTTCTTCTGCAGACGCCCTTCTGGTCGTACCTTGACGCACATACTTAATGTCACAGCTTCGTATATTTCCCCGTCTGTGAAATGATCTAATGGCACAGTTCCCTGAAATATATGATTTGTAAAAGTCACTTAATGGCACGAATCTTAAAAACGCCCCGTTTGTTACAAAACCCAGAAAATATAATGGCATCACACTTTGAAATCTCTTTTTTGCGAAAATCATATAATGTCGCTCAGCCCGAAAATCGCTTGTTTGTAACAACCATTTAAAAATCTAATGGCACTGAAATACGATAAACGGTATTTGTGAAAATTTCAGAAACAGTCATGACCAGTGATACTCTTTTCGCCTTCTAAAACTTCGATTTCCAGGTTTTCAGCATATCTTCCCGGTCAGGATGTATAGGCGTCGATTTTTTGTTTGCCTGCATCGGGCGGGGCCGATATGCAAATAGATAAAGAACGTCGAATGGGGTGGGCAGGCAAACGAAAAGAGGCGCCCAGATGGACGTCCCTCAAATAAACAGATGGATCAAGAAAGAAACCCGCCCGAACTGTTACAGAAAAATCACTCCTTCAGGTACCCTCTGTAGTCTTTTAACAGGTCGTAGCAGCGTTCGCGTGTGAGGGCGATCTCGCGGCTGAGGTAGTCGATGTTCTCCATCACGCTGAGCTTATCCTGGTCGAGCGCCTTCATGCATTCGTGGTTCCGCGAGATCAGAAACGCACTCGCCGAGGCGATGTAGGCGTCCTTTTCGCTCTCCGTCATGTTCGCGGTGATGGCGCGGCCGAGCGCCTCGAGCTCTCGGTTCCAGAGCTTCGCGATCGTCGTATAGTCCTCCTTCAGCGCACTCCCCTGCTGTTCGCCGGCGGCGATGTCCTCGAGTGCCTGGATTTCAGCGAACGCGGCCTCGAACTGCGCGATCTGGTCGACCGGCTCTTCCGCCGCCGCACTTTCCTGCGCCGGTGCCGTCTCCGCAATAATAAGCTGCTCCCTCGTTTCGGAAGGAGCAGCTTCGGTCGTCACCGTCGACGCATGGTGGATCAGCGCTTCATCAAGATAGATCCGAATCCCGAGGGTGATCGCCGCAAGAATCAGCACGAGCAGCGCGATCACCCGGAGCATTCGGTTTGAAACATGTTTTCTCATAAGTGAATCTTCCTTTATCGTATCCACTTATCATACAGGCTGAGCAGCTGGTTTGTAAAGCGGGCGAGGTCCTTATTGGCACCACCATAGTTTGCCTTGACGGCTGCCGACAGCTTCGTGTAGGCCGCCAGCAGACGATCGTAGGCAGCATCGCTTGTCTTCTTCCGCTTCGAGGAGCCGTCCTCCACCAGTGCATACGTCGGCTTCTCGATCTTCTTCGGCTCCGCCACGATCTCCCACTCATTCTTCAGGAGGTCGAAGACCGAACCGGAGTACGGACAGTTCACCGTGTAGTGGAGCTCGTCCTCGATCAGCTTCGAGAGTACCTCCATGCCGTCATCATTGCCATGCACGAGGAAGACACGGTCCGGCGCCTGCTCGTAGGCACGGATCCAGTTCATGAGGCCGAACTGATCCGCATGGCTCGACATGTCGGCCATCTGCGCGATCTCCGCCTTCACCGCCACCTCCTCACCGAAGAGCTTCACGTGATCGGCACCATCCATCAGCGCCCGGCCCAGCGTTCCCTCTGCCTGATAGCCGGCGAAGACGATGGTCGACTCCGGACGCCAGAGATTGTACTTGATGTGATGACGGATACGACCTGCATCGCACATGCCGGAGGCCGAGATGATCACCTTCGGCGTCTCGTCAAAGTTGATGGCCTTCGACTCCTCGAGTGTGATGGCGAGGTTCAGCCCGCGGAAGGAAATCGGGTTGATGCCCTTATCCACGATGGCCCGCGTCTCGTCATCATAGCACTCATCGAGATTCTGCGAGAAGACATGCGTCGCATCGACCGCCAGCGGACTGTCGACATAGACCGGGAAATTGTCGTGCCCGACGATGAGATGCTCCTGCTTGATCTGGCGGAAGAGGTACAGCAGCTCCTGCGTACGACCGACCGCAAATGCCGGCATCACGACATTGCCGCCCCGATCGAGGGTCCGCTGCGTGATGTTCACGAGATCCTGCAGATGGTTGACCGTCGTATCATGGAAGCGGGAACCATAGGTCGACTCCATCAGCACATAATCCGCCTCCTTGATGTACTCAGGGTCCCGGATCAGCGGCTTATCGAAGTTTCCAATATCACCGGAGAACACGATCTTCTTCGTGACCCCCTCTTCGGTCAGCCACATCTCGATGGACGCAGAACCCAGCAGATGACCCGCATCGATGAAACGCACCTGCACGCCATCCCCGAGCTCGATCATCTCATGATAGTTCACCCCACGGAAATGCTGCAGCACATTCGCCGCATCCGTAAGATCATAGACCGGCTGTATCTCCGGCAGACCCGCACGACGCCCCTTCCGGTTCTTCCACTCGCACTCCTGCATCTGGATGTGCGCCGAATCCCGCAGCATGATCTCCGACAGCGCCTGCGTCGCCCTCGTCGTCAGCACCGTCCCGTTGAAGCCCTTCTTGTAGGCCATCGGAATCATCCCCGCATGATCGATATGCGCATGTGTCAGAAGGATATAATCGACATCCGAGTACTTTATCGGCAGCGTCGCATTCTCATAGTAATTCCGCCCCTGTTCCATACCACAGTCCACCAGAATCTTAAGCCCCGCCGCCTCCACATAATGTAGTGACCCCGTCACCTCATGATCCGCACCTATAAAATGAAGCTTCATACAGGCCTCCCTCTCTCAGAATGAAAATTAATTTCGTTATTCACATTATAGCAGAGTGAATATTTCTTTTCTACCAACAGATTTACATCTATGTATGGTTTCTGAATGATAGAATGTATTAAAGGAGTGTACAGAGGACCGACATCAGAAACCATACGTAGAGTTCGTGAAGAATCAAAATTGTCCCCCTTAGAACCAGTTGGAGTAATTTTTCCTTAGCACTCTCTGCAACACTGAGTTTTCATAAAGAAAACTCAGTCGTTTGCAGAGAGCCTACTGGTTCTTAGGGGGACAATTTTAGATTCTTCCGAACTCGGAGTACTGTGTTTCTGATGCCGGCCCTCCGGACACCCCTCCGCGTTTGTTATTCAGAAAGGTAGGCCGCCTTGACCTTCGGATCATTCGCGAGATCCTGCGCCTTGCCCTCGATCGTGATCTTACCGGTCTCCAGCACATACGCACGATCTGCGATGGCGAGCGCCTTATTCGCATTCTGCTCAACGAGAAGCACCGTCACACCGGTCTCATGAATCTTCTCGATGATGTTGAAGATCTCATTTACATAAATCGGGGACAGACCCATGGACGGCTCATCCATGACGATCATCTCCGGATTGCTCATCAGCGCACGACCCATCGCGAGCATCTGCTGCTCACCACCGGAAAGCGTACCGGCCACCTGATTCTTACGCTCTTCCAGTCTCGGGAAATGCTTATAGACCGTCGCGAGCGTCGCTGCGATG
Source organism: Lachnospiraceae bacterium (assembly GCA_030540075.1). Classification (GTDB taxonomy): domain Bacteria; phylum Bacillota; class Clostridia; order Lachnospirales; family Lachnospiraceae; genus Oribacterium. Next base: position 4,741 of record JAUNWX010000030.1, read on the forward strand.
CCATCCTTGTCCTTCCGGGTATAGGCGCCGAGCATCAGGTTCTGGTAAACCGAAAGCTGCGCGAATACACGACGGCCCTCCGGCACATGGGCGAGACCCTCACCGACCATCTTATGGCCCGGTGTATGTGTGATTTCCTTCCCGTTGTAGAATACATGTCCGGAACGCGCCGGGATCAGACCCGTGATAGTCTGCAGCGTCGTCGTCTTGCCGGCACCATTGGCACCGATCAGGGTGACGATCTCGCCCTTATCTACATGGAAGGAAATGCCCTTTAATGCATGGATCACTCCGTAATATACGTTGAGATCCTGTACATCTAAAATCGTACTCATCTCTTCTCCTCCTTAATCTCCGAGATATGCCTTGATGACTTCCGGATCATGCAGTACATCGGCGGTCTTGCCCTGCTTCAGTACCTGACCGAAATTGAGGACGGTCAGACGGTCACAGATACCGGATACCAGCTTCATATCATGCTCGATCAGAAGGATCGTCATATCGAACTCATCCCGTACGAGACGGATGGTACGCATCAGCTCCTCGGTCTCACTCGGGTTCATGCCGGCGGCCGGCTCATCCAGCAGGAGGAGCTTCGGCTCGGTTGCAAGAGCACGAGCGATCTCGAGCTTACGCTGCTGACCATACGGGAGGTTGGACGCCTTATAGTCCACGAAGTCCTGCAGGTCGAACACCTTGAGGATCTCGAGTGCCTTCGCATCCATTTCCTTCTCAAGCTTACGGTACTTCGGCGTTCTCAGAATACCGTCCAGCGTCGAGTAGAGATAGTGGTTATGTAGTCCGGCTTTTACATTGTCCAGCACGGACATGTTATGGAAGAGGCGGATGTTCTGGAAGGTACGTGCGATGCCCTTCTTGTTGATTTCCTCACAGCTGAGGCCGGTAATGTTGTCTCCGTCGAGGAGGATCTGGCCGCTGGTCGGCTTGTATACGCCGGTCAGGAGGTTAAATACGGTCGTCTTACCGGCACCGTTCGGGCCGATCAGACCGTAGAGCTCATTCTTTTCAATCTGCACATGAAAATTATCAACTGCCTTCAGACCACCGAAGGAGATGCCCAGTGCTTCAATGTCTAACATAGCCATGATTACGTCGTCTCCTTTCCTTCGTCATTCTTCTTACTGAAACGGGCCATGATCTGCTGGCGAAGTGCGATCAGGGATGGTGCCGAGGTGAACAGCATCATGAGGATCAGGACGATCGCATACATAAGCATACGGTAGTCGTTGAGGCCTCGCAGTACCTCCGGAAGGAGCGTCAGGATGACGGCCGCGATGACGGAGCCACGGATATTTCCGATGCCGCCCATGACGACGAAGACGAGGATCATGATGGACTGGTTGTAACCGAAGTTCTTCGGCAGTGCCTGAAGCGAGCTCAGGTTGTGTGCATACAGTACGCCGGCAGCGCCCGCGATCGCTGCAGAGATGGTGAAGGCCATCAGCTTATAGCGGGTAACATTGAGCCCGATGGACTCGGCGGCGATACGATTATCACGGATGGCCATGATGGCACGACCGGTTCTCGAGTTGATGAGGTTGAGCACGACGAAAAGTGCAATCAGCAGAAGGATCACACCGATCGTGAAGGTCGCCTGCTTCGGTGTACCGGTGATGCCCTGTGCACCCTTGATGATGACGGTGCCGCCATCCATGCCGAGGGACAGGGAATCCTTCAGTGAGAAGTGTGCGCCGTGATCGTCGATACCGAAGTACAGTGCGTTGATGATGTTCTTGATGATCTCACCGAAGGCGAGGGTGACGATCGCGAGGTAGTCGCCTTTCAGACGAAGAACCGGGATACCGATGAGGAAGCCGAAGACGGCAGCGGCAGCGGCACCGATCACGATTGCGATGATGAAGCGAAGAAGCGGTGGCATCGCACTGCTCTTCATCAGCATCGTCCAGGTCGCGGAGGCGAAGGCACCGACGCACATAAAGCCGGCGTGTCCGAGGGACAGCTCACCGGAGATACCGACCACGAGGTTCAGGCTCACCGCCATGATACTGTAGATCGTGAGCGGAACGAGAAGTCCCTTGATGAGGGAGCTCACCTGTCCGGCATTCAGGAAGATCTCGACGATAATATACGCGAGAATCACCATAGCGTAGGTGATCATATTTGAGCGGAAGGTCTTCGCCTTCGCTGTAGACATTGACATAGATGTAGTTTTCATTTTCATGCCGACTCACACTTTCTCCATGATCTTCTTACCGAGGATACCCGTCGGCTTCACCAGAAGAACGATGATCAGTACTGAAAATACGATGGCGTCACTCAGCTTCGAGGAGATGTACGCCTTCGACAGGTTCTCGAGTACACCGAGGATGATACCGCCGATGAACGCGCCCGGGATGGAGCCAATGCCTCCAAGTACGGCTGCAACGAAGGCCTTGATGCCCGGCATCGCACCGGTGGTCGGGGTCAGCGTCGGATAGGCGGAGCACATCAGGATGCCGCCGATGGCCGCGAGTGCGGAACCGATGGCGAAGGTCATCGAGATGGTCTTATTGACGTCGACACCCATGAGGGTCGCGGCGCCCTTATCCTCGGAAACCGCCAGCATCGCCTGACCGGCCTTCGTCTTGTTGATGAAGGTCACCAGACCGCCGACGATGATCAGGCAGCACAGGATCGTCACGATGGTCTCACCGGAGATCGTCAGTGCACCACCCGCAAGTTTGACCGGCTTGATCGGAACGAAGGAGGTGAAGCTCTTCGGATTCGCACCGAACAGGAGCAGCGCCAGATTCTGAAGAAGGTAGGATACACCGATCGCGGTGATCAGGACGTTCAGAGAGTTTGCCTGACGGAGCGGCTTGTAAGCGACCTTCTCGATGACGACACCCAGCAGGGTGCAGATCACCATCGACAGGAGGGTCGACACCAGGATCGGAAGGCCCATCTGGTTCAATGCAATAAACGCTGCGTAACCACCGACCATGAGGATATCACCATGGGCGAAGTTGAGCATCTTTGCGATTCCATATACCATCGTGTAGCCCAGGGCGATGATCGCGTAGATCGAGCCTAAACTGACACCACTCAGCAAGTAGGAAATGAAACTCATCATCTCTAAACACCTCTTCGAAATTAATGGGGACGATCCCCGTACATAAGTATTAAGGGATCTTCATAATGTCGTAACGAAATCACTTTCCTTTCGAAATTATGAAGATCGTTTAATTTAATTCAATAAAGGGTTGCTTACAGTAAGCAACCCTTTATGCTCTTTCATCATGCAGAAAAATGAGATTTTCTCATGATGCCTCATCACTTTTCCGATCAGTCGGCAGAAGTATAAGCACCGTCCTTGACGATAACGGCCTTCGGCTCCTTATCGACATCACCGTTCTCGTCCCAGGTCATGCCGGAACCGGTGAGACCATCATACTTGACGGACTTCATCTGCTCTTCCATCGCTGTACCAAGATCAGCTACGGACATATCCGGAGTCAGGTTACCAGCCTCGATCGCTGCCTTCATGATGTATGCTGCATCGTATGCATCCGCTGCGAACTGGATCGGAGTGTCACCGAACTTATCCTTATAAGCGGTTACGAAGCTTACGGTCTTCTCGTCGGTCGCATCGGCTGCGAACGGAGTCAGAAGCATGAGGCCCTCTGCAAGGGAAGTATCGAAGTTCTCTACATCGAGGATACCATCCATACCATCACAACCGAAGAAGGTCGGCTTGTAACCCATGGTGTTTGCCTGTGTCAGAACGAGGGCTGCCTCTGTGTAGTAGAACGGAAGGAATACCAGCTCTGCGCCTGCGCTCTGCATCTTCTGAAGCTGTGTAGAGAAGTCGGTCTTTGAATCCGCGGTGAACTGCTCATCCGCTACGACCTCGAGTCCCTGGTTGCCGGCCTCGGTCACGAAAGAATCGTGAATACCGGAGGAATAAACATCGGATGAATCATAGATGATACCGATCTTGGTCGCCAGCTTGTGGGTTCCGATGTACTCTGCGGACTTGGCGCCCTGTGCAGGATCCGAGAAGCATACACGGTATGCATTCGGAGCTGCGGTACAGTCAACGGCGGAACCTGACGGAGTCAGAAGGAACATGTTATCATTCTGAGCCTCAGAAGCAACCGCGATGGTCGGTGCGGAAGTGGTCGGTCCGATCAGCATCTGCATGCCCCAGTCCTTCAGGGAGTTGTATGCGTTGATCGCCTTCTCCTGATCATGCTCATCATCTGCAGTCTTATACTCTACCTGGTAGCCATTGATACCACCGTTTGCATTGATCTCGTCGATGGCAACCTGTGCACCATTGATGACAGCCTTACCATAGATCGCTGCACCACCGGTCAGAGGTCCCTGACCACCGATCTTCCATGTAAGATCTGAAGAACCAGCGGCTGTCGTTGTGCCCTCAGCGGCTGCAGCGGTTGTCGTATCGCCTGCAGCGGCAGCGGCTGTCGTCGCCTCCGGGGTAGATGAAGAACCACAGGCTGCTAAAGAAGCAACCATCGAAGCTGCAAGTACTGCACTTAATACCTTTTTCATAATTTTTCTCCTCTCAGTTTTCTAAAATACAAGCTTTCTGAAAACTTTTCATCATTATAAAGTTCAGAGTTATGGAAGTCAATATCTTTTATAACATATTTTCACATTTACAGTTTATATAATAATCCACAGGAATATGTATTATAATATCAGTTTTTATAATAGTGAAACAGGGCCCCGAAGGGGCCCTGTGAATGAACGTTTATTTATCAAACGGTACGTTGATATTTTCAATGGTGCGATCGCGGAGCATCAGATCACGGACCGCTTCGCGTGCCGGCTTGCCTTCGAAGAGGATCTGGTTGATGCCCTCGACGATCGGCATCGATACCTCGTACTTCTCCGCGAGTGCACGTGCTGCCTTCGCCGCATACACACCCTCGACGGTCTGGCCGACCTCCTGCATCGCTTCCTCGTAGCTTCTGCCCTCGCCCATCAGGATACCTGCGCGGCGGTTCCGGCTGTGCATGGACGCACAGGTTACGATCAGATCACCGATGCCGCTCAGACCGTTGAAGGTCTCCATACGGCAGCCCATCTTCATGCCAAGTCGCTCAATCTCCGCGATGCCGCGTGTGATCAGCGCCGCCTTCGTATTATCCCCGTAGCCGAGGCCGTCCGCCATACCGGCTGCCAGCGCGATGACGTTCTTCGTCGCACCGCCGATCTCGATGCCCTTGGTATCCGGGTTGATGTAGACGCGGAAGCAGTCGCACATGAATGCGTTCTGCACAAAAAGCGCCGTCTTCTCGGTATGCGCACCGGTCACGATCGTCGTCGGAATAAAGCGCGATACCTCCTCCGCATGGCTCGGTCCGGACAGCACTGCGACATCCGCCTGCGGGATCTCCTCTTCGATGATATCCGACATCGTGTAAAGTGTGCCCTCTTCGATGCCCTTCGCCACAGACACGATGATCTGTCCCTCGCTGACAAACGGCTTCATCTCATGCGCTGTACCACGCACGAAGATGGACGGCACCGCCAGCACGACGAGCGCCTGCTCCTTCAGTGCAGACGCGAGATCCGAAGTAAAATGCATGCTCTCCGGAATCACCGCACCCGGCAGGTTCTTATGACGGTGGGTCTCCCGAAGCGCATCCACCTCCTGCTGAAACTTCGACCAGATGGTCACCTCATGTCCGTTATGGGCGAGCAGAATGCCGAGGGCCGTGCCCCAGGTACCTGCGCCGATGATTGATGCTTTCATAATAATCTCCTTGATTTGAATCGCCCGGTGGAAGCCAATGCTTCTGCCGGGCGAACGTATTCTTTCATATACTTATGTTCTACCGCCACCCATCTGCGATGGCGCTGTCATCTTCGACACGGATCACTTCTTAAAATGGAACTTCGATTCCGTACCGTTCTTCAGCCGCTGGATATTCGAGCGGTGCTGCCATACGCCGAGCGCTGCGATCAGGAAGAACACGACGAGTACGATCGGATAGATCGCCATGGACATCGGAAGGAGTCCGAAGTATCCGAAGATGGCGGTCAGAATAAACAGCAGGGATACGCCGCTGATCGAGCCGACGCTCACATAGCCGGTGGTCTTCGCGATCACGATGAACAGTGCGAGCAGCACGATGGCCATCCGCCAGTCGAAGGCGATGATGAGCGCACCCGTGCAGGCGATACCCTTTCCGCCGCGCAGCATCGGAAGTGCCGGAAAATCATGTCCGAGGATCGAACCGAAGCCCGCGAAGACGGTGATGAGGGTGCCCTCATCGATCGTCGCCGGTTTGTAGATCATATGCATCATCAGGATCGGAACGATGGTCTTTGCGATATCCAGCAGCAGTACGGTCGCGCCCGCTTTCTTTCCGAGCGTCCGGCTGATGTTCGTCGAGCCCGGATTACCGGAACCCTGCTTATAGATGTCAACCCCCTGCGACTTCGCATACAGATAGCCATTCGGGATGTTACCGAAAAGATATCCTACGATCAGGGAAATGATCATATGCTGTATATTCATCACTCATCCTCTCCGGCCTGGCGCTCACGAATCAGGAACTTCAGCGGTGTTCCCGGGAAGCCGAAGGCCTCACGAATCTGATTCTCGATGTATCTCGTATAGGAGAAATGCATCAGCTGCTGGTCATTCACGAAAATAACGAAGGTAGGCGGCTCGACCGCGGTCTGCGTCATGTAGAACAGCTTGAGACGCTTGCCCTTATCACTCGGCGGCTGCTTCATCGCCGTCGCTCTCGTCATGATGTCGTTGAGCACACCCGTACGGATACGAATGGTCTGGCTCTCACGCACCTGGTCGACGAGATCGAAGATCTTATTCAGACGCTGTCCGGTCTCTGCCGAGATGAAGAGATACTGCGCATACGGCATGTAGGAGAACTTCTCCATCAGCTTCGTCTGGAATTCCTTCATCGTCTTATCGTTCTTATCCGGCACCGCATCCCACTTGTTCACGCAGATGATGACGCCCTTTCCGGACTCATGCGCGATACCGGCGATGCGCGCATCGCCCTCGGTGATTCCCTGGGTCGCATCGATCAGCACGAGACAGATGTCCGCACGATCCACGGCTGCAACGGTACGGATGACGGAGTAACGCTCGATATCATCATCGATCTTTCCCTTTCGGCGTAAGCCCGCGGTATCGATGAAGGTATATTCCTTTCCATTATGCACGATCTTCGTATCGATCGCGTCACGGGTTGTTCCGGCAATGTTGGAGACGATCACGCGGTTCTGGCCCAGCAGCTTATTGATGACGGAGCTCTTTCCGACATTCGGCTTACCGATGAGGGCGACCTTGATGGAATCATCCTCGACCTCTTCTGCCGTCTCGACCGGGAAGTGCTTGATCACCTCGTCAAGCATATCGCCGACGCCGAGCTGGTTCACCGAGGACACACCGAACGGATCGCCGAGGCCCAGATTATAGAACTCATAGATATCGTTACCGAACTTCTGGAAGCTGTCGACCTTATTCACGCAGAGAACGACCGGCTTTCCGGACTTCCGGAGCATATTCGCCACCTCGTAGTCCGCATCGACGAGACCGGTACGTACATCCACGACGAAAATGATGACATCCGCCGTATCGATCGCCAGCTGTGCCTGTGCACGCATCTGCGACAGGATGATATCCTGGGAATCCGGCTCGATACCACCCGTATCGATCACCGTAAACTTATTATTCAGCCACTCCGCATCCGCATAGATACGGTCACGGGTCACGCCCGGCGTATCCTTCACAATGGAGATCTGCTTCCCCGCAATCAGGTTGAACAGCGTAGACTTACCTACGTTTGGACGGCCTACCACCGCCACCATCACTTTTCTCATATCTTCACCTTACTACGTGGTGCCCGAGGGCCCACATGATTCTTTCCTAATTAACTAAATAATTTTAACATGAGAAGTATAAAACGGCAAGTTTGTATCAGCAGACATTAAAAAGGGAGCCGGCTTGCGCCGGCTCCCTTCTCACATCACATGAACCGAAATTCAGGTGAATTAGTTGTTGTACAGGTCGATGAGCTTCTTGAGATGCTCATATCTAGCCTGAGACTCAGCCTGGTTCTTCTCGTCAAGAGCCTTTGCTCTCTCCGGGTTCTTAAGGCCGAGGGACAGGTAACGAACCTCACCCTTCAGGAAATCCTGGTAACCGGTGAAATCCGGCTCCTTGGAATCAAGAGTGAACTTCTTATCGCCACCAAGTGGGTTGTATCTGAAGTTGTTCCAGTAACCAGTCTGGAGTGCAAGTTTCTCCTCAGTCATAGCCTTCGCCATGCCCTTCTTGATGCCGTGGTTGATACAAGGTGCGTATGCAATGATCAGAGATGGTCCTGGATATGCCTCAGCCTCTGCAATAGCCTTTACAGTCTGCTGCATGTCGCCGCCCATGTTGATATGAGCTACATATACATAGCCATAGGACATTGCGATACCAGGAAGATCCTTCTTGCCGGTCTCCTTACCACCTGCAGCGAACTGTGCAACTGCACCGGTCGGAGTCGACTTGGAGGACTGTCCACCTGTGTTGGAGTAAACCTCAGTATCGAATACCATTACGTTGATGTCCTTGCCGGAAGCAAGTACATGATCGAGGCCGCCGAAACCGATATCATAAGCCCAACCATCACCACCGAAGATCCACTGGCTCTTCTTAGCGAGGAAGTCCTTATTCTTTACGAGATCCTTGGAAAGATCGTCGGTCTTATCAGCAAGTGCTGCAACGAGCTTCTCAGTAGCTGCACCGTTGGTAGCGCCTACGCCGAAAGTATCAAGCCACTCCTGAGCTACATCCTTCACAGATGCATCCTTCTCAGCAAGCTCCTCTACTTCCTTCTTCAGTCTGGTACGGATTGCGTTCTGAGCAAGTAACATACCATAACCGAACTCTGCGTTATCCTCGAAGAGGGAGTTATCCCATGCCGGGCCCTGACCCTTCGCGTTTACAGTGTATGGTGTAGAAGGTGAAGAGTTACCCCAGATGGATGAGCAGCCTGTCGCATTTGCGATGTACATTCTGTCACCAAAGAGCTGAGTGATGAGCTTAGCATATGGTGTCTCACCACAGCCAGGACATGCACCGGAGTACTCGAGTAACGGCTTCTTGAACTGTGAACCCTTAACGGTGGTCTCCTTGAACTTCGCAACGACGTCATCCTTCTCAGGAAGCTTTACTGCGTAGTCGAAGAACTTCTGTCTGTCAAGCTCCTCAGCGATCGGCTTCATCTCAAGTGCCTTCTCGCCCTTCATGCCAGGACATACGTTTGCGCAGGAACCACAACCGGTACAGTCAAGTACAGATACCTGAATACCGAACTTGTAATCCGGCATACCGGTCATTGCCTTGGTCAGCATACCCTCTGGAGCGTTTGCAGCCTCGTCAGCAGTAAATGCGAACGGACGGATTGCGCCGTGCGGGCAGACATAAGAACAGAAGTTACACTGGATACAGTTATCCGGATTCCACTGCGGAACGTTTACAGCGATACCTCTCTTCTCGTAAGCAGATGTTCCGGAAGGAGTTGTACCATCGACATAAGCATTGAACGCAGAAACAGGAAGTGAGTTACCCTCCTGAGCGGAAACCTTATTCTGGATGTTGTTTACGAAATCAAGAACATCCTTGGTGCCCTCGGTCTTATCCTTGAACTCGAGGCCCTCATCCTGTGCGTTTGCCCAGTCCTCAGGGATCTCGATCTTCTCGAATGCGTTTGCACCAGCGTCGATAGCTGCCCAGTTCTTCTTAACGACATCCTCACCCTTACGGCCGTATGTCTTCTGTGCAGCGTCCTTCATCAGCTTGTTTGCCTCTTCCTTCGGGATGATACCGGTCAGTGTGAAGAATGCAGACTGAAGGATGGTGTTGATTCTTGTCGGGCCCATGCCGGTCTCAATACCGATCTTTACACCATTGATGATGTAGAAGTTGATCTTGTGATCGTACATGTACTTCTTAACCTGGCCAGGGATGTGCTCAGCGATCTCATCCTTGTTCCATACGCAGTTGAGGAGGAAAGTACCACCATCAACGAGCTCCTGAACCATGTTGAACTTGGTCATGTAAGCCGGGTTGTGGCAGGCTACGAAGTTTGCTCTGTGGATCAGGTAAGTAGACTTGATCGGCTTCTTACCGAATCTCAGGTGAGACATGGTAACACCGCCGGACTTCTTGGAATCATAATCGAAGTAAGCCTGAGCGTACATGTCTGTGTTATCACCGATGATCTTGATGGAGTTCTTGTTTGCACCTACGGTACCATCTGCACCGAGACCCCAGAACTTACAGTTAACGGTTCCCTCAGGAGTCGTAACAAGTGCTGGACCAGCCGGCAGAGAAAGGTGTGTAACATCATCATCGATACCGATGGTGAATCTCTTCTTATCAACGTTGTTGTAAACAGCAACGATCTGAGAAGGTGTGGTATCCTTGGAACCAAGACCATAACGGCCGGAAAGGATGGTGCAGTTTGCGAACTCTGTGCCCTGAAGAGCTGCTACGACATCGAGGTACAGCGGCTCACCGATGGAGCCCGGCTCCTTCGTTCTGTCGAGAACAGAGATCACCTTGGTGGTTGCAGGAAGTGCCTTTACGAATGCGTCCTTGCTGAACGGTCTGTAAAGTCTTACCTTGACAACGCCGACCTTCTCGCCCTGCTTAGCAAGGTAATCGATGGTCTCCTCGATGGTATCGTTTACGGAACCCATCGCAACGATGACGTGATCAGCATCTGCTGCACCGTAGTAGTTGAAGAGCTTGTAATCTGTACCGATCTTCGCATTCACCTTATCCATGTACTCCTGAACGATTGCAGGAAGTGCATCGTAGTAAGGGTTGGAAGCCTCACGAGCCTGGAAGAAGATATCCGGGTTCTGAGCAGATCCTCTCTCAACCGGGTGGTTCGGGTTAAGAGCCTTCGCTCTGAACTCGTCTACATACTCCCAGTCAACCATATCTCTGAGATCCTCGTAATCCCACTCCTCGATCTTCTGGATCTCGTGAGAGGTACGGAAACCATCAAAGAAGTTAATGAACGGAATGTGGCCCTTCAGAGCTGCAAGGTGAGCTACCGGAGTAAGGTCCATAACTTCCTGTACGGATGACTCGCAGAGCATAGCAGCACCGGTCTGACGGCATGCCATAACGTCGGAGTGATCACCGAAGATGGAAAGTGCGTGAGATGCAAGTGCACGTGCAGATACATCAAATACGCCTGGAAGCTGCTCGCCGGCTACCTTGTAGATGTCCGGGATCATGAGCAGAAGACCCTGAGAAGCGGTGAAGGTTGTAGTAAGAGCACCAGCAGCGAGGGAACCGTGAACTGCACCAGCAGCACCAGCCTCAGACTGCATCTCGGTTACCTGTACGGTCTCGCCGAGAAGGTTCTTTCTGCCTTCAGTGGCCCACTCATCTACATGCTCAGGCATGACGGATGAAGGAGTAATAGGATAGATAGCCGCAACTTCTGTAAATGCATACGATGCATGTGCAGCAGCCTGGTTACCATCCATGGTTTTCATTTTTCTTGCCATAAGAATTCCTCCTGAAAAAATGAACTACCACATGAATGCGGTTGTTATATGTACCCACCCATGGTGGGATATCATACTCGACTAGAATTATAACATTTCCTCTATGAAATGCAAAACAAAAACGGGTCCGTACAAAATAAAATACAAGGAAATGCACAAAAAGCCGATATCCCAGTAATTTACTATAGTATATATTGTACAGTCATCTGTCAGCGCAACAAAAAAGAGCAGTCGCACACAGCTACAACTGCTCTCTTCTGAAGAAAATCTTAATGGGGTCTGACCCCATAAACTTCTTGTTTAGATTCTGTTTAGAAAAATTTAATGGGGTCAGACCCCCTTACGAAATTTTCTTACGGGCCGTCCTGGATGATGTCATCACTGTCCGGGCCTTCGGCGGCACCTGGGGCTTCGATGACCTCATGGCTGGAGCCCGTTTCCGGGGTCGGTGCCTCCGGCTTCTTCGCGGTCTCGGCCGGACTCGTCTCCGGAGTCGGCGCAGGCTTCGTTTCGGTCGTCGACTTCGTCTCGTCCGTGGACGGCTTCGGTCCATTCTCGGCTACCGTGGATTCTGTCGTGCTTCCACTCTCCGCCGTCGACTCTCCGCTCTCTGCGATCGAGGACTCGGCGGTGGATTCCGTCGTGCCCGGCGCATACTGCTTCGGTGTATGTCCGCTGTAATGAGCGGTATGATCCTTGACCTTCTCAGTCGTTCCGTCGGCCTTATGGATCACCTTATACGCCTGCCACTCGGAACCGGCGGAGCCTGCAGACTCCGAACCCTCCTCCGGGGTGATGATCTTCGGTGCCGGCACCGGAAGGTCTGTGGTCTTCTCACAGACGAGCTCCCAGCTCTCGCCCTTCGGGAGCACACGGACACCATAGATCTGAACGGTACAGGTCTGGTCCTCATACCATGCGCGGATACCGATGGCGTGATCCGAGTTGTTGATGAACTGATAGTCCGGACCCGGGTAGGAAACCGTCGCATCGGCACCCGGTGTGACATAGGTCGGTGCGAAGGTATGGGAACGACGATAGGTCGTCGTGAGGCCCGAACGGAAGACGGCATTATAGAGGGTCGAGGAAACCTGGCAGACACCGCCGCCGATCTCCTGCACGACCTCACCGTTATTATACGCGCCGGCCGCACCATAGCCCTTCGCCTCGGTACGCTGACCGACCGTCTTATTAAAGGAGAACTCCTCGCCTGGCTGAAGCACCGTACCATTGATGGCAGCAGCAGCCAGCTTTACGTTCTTATTACGGGTCGCGTTGCTCGTGGTCTTCGTCGTGAAGCTGCCGATCGTACCATAGAGGTCCTTGATGGAGGAGTCGGATGCGGATATCTTCTCACCCTCGCACTCGATGCTCGCATCATACACATGCTGTTCGATGGACGCCATCACCTTCTGCGCGGTCGCCTCTGCATTGACCGCATAACCTGCGACCGAGCCACCGAAAACGAACTCGCCGCTCTCCTTATCGTAGCTCGTGATGTCGCCGTTCTTCGGGCTCATCTTCCAGACGATGGCAAGCTGCTTCATGTAGTCTGAAATCTGCGCACTCATATCCTGAAGTTCCAGTGTATAGCTGAGGGCTGCACTCGTCATGTTCTCGGTCTCACTCTCCGCTTCCGAAGCGTCCGTGCTCTTCTCTGCTTCGCCCGACGTCTCACTGTCGGCAGACGCCGATGCAGATTCTTCCGCGATCTTTGCCTCATAATCCGTGAAGATCTGCTCGACCAGCGTCTCCACCTGCTCGCCGATGAGATCCGGGATGGCGAAGCTCGTCGCCTCCGGGCGGATCGTCACGCTGGCGTACGGATTATCGACGGCCACCGTCTGCACGGAGCCATCATTGTCGCTCTCTCCGGACGCACTGCTCGGCTCGGTTTCCTTCACCTGATCATAGACCGAAAGATCCGGCATCTTGAAGCTGTCGATGGACGGGTTCGCGTTCTTCACCACGAGGTTCCAGCTGTAGGCATCATGAATCGCCTGTTTCACCGCCTCACGGTTCATACCGTTGAGGTTCAGGCTCTTCGCCTCCGGTGAAAGCGCGCTGAGGTCGAGGGTGATGTCCTTATGGATGGTATCGGTATCCGTATACAGAACGTTCTGCGTCGTCTCCTCTGCCACCGCCGAGGATTCGTCCATCGCACCGCCGCCGATAAATCCGCCACGAACGGCAAACACGAGTCCGCCGCCCACGATCAGAAACAGGAGCACCGCGCCGAGCACGAGCTTCATGTTCGGTCCGTCCTGTGACTTCCGTCCGTAATCACTGCCGCGTCGACCGCCGTTTCTGATATACCGACTGCTGCTACGACTCCCGGTGCCTGCTGTGGACCGGGTTCCGCCTGCATAGCTTCCGCTGCGACTGCCCGACGAACGCGGTCCCGTATATCCGCTGCTGTGACTGCCTGCGCTGCTGCGGCTGCCACTTCTCGAGCTTGTCCCCCGCGCATGGGACTGTCCGCGTGCACGGGACTGTCCTCTGGATTTCTCTGTATATTCAAAATCTTCTCTCATATATAAACTCCCTAAAAGCAAACTGCTCGAAATCGCTCAAATTTATCTTTCGGAAAGCGTTTTTCATGAAAACCACCGCTTTTTCCTTCGATTTTTCACATTCTCGTCCTTTTTACCGCGCTTTCCCGGACTGCAGGGTCACTAAAAAAGCGCCGCCCGAAGACGACGCCTATAATCTTAACAGGATTTCGAATCTTTGTACATGAGAGAAGCCGCGAAATACATGACGAATTTTTTACAGTTTTGTGAAGGCTTTCTTGTAATTTTTCGTACTCGCCGACGCTGCGCTTTTCTCCGATGCCGGAGGCTGCGATTTCACGGCCTTTCTTCGATGCCGACGCGCCAGGTGCCGACCGCTGTTTCCGGATTACTGTGGAAGAAATCATACACCTGCCGTGCGGAGTACTCGTCCATCGACGGGCAGGCCCGGAGCTCCTCGAGCCCGGCCACGCGGATATGGTCAATGTCTCCGAACCGCCGCATGAGTGCCTTTTTCCGTACTTCACCGATTCCCTTGATGTCGTCCAGCAGCGAGCGGATCTGCTTCTGATCCCGCAGCGAGCGGTGGTAGCTGATGGCGAAGCGATGCACCTCGTCCTGGATACGTGTCAGGAGCTTGAAGGCCTCACTGTTCTCCGCGATCGGCAGCTCCTCGTTCTGGTACAGCAGCGCCCGCGTCCGGTGGTGGTCATCCTTCACCATACCGACGACCGTGATGCTCGTGATGCCGAGCGACTGCAGTACCTCCTCGCAGACATTGACCTGCCCCTTCCCACCATCCATACAGATGAGGTCCGGGAAGTTCGAGAAGGAGCCGAGCTTGTCATCCTTGCCGGCCTGCGCGTTCGCCTGCATCTCCGAGAGGCCATGCTCGAAGCGGCGCGTCAGCATTTCCCGCATCGAACGGACGTCATCCGGCCCCTGAACGGACTGGATACGGAACTTCCGGTAGTCGTTGTTCTTCGGTCGACCGTTCTGGTAGACGACCATCGAGCCGACATTGAGCGCGCCCATCGTGTTCGAGATATCGTAGGACTCGATGCGAAGCGGCAGATTCGGCAGCCCGATCAGCTGCTGCAGCTCCTCTAGGGCCCGGGCGTTCTTCACGTCCTGCTCGCGGTACTGCTGACGATAGCGGTTCATGAGGATGCCGGCGTTCGTGATGGCGAGCTCGACGAGCTTCTCCTTCTTGCCGATCTGCGGAGTCACGATGTACACGCGCTTCCCCTTCTCGCGGCTCAGCCACTGCTCCAGCACCGCCTTCTCCTCGAGCTCCGTCTGCACGAAGATCTCGCGCGGCACGAACGGGGTGCCATCGTAGTACTGCTCGATGAAGTTCGTCAGGATGCTCTCGTCCGTTTCCTCGGGGTCAATGTCGATGAACTGATGGTCACGGCCGATAATTTTCCCATCGCGGACGAAAAAGATCTGGACGATGCAGTCCGCGAAGGAACGGCGCATGCCGATAATATCGCGGTCCTCAGTGTCGTAGGCCACGATCTTCTGCCGGTTCTGGATCGCTTCGATCGCCCGGATCAGATCCCGCATCTCGAGCGCCGTCTCGAAATCGAGGTTGTCGGACGCGCGCTGCATGCGGCGGGTCAGCTCCTTCACGATATCCTCGTACTTTCCGTTCAGGAAATCGATGGCCCGGTCCACCTGCAGCTTATAGTCCGCCTGCGACTGCTTCCCGATGCACGGCCCGTCGCACTGGTGGATGTCATAGTACATGCACTTGTTCGCGAGCGGCGCGTCCTCCGTGAACGCCTTGTTGCAGTTCCGGATATGGAAGGTCTTCCGGATGAGCTCGATGACCTCATTGACCTGATCGTTCGAGGCATACGGACCGAAGTAGCGGGCCCGGTCCTGGTACTGCTTCCGCACCTTCAGGATCCGCGGGTAGAGCTCGTTCGTCACCTTGATGTACGGATAGGTCTTGTCGTCCTTCAGCAGGGTGTTGTAGCGCGGCTTATGCTCCTTGATGAGATTATTCTCGAGCATCAGCGCCTCGAGCTCCGAATCGACGACGATGTACTCGAAGCGCTCCACCAGATGCACCATCTGCTGGATCTTCACGGATTTCTTATAGGATTTCTGGAAGTACTGCTTGACGCGGTTTTTCAGCACCTTCGCCTTGCCGACATAGATGATCTCATCCTTCGGGCCGTGCATGATGTAGACGCCCGGGAGCGCCGGCAGCTTCTGGAGCTCCTCCTCGATATTGAAATTACTGTTGTCTCTCATCACTTTCTGCGCCTCGCCGCTTCAAGGGCCAATGTCTACGACCGGCACGTATGTACCGATCCTTACGGTCGTTTCTTTTCTCAGGATACGAAAAACCGGCAGACCCGCCCCGCGGGCCCACCGGCCATGTTTCTATCGTTTATGAAATACGCTCTGTCGTGGATTCAGCTCACTTTACAACGAAGTTCAGGATCTTTCCAGGCACGAAGATCACCTTCACGATGTTCTTGCCCTCGAAGTACTTGTTCACCTGCTCGTTTGCCTTTGCAGCTGCGACAGCGTCGTCCTGTGTCGCCTCGGCCGGGATGTCGATGTTGCCACGCACCTTACCGTTGATCTGGACACCCATGTTGATGACGGCATCCTTCGTCTTCGCCTCGTCGTACTCCGGCCATGCACTCAGGGTCAGGAGGCCCTCGCCGCCGATGGTCTCATAGATTTCCTCTGTGAGATGCGGTGCAAACGGATGAAGGAGCTTGATGAAGGTGATGAGGTCATCGCGGGTGATCGCACCGGCCTTCGTGTAGTCATTGATGAGGGTCATCAGCGCCGCGATCGCGGTGTTGAACTTCATACGCTCGATATCCTCGGAGACCTTCTTGATGGTCTTGTGGGTCTTCGACTCGAGGCTCGGATCCTCCTTCTCGAGGGTCGCGATGTCGGTGAGTCCGGCCACACGATCCAGGAAACGCTTCACGCCACGTACACCCTCCTCGCTCCATGGCGCAGCGGCGGTGTAGTCACTCATGAAGAGCACATAGGTACGAAGGGTATCCGCACCGTAGAGGTCCACGATGTTCAGCGGGTCGATGACATTGCCCTTTGACTTCGACATCTTCTCGCCATCCGGACCGAGGATGAGACCCTGGTAGGTACGCTTCGCGTATGGCTCCGATGTCGGCACCTCCTTGATGTCATAGAGGAACTGATGCCAGAATCTCGAGTACAGAAGGTGACGCGTTACGTGCTCCATACCACCGTTGTAGTGGTCGACCGGCATCCAGTACTTGAGCTTGTCCGGATCTGCAAAGGCCTTATCGTTGTTCGGATCGCAGAAACGGAGGAAGTACCAGGAGGAACCGGCCCACTGCGGCATGGTATCGGTCTCACGCTTCGCTGCGCCGCCACACTTCGGGCAGGTGCAGTTTACGAAGCTGTCGATCTTCGCCAGCGGGGACTGTCCATCGGTACCCGGCTCGAAGTTCTCGACATCCGGAAGGGTCAGCGGAAGCTCCTCCTCCGGTACGACCACGGTGCCACACTTCGGGCAGTGAATGAGCGGAATCGGCTCACCCCAGTAGCGCTGACGGTTGAATGCCCAGTCCTTCATCTTATACTGTACACCCTCGTGACCGATGCCACGCTCGGTGAGGACCTCAAGCATCTTATGGATGGAATCCTTCTTGTTGGTGAAACCGTCGAGGAAGCCGGAGTTGACCATCTCGCCGTCGCCGGTGTAGGCCTCCTTCGAGATGTCGCCACCCTTGATAACCTCGACGATATCGACGCCGAACTTCTTTGCGAAGTCGTAGTCACGCTGATCGTGTGCCGGAACGGCCATAATCGCGCCGGTACCGTAGCCCATCATGACATAGTCGGCGATGAAGATCGGGATCTGCTTGCCGGTGATCGGGTTGATCGCGGACAGACCCTCGATGCGTACGCCGGTCTTCTCCTTCACGAGCTGTGTACGCTGGAACTCGGTCTTCTTCGCAGCCTCCTCACGGTAGTTCATGACCGCATCCCAGTTCGTAATCTGATCCTTATACTTATCGAGTGTCGGATGCTCCGGAGCGACAACCATGAAGGTGACGCCATAGAGGGTATCACAACGGGTGGTATAGATTTCAAGCTTATCGTCAACCGCCTTTCCTGCCTGATCAGCGAGCTCGAAGTTGACGAACGCACCGGTGCTGCGGCCGATCCAGGAAACCTGCTGCTGCTTGATGGACTCCGGATAATCGACATCATCGAGTCCCTTCAGGAGACGGTCGGCATACTGGGTGATGCGGAGATACCATACGTCCTTCGAGAGCTGTACGACATCGCTGTGGCAGATGTCGCACTTGCCGCCCTGGGAGTCCTCGTTTGAGAGCACGACCTTGCAGTGCGGGCAGTAGTTGACGAGGGTCTTCGCACGGAATACGAGATTATGCTCATAGAGCTTCTCAAAGATCCACTGGGTCCACTTATAGTAATCTTCGTGAGAGGTTGCGATCTCGCGGCTCCAGTCAAAGGAGAAGCCGACCTTCTCCATCTGATCCTTGAAGTGCTGGATGTTCTTCTCGGTGATGATATGTGGGTGGGTGTTGGTCTTGATGGCGTAGTTCTCTGCCGGCAGTCCGAAGGAGTCGAAGCCCATCGGGAAGAGGACATTGTAGCCCTGCATTCTGCGCTTACGTGAGAGCACCTCTATGGAGGAGTATGCCTTGATATGACCGACGTGCATGCCGGCACCCGACGGGTACGGGAACTCGACGAGTCCGTACCACTTCGGCTTCTCGCTGAAGTCTACCGCCTTGAAGGCCTGGGCTTCTTCCCACTTCGCCTGCCACTTCGGTTCGATCTTTTTAAAATTATACTTCATAATCTGTATCCCCTTGTGATTCAGTTTTTTACGAATATTCAACAAATTCCAATTATAACAGAAACTTCACTTGCGTCAAATAGCTCTTTCATAACGCATCATCATGTGAACGATAACCCAAGTCGGAGTTCCCGGAGGGCAGCCATCGGAAACACAGTACTACGAGCTCGGAAGACTCTAAAATCCCATCCCTAAGAAGTACTAAGCCCTCTGCAATCACTGAGTTTTCTTGAGGAAAACTCAGCGTTGCAGAGGGTGCTAAGGAAAAATTGCTCTAAGTACTTCTAAGGGATGGGATTTTGATTCTTCACGAGCTCTCCGTATGGTTTCCGATGGCTGTCCTCCGGGGACTCCGGCTCTGCTCAGTCTTCGGAAGACACGGCAGCCGTTTCGACGGCGTTTGCGGCGTCTTCCTTCGACTGGGCGATGGATTCGAGGGCGGCGGCGCGGCTGGCAGCTTCGCTTTCCTCTGCGGCGCGGCTCGCGTCGACGGCAGCCTGGGCGTCGGCGGCACGCTTCGCCTGGATCTGCTGATCCTCCTGTGCGGCCTGCTCGTCACTTAAATAGGCGCTCCAGTCGTACTCATTGCTGGCGTTCCAGATGATCCACTCGTCGTAGCCGGCGTCGTAGACGGCCTGAATCTGCTGGCGGATCTCCGCAGCACCGTAGCGCTTGAAGTTCTTCAGCCAGCTGGCGGTGAAGCCCTGCAGCCACGGGCGCACGATCGCCTGATGCACGCCTTCGGTATAGTCGAGGGCGAGGTCCTTTCTGGAGGCATTGCACGCGCCGAGAATGGCCTTATATGGTTCGAGATCCGGGACCTCGAGACCGAAATTTCCGTTTCCATAGTGGGATGGGTAGATCATCGGACACATGTAATCGACCGCACCGGCCATCACCGGGTAGTCCTGTCCGACAGAGACGGTATCGACGTAGGAACCGATGATGGTTCCGAAGACGTCGGTAGACATAAATACATTTTTCGCTGCAAGGCGATCGGAGGCGAAGCGGACGAACTCGGTGATGATGTCCGTCTTATCCATGCCCTGGGTTTCTTCCTCCGTGTAGACGACGTCGTTCATGCCGCGTTCGGTACAGAAGCGGACGTAGTCGAACTGAATCTCGTCGAAGCCGGCGTCGGCGCACTGCTCGGCGACCTGGACCTTATATTCCCAGGCGTCGCGGTTATACGGGTCGACCCAGGCCATGCCGGAATTATCCGTGAATACGCTGCCGTCGGCCTTGTGGTTCATCCACTCCGGTTTCACGGTTGCGAGGTAGGGGTCACGGAAGGTGACGATGCGGGCGATGGTGTAGATGCCATGCTCCTTCAGCGTCTTCATCAGGGACGGGAGGTCCGGGATGGTGTCTTCGGCGGAGCCGATCTCGTCGATCAGCGGGGAGGACATCCGGTACTCGATGCGGCCTTTGTCGCCGAGGATGTCGATCACGACGGCGTTCAGCTCGGTCTGGTCGATATGCCCGATGATGTCCTGCATGCGCGAGGAACCGGCAGTGACTGCCGTAAGGTAGATTCCCTTGACGCGCGTTGCTGTTTTCTGTGGAAGCTTCTTCGTCCAGACGGCCGCTTCAGCTGCGGCGAGACTTTCCGCCTCTTTCATACTCTCCTTCTGTGCCAGGGATTCGGCGAATCGAGACTCCTCTTCGGATTCGGATTCGTATTCCCGGAGCTCGTCGGATTTATTCACGTTATAGACCAGCGGGTTCTGCCGCTGACATCCGAGGAGCAGGACGCAAAGGATGAGCAGGATGCTACTTAGCTTTTTCATATAAAACCTCAACGTTTCGCTCAAACTTTTGGGTTATTATACCACTTTCTCGGGAAACGGCAAATTTTTAGCGCTTCCGGCCCCCATTTTGGCGTTTTTTCGTCATATTTTCGGCTCCCTGATAACGCAAAAGCCGAAGTCCGTTGGGACTTCGGCTGGATTTCGTCTTTTACTGGAGGGAAGCGGCGACGGCGTCGGCGAGGGCGTCGAGGGCTTCTTCGCTGAAGGAGGCGGACTTGATGGTGAGGGTGTCACCGATGTACTCGCAGTTCTTCAGGGTGTCG
>JAUNWX010000031.1 GCA_030540075.1 Lachnospiraceae bacterium
CTCCGCAGGAAGTGCACAAGGCGTGAAGTTACAGCATAACAGAAGCACCCGGATCGTACGACCCGGGTGCTTCTTTATGGAGAAAAAATGAATAAGTATGACACAAAGCATAGCGCTTTGTGTAGATGGTGTGGGAAAGTGGAACGGAATCCGCCGCCTGCGTCTGCGGATTGGCAGCAGATCGAAGCGCTCCTTACGCGGCCTTTACGGCGAGGCCGGCGGCATTCAGTGCCTTCTCGAGTACCGGGATGACGATGCAGACCGCGATCATCTTCGCGCAGTCACCTGGCAGGAACGGGATCACACACGCACCGAGCGCGCCACCCAGTGTCGCCATGGCAGCATTGCCCTGTGCACCCATGAGGTACATGAACCAGGCGGTTCCGAAGATGTAAAGAATCACCTCGCCGGCGAGCTGTGCGACGAAGAGAAGCAGGTACTTCTGGCCGATCTTCTGCTCACGACCGAACTTGTGGTAGATGAGGCCGGTCAGGAAGGCAAGGAAGAGATAGCCGATGAGGTAGCCGGAGGACGGCTTCACGAAGGAACCGAAGCCACCGCTGTAGCCGGCGAAGACCGGAAGACCGAAGGCGCCGAGCAGCAGATAGATCAGCACGGAAAGCGTACCGTACTTCGCACCGAGCAGCGCACCGGCGAAAGCCGCCGCGAGGGTCGCGAGCGAAATCGGAACACCGCCTGGAAGCGGGATGGACATCGGAGATAGCACACAGAGAAGTGCTGCACATAAAGCCGTCAGGGTCAGGTTTTTCGTGGTTGTATTATTCATAAGAAGTTAACCTCACTTTTTTTATAAGTTTACCGAACGTGAAAATTATAAGAAGTTAACCCGCGGATGTCAATAGGTTGCCAGCGAAGGATGATGTTTGCGATAGAGGAACAGAATAGTTGACTATTGTCTACATATTACTTGATTTCGAAATACCTTATAGATTAATATCGCGAAGACACTAAACCGGCTCTGTAAGGTTAACACCTGTGCGCACGCGAAGTCAGGAAATGGCCGTCGTGTTTCGATACACTGTAAGCACAGAAAGGGGAGCGAAAAGATGGATTGGATTCAGGGAATACAGCGGGCGATCGACTATATGGAAGAAAACATGACGGAGGAGATCGACTTCGATGAAGTCGCACAGCAGGCTTACGCCTCGACCTTCCACTTTCAGAGAGTATTCGGCATCGTGTGTGGTTTTTCGCTGGGGGATTATATACGGATGCGACGCCTGTCTCTGGCGGGCGAAGAGCTTTCGAAGGGCAATGCTAAAATCATCGATATAGCGCTGAAATACGGCTACGATACACCAGAAAGCTTCACCCGTGCATTTACCCGCTTCCATGGCATCACACCAAGCGAAGCCAGGCATGGTGGATCAGTCAAAATTTTCACGCCCCTTTCTGTAAAACTGACATTTACAGGAGGTAATAAAATGGATTACAGAATTGAAAAGAGAGATGCATTTCAGGTTGTTTGTAAACGGCAGCGCGTAGAGAAGCCGCAGTCCGGCAATGCAACACCCGATATTACTGCGATGTGGCAGGCCTATGGAGCAGATGGAACGATGCGACGCCTGATTTCTTATCTGCCAGAGCATCCGATGATGAAAGGGCTGTTGGGCATCTGCTTTTCATCCGAGCTGAATGCCGAGCAGTTTCCATATGGCATCGGTGTGGAATATGACGGGCGAAAGGTGGACGACGACCTCGAGGTCGTTACGATCCCTGCACATACCTATGCGGTATTCACCAGTAAAGGCAGGATGCCGGAGGCATTTGTGGAAACGTATCACCGTATCGTCACAGAGTTCTTCCCGCAGAGTTCTCAGTATGAGTATGCAGAAAGTGTGGAATTCGAGGTCTATGCATCCGAAGATGTATCCGATCCGAATTATCAGTGTGAAATCTGGATTGCGGTGAAGGAAAAGTAAATATATAGAATATACTCATTTATTCAGACCATTTATATTTTTAATCGTTCTGAATAAATTATTATTAAAGAAGGGCCCCGCACACATCTGGCGTGGTCCTCTTTATATCTTAAGAAAATCCCCATAGTGACAGCACCTGAAATGGTTACGAATAGTTGATATTTTTTCCAATGAATGCTATGTTTGCATTACGACAATTTGGTTCAAATCAATTTTATTCAAATCAATTTGAATCAAAATAATTTGAATAAAGTAAGCTTAGAGAAACAACGAACCCGGATTCATGGAGGTGTACGGTATGTTCATCGGACGGGAAAAAGAATTACAGTCACTGCAGGAGCTGTATGATCAGAAGGGATTTTCGATGATGGTGATTTATGGTCGCCGTCGTATCGGAAAGTCTACGCTGATTACAGAGTTTATCCGTGGTAAAAAAGCGATTTTCTATGCTTCGACGAAGGTCGGAAAAGAACGAAATCTGGAGCTGTTTACAAAGCAGGTGCTTTCCGTGCTGGCGCCGGAGCTGATGAATGTCAGCTTTTCTTCACTGGAAGATGTATTTGATTTTATAACGAATAAGCTGTCGGATGAAAAGGCAGTTCTGGTCATCGATGAATTACCTTACTGGGCGGAAAAAGATACTGCACTGCTGTCTGTTTTACAGAAGTATATCGATGTTGAGTGGAAGGATAAGAATCTGTTTGTGATTCTATGCGGTTCAGCACTCAGCTTTATGGAAAATAAAGTGCTCAGCGAAAAGAGCCCTTTATTCGGGCGTAGGGATGCGCAGATCCGGCTGGAGGCGTTTAATTATAAGGAGTCTGCGCTGTTCGTCCCGGCGTATTCATGGGAAGAAAAGGCGATCTGCTATGGCATCACCGGTGGCGTAGCGAAGTATCTCGCGCTGATCCGACCAGAAGCGACGCTGGAAGAGAATATAAAGCGTCTGTTTTTCCGCACGGATGGGTATTTATATGATGAGACGCGAAATCTGCTGACGCAGGAGTTCAGCGATATCTCACTCGTAAATACGATCATCGAGCAGATCGCATCCGGTGCCAACAGTCTGAATCTGATTTCGGAAAAAGTGAACGAAAGTGCAAGCACCGTTCTTTATTCTCTGGAAAAGCTGATGGAAGTCGGCCTCATCGAAAAGAAAAGCTGTATAACAGAAGAGAAAAACAGAAAGAAAAGTCAGTATGTCCTGAAGGATCACATGTTTCGCTTCTGGTATGAATTTATCCCGAAGGCTACGAGCATTATCGAAATGGGACATGGCGATCTGTACTTCGAGAAAATCGTGGCGCCGCAGCTGCATGCCTATATGGGAAGTATCTTCGAAGAAATGTGCCGATACTATACCCTGGAGCATGGCATCTATGGAGATTTCGGAAACTTCATCACCCGGGTCGGGACGTGGTGGGGGACTGAAAACCTGAAAACAGAAAATGGCGACAAGTATCGGCAGGCGACAGATATCGATGTGGTTGCGATTTCAGATATCGATAAAACCGCAGTGATTGGTGAATGCAAGTTTAAAAACGAAAAAATCGGAAAAGAGATTTACGAAACACTCGTACGAAGAGGCAGTCTGATTTCCGGAAAGTATCGAATCGTCAAATATCTCCTGTTTTCCCTGAGCGGATACACGGCATGGTTCGATGGTGTGCAGGACGAACAGCTCTGCATGCTCACACTCGAAGATCTGTACAGATGATTCAGGAAAGATGCAGAAGACAGTTTTATACAGTTAAGTGAGGTATCACGATGAACACATCTAAACTTTTAAATGGAAGAGTTTTAATCAGCGATGGGCTGGGCAGAGACAGCTTCAACACTCAGCTCCTTTACTTCACCTGCTCGTCACTCAGCGCGGATGATGAGCGCATCTATCTGATTTCGGACCGGGACGGGCACCCGAATGTCTGGATGCATGATATGTTCCACGGAACCGACCGGAAGCTGACGGATAATCAGAAGGGGATCCTGAAGAGCTACGTTTACTTCGATGGCACGCAGGATGAGGGGCTCGGAAAGGCCAGTGTCTGCCTCGATTATATCCGCGAGCGCGTCTACTACATCCAGGATGACAAGATCTGCCGGACCGACCGGGAAGGCGATATCCGGGTGCTGAATCACGTGCCGGATGGCCGTATGACCGCCTTCACGCATGTCAGCCTGGACGGCACGAAGCTGTGCGTGCCGATGACGGACGGGCGCATCCTCGACTTCGATCCAGATACCGAAGGCGAGGGCCTCGACAAGCGTCCGAAATACAACATTGACCAGCGCGCGCAGGACGAGGGCCTCAACTCCTATCTCTGCGTCTATGATACGGAGAGCGGTGCGTTGCTCTATGAGAAGACGATCCCGCGCTGCTGGATCACGCACGTGCAGTTCCACCCGCTCGATTCGGACATCATCATGTATAACCATGAGTGGTCGGCCTTTGACTGCGGCATCCGTCGCGTGAACATCTACGACCACCACCAGGACATCTTCTACCACGTTCGGACGGAAGGCGGCGATACCAAGGGGAATCCGCGTGGCTATGCGCGGAGCCGCCATGACTGGGTCTGCCACGAGATGTGGACGGACGACGGTCGCAGCATCATCTACCACGGCGGCTATGCTGACGGCCCCGCGATGGTTGGCCGTTGTGACATTGACTTTACACACACCGATGCCGATGGCCTGCCGTCCCGCAGTTTCTGGGAAACCGCACTGCCGGATGAGTACAATGCCTACGGCCACTTCCTGATGGATCACCGCGGCAATCTGACCTGCGACGGCTACTATCGCATGCCGGGCGAGAAAATCATCGAGCGCGAGAATTCGACCGACAACGGCCCGGATCCGCATCGAAAGGACGGCGCCTACATCACGAAGGTTGAGCCGGACTGGGATGAGGGCATCCTCCACTGGGTTCCGCTCTGCCGGCACGACTCCGACTGGCTCGGACAGGACGCGCACCCGCACCCGATCTACGCCCACGCCGGTGACCGCATCTTCTTTAACAGCCGCATGGCCCACACGGTCAATGTCTACGCCGTCTCGGCACGCACTCCGCAGGAAGTGCACAAGGCGTGAAGTTACAGCATAACAGAAGCACCCGGATCAGATGCCACCACCCCATAATATTTATTCATGCCAGAAATTTTTTATTTACGTAAAGATTATGGCATGTTATAGTTACCCCGATAAAACATGGATTCGGAGCCAATGGGGGCGCCTTCAGGAAAGAACGGGCGCACTATGTCTTGGTATCCGGATTTTTTAAACTCAACCAATAAGCTGTTCCTGAAGGAGGAAATTTTATGTCTTATGTTGATGAAGTTTACGAAGGATTAAAGGCAAAGCATCCGCACGAGCCGGAGTTTCTCGAGGCTGCAAAGAGAATTCTCGAGTCTCTGGACCCGATCGTTTCGAAGAATGAGGATGTATATCGTAAGAATGCTCTTCTGGAGAGATTTGTCGAGCCGGAGAGAATCATTACGTTCAGAGTACCATGGACCGATGATAAGGGTGTAAACCACGTAAATCTCGGATACAGAGTACAGTTCAATTCAGCCATCGGACCGTACAAGGGCGGTCTCCGGTTCCATCCGTCCGTAAACCAGTCCATCCTGAAGTTCCTCGGTATGGAGCAGATTCTGAAGAACTCCCTGACCAGCCTTCCGATCGGCGGCGGTAAGGGCGGTGCTGACTTCGACCCGCACGGCAAGTCCGACGCAGAGGTGATGCGTTTCTGCCAGAGCTTCATGACCGAGCTTTATAAGTACATTGGTAAGGATACCGACGTTCCAGCCGGTGATATCGGTGTCGGTGGACGTGAGGTAGGCTATCTCTATGGCCAGTACAAGAGAATTACCGGCCTCTATGAGGGTGTTCTGACCGGTAAGGGTCTCACCTTCGGTGGTTCCCTCGCTCGTCCGGAAGCAACCGGCTACGGTCTCGTGTACATCACGGATGAGGTGGTCAAGGGTGCCGGCAAGGAGCTGAAGGGAAAGACCATCGTCGTTTCCGGTTCCGGTAACGTCGCACAGTATGCCATCCAGAAGGCGGAGCAGCTCGGTGCGAAGGTTGTTACCTGCTCCGATTCCAACGGCTACATCTATGATCCGAACGGCATCAACTTCGAGGTTCTCTGCCAGATCAAGCAGGTCGAGAGAGCGAGAATCAAGGAGTACGCTAACCGCGTTCCGGGTTCCGAGTACCACGAGGGTGAGCGTCCATGGGGCGTAAAGTGTGACATCGCACTTCCATGCGCAACCCAGAATGAGATCAACGGTGAGGATGCGAAGAAGCTCATCGACAACGGCTGCTGGTGTGTATGTGAGGGTGCAAACATGCCTTCTGACGAGGCAGCGATCGATGCTTATCTCGCTGCAAAGATTCTCTATATGCCGGGTAAGGCAGCCAATGCTGGCGGCGTAGCTGTTTCTGCACTCGAGATGTCTCAGAACTCCGAGAGACTGAGCTGGAGCTTCGAGGAGGTCGACAGCAAGCTGCACGGCATCATGGTGAACATCTATAAGAGTGTTTCAGAGACCGCAAAGAAGTATGGCTATGAGAACAACTTCGTCGTTGGTGCCAACATTGCCGGCTTCGAGAAGGTTGCAACTGCTATGCTTGCACAGGGCCTTGTATAATAGGCATAAATAAACGGAATAAATAATTTCTTGCCTATCACTTGAAATTATAAAATCAGATGACTACAATAAGCCCATCGGTTAAAGGACATGCACAGCCGGACCGAAATCCGGCGAAACAGGATCCGAAGAACTGACAGGACATATGCATCATCTGATTTGACAAAGGCGTCATAGAGAAATCTATGGCGTCTTTTTGTTTTTATGTAAGGTGAGCTCGCAGCAGACCTGGAGAGCAGGTCGGAATGTCTGAAAAACAGGGGGAGATCGGAACGCCCGGAATCGCAGATCTGTGATACGGGATTCCGGATGAAAAGAAAGAGGAAAGTACAGTGGCAACGATCAAGCTGGAACATATCAATAAGAATTTCGGTGATCTTCACGTATTAAAGGACGTGAATCTCGAAGTTAAGGACGGAGAGAAACTGGTCATCATCGGTCCATCCGGATCCGGTAAGTCCACCACCGTCCGCTGTATGAACTTCCTGGAAACACCGACCAGCGGTCGCATCCTGATCGACGGGGAGGAGATGACCGAGAAGAATCAGCGGAAGATCGTACGGGAGAAGATCTCGATGGTGTTCCAGCAGTTTAATCTCTACCCGCATCTCACCGTACTCCGAAACCTGACCCTGGCACCGACGAAGCTCCATGGTGTTTCTCAGGCGGAGGCCGAGGAAACCGCGTATCACTATCTCGATGTCGTCGGGCTCCGGGATAAGGCCGGTGTTTATCCGACCGCCCTGTCCGGTGGACAGCAGCAGCGAATCGCGATTGCGCGGGCGCTCTGCTGCAAGACCCCGATCATCCTGTTCGATGAGCCGACCAGTGCGCTGGATCCGGAAACGATTCAGGACGTACTCGATGTCATGGTGAAGCTTGCGAAGGAAGAGAACATCACGATGGTGGTCGTTACCCACGAGATGGGCTTCGCACGGCAGGTAGCGGACCGGATCGTCTTTATGGAGGATGGCCGGATCATCGAGGCCGGTACACCGGAGCACTTCTTCACCGCTCCGGACAGTCCGAGAGTCAAGGAGTTCCTCGGAAAGATTATCCGATAGAGAAAGGCATCTGTTCAGCGCATGACGCGCAGGATACGAAATACAGTGTAAACGTCCGCGGCATCTGCCCGGCTTTACAATAGAGAGTCCGGAAGGAAGCGACACAGATCCGCTTCACCGGCATCCACACATGAGGAGGAGAAAATTATGAGAAAGATGATGAGATTCACCAGTATGGCGATGGCAGCAGCGATGATGATGGGCCTGGCTGCCTGTGGTTCTTCCAGCACACCAGCGACGACCACCGCAGCCGCAACGACCACTGCTGCAGCCGCTGAGCCGACCGCAGCCGCTGCAGAGACGACAGCCGCAGCATCCAAGGGTGGCGATGCTTCTTCGGAGATCGGTGCTGATACACAGGCCATCATCGACCGTGGTGTTCTTCGCGTCGGTGTAAAGGATGCCGTTCAGGGCTTCGGCTATAAGGATCCGCTGACGGGTGAGTATTCCGGTATGGAGATCTCCCTCGCACAGGATATTGCGAAGGACCTCGGCGTCGATGTCGAGTTCACGACCGTAACCGCAGCGACCAGAACCGAGCTTCTCGATTCCGGTGATATCGACTGCGTACTCGCGACCTTCACCATCACGGATGAGCGTAAGAAGAGCTGGGATTTCACCACACCGTACTATACCGATCACGTCGGCGTACTCGTACAGAAGGATTCCGGTATCACAGATCTCGCAGGTCTGAAGGATAAGGTTGTCGGTGTTTCCTCCGGCTCCACCTCTGCGAAGTCTCTCGTCACCGCAATGGTCGACAACAAGGTGCTGACTGATGACGGATTCGATCCGGAGACATTTGACCCGGCGACCTGGACCGATGGCGTAAGCTTCAAGCAGTACGATGATTACCCAACCATCTCCACTGCACTTTCTGCCGGTGAAGTCGATGCCTTCTGTGTAGATAAGTCCATCCTTGCGATCTATCACACCGATGATCGTGATTACATCAAGGAGGAGTTCGCACCGCAGGAGTATGGTATCGCGACCACCAAGGGCTCTGATTTCTCCACCTACTGCGAGGATGAGATTCAGAAGTTCCTTTCCGATGGCACGGTGGATTCTCTGAAGGCTGAGAACAACCTGGCATGATGAGATGTGTTCGAACCGGCCATGAGCAGCGCGTTACATGCGAAGTCATGAAGGTTCAAAACACTCGAGTAAAGTGGATTCGATTCGATCGGATGGACTCAGATATGATCGGATCCGATCCGAAATGAATGTAAGTTAAGCTGATGTGAACCCCGGGGCAGCTCCTATTTGCCCCGGATTCTTTTAGAGAGGTGTACGATGGGCGGTCTGTTTTCTGCATATGCCTGGAATAAAATCTGGAACTTCCGACATGGATTTCTGCTGGGGCTCGGCAACACGGTGGTGACCGCGCTGTTCGGTATTCTGCTGGCACTGCTGCTCGGCATGCTGTTCGGCCTGATGGCCACCAGCGGGCGCAAGGGGCTCCGGCTGATCTCACGTGTGTATGTCGAGTTCATACAGAACACGCCGATTCTCCTGCAGCTCTGCTTCCTCTACTACGCACTGGCGTTCTCGAAGCACTCCATCGGCGTGATTCCGACCGGTATCATCGCCCTCGGCGTGTACACCGGTGCCTACATGGCAGAGGTGTTCCGTGCCGGCATCGAAGCGGTGCCGTTCGGTCAGTTTGAGGCCGCGAAGTCGCAGGGCTTCACTTATTTCGAGGAGATGTACTACATCATCCTGCCGCAGACCGTCAAGATCATCCTGCCGCCGATGGTGAACCAGATCGTCAACCTCATCAAGAACACCTCCTGCCTCTATATCGTCGGCGGAAGTGATCTCATCTCCATCACCTACAGCTTCGTCACCGGTGAGAAGACCGGTGGTGCCTATGGACCGGCCTACATCCTCTGTGGTGCGCTGTTCTTCGTCGTCTGCTTCCCGCTCTCGCATCTCGCCAGCAGCTGGGAGCTCCGCCTCAAGGCACGTGAAGCTGCCACTGTCCGCAAGCTGGGAGGAAACGTATGAAAAACCTGGAAGCAAGCTTCAGTATCTTTTCGATGAAGGGCGTCCTGCCGTTCCTCTTACGCGGTGTGGCCTTTACCGTCGTGATTTCTGCCGTCGCGGTGCTGATCGGTGTCGTGTTCGGTTACCTGCTCGCCATCGCGCGGAACTACTGCACGAAGAAGGATAACCGCATCCTCGGCATCCTGGCGACCATCTACATAGAGGTGTTCCGAAACACCCCGCTCCTGCTCTGGATCTTCATCTGCCTCGTGTTCCTGCCGATCCCGGGCTTCCTCAAGCAGAAAATGCTGGGACTCTCCAGCGTCGAGGCCGGCCTCCTGTTCAAGGGCGCCTTCGCCCTGATCCTCTTCGAGTCCTCCGTCATCGCCGAAATCGTGCGTGGCGGCCTCAATGCGATCCCGGCGGGTCAGTTCGAGGCGGCGAAATCCCAGGGCTTCTCGAGCGTGCAGACCATGATCTACATCATCCTGCCGCAGGTCTACCATAAGATCGTGCCGACGCTCCTCAGCCAGGTCATCTCGACCATCAAGGACTCCTCCTACCTCGCAAACATCGCGATCATCGAGCTGATGGCGCGGACGAAGCAGGTACTCGCCAACGCGAACCGCTACAACGGCACGGGCCAGATCAATGTCTCGGATGTCTTCGTGCTCTTCGGCTTCGCCTTCGCGATCTACTTCATCATCGATTTCACGCTGTCGATCATCGTGCGCCGCACCGCGAAGAAGGAACTGCGGGCGCGTTGAGCCTGTGATTTTGGAAGGAGGAAAACATGAGTCAGCATTATGTCATCACCATCTCGCGACAGTTTGCGTCGAAAGGGCGTGCGATCGCGCGGAAGACGGCGGAGAAGCTCGGCATCTACTTCATGGACCGCGATATCGTGGAGGAAACCGCCCGACGGATGGGGCTTCCGGTATCGGAGATCGGAAACCGGGAGGAGATGAGCCGGGGCAACCGCCTGTACTATCAGAAGTTCCCGCTGGGCTTCGGCAAGACCTCACTTGAGGATGAGATCTTCGAGGTGCAGAGCAATATCATCCGGGATACGGTGGAGAAGCAGGACTGCATCATCGTCGGACGGCTCGCGGAGTATGTGCTGCGGGATAAGCAGCGGCGGCTGTCCTTCTATGTGCAGGCGCCGTACGATGTGCGTTTCCATAACTGCACGGAAATCCTCGGCATGAGCGATAGCACCGCGATGAAGATGATCCACGATGTTGATCTCGCGCGCGAGCGCTATCGGACGCGCTACTGCGAGAATATCGAAAATGCGTACACTTACCGTAACATCATCCTCGACAGCTCCGTCTTCGATGTCGACGAGGCCTCGGATATGATCGCGACGCTCGCGAAGCAGAAGTTCGGACTGTGAATCAGCCAGGGCCCTGTTTTACTATGTTTCGAAAAAGAATTCCACGAAAACAATTTTGTATGTTATAGTGTGTTGAATGGTAAATGGAAACATCGAAGCAGTTTACAGGGGGAGCTATGAACAGAGCGCAGCAGTATCGATATCAGCCCGGACACAGAGGAAGTGGGCTCTTTTCGTATCTGGATACGTTTTTTAGAAAGTATGCCGACAGGGATTTCTTCTATATATGGAAGACTGCCGCATACTTTTTCTTTTTTGCGCTGCTGTTTACGCTGACGGCGTTCGCGGATACGGCTACCGAGGCGTCGTCGAGCGCTTCTGACATGTATGTGAACGTCCAGGCGGCCTGGTACGAGGATTCCTACCACATCACGAACCCGGATGGTGGTCGCAGTGGCTATGGCTATGAGTACGAG
Organism: Lachnospiraceae bacterium; assembly: GCA_030540075.1. GTDB lineage: Bacteria > Bacillota > Clostridia > Lachnospirales > Lachnospiraceae > Oribacterium. The sequence continues at coordinate 11,458 of JAUNWX010000031.1, forward strand.
CAGGCGGTGGCGTCCTACACGGGCTGGGATTACATCTATGTGAAGGATGACTGGACGGCGCTGTTTGAGAAGCTGGAGAACGGTCAGATCGATATCATGAGCGGCCTTTCCTATACCGACGAGCGGGCGGAGCACATCCTCTTCTCCGAGCGGTCGATGGGCGTGGAACGCTATTATCTGTACGTGGATATGGAGCATTCCGGGATTTCCGCGACGCAGCTTTCCAGTCTCAATGGAAAACGCATCGCGGTGATGGAGAAAACCGTTCAGTACACGCAGTACTGTGACTGGGAAAAGCAACATAACATCCAGACCATCCACGTGCCGGTCGACAGCATTGACGAAGCGAAGGCGCTGTTCGCAGCGCATAAGCTGGACGGCGTGGTGTCGACGGAGACCTCCATCTGGGCGGATGCGGGGCTGACGGCCATCATAGACACGGGTAGCTCGGAGATTTACTTCGGTATCTCGAAGCAGCGCCCGGATCTGAAGGAGAAGCTGGACACGGCGATGCAGGCGATGGAGAAGGATAAGCCTTTCTATGCGAATGAGCTCTACAAGCGTTACATCGCGACGCAGACACTCTCACCGCTGACCATGGAAGAGAAGGACTGGCTCGCGCAGCATGGCAGCATCCGCATCGGCTACCAGCGAAACGATCCCGGCTTCAGCGTGGAGGATCCGAAGACCGGGCAGGTGACGGGCGTGCTCAATGACTACATCATGCACGCGACGGACTGTCTCGATGAGACGATCCACTTCGAAATCGTCGGCTTCGATACGCTGCAGGCAGCGCTTTCAGCGGTGCAGAACGGAAAGATCGATATGGTCTTTCATGTCAGCCAGAATCCGTACTACGCGGAGCGGAGCGGCGTGTCGCTGTCGAATACGGTGTTGTCTATCCCGCTCGCCGTCGTGACCGCGCAGGATGCCTTTAATGAAAGTGTGTCGAATACCATCGCCATCGTAAAGAAGGACGCGCAGGCCAAGTGGTATATTTCGAACAAATATCCGTTCTGGACGATCGCAAAATATGACAGCTACGAGGATGCGAAGCAGGCGGTCGAGCGTGGCGATGCCGACGGTATGCTCATCCGCACCGCGCAGGCTATGCAGTATGTCAATGATAAGGAGCTCCATAGTGTCTACCTCACCCGGGCGGGGGAAGTCTCTTTCGCGGTAGAACGTGGAAACCGTCTGCTGAACTCGATTCTCAACAAGACCCTGAAGACCATGCAGAGCACGAAGCTGACCGGTGCCGTTTCGATGTATGAGGATGCGGCGAAAAAAGTCACGCTCCTCGATTTTGTAAAGGATAATCTCCTGACGGTGACGATCTCCTGTCTGTCTCTCTTCCTCCTGATCCTTGCAGTGATCCTTGGCTTTCTTCGGAATGCGCGCCTCGCTGCAGCCCGTGCGGAGCGGCTGAACGCGAAGCTGCAGGAGAACGAGCAGGAGCTGAAGCACGCGCTCACGCAGGCCGAGAGTGCCAATGCGGCGAAGACCACCTTCCTGAACAGCATGTCGCACGATATCCGTACGCCGATGAATGCCATCATCGGCTTCACGGAGCTCGCTTCCTCGCAGCTCGAGCATCCGGAAAAGGTGCGCGATTACCTCGGGAAGATCGGGATGTCAAGTGAGCATCTGCTTTCCCTCATCAACGATGTCCTCGATATGAGCCGGATCGAGAGCGGCAAGGTAACACTGCAGGAGAAGCCGCTCCATCTGCCGAGCCTCATGGAGGATCTCAGTACGATGATCCGTCCGTCACTCGAGGAGAAACAGATCGACTTCCAGATGGACCTTCAGGATGTGCAGAACTAGGATGTGCTGGCCGATCAGCTGCGCCTCACGCAGATCCTTCTCAATCTGCTCAGCAACGCGGTGAAGTATAACCGCATGAACGGCAGCATCCGTTTCCTCCTGCGTCAGGAGAAGAGCGGGCCGGAGGGCGGTGCCTGCTATCACTTCATCGTGCGGGATACCGGCATCGGCATCAGCGAGAACTTCCGGCAGCACCTCTTCGAGAACTTCTCGCGTGAGGAGACCGCGACGGTCAGCGGCATCCAGGGCACCGGACTCGGCCTAGCCATCACGAAGAGGATGGTTGAGATGATGGGTGGCACGATCGAGCTTTCCAGCGTCGAAGGTCAGGGCAGTACCTTTGATGTCTGTCTCTCCTTCCACTGTTGTGCACAGGTCGAGAGAACGTCCGCTTCGGATGCCGCTGCTTCTGAACCGACGACGGGTACAGCTGATTCCGAACAGGCACCGGCATCGTCGACGCGTGGCTCCATCGAAGAGCTGATCACAGCGCAGGAGACAGGTGTGGATCTTAGTGGAAAGAAGATACTCCTCGTTGAGGACAACGAGCTGAACCAGGAGATCGCGACCGAGATTCTGAAGGAAGCCGGCTTCCTCATCGAGGTCGCGGAGGACGGCTCCGTCGCCGTCGGGAAGATGGCGGCGGCCACACCGGGACAGTATGATCTCATCCTGATGGATATTCAGATGCCGATCATGAACGGTTACGAAGCGACCCGGCAGATCCGCGCGATGGACAGCGCGTACTGTCGTACGATCCCGATTCTCGCGATGACGGCGAACGCCTTCGAGGAGGATCGGACGCTGGCGATCGAAGCCGGTATGAATGGGTACTTGACGAAACCGATCGATGTTGAGAAAATGATGAAAACGATCGCATCATTTTTATAAAGAGGGTAGATACATCCATGCATAAATTTTTGAGATCCGTCGGATTTTCAAAACTGAATACAGAGCTGCAGCTTGAGCCGCTGCTCGTGCGGGCCGAGAATGAAAAGTACCGGGTACAGACGATCAACGCCGGGGATGGTGTCGTGACCGAGGAGTATCAGCTCCCGGTGGCACCGTCCATGGGCATCACGCTGGTCGGTCAGCGCACGCCCGATGGCGTGTTTCACCGGGAATACTACTTTCCGTATATGCGCTCCTACGATGGGACACTGACGGAGGAGGGCGCGGTCGAGCGTCATCTCGAGAAGGAGACCTATGCCGGTGTGCTCGAGGACTTCCGTTCGGGCATCCCGCTCATCTTTTACATCACGAATTCGGTGCAGCTCACCGAGCTTCGCCGTATGCAGATGCCACTGCGTGCGCGTCAGGCCTTTCTGACCGGTCTCGCGGAGAGCGGAAAGATCCTGCTTCCGGTCGAGAAGCGTCCGGAGGATCCGGAGATCGTGAAGCATCGTCAGAACGAGCGGAAGCGTCTCTTCGAGGCGGCCCGTCAGGGCGATCCGGAGGCGATCGATACGCTGACGGAGACGGACCTCAACCTCATGCATGAGGTACAGCAGCGCTACCAGACGGAGGATCTTTACAGTCTCGTGGAGACCACCTTCATGCCGACCGGTGTCGAGTGCGATATGTACCAGATTCTCGGGGAGATCGTTTCTCTCCGGGTGAAGGAAAATGTCTACACCCACGAAAATGTGGTGGATATGAAGATCAGCTGCAACGAGTGTGTCTTCCATGTCGCGATCAATGAATCGGATCTCACCGGTGTGCCGGCGGTCGGCCGCCGCTTCAAGGGAAAGATCTGGATGCAGGGTTCCCTCGAGATCGTTGAGGAAACCGAATAAATCAGAGCAGGGGCTCCGGTTCGCCGGATCCCCTGCTTTATTTTTTCTACTAACACGTTTTTAAAAGAAAATCCTCCCAAACCATGCTAGAATAGAGCTATTCAGAATGTAGAGATATAAATAGAGGAATTTACTATATGAAGAAAATGATTTCGTGGAATGTGAATGGTCTTCGGGCGGTCATGGGGAAGAACTTCATGGAGGTGTTCGAGAGCCTGGATGCGGATATCTTCTGTCTGCAGGAGACGAAGCTGCAGGAGGGGCAGCTGGAGCTTACACTTCCGGGCTACCATATGTACTGGAACTATGCGGAGAAGAAGGGCTATTCCGGTACGGCGCTTTTTACGAAGGAGGAGCCGCTGTCTGTAACCTATGGTATGGGAATCGAGGAGCATGACCGTGAGGGTCGTGTGATCACGGCGGAATTTCCGGATTATTATGTGCTGACGGTGTATGTGCCGAACTCCCAGAACGAGCTGAAGCGTCTTCCGTACCGTATGGCGTGGGAGGATGCGTGGCGGCAGTACGTCGGCGAACTGAATAAGAAAAAGCCGGTGATCTACTGTGGGGATCTGAACGTCGCTCATGAGGAGATCGATCTGAAGAATCCGGCGACGAATCATAAGAATGCCGGCTTCTCGGATGAGGAGCGTGCGAAGATGTCGCGGCTGCTCGATTCGGGCTTCATCGATACCTTCCGCCTGCTGTATCCGGACGCGACGGATGAGTACAGCTGGTGGTCCTACCGTATGAAGGCGCGTGATCGGAACGTGGGCTGGCGTATCGACTATTTCATCGTTTCCGAGCAGCTCCGCGACCGGGTCAGGGGCGCGTCGATCCACCAGGAGATCTTCGGCTCCGATCACTGTCCGATCGAGCTGGACATCGAGATCTGAAATATAGAGAAAGACAACGAAGAAGGGACATCATGCTAGGCTTAAAGAAGGAAAATGACCATTACATCTTCGAGGCAGCGGTTCGTACAGAGCAGCTGTTTCTGAATCTATATCATAAAAACAGACGCGTTCGTCAGATCGCCTTTGATCCGGCGGATCGGATCGGGGATGTCTGGCATCTGGAGCTGCCGGTCACATCCGGACCACGAGGCGGCGAAGTGATCGCAGGCAGGGATGCTGCGGGGACAAACGAGGTACAGGCACAGGCACCGGCAGCCGCGGGCGCAACTGAGGCACAGGCAAGGGTGCACGAGAAGAGGCAGCCTGCATTGGCCCTCCCGCTGGCGGAGCTCAGCTACTGCTACGAGGCGGATGGCCGCATCTTCACCGATCCGAACGGGACGGTTTTTGAGGGGAGGAAGAGCTTCGGAAATCTGAAGGACGGCACCCGGACGCTGAAGACGCCGATCGGCGAGGCGACGGCGATCCCGGAGTCGAGTGAGGCCTGGCGACAGGACCGGGCGCTCGATCTGCCGTACGAGGACAGCATCATCTACCGTCTCCATGTGCGCGGCTTCACCGAGCACCACAGCTCCGGCCTCGACAGCGAGCTCCGGGGCAGCTTCCAGGGCATCCTCGAGAAGATTCCGTACCTCGAGGCGCTCGGGATCACGACGCTCGAGCTGATGCCGCCGTATGAATTTAACGAGGTCATGCTTCCGGATTACGGACATGATAATCCATATGAGGTCGAGCTTCGCCCGACGGGCCGCATCAACTACTGGGGCTTCACGAAGGACGCCCTGCAGCTCGCGCCGAAATCGAGCTTCACCTCCGACCACAAGAATCCGCGGAACGAGTTCCGGAAGCTCGTGCATACCCTGCACGCACACGGCATGGAGATCGTGGTCGACCTGTACTTTACAAACGAAACCATTCCGGACCACATCGTGAACGTCATGCGCTACTGGCGCATCCACTATCACGTCGACGGGATCCACCTGATCGGCGCCGCGCCGTACGGAGTCATCGCCCGTGATCCGTGGCTGAGCCGCTTCAAGATCTGGGCGGACAGCTGGCAGGGCCAGATTCCGGAGACACCGACCCATGGCGCCGCGCAGGCAGCCGCACCGGGCCGTTACCTTGCGGATTACAATGACGGTTTCCAGAACGACATGCGCCGCATCCTGAAGGGCGACGAGAGCATGCTGCCGACGCTCATGCAGCGGGTGCGCGAGAACCCGTCGAATCGGGCGAGCATCCAGTACATGGCCAATGTCTCGGGCATGAGTCTGATGGATGTCCTCTCCTATGATCGCAAGCACAACGAAGAGAATCATGAGGATAACCGCGACGGTACCGACCAGAACTACAGCTGGAACTGTGGCGAGGAGGGTCCGACCCGGAAGAAGTCCATCAAGCTGCTTCGAAAGAAGATGTGGCGGAACGCCTGGCTTCTGCTGATGCTGAGCCAGGGCACCCCGCTGATCCATGCGGGCGACGAGTTCGGCCAGTCCCGCCTCGGAAACAATAACCCGTACTGCCAGGATAATGCGCTAAACTGGCTCGACTGGCGGCTCATCGAGCGGAATCGGGAGCTCTACGATTTCGCGTGCTACGCGATTCAGTTCCGGAAGCGGCATCCGGTGTTTCATCAAGGCACAGCGCTTCGCCAGATGGACTACCGCTCCGTCGGTATCCCGGATATCAGCTTCCATGGGGAGAATGCCTGGCGGCCGGACAGTGAGAACTTCCGCCGGCAGCTCGGGGTCATGTACGCCGGTGCCTATGCCGGGGATGATACCTTCCTCGTGCTCTACAATATGCACTGGGAGAAGCACAGCTTCCTGCTGGCGCATCCGCCGCTCGGCATGAAGTGGGCCGCCGTGATCGATACTGCCATGGAGGAAACGAACGGTATCTGTCTGGAGGGGACGATGCTTCCGGAGGAACGCTATACCGTGGAGCCCCGCTCCATCGTCGTGCTGAAGGCGGTGAAGGATCCGGACTTTCAGCCGAAAAAGAAAGTGAACAAGCGCCATCCGAAGCAGAGGCCGACAGCATTGGCGAAGGAAACGCAGACGGAGCCGGCAGCTGCCGGTGCAGCATCCGGACAGCCGGTGACCGAAAAGACGCCGCTAAGCGAAGTGAAGAAACATCCATCCGATGTATGAGATGAAGGAGATAAAGCATGAATGAGAGATTAGAAGAGATCATGAACTGGGCGGAGGTGGAGGACGTCACCTACGCGGAAACCGCGAACCCGAAGAAGATCCTCGGTGCGCACATCATCCCGGAGGGACTGCTGGTGCAGAGCTTCGTGCCGACCGCGAAATCGATCGAGCTCGTGCTCGGCGGACAGCACTATCCGATGGAGCTCGTCGATGAGGCCGGCTTCTTCGCGACCCTCCTGCCGATGGAGGAGGCCTGGAACGAGGCGCTTCCGGCGTACACCTACCACATCACCTACGATAACGATACGACGGAGGACACCGAGGACCCGTATGCCTTCCCGTCGACCTATACCGACCGCGATATCAAGAAATATCAGGGCGGCATCTGGTATGACATCTATGAGAAGATGGGTGCACATCCGATCCGCATCAACGGCGTCGATGGTGTCGCGTTCTCCGTATGGGCGCCGAATGCAGAGCGTGTTTCCGTCGTCGGTGACTTCAACCTCTGGGACGGCCGCCGCCACATGATGCAGCGTCTCGGTGATTCCGGTGTGTTCGAGCTGTTCATCCCGCACCTCGCCCCGGGCAGCCTCTATAAGTATGAGATCAAGTGTCACCACCAGGAGCCGTTCCTGAAGATCGATCCGTATGCCTTCGGCTTCGAGCTTCGTCCGGGCAATGCCTCCATCGTGGAAGACATCGGACAGTTTACGTGGACGGATGCGGCATGGCAGCAGCAGAAGGCGGAGCGCGGTGTCGGGGGCATCAAGGAAGACGCGATGTCCGTTTATGAGCTGCACCTCGGCTCCTTCGCACGGAAGCAGCAGGCCGTCAATGAGGATGGCACGACGCAGCTCGGCTCCGAGTTCTACAACTACCGTGAGCTTGCGGTGAAGGTTGCGGACTATGTGAAGCAGGAGGGCTATACGCATGTCGAGCTTATGCCGGTGATGGAGCATCCGCTCGATGCCAGCTGGGGCTATCAGGTGACCGGCTACTACGCACCGACGAGCCGCTACGGCACACCGGAGGACTTCATGTACTTCATGAACTACATGCATGAGGCCGGCATCGGCGTCATCCTCGACTGGGTACCGGCGCACTTCCCGCGGGACAGCTGGGGTCTCGCACAGTTCGATGGTACAGGACTCTATGAAAATCCGGATCCACGTCTCGCGAGCCACCCGCACTGGGGCACCCTGACCTTCAACTACCGTAAGAACGAGGTGTCGAACTTCCTCATCGGCAGTGCGATGTTCTGGGCAGACCGCTATCATGCCGATGGTATCCGTATGGATGCCGTGGCCTCTATGCTCTACCTCGACTACGGTCGTCAGGGTGAGGACGCACCGCGGAACATCTACGGTGGCAACGAGAACCTCGATGCGGTGGAGTTCCTGAAGCATCTGAACTCACAGTTCCACAAGCGCTTCCCGGGCACCCTGCTCATCGCAGAGGAGTCCACGGCATGGCCGAACATCACCGGGGATGTCGAGCAGGACGGCCTCGGCTTCGACCTCAAGTGGAACATGGGCTTCATGAACGACTTCCTGAGCTATATGGGCACGGATCCGTTCTTCCGGAAGGGCAGCTACAACCAGCTCACCTTCTCGATGATCTATAACTACTCCGAGGACTTCATGCTCGTGCTCTCACATGACGAGGTCGTGCATGGCAAGGGCTCGATGCTCGGCAAGATGCCGGGTGAGACCTTCGAGGAGAAGGCACAGAACCTGCGTGCGGCCTATGGCTACTTCTGGACGCACCCGGGCAAGAAGCTTCTCTTCATGGGTCAGGACTTCGGACAGTATGACGAGTGGTCCGAGAATCAGGAGCTTGAGTGGAATCTCCTCGAGTACCCGGTACACGAGGGCATCCAGGACTTCGTACGGGATCTCAATGCCGTCTACCGGACACATCCGGCGCTCTGGCAGCAGGATTACGTCACGGACGGCTTCGAGTGGATCAACTGCTCCTATCAGGAGGAATCCATGGTGATGTTCGTTCGAAAGACCGAGAAGCCGGAGGAGACCCTCCTCGTAGTATCGAACTTCGATAACGTCGCGCATACGAAGTTCCGTGTTGGTGTTCCGTTCATGTGCACCGCGAAGTCCCTCATCTCCAGTGATGATAAGAAGTATGGCGGAAGCGGCGCCGTGAAGCGCACGGCACATAAGGCGGTGAAGACCGACTGGGATGAGCGGAACTATGCCGTCGATCTCGAGATCCCGGCGATGTCGACCACCATCTACCAGCTGACACCATGCGCGGAGCCGGCACCGAAGGCGACGGAAGCGAAGAAGGCAGCCGCAAAGAAGACCGCTGCGAAGAGCAGCACCGCGAAGAAGACGAGTGCGAAGAAGGCGACAGCGGAAGAGAAGGTTGAGGTCGTCAGTGAGAAGAAGACGACCCGGAAAAAGACGACCGTGCCGAAGCAGATGACCGAGGCGAAGGCAGCGGCAGCGCAGGCTGTCGAAGCAGCGAAGGCAGAGCCGAAGAAGCCGGCAGCGAAGTCGACGGGCACGAAGGCCTCCGCACAGCGGAAGAGCGTGCAGAAGGCTGCACTCGATCAGAAGCTGACGAAGCGGCGCAAGGGATAAGGGGGAAGGCTGAGTATGAAGAAAGCAGGCATTTTGATGCCGGTGTTCTCGCTGCCGGGAAAGTACGGCATCGGAACACTCGGCGAGGAAGCATATCGTTTTATCGATTTATTATGTGAGACCGGAAATAAGATCTGGCAGATCCTGCCGATGGGCCCGACGGGCTTCGGCGATTCACCGTACCAGGCATTTTCCGCCTTCGCGGGCAACCCGTATTTCGTGGACCTCGACCTGCTGGTCGAGGAGGGACTGCTGAGCGCAGAGGAGCTCGCGGATCCGGAGGCGTTTGACTTCGGCGATGCGGTCGACTATGCAGCGCTGGCACGCGCTGAGGCCGCAGCGAGGGCACAGAAGCAGCCGGTGGCAGTGGCAGACGAAAGCGAAGAAAAAGAGTCGGATGACGATGCAGCATCGGATGCGAAGAACGCCCCGGCGATCTGGTTCGCGCATGATCGGGATGTGGCGTTCCGCGACCTTCGCCACTGGCTGAAGCAGCCGGCGAATGTACGGCAGGAGGCAGGCGTACCGGTTGACAGCATTGAACGCGTCAACTACGGGAAGCTCTACAGCAGCAAGAACAAGGCGCTGAAGCTCGCTTTCACGCATTTCAAGGAGCAGGGCGGCGATGTCGCGGCGCTCTTCGCGGAGCTTCGCCCGGAGACCGTCGAGTACTGCGTCTTCATGGCCATCAAAGATTCACTTTCGGGTGCGAGCTGGGATGTCTGGCCGGAGGAGCTGCGCGACTGTGATCCGAAGGCCGTGGCTGCGTTCCGTGCGGAGCATGCGGACGAGGTGGCGTTCTACGCCTTCGTGCAGTATGAGTTTAATAAGCAGTGGGCGGCGCTTCGTGCTTACGCGGCGGCGAGGGGCATTGAGATCCTCGGTGATATCCCGATCTACTGCGCACCGGATTCGGCGGATGCCTGGGCGCATCGCGAGCTCTTCCAGTACACGAAGGACGGTCACCCATCGAAGGTAGCGGGGGTTCCGCCAGATGCCTTCTCCGCGACCGGTCAGCTCTGGGGCAATCCGCTCTATGACTGGGCGGCGCATAAGAAGACGAACTATGCCTGGTGGTGTGCGCGCATGGAGTACTGTCTCTCGATGTACGACTGTCTCCGCGTCGACCATTTCCGTGGCTTCGAGGCCTACTATGCGGTGCCATTCGGCGATGATACGGCGGAAAACGGTGCGTGGGTGAAGGGCCCGGGCATGGGGCTGTTCCGTGCGATGTACCAGCACTTCGGTACGAAGGAGCTGCCGATTATCGCAGAGGATCTCGGTGTCATCACGGATGCGGTCCGGAAGCTGATGGCCGAGACCGGCTTCCCGGGGATGAAGGTGCTGCAGTTCGCCTGGGATTCGGGGGCGGGCAATGCGTACCTGCCGCACAACTTCACCACCCCGAACTGTGTCTGCTACACGGGGACACATGATAATGACACCCTCCGTCACTGGTTTGAGACCATCCCGGACTGGCAGCGGGACTATATGTACCAGTACATGAGCCGTTCCGGCAATGACTGGAATGCGATGCCGGAGCTCCTCATCAAGCGCGCGATGGCGTCCATCGCGGATACCGTGATCGTGCCGGCAGGGGATTACCTCGGCCTCGGCGGCGATGCGCGCATCAATCAGCCGGGCACCTCCGGTCAGAACTGGCAGTGGCGCATGACGGAGGACGCGTTCACCGAGCATGAAAAGCAGGTGATCTGCGGCATCCTGCGCACCTATGATCGTTTCCGGGAGGCGCCGGCGAAGCCGACGGCGGAAAGCGAAGAGCTGGTGTCGACTGAACAAGAGTGATTGTTCTATTGGCAACCCTTCGGGGCTCTGAATGAATGACGAACAAAAAAGCTGGTCGATCCGACCAGCTTTTTTGATGAAGTTTAATTCACGGAGAAGTTTGCGGAGCTCTCGTTGTCGGCGAGGTCGCGGATATAGACGGTGATGGCGTCGCCGGCCATGGAGAAGGTGACGCGACCGGTCTGCTTATTGATGTCGGTCGGCTTTACGTTGTTGCCGAGGGAGTCAACGCCGTAGATCGAATCCCAGTTCACACCGGACTGGGTGTCGGAGACGGTGAACTCGAGGTAGCCGGCACCGAGATTGACGGACTCTTCATCGACGGTCGGACCGACGTCGTCGAGGAGATTGATCTGTACATAGGTCGTCTTCGACATGCCGTTGATGGACTTCGCGTTCAGGGTCAGGGTTCCGTTCTTCGTGACATCGGCGGTCCAGATCGAGCCGGACTTTTCGAGCGGAAGCTCTGCACCATCCATCGTCGCACTCAGCGACTTCAGTGGCACCAGGGAATCGACCTTGATGTCGATGCTGGCACTCTGGTAATCCTTCGTATCCGGCTCAGTCGTCTCGATCGTCGGCTGCTGAATCACGAAGAGGAGAATCAGTCCGTTGATGATCAGGTACGGAAGCAGATAGCAGAGGATGAAGTGCAGAACACGGGACTTCGGTTTATTCTTTACGAGCTGTCCACGGGCGTCGTAGCGAAGCGACGGTCCCGGGGTGGATCTATAGTTTTTCGCCATAATAACCTTCTTTATACTGAGTTTACGACAGAGGCTACACTGTGGTGATATACGTAGCGATGGATGGTGATGTGATTCATCCGTACCTGTCCGGTGCTTTTGTGCATCGGATGCCCACTGTGCCGCTAGTATAACAAAATGAAACTTGCGTTACAAGGTCGCGGTTGTTATACTTACTTTACGATTTCCCTAATTTCTTCGTATATTGAGCATGATTTCAAATCGATGATTTCCGGAACGGATGTTCCCGCGTCCATGAATTCCAGATTGACGATAGCGTTTTATATATTCCCTTAACAGATAGTATATGTATGCACCGAAGGTGTGCAGTGTATGCACTGCGAGCGTTGCAGGATTTCGGCATGTATTCCAGTATGCATCAGACGAAGGACGGCCGTGTGTACGGAATGCGCATAGAGAACGTTCGGGCAGCAGAACATGTAAACAGCGGAATGTTTCCGTAAGCATAGCATGGTTTCTGAGAAACCATATGGAGGCAGTATGGCAGAAGAAGAGAAGAAGACAGCCGTAGAGCGTAAGCCGAGAGGACGAAAGCCGAAGACGGAGGCGTCTGCAGCCGTTCCGGCAGCAGAAGAGAGCACGGTGAAGCGGGTGACGCGTGGCCGGAAGCCGAAGACAAAGACAAAGACGGAAGAGGCGGAAGTGTCTGAGAAGAACGGAGAGCTGCAGGCAGCGGAGGCAGAGAACCAGGCGGATACTGCGGTGACCGATGTGGCGAAGGCGGAAACGACCGTGGTCTCTGTAGAGCGTAAGCCACGCGGCCGGAAACCAAAGGTGGAAGTGGCGGCAGCAGAGGCCGGTGCCGATACCGTGGCGGATGTCGCGCAGGCAGAAATGCCGGCGGCAGCCGTAGAGCGTAAGCCACGTGGCCGTAAGCCGAAGATGGAAGTGGCAGCAGAAGCCGGTGCCGATACCGTGGCGGATGCCGCGAAGGCAGAAGCGCCGGCGGACGTGTTGCGTAAGCTACGTGGCCGAAAGCCGAAGGCGGAAGTGGCAGCAGAAGCTTCGGATGCCGGCGAAGAAAATACGCCGAAGCGTACGGCCCGTGGTCGAAAGCCGAAGACAGAAGAGAGCGTAGAGCCTGTAGCAGCTTCCGAGAAAAGTGCGCCGCAGCGTACGACGTATGGATGGAAATCGAAGACGGAAGCGTTCGCAGAGGCGACAGCAGAGGCCGGTGCCGATAGCGTGACCGATGTGGTGAAGGAAGAAACGCCAGCGGCAGCCGTGGAGCGTAAGCCGCGTGGCCGGAAGCCGAAGGCGGAAGATGTGGCCGAGACGGCTGCAGCATCGGAGAGTGTAAAGAGCGTGGAAGACGCGGGGGTGAAGACTTCAGAAGCGGTCAGCAGCGTCGCACAGGCGGGGAAGACCGAGGAAGCGCCACGTACAGAAGCAGTTGAAAAGACCGATGAGCTCGATAACGAGACCCAGCGGGTGCCGAGCGGAAACCCGTGCGGTGGCATCCTTGAGGTCATGCAGGAGGGCTTCGGCTTCACGCGCTCGGAGAATTTCATGCCAGGTGACAGCGATGTTTATGTGAATCCGGCCATCATCAAGCGCTACCGCCTGAAGACCGGTGATGTCATCCATGGACTGTCGAGAGCGAAAAACCCGAATGAGCGCTATGCGGCGCTTTCCTATATCGAAACGGTCAACGGAAAACCGCTTTCCGAGATGTTCCGTCGGCGGAGCTTCGAGTCGCTGACGCCGATCTTCCCGAATCAGCGCATCCGTCTCGAGGTGCCGGGAGAAAAAACCTCGACCTCGCTCCGTATCCTCGACCTGCTGGCGCCGATCGGGAAGGGCCAGCGTGGTATGATCGTATCCCCGCCGAAGGCCGGTAAGACGACGCTGCTGAAGCAGGTCGCGAAGGCCATCGTGAAAAACGAGCCGAAGATGCATCTTCTGATCCTGCTCATCGATGAGCGACCAGAGGAGGTCACCGATATGAAGGAAGAGGTCGAGGGCGGTCTCGTCACCGTCATCT